>NZ_JBHTDH010000001.1:0-559308 GCF_042666555.1 Herbaspirillum sp. GCM10030257
TTTTACGGCCGCAACGATGCCGAGGGGCGCAATGTCACCCAGTACGGGCAGAAGGTGGTTGACAACGTGATCCATGAACTGGTCGGTGAGCTCGAAGCGAGCAGCGACTACCGGGCACGGCGGGAAGCGGTCAGGGCATTCAATGCAAGCAGTCCGGTGCTGAAGAAAGGGTTGGCGATCACGCCGGTCAAGTTTGGCATTGCGTTCAATGTGAGCCACCTGAACCAGGCTGGTGCGCTGGTGCATGTGTATGTGGATGGTTCGGTACTGGTCAACCATGGCGGCACCGAGATGGGCCAGGGGATCAATACCAAGGTGGCGCAGGTGGTGGCGCATGAACTGGGGGTCGATTTGTCGCGGGTGCGGGTGTCGGCGACCGATACCAGCAAGGTGGCCAATACCTCGGCAACCGCAGCCTCGACCGGTGCCGACCTCAACGGCAAGGCCGCTCAGGATGCAGCCCGCCAGATTCGCGAGCGCCTCACCGCGTTCGCTGCCGAAGCCTATGGCGTTGATGCATCGAAGATCCAGTTCGCCAACAGCCATATGTATGTGGATGGCAAGCCGGAATCCTTCGAGTCGCTGATCCGCAGTGCTTACAACGCCCGCGTGCAATTGTGGTCCGACGGATTCTATGCGACTCCTGGCTTGTACTGGGATTCGAAGACGATGACCGGCAATCCGTTCTTTTACTTCGCCTACGGCGCTGCGGTATCCGAAGTCGTGGTCGATACCCTGACCGGCGAGTGGAAACTGCTGCGCGCCGACGCACTGTACGACGCTGGCAATTCGCTCAATCCGGCCATCGATATCGGCCAGGTCGAAGGCGCATTCATCCAGGGCATGGGCTGGCTGACCACCGAAGAACTGTGGTGGAACAAGGCCGGCAAGCTGATGACGCATGCACCGTCGACCTACAAGATTCCCGGCATCTCCGATTGCCCGGAAGATTTCCGTGTCGCGTTGTTCAAGAATCGCAATGCGTCTGACAGTATCCATCGTTCCAAGGCTGTCGGTGAACCACCTCTGTTGCTGCCCTTCTCTGTGTTCTTCGCGATCCGCGATGCGGTGGCGAGCGTTGGCGACTACAAGGTCAATCCACCGTTGAATGCACCCGCGACCAGCGAAGCAATCCTGAACGCCGTGGACGCGGTACGGGCAAGCGCAGCATGAGCGCATGGCTGTCAGCAGTCACATCGCCCACCGGGGACGTAATGCCGTCGGTGCTGGTCACCGTGGCCATGGTCGAAGGATCCGGGCCGCGTGAACCGGGCGCCAAGATGCTGGTCACGCGTGATGGCCAGGTCGACACCATTGGTGGCGGCCACCTTGAAATGCGTGCCTGTGAGATCGCCCGGGAAATGCTCAACCAGACCGCGACGATGCCGGCGGCCAGCCGCCGCATCGGCCGGTTTGCATTGGGACCGAGTCTCGGCCAGTGCTGCGGCGGCGTCGTGCATCTCGCGTTTGAACGGATTGACGGGGCACAGGCAGACTATTTTCGTCTGCTTGGTGAACGCCGGTCCGAACGCGAAACCAGCTGGCGACTGGTTGCACTCGATTCGGCAATCCCGCCCGTGATGCTCGATGCATCGGGCAAGTGCATTGCCGGTAGCTGGCCTGCCACGCTCGGTGCGATTGATGTCGAGCGCCCCTGCCATGTACTGAAAGATGCGGAAGGAAAAACCTGGCTGGCTGACCCTTGCCGCCCTTATCGGCCGCATCTGGTGCTGTTCGGCGCGGGGCACGTCGGTGCTGCCATCGTGCGCGCACTAGGCGAACTTCCCTGCCATGTCACCTGGGTTGACGAACGAGACGACATGTTCCCTGCGAGCGTGCCCGCCAATGTCAAGATTGAAGCAACCGACGCACCCGAAGCAGTCGTCGATGAAGTGGCGCCTGGCGCGACTTATCTTGTACTCACGCATTCCCATGCGCTCGACCAACGCCTGTCCGAAGCCATCCTGCGCCGCGCCGACGCCGGATGGTTTGGCTTGATCGGTTCAAAAACCAAGCGCATGCAGTTTGAACACAGGCTGCGCGACCGCGGTATTGCACAGGAACGAATCGCCGACATGGTCTGCCCGATTGGTGTTCCCGGCATCACCGGCAAACAGCCGGCCGTCATCGCCGCATCGGTCTGTGCGCAATTGCTGCAGGTCTGGGAAGCGGAAGAATGTGCACAACTCGCCCAGCCACAGCGGCGGCAATTCGCATGAGGCATGCGCCGCGCAGAGACCTGCGCGGTTTCGTCATGGCTGCGCACGACAATATGCAATACCAAGCAATGAAAGAATGTAATGACCTCGACTAAAGCACTCCCAAACTGCCAGGCTTACCGCGCCAGCATCCTGCACTTCACGGCTGATCCAGCCTTTAACGACAACGCCTTTCGCTGGCATGAAGACGGCCTGCTGATCGTGGCCGATGGCCGCATTTATGCCGCCGGCGACTATACCCAATTGAGCGGCACCCTGCCCGAAGGCGTCAAGGTCCAGGATTATCGCGGCAAGCTGATCGTGCCCGGTTTTATCGATACGCATATCCACTATCCGCAGACCGACATGATCGCCTCGCCGGCACCTGGTCTACTTCCCTGGCTGGAGACATATACGTTTCCGACCGAGCGCAAGTTTGAAAAGGAAGAACATGCCGTCGAAGTGGCAAGCTTCTTCCTCGATGAATTGCTACGCTGCGGCACCACGACAGCGATGGTGTATTGCACCGTGCATCCCACATCGGTCAATGCCTTCTTCGGCGAAAGCGAAAAGCGTAACCTGCGCATGGTAGCCGGCAAGATCATGATGGACCGAAATTGTCCCGACTTTCTTTGCGACACAGCGGAAGGCGGCGTACGCGACAGTGAAGACCTGATTCGCACATGGCACAAGCGAGGCCGGCAACTGTATGCGATCACGCCGCGCTTTGCGCCAACTTCGACCGAGGCGCAATTGCAGCTGGCCGGTGAACTTGCTCAGACCTATCCCGACACCTTCCTGCAAACCCACGTCGCCGAAAACACCGATGAAGTCGCGTGGGTCAAATCGCTGTTCCCGGAGGCGCGCAGCTATCTGGATGTGTACGACCACTACGGCATGATGCGTCCGCGGGCAATGTATGCGCACTGCATCTGGCTGGACGACCATGATCGCGCGCGCATGCGCGAAACTCAGTCAGCGGCATCGATCTGCCCGACGTCCAATCTCTTTCTGGGCAGCGGCCTGTTCGACTTTGCACGCGCGGACGCTGCGCAGGTTCCCTTGTCGCTGGCGACCGACGTTGGCGGCGGCACATCGTTCTCGATGCTGCAGACCATGAATGAAGTGTACAAGGTCGCCCGTATGGGTGGCACTTATCTTCCGGCTTTGCGCATGTTCTACATGGCGACACTCGGTAACGCACGAAGCATGCAACTGGAAGGAACGATTGGCAATTTTGCAACTGGTGTCGAGGCCGATTTCGTCGTCCTCGACCCGCATGCAACCCCCCTCCTCTCCCGCCGCACCTCGCGCACGGAAAGCCTGGAGGAATTACTGTTTGCCCTTGCCTTGCTTGGCGATGACCGCACTGTGGCCGCAACTTACAGCGCCGGCAAGCAGGTCCATGCGCGCGGACCTCAGCCAACCAAACCGGAAGCTGTCGCCGTATAAAAATGACAGGCTGCGGCACCCGCCGCAGCGTTGCGCCGATAGCACAACGACATGAAGATTTGGCATTTCCTTGTCCAGAATAAAGCAATGAAAAGTAGAATGGCTGCCGGTATAGAAAAGTAGATAAGCAATGCAATTCATACAGGTAGCCCGGAGGGTTTCACCGTCCGGGGGCACACCCGGCTTATTCAATCTGCATCACAACAGGAGATGTCATGCAACATAACAAACTAAAAAAGCTACTGCTCGCAGCTGTAATGGGCGGTGCGGTTGCCATTCCGGCCAGCGCGCAAACCAATGTCACCTTCACTGGTCTCGTTGATGTTTATGCTGGTTCGATGCGCAACGCCGGCGATGCGCGCTCACGCTCGGTGGTCAATAACGGCGGCATGACAACTTCGTGGTTTGGTTTCAAGGGTTCGGAGGACCTGGGTGGCGGCCTGAAGGCCAACTTCCTGCTGACCAGCTTCATCCAGGCGGACACGGGCACACAGGGCCGCTTCCCCGGCGACACGCTGTTTTCACGCGACGCCAACGTCGGCCTGTCGGGCGGTTTTGGTGCGGTGTCCTTTGGCCGTGAACTGGCTCCGCACTTCCTGCCGACCATCCTGTTCAATCCGTTTGGCGATTCCTACACGTTCTCGCCATTGCTCCTACACGCAGATGTGCCGCTGTTTAATGCATCGGGCTGGACTAACTCCATCGTCGGGGACACCGGCTGGAGCAATTCCATCCGTTACCAGACACCAAGCTTCGGTGGGCTGACCGCCAACGTGCACTACCAGTTCGGCGAAGTCGCCGGCAGTACTGGTCGCAACAACATCGGCATCAATGCACTGTATTTCGCGGGTCCATTGGCGTTGACTGCCTTCTACCACAACGTTGAGATCAATAATCCGCTCAACGTCCCGGCAGGTAACGTTCAACCGGGCGGCAATATCCCGCTCGCAACCGGTGCATTCGCAGCACGCCAGACTGCGTGGATGGTGGGAGGCAGCTACGATCTGAAAATCGCTAAGTTGTTTGCGACTTACGGCCATACTTCGCATAACATCGATCTGGACGACAAGACCTTGTCCCTGGGCGCGACCGTCCCGGCAGGCCCTGGCAAGGTGCAGCTGGCGTGGGCGCAGACCAGGCGTGACGGTGTAGCCTTCGGTCCGGACCAGAAGCGCAACACAACAGCGGTGGGCTACGACTATGACCTGTCCAAGCGTACCGACCTGTATGGAGTTGTCATGAATGACCGTATCACTAACCGCGATAGCGGCAACAGCTTTGGTGTCGGTGTCCGCCACCGTTTCTGATAGCTTGACGATGTGATGACGCGTGGGCGGACAACGTCTGTTTCATACGTTGTTACGCTCGATTGCTTAACGGCCCGGCATTGCCGGGCGTTTTCATTATGGTGATCCACGATGGAATCGAATTTCATATACCAAGGCGGCAAACTTGCCGGTGAAGCGATCAGCAAGGAAGAATGGCAGATGCGCCGTGACCTGGCCGCCTGCTACCGGCTATGTGCGATCAAGGGTTGGGATGACCTGATCTATACGCATATCTCGGCTGCGGTACCGAATGAGCCGGGGCGTTTTCTGATCAACCCTTTCGGCTATCGCTTTGATGAAATCCGGGCGTCCAGTCTCGTCAAAATCGACTTACAGGGCCGCATTATCGGCGATCACGGATATCGCATCAACGTCACCGGATTCGCCATCCATGCAGCGGTGCATGCGGCGCGCGCCGATGCACAATGCGTGATGCACCTGCATAATGTCAACGGTATCGCGGTCGGTGCGCAGGAAGCGGGATTGCTGCCACTCTCGCAGCATGCGCTGCGTTTCCATGGCCAGCTTGGTTACCATACCTATGAAGGACTCGCACTGTCTCCAAGCGAGCAGCGGCGACTCGTCGACCGGCTTGGCGGCTACCCGGCGATGATGTTGCGCAATCACGGTACACTTGTGTGCGGCCGGACGGTGGCCGAAGCTTATGTGCTCATGGAGTCGCTGGACAAGGCATGCGAGATCCAGCTTAAGGCACAGACTGGCGGCGCAAAGCTGGTTCTGCCCGATCACGAGACTTGCGTCAAGACACACCGTGACCTGCTCGGCGACGGCTCGCCCGAAGGCGAACTCGAATGGCCGGCATTGCTACGGATGCTTGATGCCGTATCCGCTTCTTATCAACAATAAACTGGAAGGACAATTCATGCCGACAATTAACGTACAGATGTTTGAAGGACGGACGCTGGAACAGAAACGCGCTTTTGCCAAGGCAGTGACTGAAGCGGCGGTTGCGACCCTGGCATGCAAGCCGGAATCGGTTGACATCATCATTCAAGAAGTAAAGAAAGAAGATTGGGCTACCGGCGGCAAGCTCTGGAGTGACTAAGGTCTTCTCGCGCCGACCCTGGCTTGCGCAGCACCGCCGAAATCAGTCAGCCTCGGTGCAACAGATTCTTGCCCATACGACTCTTGTTACAAAGATTCCCGGCAGTCGTAGTGAGTTTGTCCTTTAATATAAAGGACAAAGGAGCGATGCATGATGAAGTATTTCAGGTTAGCAGCCGCTGCAAGCCTTGCCCTGTCAGCTTGGTCGACACCGGCATTCGCGGGAGGCAACGTCCACTGGTCCGTGTCTGTCGGCGGACCAGTTTATGTGCAGCCGGGTGTGGTTTACCAGCAGCCGCAGGTTGATTATGGGCCTTACGGTCGGCCACCATCGGCATTTCCTTCGCCTCCGGTGTATTACTACCCGGCGCCAAGTTACTACGTTGCGCCGACACAGGCCTATCCGATAGCGCCACCGCCGGTTATCTACTATCAGTCTCCTGCGCCGCGGCCGCATCACCATCAGCACCATCACCATCGGGGCTACCATCATTACGGTGACGGACGCGCTGCCTTACGTAGATAAAACACCCTCGGCAGCACGAAACGGCTCTGCAAAAAAATTAACCGGTTAGTGTGCCACCTGGAAAAGGTCGCACGCTAACCGGTTTTCTTTTCTGCAAATTACGCTGTACCGCCGACCGTCATGCCATCGATACGCAATGTCGGCTGACCGACGCCTACGGGAACGCTCTGGCCTTCCTTGCCGCAGACCCCGATGCCGCTATCTAGCCTCATGTCATTGCCGATCAATGACACACGGTTGAGCACATCCGGCCCATTGCCGATCAGGGTGGCACCTTTGACCGGATAGCTGATCTTGCCATCTTCGATCATGTAGGCTTCACTGGCGGAAAACACGAACTTGCCATTGGTAATATCTACCTGGCCGCCGGCAAAGTTGACGGCATACAAGCCATTTTTAACCGAGGCGATGATTTCCTGCGGGTCTTTGTCGCCACCCAGCATGTAGGTGTTGGTCATACGGGGCATCGGCAGGTGCGCATAGGACTCGCGACGTGCGTTGCCAGTCACGGACATATTCATCAGGCGTGCGTTCATCGTGTCCTGGATATAGCCCTTGAGTATGCCGTCTTCGATCAGGGTCGTGCATTGCGTCGGCGTGCCTTCGTCGTCAATATTGAGCGAACCGCGCCGGTCGGTGATAGTGCCGTCGTCCACGACGGTCACGCCCTTGGCCGCAACCCGCTCGCCAATGCGGCCCGAAAACGCGCTGGCACCCTTGCGGTTGAAGTCACCTTCCAGTCCATGGCCAATTGCTTCGTGCAACAGTACGCCTGGCCAGCCGGGACCCAGCACCACGGTCATCGGTCCTGCCGGCGCAGGGCGCGCATCCAGGTTCACGATCGCCGTCGAGACCGCATCGCTCGCGTATTTTTCCAGTAGTTCATCGGTGAAGTAATTGAAATCATAACGGCCGCCGCCGCCGCTGGAACCGACTTCGCGCCGACCATTCTGTTCGGCGATGACGGTAATCGACATGCGGACCAATGGCCTGATGTCCGCCGCCAGCACACCGTCGCTGCGTACCACGAGCACGACATCGTATTCACCCGCAAGGGAGGCCATGACCTGCACCACGCGAGGATCCTTTGCCCGCGCAATGCGTTCGATCTTTTCCAGCACCTTCACCTTCTCTGTCGCGGTCAGCGATGACAAGGGATCGTTTGGCAGATACAGGGACCGTCCGCCAACAGGCTGAATCGATGAAGCCACCTTGACCTTGCCGGCACCCTGACGCGCAATGGTGCGTGTTGCCGCCGCCGCATCCAGAAGCGCCTGTTCCGAAATTTCGTCGGAATAGGAAAATGCCGTCTTGTCACCAGACACTGCGCGCACTCCGACACCCTGATCAATCGAAAAGCTGCCCGTCTTGACGATGCCCTCTTCCAGGCTCCAGCCTTCGTTTTTTGTAAACTGGAAATACAGGTCAGCGTAATCGACCCGATGCGTAAAGATCTCGTCCAGCGTTTTGATCAGCTTGGCTTCATCCAGACCGAAAGGTGTCAGCAGGACATCGCGGGCAATGGCAAGGGTTTGAAGATTGGGTTCGAATAGCTTCATGTTTTATTGTCTCTTCGCGTGAATGCGTTGACTGGATACGATATGCGATTGTAGAGCATCTGCCGGGCCACCGTCCCATCGCATGATTCGGTTGGACGGGTTCAGGAATCCAGTCAGCAATTGCTTGGTGGCACGCTTACAGCTTACGGTGCATCAGCGCCGGCAAACTTTCACGCACACCTTGCAGTTGTGAGATGTCAAGATCGCCGATGACCACGCCTTCGCCTTCGGGCAGCACGCTCTTCACTTCACCCCAGGGATCGACCAGCATGCTGTGTCCCCAGGTACGTCGTCCATTCTGATGCTTGCCTCCTTGGGCCGCGGCAAGGACATAACATTGATTCTCGATGGCACGTGCGCGTAACAGGATTTCCCAATGCGCACGCCCAGTGGTATAGGTAAATGCCGCTGGCATGACGATCAATGCACAGTCGCCCATCGCGCGATACAACTCGGGGAACCGCAGGTCATAGCATACCGAAAGGCCGACCTTACCGAATGGCGCGTCGAAGGTGGTCACACGCTCGCCATGGACGATGGTCCGCGCTTCATCGTAGAACTCTTCGCCCTTGGTAAAGCTGAACAGGTGGATCTTGTCGTAACGGCTCGCCTGTTCGCCATCGGGGTTATAGACCATCAAGGTATTGAGCACCTTGCCGTCTTCCGGGGCGGCCATGGGGAGGGTGCCGCCTACCAGCCAGATCTTGTGTTCGCGCGCAAGTTCAGACATGGTTTCCTGGATCGGGCCTGCACCGGTCTGCTCGGCATGCGCCAGCTTGTCCGAGTCTTTCATGCCCATAATGGGCCAGTATTCGGGCAGCAGCACGAGTTGGGCACCCTGGCGCGCGGCATCGGCAACCAGCCTGCGGGCACTGGCGAAATTTTCTTCCACGACGGGCGTGGATACCATCTGGATGGCAGCAATTTTTGTGGATCGTGCGGATTGCGTCATGATCTCAGCCTTTGGTTCCGACATTGTTTGCCGCCTCGCCGTTCGGTGTGGCGGGTTTTCGCAACATTTTGGTGACCACCGGATCCTTCCACGGGCCAGTCACCTGATACTCAAAAGTGAAGGCCTTCATCAGCGGCTCGCGCAGGAAAAGTTGCGCCAGGAAAGTTCCCACGCCGATGACAGGATTGACTGCCAGGCCGTAGACAACCGACGCTGCGCCGACATTGATATCCGGGATCACGACCACATGCAGATTCTGCGCTTCTTGCGCGATATCCGCTGTGCCATCCATCAAAACCGTCGCCGCTACGCCACGCATCTTGAAATTATCGGTATGCACGACGCCCTGCGTGATGTTTGCCGTTGCGCTGACGCCATCGAAGGCAAAACCTTCGGAAAACACATCCCGGAAATCCAGTACCAAGCGGCGCGGCAATGATTGCAGGCTAAGCACGCCAAGCAACTTGGCGGCTGCCGGATCGACTTTCAGAAATTGTCCGGCCGTCAGGTCAAGATGCATGTCCCCGGCGAGCGAGGGAATATCCAGCGAAAACGGCAAGCCCTTCCAACTGATTTCGCCTTTCATCTCGCCCTTCCCGCCGCGCAGTACGTTCTGAAACCCGAAACGTTCGAGCAGGCGGCCGGCATCGGCGATTTTCATCTTGTAGGCGAGGCTGGACAAACTCTCGCCGTCCTTGCTGGCCCAACGGCCGGTCGCATTGAATTCTCCGTCCGGGTTGGCGATGGATAGCTTGTTGATTCGCCATTCGCGCCCGTTCGGCCCGCGCGCATTCTGTGCGGCGACTTCCAGGTGCCCGAATTTCTTGCCAAACAACTCGAAGTTTTCAGCAACGATATCGAGCGCGGGCATCTGCGTCGTGGTGTTCTTTCCTTCGAGCAGCTCTGTGACGTCGGAGGCGGCGGATTGTGGAATGATGAGCGACGCCAGCCTTGCCGTGACCCGTCCCGAGCCCTGCCGGAAACGTGGTTCCATCCAGGTCACATAGCCGGAAGCCTGGTCGGAATCAATACTGGCTTGCCACTGGCCTTTTTGATGTGACGCGCCGACCACGACATTGTCGAGCTTGCGGCCAAGCACGATCAACTCGGTCGCATTCGCGGCGAGTACTTCGGGATCAATGTACTGGGCGATGCCGAGGGAGTCCGGCTGACTCTGTGTACTCTGTGTACTCTGTGTACTCTGTGTACTCTGTGTACTCTGTGTACTTTGCGCATCGTCCTGCCGCACCGCGGCAACCACCGACGTCAGCGCGCGACGCCACGCGTCGATATCCAGCGACTTCATGCTGGCATGGACGATCAAGCCATTATCCGGTTGCGGTGCCGGCACGTTGACGCCGATACCGCCACGCAGCACGCGCCACTCCGCATCCTTTTCAGTACCCTTCTGCCGCTCGTATCTTGCCGAAATGGAGGAACCGAGTGACAGCTTCATCTCGTCGCGCACTAAGGCAGCGTCGTTTGATGGTAGTCCGATAAGCTCGAAGCGGAATGGCATGCTGTCGCCGCTTGCCTTCCTGAGCGGCGCCGGGAAGTCGAGACCGACACCAACCAGATTGGACTCGACCACAATTTCCGGCCGCTTGTTCTTGACGCGAATCGTGGTGGTGTACCGTGTGCCGCCGCTGATCCGCTCGGATGAGCGCTGGGTCAGCGGTGTTGTGTAAATCTTGCGCAATCCGTCCACCGACAGGGTGCCATCCGCCCTGACCACGATACCGCCGTCGCGCTGGGTGCCACCGGCAACAGCGGCCGGTCCACCGAGGAAGTTGGCCTTGATTCCAGCGAGATTAAAACCCTTCTCGGAAAACTCCAGCTTGCCGGTCGTACCCATTAACGGCGGCATGAACTTGATCAGGTCCACGTTGTTTCCAGCGAACTGGAGCGCGCCCTTTACTTTAGCGTCACGCAGATGCTGTAACGGCAGTTGCAGGTCCAGCGCCAGCCTGGCATTGCCAGTAGCCTTGGTGTCTTCGGTGAAATGATCGATCCAGCCTGCGACCGGGCTTTCATTGGTGAAGCGTAAAAAGTTTTGCAGCGGTCCGGCGGCTTCACCATTCACATCCAGCACCATGTTGTCGTGCTGGTCCAGATCGGGAATCACCGCCTTGACGTTGGACAGCGTGGTACCTGAAGTCCTGGCGTTGGCAGCCACGATTTCCATGCGCGCCCGGTCAAATGCGATGGTGCCATTGATGCCGTCGATCAGCGGCCACATGGGTGTTTTGCCGTCCGGCGCAAACAGATCCGGTGCATAGTTCAGCTTGCCGTTTTCGATCTTGCCGAGGACGCTGAATTCGCCTTTCGGCTTGTCGTTGCCGGCGCTTCGCGCAAAAGGAAATTGCGCCAGATCTCCCTTCAACTTCAGCCGCACATCTTTTACCGTGCCGCCGACGAGCGCACCGGTCAGCCATTCATGAAGTGACTTGGGCGTCTGCAAGGGCAGATAGCGCCCGATATCCTGCAGTTCAAGCTTGTTTAGTTTTCCGGTGAGATCGATATTGCCACGCGATTTTCCGGCCTGATGACTGAGGGGCATGAGGTGGGTGCCGCTGAAGGAACCCGCCAGTTCGCCCTGCATGAATTCCATCTTTTGCACGTCAAGCAGCAGCTTGTTGTTTTCCTGGAAGGTCCAGTTTGCCTGCATGCTGAAACGATCGAAAGGCATCACCGGCTCGGCGAAATAGCCAGGCAGCTGCAATGCGATATCACGCGAGGCCAGGTTGAACGAGCCGCCACGATCGTTCGCATCGATACGTCCTGTCAGGTTATCGAAGCCGGGAATCGCCGGCACTGCTGCCTGGGCCGGCGACGTGGCAGTCCTGGGCCTTGCTTCGCGGGCCGGTAAGGGCTTGAGCGACAGGCCGGCAAATTCGCCTTTGACACTGTAGGCCGAAATATCCGGAAAGCTGCCCTGCCACTGTGCGGAAAAGTCCTTGAGAAGCCCGCGTGGCGCAAAATCCGCCAGCATTTGGCGCTGCTCCGCAGGAAGCGGCAAACGTTCGGCGAAACTGGCGGCAGTTTGCAGATCAAGCAAGCGGGCATTGATCTCGGTTCTTGCGGGCCGCCCATTGCGGGCCGGCGCATAGCTTTCACTGATTGTAGTGCGGGGCAGGTACAGCCCGTCGTCGGTCTGCAGCGTAAAGTCGGTCAGCGAGATGGCATGCCCGTTCTGGCCAAACGTCGGCGTGCCATCCTGCGCATTGGCGTTGTAATCCTCCCGGATGGAAATCCGTCCCAATACCTCGACCAGATTCATGGGTTCAAGGTCTTCGCGCAGTCTTGCCGACACGTTCGACAAGCTCAAGTCGGCAGTAAAGTTGGCGACCTTGGCACGGTCAAAATCCAGCCATGCCCGTACCGAGCCCTTGCCCTGCTGCATGTCCACCGGATAGTCCAGATACGTTCTCCAGACTGTCAGGTCGGTGTTGTGGAGATCAGCGTAGACCTGTCCCTTCCATACCGCAGCATCGGAAATCTTGCGTGCAAAGTGAGGATGGTCGAACGCAGCACGCACGTCGAGCGGACCGGAGAACGCTGGGGGTGGCGTTGCTCGCAACGAGAAGCGATGATGCCGCCATTGATTACGCAAGATAAGATTGACATCATTGAGCGGCAGTTCGGGCGCAGCACGCTGATCGTCATTCCAGCGAACGCGTCCATCCCGGATGATGATTTCACGTTGCGACAACACCCAATCGGCGCCTTTGTCGCTGCCGGTTCTGCCGGTATCAATGGCGATGCCGGCCACAAACAGCTTGCCGTTCGCATCGCGCCGCACGTCCATGTCGGGCTTGTTGATGACAAGTTGTTCGAGTCGCAAATCGGCGGTTGGCAGCGACAGCCAGGACAGCGTGGCGGAAACGTTAGGGAGGGTTAGCGCGGCATTGCCGAACTTATCGTGGATGACCACCTGGTCAAGCGAGAGCCGGGGATGCAGACCGGACCAGGATGCCTGGATGTCGCCAATGGAAACCTTGTTACCGATGGCGCGCGCGGCCATCTGCTCTACTTCCGGCTTGTAGCTGTCGATGTTGGGCAGGACAACATAGCGCAGCCCGAGCACCAGTCCGCAGAAAACGAAGTACAGGACAACCGCCGTCTTGAACAGCGCACCAAGCACGTGATGCGTCGCCTTATTGGCGATTCGATAACATTCTTTCGACGCATGCCAGTACGCGCTAAGCCTGGTTTCTGGTTGCGGCGGCATGTTCGGATCTGTGGGCATCAACGATAGGAGCAGAGTCTGTTCAAAAGCATCAAGCGAGAAATAACGGCAATGCACGGAGATACATGGCAGGTGGCATACCATAGACGCCGCGCAACGCAGTATATACGCCGGGCTTCTTGTTATGTCTCCCGTGCCGGATTAGCATTGCATGCATCATGTTCGCATGGATATCACCGGACAATGCTCAATAATTTATTAATGAACAACTCTTTATCGTGCGCTGCATCGCGCATGCCTGTCCCTTTAACCCAGCCACTCAATCCCTGACACTGTGACCCCATCCCTTTTGACCAGCGAAGTTGCCTCAAGGTTCTACTCGAGGTGGCTCAACGCCGACCCGTCCCGCGCGGGCATGGTAGCCGAGCTTGCCGGATTATCTATTACGCCAGAGGTTTTTGCTCGGCTTTTACAAAAAGAAACAGCTGCCGGCATGCCTCTTCCGCGAGCGATGCGGCGAGTACGCAACCTGGTGGTGTCCGCTTTGATCGATCGCGACCTTGGCGGACGGGCGGAGCTGGCTGACATCCTGGCCACCATCAGCAACTTCGCCGATTTTGCCGTACAGACCCACCTTGCCGCAATCTCGGCAGAGTTGGTCGAACTTCATGGCACGCCCATCGGCGCCGAATCCGGCGAGCAGCAGGAAATGATAGTGATCGGCATGGGCAAGCTGGGCGGGCATGAACTGAATGTGTCGTCCGACATCGACCTGATCTTTGTCTACCCGGAGAGCGGCGAGACCAGCGTGACGTCGTCCGAGCAACGGCAATTGTCAAATCACGAATTTTTTATTCGGGTCGGCAAGAAGCTGATCGGCGCGCTGTCAGAGATTACCGAGGACGGTTTCACCTTCCGGGTCGACATGGCATTGAGACCAAACGGCGCGTCCGGGCCACTCGCGGCAAGTCTCGCGATGGTGGAAGAATATTTGCTGGTGCAAGGCCGGGAATGGGAGCGCTATGCCTGGGTCAAGGCACGTGCGCTGACCGGACGCCCGGAAGACATTGCCTCGCTTGAGCAGATCGTGCGGCCTTTCGTCTACCGTCGCTATCTTGATTTCGGCGCGATTGAAGCCTTGCGCAATATGCACGGGCAAATCCGTGCAGAGGTGAAGCGGCAGGAGGTGCGTCACCCGGAGCGGGCCAACAACGTCAAGCTGGGACGCGGCGGCATTCGTGAAATCGAATTCCTGGCGCAGGTATTCCAGTTGATCCGTGGTGGGCGCGACCTGTCGCTGCAGGACCGTTCGACACGTGCGACCTTGGTCACGCTTGCCGAGAAAAACCTGCTGAGTGCTGCTGAAGTGGAACAACTGCAAGAGGCTTATACATTCCTGCGTAACCTTGAGCACCGCTTGCAGTATCTTGACGATGCACAGACCCATACCTTCCCCGCCAATCCGGAAGATCAGCTCGCGATCGCGAAAATGATGGGTTTTGCCGACGTACCCGCACTACTGGCAGTGCTGGACGCCCATCGCACCACTGTTGCGTCACAGTTCGATGCGATTTTTGCCGACAAGGCAAGCGGTACGCCGGCCACGCCGGAAGCCGAATCCGCGACGATCGTGCAAGGCAATCTTTCCGACATCGAACACCGTGAAGCCATCGAAGCACGTCTGCAAGCACTGGCTTTCGACGATGTGCCAGGCGCTACCAAACGATTGCTTGCCACCGCGCAGTCGCACCGCCTTCAATCGCTCCCTGAGGCAAGCCGAACCAAATTGATGGCACTGATTAACGCCTCGCTGCCATTGATTGCCGCCACGTCAAACGCGCGAGCGGACACTCTGGGCCGCCTGCTGGATTTTTTTGAAGCGATTGCACGACGCGCTGCTTACCTTGCCCTGCTCACCGAGTACCCGCACACTTTGGGTCGGGTGATTCGCATGATGGGCGCCAGTGGCTGGGCGGCCACCTATCTGACCCGCCATCCCATCCTGCTGGATGAATTGCTTGAAGACCGTACATTGACGGCGGCGCCTGACTGGGCTGCATTCGCGCAGGAAGTGCAACGCCAACTGGATGCAGCGGATGGCGACACCGAGCTTCAAATGAACGTACTGCGCGACTTGCATCATGCGCAGTTGTTCCGTTTACTGGCGCAGGACCTCGAAGGCGGGCTCACGGTGGAGAAGCTGGCCGACCATTTGTCAGCACTTGCGGATATTCTTGTTGGCGCAACCATCGGCGCAGTCTGGAAGACCATCCACAATCGGCATCGCGAAGTGCCGAAATTTGCAGTGATCGCCTATGGCAAGCTGGGAGGCAAAGAGCTGGGTTATGCCTCGGACCTGGATGTGATTTTCCTGTTCGATGACGACGATCAGGAAGCGCCGGCGAACTATGCAAGGCTGGCGCAACGTTTCATTACCTGGATGACCACCCATACCCCCGCCGGCATCCTGTTCGATATCGATATTGCGTTACGCCCGGATGGCGCGAGTGGTCTACTCGTGTCGCGCGTCTCGGCCTTTGAAAAATATCAGACCGAACATGCGTGGCTGTGGGAACACCAGGCGCTGACCCGTGCCCGCTTTTGCGCAGGCGATGCGGAGATCGGCGCACGCTTTGAAGCGATCCGCGAACGGGTTTTGCGTCAGCCGAGAGACGAGGAAAAACTGCGTCGCGAAGTCGCCGCGATGCGTACCAGGATGCATGAGGCACATCCGAACCGGTCCTTACAGTTCGATCTCAAGCACGATGCCGGCGGCATGATCGATATCGAGTTCATCGTGCAGTTTCTGGTACTGTGCAATGCGTGCAAATATCCGCAACTGACGCCGGATATCGGGAATATCGCCTTGCTCAAGTTGTGCGGCGAATTGGGTTTGATCGATGCATCACTTGCGGGGGATGTCGCGGATGCGTATCGGACGTTCCGGAAGTTGCAGCATCAGATCCGGTTGCAGGGGAATGACCGGGCGCGGGTCGATGTGGAGAAGGTCGAAGTTGCGGCTGCGAAAGTGCGGGAGTTGTGGGGAATGACGTTGGGGAGGAGTCAGTCTGGTGCGACTTGAAGGGCATTAGAGCGGATTTCATATTGGTGTGCGTAACGTCGACAAGCACCAAAGATAGACGCAAGCGGCAATGCGATGCGCAGCGAGCGAGCCGAAGTTCCCTCCTCTTCAAGAGGAGGGTTAGGGCGGAGATGGGTTTAAAAATGCCCCTGTGCAGATGCCAAAAGAGCGCCGAACCGGGGTCGCCTTTCTTTGCCTCCTTTCTTTGGCGAAGCAAAGAAAGGAGGTGGCCCGCCGGGGCCAGTCCCGGCAAGGTAGATCGAAGAACAAACAGACCAGCATCACCGAAGAGAAACAAAAAAACAAAAAAGGCGTACCTGATCTCCCAGATACGCCCCTTCAACAAGCAAAAACCTAAATCACTTAGCCGACATCAACGCCACGGTCGTATCCAGCATACGATTCGAGAAACCCCACTCATTGTCGTACCACGACGATACCTTCACCAGACGACCAGACACCTTCGTCAGTGTCGCATCGAAATTGCTCGATGCCGGATTATGGTTAAAGTCCACCGACACCAGCGGATCAGTGTTGTAAGTCAGGATGCCCTTCAGCGCGCCATTAGAAGCTTCCTTCATGATCGCGTTGATTTCATCCACAGACGTATCACGCGCAGCGATGAACGACAGGTCGACGATCGACACATTGATCGTCGGAACGCGGATCGCGAAGCCGTCCAGCTTGCCGTTCAGTTCCGGCAGCACCAGGCCAACAGCGGCTGCAGCACCAGTCTTGGTCGGAATCATCGATTGCGTGGCCGAACGCGCACGACGCAGGTCTTCGTGCATGACGTCGGTCAGCACCTGGTCGTTGGTGTAAGCGTGAACAGTCGTCATCAGGCCATTGACCACGCCGATCTTGTCATGCAGCGGCTTGACCAGCGGTGCCAGGCAGTTGGTGGTGCAGGAGGCGTTGGAGATAACGGTGTCCGAGGACTTCAGCACGTCCTGATTGACGCCGAACACGACAGTCGCGTCAACGTCCTTGCCGCCTGGAGCGGAAATGATGACCTTCTTGGCGCCGCCCTTCAGGTGGGCCGATGCCTTTTCCTTGGTGGTGAAGAAGCCGGTGCACTCGAGCACGACGTCGACATTCAGTTCACCCCACGGAATTTCAGCCGGATTGCGCTGCGCGAAAACCTTGATCTTGTCGCCATTGACGATCATGAAGTCGCCGTCCACTTCCACGGTGCCCGGGAACTTGCCGTGCGCTGTGTCGTAGCGGGTCAGGTGTGCGTTCGATTGCGCATTGCCCAGGTCGTTGATCGCAACGATCTGGATGTCGTTCTTCTTACCGCCTTCGTAGTGCGCACGAAGGATGTTACGGCCGATACGTCCATAGCCGTTGATTGCGACGCGAATAGTCATGGTTTTCTCCTGAATGAAAAAGCAAAGTAATCATTCAGCTCCCGCTCCTCGCGGAGCCGGGTTGGGCAGGAGCGATTTCCGCATGATCGATGTGACCCGCGCTTCGCCCCAACCCAACCTCCCCGTCAACCGGGAAGGCGCTGGAAACTGTAAATCAACCTAATACCGATTTCACCTTCGCCACGACGTTGTCAGTCGTGAAGCCAAAGTGCTTGAACAGCACGCCCGCCGGAGCGGATTCGCCGAAGGTGTCGATACCGACAACCGCGCCTTCGAGGCCAACGTACTTGTACCAGAAGTCGGTGACACCGGCCTCGATGGCAACACGCGGCAAGCCCTTCGTCAGGACGCTCGCCTTGTATGCGGCATCCTGGCGGTCGAACACGTCGGTGCTCGGCATGGAGACTACGCGAACCGCGATGCCCTGTTTGGCCAGTTCATCCGCGGACTTCATCGCCAGTTCCACTTCCGAACCGGTGGCAATCAGTATCGCCTTCGCATCCTGCGCGTCGCGCAAGACGTAGGCGCCACGCTGGATGTCGCTGATCTGCTGCTCGTTGCGCTCCATGTACGGCAGATTCTGGCGCGAGAAAATCAAGGTGCTCGGACCATTGCGGCGTTTTACCGCCTGCTGCCATGCCACTGCCGATTCCACGGTGTCGCAAGGACGCCAGTTGTCCAGGTTCGGGATCAGCCGCAGGCTGGAGATATGCTCGACCGACTGGTGGGTCGGGCCATCTTCGCCAAGGCCGATCGAATCGTGCGTGAACACGAACAACGAGCGAATCTTCATCAGTGCCGCCATGCGGAGCGCATTGCGGCTGTAATCGGAGAACGTCAGGAAGGTCGCGCCGAAAGGCAGATAGCCGCCATGCAGTGCGATACCGTTGATCATGGCGCTCATGCCGAACTCGCGCACACCGTAATTGATGTGGTTGCCCGGCTGCTCGCTGCGCACCGCGACCGATTCCTTCCAGTTGGTCAGGTTGGAGCCGGTCAGGTCGGCGGAACCGCCGAGAAATTCCGGCAGCACCGGCGCCAGTGCCTGGATGGCGTTCTGGCTGGCCTTGCGGGTCGCGATGGTTTCCTTCTTTTCAACGCAGGAGGCAATGTATGCCTTCATCGCATCGTCCAGGTTACCGGGCAGCTCGCCTTTCATGCGGCGCAATAGCTCGCCTGCCTGTTGCGGATAGCGCTCGTCATATGCCTTGAACAATGCATTCCATTCGTTTTCCAGGGCTTGGCCGCGCGCCTTCGCATCCCATGCCGCATAGACGTCGGCGGGGATTTCGAATGGCGTATGCGACCATGCAATTGCTTCGCGCGTCGCCGCGATTTCTTTGTCGCCAAGCGCCGCACCGTGCACCTTGTCGGTGCCCTGCATATTAGGCGCTCCTTTACCGATGACCGTCTTGCAGCAGATCAAGGTCGGCTTGTCTGCCTTCTTCGCTTGCGCAATGGCAGCGTCGATTGCGGCCACATCGTGACCATCGACATTGGGGATGACGTTCCAGCCGTAGGATTCGAAACGCTTGGGTGTATCGTCGGTAAACCAGCCATCGACCTTGCCGTCGATGGAAATGCCGTTATCGTCGTACAGGGCAATCAGCTTGGACAGACGCAGTGTGCCGGCCAGCGAGCAGGCCTCGTGCGAAATGCCTTCCATCAGGCAGCCGTCGCCAAGGAAGACGTAAGTGTGATGGTCGACGATATCAAAGCCGGGCTTGTTGAATTCGGCGGCAAGCAGTTTTTCTGCCAATGCCATGCCGACTGCATTGGTAATGCCCTGGCCGAGTGGTCCGGTCGACGTTTCCACGCCGGCGGTAATTTCATACTCAGGGTGACCAGGCGTCTTGGAATGCAGTTGACGGAAGTTCTTGATTTCTTCCATCGACAGGTCGTAGCCGGACAGATGCAACAAGGCATACTGCAGCATGGAGCCGTGGCCGTTGGAAATAACAAAGCGATCGCGGTTGATCCAACGCGGATTGACCGGATTATGGCGATGGTGCTTGGTCCACAGTGCGACGGCAATTTCTGCCATGCCCATGGGCATGCCGGGATGGCCGGAATTTGCCTTTTGTACTGCGTCCATCGCCAATGCGCGGATCGCATTGGCCATCTTGTCGGTGGGGAGAGTGGAAGTCATGTCAAATCAAGGTATGTGGCGGGTCTTGGAGCGGCTGCGGGCGGCACGCATTGCCGGACGCGGGATGTTGCAAAGCCCGATATTTTACCAGAGTGCGATTGACGGATTTAAAATCGGACGGTATCAGGGCATGCCTCCCATGGTCACCGCGTTCTCCATGGCTCAGTTCTTTGCCTATTGGTAATAACTATGCAAATCCCAAGTGGCTACAATGTGTTTACATGTAAATACTTAGTGGAAACAAAGATAACAAAGTAATAACAAAGCACCAGCCTATTCAACTTCCTGCGACTTCAACGCATACTTTTGCGTAAACAACTCGCCAATCTAAACATGCCCCGCTTCTATATCCCCCAAGCCCTTTCTATTGGTACGGTAGTTTCCCTGCCTGAACATATTACGCATCACATCCACGTTCTCCGGCTTGCTATTGGTGAAGCGATTACCTTGTTCAACGGCGAAGGGGGAGAATTCACAGCAACCATGCAAACCATAGAGCGCAGGCGGGCTGTTGCAGAGGTAAAAGCCTTTTCTCCGCGGGAAGCCGAACTGCCGTATGCATTGACGCTGGCCCAGGCTCTGCCGGAAGGCAGCAAGATGGACTGGATTATTGAAAAAGCGGTGGAACTTGGTGCCACCGCGATCCAGCCGATTGCGGCCCAGCGTTGCGTCGTCCGTCTTTCATCCGAGCGTGCGGCGAAAAAGTATGAACATTGGAAGAACATTATTGAAGCAGCTGCCGAACAGTGCGGTCGTAACCGGCTGGCCCATCTTGCTGAACCAGAACAGTTCACCCAATGGATAAGCCAGAGCGACTTGCATCGCCGTATCCTGCTGTCGCCGCGCGCAACCCAATCACTCTCTGAATGGGCGCGACATCATCCGCCCCAATGCGTGTCTCTGCTGATTGGTCCGGAAGGGGGATTCACTGAGCAGGAGGAAAACATGGCGCTCAGCCAAGGCACGCTTTCCTTATCTATCGGACAACGTGTTCTGCGTACGGAAACCGCCGGAATTGCTGCAATTTCTGCTCTGAATGCGGTGTGGGGCGAATTCTGAGAAAGCCGCCCGGACTTTTCCAGGCTCTTTCAAGCCAAAAAATTTTGCGCCATAAACCCAGATCAAAAGTCCCGTTGATTCCTCACCGGCATGTCCGCATTTCACCTAAGGTAACTGCTTTCTCCAATTTCTGAGGAGGCACGCGATGGGGCTGCTCGACATGGCATTCGACATGCTTGGCGATAACCATTTGCCATTAATGGATTCCAGGACTCGCCTGTTGCAGGCGGCCTTGGCACTGATTGCCAATAACGGCCAGACCGGGGGTCTGCACGGCCTGGTTGAGCGTTTCCGGGAAGAGGGAGTAGTCGATATTATCCGCTCGTGGATCGGTGCCGGACCCAATATGGCGGTCGCGCCGTCCCAGATGGAAAAGATTCTTGGTGAAGGCCAGCTTAAGCAGATTGCAGAGGAAACAGGGTATACCGAACACGAGGCGGCTGAACACCTCAGCATCATGCTGCCCGACCTGATCGACCAACTCACTCCAGCAGGGCAGATCCCCCATGGCGGTGTAGGGAACATGAGTGTGCTGCTGGACCATTTCATGGGCGGCTATCACTAAAATCGGTAACAATGCCGGCATGGAATGGTTACGCCGACTCTTTGCCCGACAAACACCCCGTATTCCCAACCCGATGTGGGCAGCGGCCGTCAGCCGCCTGCCCTTTCTGCGGCGGCTTGCGCCGGATGATCTCGTTCGCCTGAAAAACCTGAGCGAGTCGCTGCTTGAGCGCAAAACCTTTACCGGTGCCGGTGGTTTTGCGCTGACCGACGAGATCGCGGTACAGATCGCCGCCCAGGCTTGCCTGCCCGTCCTTAACCTCACCCTTGACATGTATGACGACATGGCAGGTGTCATCGTATATCCGGCGGCGTTCATCATTCCGCAGGCGGAGGTAGACGAGGCCGGTGTAGTGCATGAATGGCATGAGCCGGTATCGGGGGAGGCCATCGATGCCGGCGGGGCGGTGGTGTTGTCCTGGGAAGACGTGGAGGAAACCGATGTTGCCGGATACAACGTTGTCATCCACGAGTTTGCCCACAAATTAGATATGGGGAATGGATCGCCGAACGGATTTCCGCCGTTCTTGCCCGAATGGCATCGAGCGTTAAGCGCAGTGGAATGGAAGCGCGAATTTTCAGCTGCATACCAGGACTTTTTACGGCGCGTCGAGATGGTTGATGCCGCGTTACCATCGGATTTCGATGATGAAAATCCCGAGCATGCGGCGCTCTACGACACGTTGGCCGCGCAATTGCCTCTTGACCCGTATGCAGCCAAGCATCCGGCAGAGTTTTTCGCGGTCGCGTCCGAGGCATTTTTCGTTTTCCCGGAGCCGCTTGCACTGGCGTATCCAGCGATCTATCGCTTGCTGAAAGACTACTATCGGCAGGATCCGCGTTCCGCCGAAGTGCGGGATTCTGGTGCCGGATCGCGAATTGATTGACACTTTGGCACCCCAACCTCCCCTTGCAGGGCGGAAAAGCGCGCGAAAGCGCATATAATCACAGGTTTTGCATCTGGACTCCGAGCCATCTCCATGAAGGTATTTCGCGGACTTCCCAACGCTGCATCGCGAGCGCCCTGCGCGCTGACGATCGGCAACTTCGACGGCGTGCACCGTGGCCATCAGGCCCTGCTTGCGCACGTGCGCGAAGCAGCGACGCGACTTGGTGTCGAAGCGGCCGTCATGACCTTCGAGCCGCATCCGCGCGAGTTCTTCGCCCGTCTGGCCGGCGACCTGTCGCGCGCGCCGACCCGGATCGCCAACTTGCGCGACAAACTCCAGTCTTTATCCAATGCCGGCATCGACCGTGTCATCGTCGAGCATTTCAATGCCCATTTCGCCTCCATGTCTCCGGATGACTTCGTCGAGAAGGTCCTGGTGGAAGGCTTGCACGTCAAATGGCTGATGGTCGGCGAAGATTTCTGCTATGGCTCCAAGCGCGCAGGCAATGTCGCAACGCTGATCGAAGCAGGCAAGAAATACGGCTTCCACGTCGAAGCCATGCCGGCCGTGACCAATGAAGGCACCCGGATATCCTCGTCGGCTGTGCGCGCCGCGCTGGCCGACAGCAACTTTGCGCTGGCGGCGCAATTGCTCGGCCATCCCTACGCGGTCTCCGGCCATGTCACCCATGGCAAGAAGCTGGGCCGCACCATCGGTTTTCCAACCCTCAACCTGCGCATGGCGCACAAGCGCCCTGCGCTGTCGGGCATATTCGTGGTGCAGGTGCATGGCCTGGCAGATCATCCATTGGAAGGTGTCGCCAGCCTAGGTGTGCGGCCGACGGTAGAGGATAGCGGCCGCGTGCTGCTGGAAACCTACCTGTTCGACTACGCGGAACAGTGCTACGGCAAGATCGTGCGCGTCGAGTTTTTAAAGAAACTTCGCGACGAAGAAAAGTACATCGACCTGCCGACCCTCACTGCTGCGATTGAACGCGATGTGCAGCAGGCCCGCGATTTCTTTAAAGAGCGCGAAGCGCTTGCCGTGTCGGCGACAGACCGAATTTGACGATCAGACGATGCTGATATCGATGCCGTTTGATCCACCGAATTTTTAACATTGAAACCACCATGTCCGAGCAAAAAAACAAGTACCCGGTCAACCTGACCGAAACCGCCTTTCCCATGCGCGGCGATCTCGCCAAGCGCGAACCGAAATGGGTCAAGGAATGGCAAGACAAGAAGATCTACCAGCGTATCCGCAAGGCCTCGAAGGGCCGTCCGAAGTTCATCCTGCATGACGGTCCTCCCTACGCCAACGGCGACATCCATATCGGCCATGCGGTCAACAAGATCCTCAAGGACATGATCGTCAAAGCCCGCAATATGGCCGGCTTCGATGCGGATTACGTACCGGGCTGGGATTGCCACGGCATGCCTATCGAAATCCAGATCGAGAAACAATACGGAAAGAACCTGCCGACCGCCGAAGTGCTGGCCAAGTCGCGCGCCTATGCGTCGGAACAGATCGAGCGCCAGAAAAAAGACTTCATCCGTCTTGGCGTGCTGGGCGAATGGGACAATCCTTACAAGACCATGAACTTCGGCAATGAGGCCGATGAAATCCGTGCGCTCGGCACCATCCTCGAAAAAGGTTATGTCTATCGCGGCCTCAAGCCGGTGAACTGGTGCTTCGACTGTGGCTCGGCCCTGGCAGAAGCCGAAGTTGAATACCAGGACAAGCGCGACCCGGCCATCGACGTCGGCTTTCCTTTCGCCGAGCCGGAAAAGCTGGCCAAAGCATTTGGCCTGAAGAAGCTGCCGACCGACAAAGGGTATATCGTCATCTGGACCACCACGCCGTGGACCATCCCCGCCAACCAGGCGCTGAACGTGCATCCTGAGTTTGACTATGCACTGATACAGACTGAGCGCAACGGCGAAGCCATGCAGCTGATCCTCGCACAGGATCTGGTCGAAGCCTCGCTGCAGCGTTACGGCCTTGAAGGCAAGGTCATCGCCACGGCCAAGGGCGAAGCGCTGTCGCTGATCAATTTCCGCCATCCGTTCGCCGGCGCCGACAAAGGCTACGATCGCATGTCGCCAGTCTACATGGGCGAATACGTGACGCTCGATACCGGTACCGGCATCGTGCACTCGTCGCCTGCGTACGGCATCGAAGACTTCCAGTCCTGCAAGGCGCATGGGATGAAGGATGACGACATTCTTAACCCGGTGATGGGCGACGGCAAATACGCGTCCTGGCTGCCCTTCTTTGGCGGCATGAATATCTGGGAAGCGTCCAAGCCGATCTGCGCAAAGCTGGATGAAGTCGGCTCGCTGTTCAAGCTGGTCATGTTCGACCACAGCTACATGCATTGCTGGCGCCACAAGACGCCGATCGTTTACCGCGCGACGTCCCAATGGTTCGCCGGCATGGATCGCAAGCCGAAGGACAACGGTCCGACCTTGCGCGAAACCGCGCTCGCCGGTATCGAGGCAACCGCCTTCTTCCCCAGCTGGGGCAAGGCCCGTCTGCACGGCATGATCGCCAACCGTCCCGACTGGACCCTGTCGCGCCAGCGCCAGTGGGGTGTGCCGATGGCTTTCTTCGTGCACAAGGAAACTGGCGAACTGTATCCGCGAACGCCTGAACTGCTGGAACAGGTGGCACAGCGTGTCGCGCAGCACGGCATCGAAGCCTGGCAGGCACTCGACCCGAAAGAACTGCTGGGCGATGACGCCGACATGTACGTCAAGAACAAGGACACGCTCGATGTGTGGTTTGATTCCGGCACGACCCACCAGACCGTGCTGCGTGGCTCGCATGCGGCGGAATCGGCTTTCCCGGCCGACCTTTACCTCGAAGGTTCGGACCAGCATCGCGGATGGTTTCATTCCTCGCTGCTGACGTCGTCGATGATCAACGGCCGCGCGCCGTACAAGGCCTTGCTGACGCACGGGTTCGTCGTCGACGGTGAAGGCAAGAAGATGTCCAAGTCCAAGGGCAACGTGGTCGCGCCGCAAAAGGTGTCGGACACCCTTGGCGCCGAGATCCTTCGCTTGTGGGTAGCGTCGACCGATTACTCCGGCGAACTGTCCATCTCTGACGAGATCCTCAAGCGCGTGGTGGAATCCTATCGCCGTATCCGCAATACGCTGCGTTTCCTGCTTGCAAACACGTCGGACTTCGATCCGAGGAAAGATGCGGTGCCGGTTGCCGACCTGCTTGAAATCGACCGCTATGCGATCGCGCGTATGGCCGAATTGCAGGCCGATATCCTGCAAAACTATGAGGTGTTCGAATTCCACCCGGTGGTCGCCAAACTGCAGATGTACTGCTCGGAAGACCTCGGCGGCTTTTATCTGGATATCCTGAAGGACCGGCTGTATACGAGCGGCACGACTTCCGCCGCACGTCGTTCGGCGCAGACTGCGATCTGGCATATCACCCAGGCATTGCTGCGCGTCATGGCGCCGATCCTGTCGTTCACGGCGGAAGAGGCATGGGCGGTGTTTGCCGGCCCGGAAGGCTACGCGGAAAGCGACGAAACCATTTTCACGCAGGTTTATTACGCGCTGCCCGAGATTGCCGATCGTGACATGCTGCTGACCAAGTATGCCGTCTTGCGTGAAGTTCGCACCGACGTGACCAAGCAGTTGGAAGAAGTGCGTGTGGCCGGCGGCATCGGCTCCTCGCTGCAGGCGGAAATCGAGATCAAGGCGAGCGGCGACAAGTTCAGTTTGCTCAACAGCCTCGATGATGACCTGAAGTATGTGTTCATCACCTCGGCAGCAAAGGTCACGCAAGTAAACAACGCAGCGGAAGAAGCTGTGACGGTCACGCCCTCGGCGCATCAGAAGTGCGAACGCTGCTGGCACTATCGCGCCGACGTGGGCGCCCATGCCGAACATCCCGGCCTGTGCGGACGCTGCTTCAACAACTTGTTCGGCCGTGCGGAGCCGCGCAAGTTCGCGTAAGCCGGCATAAGCCCGCATCAGTTTGTATAAGTTTGTATTCGCAGCCGGCACGGACAGCATTCTTGTTGCCTGCATTTCCCTTAAAAGAATGCAGGCAACACTGTTGGACGGGCCGGTACTTGTTTCGCATGTCCATGACACCGTTGAACGTTGAATTTTGCATGTTCAACACTCAGGCAACCGGTCGATAACTTAAATTCCTGCTATGGCATCCAAACAAAAGAGCATCAAGATGTTTTCGTCAGGACAGAGCGCGAGCATTGCGCCCTGGCTTGGTATTGCTGCAATCATTGTCCTGATTGACCAGATCACCAAGATTACGGTCAACAAGATGTTTACCTTTGGTGAGTCGGTTCCCGTCACCTCTTTCTTCAACCTGGTGCTCGCCTATAACAAAGGCGCCGCATTCAGTTTCCTTGCCAACGAATCGGGCTGGCAGCGCTATGTATTTACTGGCGTCGCCATTGCCGCGGTGATCTTTATCACCTATCTGCTGAAGCGTCACGCCGGGCAACGTTTGTTTTGCTGGGCGCTGGCATTGATCCTTGGCGGCGCGGTCGGCAATGTGATCGACCGTGTGCTCTATGGCCACGTGATCGACTTCCTTGATTTTTACATACCAAATTCCAGCCTGCCGCACTGGCCGGCGTTTAACGTCGCCGACATGGCCATCGTCGGCGGTGCCATCCTGTTCGTCATTGATGAACTCCGGCGCGTCGGGAAATAACTTGTTGGCAACACTGCTACACTAACGCCATTGGATTATTGGGAACTTGCATGGACCTCGCACGGAAACGAATCGTCTTGGGCCTTACCGGTGGCGTGGCCTGCTACAAGGCTGCCGAACTGACGCGCGGCCTCGTCAAGGCCGGCGCAACGGTCCAGGTCGTGATGACCAATGCGGCGACGCACTTCATTACGCCGGTCACCATGCAGGCCCTGTCTGGCCGCACGGTCTATACCGACCAATGGGATGCGCGGATTGCAAACAACATGCCGCACATCGACCTGACGCGCGATGCGGATGCGATTGTCATCGCGCCCTGCTCCGCGGATTTCATGTTCAAGCTCGCGCATGGCGCCTGCGACGACCTGCTGTCGACCCTGTGCGTTGCACGCCCGATGACCGTACCCTTGCTCGTCGCGCCGGCAATGAACGTCGAGATGTGGCAGAACCCCGCAACACAACGCAATGCCACGCAGTTGCGGTCCGATGGCATCCACATTCTTGGTCCCGACGCCGGTGAGCAAGCTTGCGGGGAAACCGGCATGGGGCGCATGCTGGAACCCGAGCAACTGCTTGAAGAAATCATTGCCTCATTCCGCAACAAGGTCCTGACCAACAAACGCGTCCTCGTTACCGCGGGCCCGACCTTTGAGCCTATCGACCCGGTGCGTGGCATCACCAATCTCTCTTCCGGGAAAATGGGTTATGCGATCGCACGCGCGGCACGTGAAGCCGGCGCCGAGGTGACGCTCGTGTCCGGTCCCACCGCCCTGTCCACACCCTTCGGCGTGCACCGCATCAATGTCCAGACCGCGCAGCAAATGTATGACGTGGTCATGTCCCGGGCGGCCAGTCAGGATGTCTTCATTGCGGTCGCCGCGGTAGCCGACTGGCGTGTCGCCAATGCCAGCGTCCAGAAGCTGAAAAAGAACGAAGCCGGCGATGTGCCGCAACTGCAATTCGAACAGAATCCGGACATCCTCGCTGCCGTCGCCGCCCTGAAAGACAAGCCCTACTGCGTCGGCTTTGCAGCCGAATCCGAAAACCTGCTCGAATACGGTGAGGCCAAGCGCAAGCGCAAGGGCATTCCTCTCCTGGTCGGCAATATCGGTCATCAGACGTTTGGCAAGGATGAGAACGAGCTGGTGCTGTTCGACGATGCTGGCAACAAGCGCCTTGCGCGCGCGGACAAGCATTCTCTGGCGCGGCAACTGGTCAGCGAGATTGCCGGCCGCTTGTGATAGCGCAACGATAAGCTGTATTTTTTTGTAAGCCCCTGTGCGTCTTCGGACATGCAACTTTATTCTTACACCTCATGAAATCCATAGACGTCAAAATCCTCGACCCGCGCATGAAAGAACAGCTTCCCGCTTATGCAACCCCGGGAAGCGCCGGGCTCGACCTGCGCGCCTGCATCGATGAACCGATGACCATTCGCCCTGGCGAAACCCATCTCATTCCCACTGGCCTGGCCATTCACCTCGCCGACCCGGGCTATGCCGCGATGATCCTTCCTCGCAGCGGCATGGGCCACAAGCATGGCATCGTGCTGGGCAATCTCGTTGGCCTGATCGATTCCGATTACCAGGGCCAGCTGATGGTATCGACCTGGAATCGCGGACAAACCGAATTCACTCTCAATCCAATGGAACGACTGGCGCAACTGGTCATCGTTCCCGTGTTGCAGGTGGGTTTCAACGTGGTGGATGAATTCGATTCCAGCGAACGCGGTGCCGGCGGTTTTGGCAGCACCGGGAAACATTAATAAAGGAAGACACATGCCTGTTCTCACGCGACTTCAACCGCTTTTGCAGATTGCCGCGCCTCGCAAGGAACTGCTGCTGATCCCCGCCGCATTGCTGCTGGCAGCCTGCGCCACCACCACTTCCGCTCCGCCCGATTTGCCGGCCAGACCGGCGGAACCAAGCGTACGCACGGCACCGCCGGCGCCACCGACACAGGAAGAAATTGCGTTGCAGTCGCTCGCTACGATGCAGGACCGGTTGTACCGGGTTGCGGCACCACTGATCGTCAATAACCCCCAGCTTTGCAAGTCCCAGGCACGCAACCTGCTCGGCTTTACGGCCAAGAACCGCTATTCCTATTCGAACGAATACATAGCCGCAGCGCAAAAGGTACTGGGGTTGGGCGACAAGCTGCGGATCATGGGCGTACTGGCCGGTAGCGGTGCGGCGAATGCAGGTGTGCGCGCCGGCGACGTCCTGCTGTCCGTCGAAGATCGTATCCTGCCCGAAGGCGAGAATGCGGAACGTCAGGCCGCCTCCGTTCTTGCGCCACTGGTCACTGGCCGTTCATCAGTCAAAATCGCGGTGCTGCGTGATGGCAGCAATGTCACATTGAATGTTCCGCTGACCCATGCCTGCGCTTATGGATTTGAACTTGGCAATACCGATAACGTCACCGCGTATGCAGACGGCTACCGGGTGCTGGTATCGCGTGGCATGATGAATTTTGCAAAGACCGACGACGAGCTTGCCTACGTACTGGCAAAGGAAATGGCCCATAACACGCTCGGCCATCCTGCACGCCAGCGCATGAGTGCGACAGTCGGTGGGATTATCGACAACCTGACACGCATTCGGCCCGACATGAGCACCATGAGTGGACTTGCAGGCGTCAAGCCCATGCCGCAAGAACTGGATGCCATTGCCGACAGGCTGTCGCTCTATATGCTGGTCCGTGCCGGCTACAAGATCGACGACACCGTTCCATTCTGGCGCCGGTTAGCGACGCAATATCCGCCGACAGTGCTGAACGCCTATACCGCCATGCATCCCGGCACCAACTTCCGCGTCGCGGCAATGGGCCGTACGCTGAAGGATATCAAGGCAAAGCAGGCGGCAAACAAGCCTCTGATGCCTTGAGTGGCTAGTCGGTAGCTGGGGCTATCGTGCCCCACCTTCCCTACGGGATGGGTAAGGCCAGGCAGGCTAGCCAAAACTGGCCTGCCTGGCTTCTAGAAGCATCCGGCATCGTCGGTACGGTCAGGGTGAAAGCGCTCTAATGTACAGATTGTGTGTGGCAAGTGCTTAGGGCTCGATGGCTATTCCGACAACGCGCTCGGGTGCACCGATCGTGCCGATCCTGGTGGCCTTGCCAGTATCAAGATTGACTTCGTACCACGAAGACGACAGTGCACCTAGTTGGCTGGCTGCGACAAAGGCGGCGCCGGAAACATCGGCGATGTCGAACGATACTTTTTCGACTGCACCCATACCAAGCGGACCAACGGTATATACCTGGCCAGTATTGGGTGACACCACCGGGGTTTTGCCCTCGCGGCTGCCTTGGGTCACCAGCGTGCCGTACGCCGCATCGATGGCGAAATTGGTGGTGAGCTTCTCATCCTGTTTGTTGTAGGTGTAACCGGCTGCGACGATGGCGGGTATCCGCCCCGCATGGATGTCTCCCGCCGCGTAAACCAGTTTGCCGTCAGCCTGCAAGCCAGGCGTGTTCGGATCGCCATCGACTATGGCACCAGTGTCCGGATGAATGCGCAGATTTTCGCCCTTGTTGCTCACTACGCGAATGCGGTCAACTGTGGGATTGAAGTCGAAGCCGACTTCTGAAACGGCCTGCATCATCGCCACTGACCCGCTGCCTATCATTGTCACTGTGCCGTTACCTGTGTTGATACGGTAAAGGCGGCCACTGCTACTTAGCCCATACAACCATCCCTTAGCGACACGGTAATCGATGCCAAGCAATGTCTCCTTGTCGTGCATGCCAACCAGAGGCTGCTGCGACAGTAGCTTTCCGGGTTCGCCGGCGTTGAACTTGATCAAATGGTTAGCAGCGGTTACCGCGTAGACCGTTTCCTTGCGTGGCGTACGGTGCTGTTCAGGGATGCCTGCGCATGCGGCAAGCACTGCCAACACAACGACTGCCGACACTGTTGCAGTTATGGATAGCAGACTTTTCCTGCGGGACTCGAGATTGATTTTCATGAGGTTGCTTGGGAAGAATCGATGGGTTCTGAATTAATGCGGATTACGCTCGATCGATTTAGGAGCGGCGAATTATGCTGACGGCGAAGTTGAGGCCGCAACATCGTTAGACTGTGTAGAAGGATACGCGAAAGAAGATGACAAGAGTTTCCAGGTTCCATGACTTCATCATGATTCGTGCAAAAGTTGTGCGCACTTCAAACGCATATTGAAACCCGAGGCTGGAAAGCCGTACTTTAGCGGATGCACGTCGCCATCTCGCGATACCCTGGCACCACTGTTTAGTCCTGATGCTTAATCCCGCACAACGTGTTGGTTCACACCAAACAGAAGATGTGGAAATTCTCTTTCAAGAGAACCAGCCAATCAGCGACTGTCTTTGAATAACCATGGTTTTTCAAAGGTTTAGAAGTTTCCCTAACTAAGTCAAGCCGGCTGGCATGTTCCCTGCAACAGTCTCTACGTCCTTTACCTGCGGGATGATGCTTCATGCATTCGTGTCTATCCCGGCGATATGGCGATATCGCAATTTCTATACCCGTAACCTGCTGTCGCAGGCTGTAATGGGTGCACATCATTAATCCATATGACAAGACAGGAGTCGTCATGAGTTATTCTTCTACCGCATTCGTTTTTAAGATGGCAAGCATGTTGTTCGCGCTTTTTACCGGTACGGCGCATGCCGCCGGAGATCCTGAACGTGGCGCACGCGATTTCCGGCCATGCATGGCCTGCCATTCGGTCAAACCAGGCGAGCACTCGATCGGGCCTAGCCTGGCCACCATGTGGAACCGTAAGGCTGGAACAGTTGAAGGGTTTCTCAGTTACTCTTCCGGGCTGAGAGAAGCAAACATCGAATGGAATCAGGAGAACCTCGACAAGTGGCTCAGCGCCCCTCAAAAATTCATTCCTGGAACCAGCATGAATTTCAAGGGAATCACAGATGCGCAGGAGCGCGCCGATATCATCGCCTATCTGAAAGCGGTTTTCGAAAACACGGCACCTGATATCCCGCCGCAAGGCGGCATGCTGCAAAAGCGACGCCGTGGCGGATGATGTGCGTTCGCCGTGTTCAGGTCGGCACCAACCCTTCTGGCTAGGTTTTTGTGGATCTTAGCGCCGTCGCGACGCCCGCCAGCGTCAACGCCATCGCCCCAAGCTCCCTCAACCCCAAAGGCTCTCCAAGACTCAAGGCAGCTGCAAAGACGCCCACGACAGGCGTCAACAAGGTGGCGATAGACGCCAAAGCCGGAGGTACCCGGCGCAGGGCGGCAAACCACATGATGTAACACAACCCCATCGGCACCAACGTCATGTACACCATGACCGCGCCGCCCCGGATACTTAGGGCAGACAGTTCTGGACGTTCAAACAGAACGCCGAACAGCACCATTGGCAGGCATCCAATGGCGAGCTGCCAGCTGACCAGTGCAAGGGGATCGATAGGCAGCGGCTTCATTGCCACTGTACCAAGCGCAAACAACATTGCAGCAGCCAATGCAAAGAGTACGCCTGGCCACTTGCCGACCCCTATGCCAGAGGTTGAACCGGCGAACAACAACGCTATGCCGGCAAGGCACAATGCCAGCCCCACGATACTTTTGGCACTTGGCTTTCGTCCCAGAAAAGGCCACGCGAGCAATGTGGCCCACACCGGCATCGTATAAACAAGAAGCGCTCCCTGCCCAGCGTTCAGCCAGCGCATGGATAAAGTGGAAAAACCCATCCACGCAAAGATATTGAAGAATGCGCCGAGCGAAATCCGGCCGACATACTCACGTGGCACGATCAGACTTCTTCCGGTTGACGCGGCGATCACTGCGATGATCAGTGCCGCGCAAAGACCCGAGGTCCCGCGCGCGAACAGGGGTGGCCATTCCTGCAGGAGGAACTTCATCGCCGGCCAGTTCAATCCCCATCCAATTGAAGTGGCAAGTAAGTAAAGCAAACCAATAGAGCGGGAATCGGGCATGGACAGGTTCGCGGACAGGATATGAGAGCCGACGGGTCGAAAAGCAGAGCTTAATGGTAAATCGGCCTGTGTGCTCGCCGAGAAATCGGTGTGCCAGCCGTGCTAGTCGGTTTCAGCGCTGTCGCTATTTTTATGCTTTGATGATGGCTTCGCCGAGGGCATCGTGAAACCGATGAGCCGAGTAACAACGGCGGCCAGATACATCAACCCTGTCAGCATCTCGATACTGGCCAATGAGCGGGCGTGCGCCGAGACGGCCACGATGTTACCCATCCCGGTGCCCGTCAGCAGCGCAAAGCTCAGGTGGTTCAGGTCGGACCAAGTGCGGATCGCACCATTGTCGGAGAAGGCACCAGATTGCAGCGCCTGAGTCATCACAAAGAGATGGGTGAACGCCCAGATAAGCAGTGTGAAGGTGGCGGCCGCTGCGTAAAGCTCATCGACGGTTGTCTGGTAGTCCTCCATCATGTAGGCAATAAGACTGGCGGCGGCAAAGAAATAGAAGGCGGCCTCCAGCGCGGATGACCAAGGGAGCAAGCCAGGCATGTCGAAGAGGCTTTGCAGCGCAACGAGCAGGATGACGGGGACTGCGAGCGTAACGCTGATCCAGGTTGGCCCCGGCGTCCTGTGAACTGTGCGAATTGTCATGCCCAACACGATGACACCGAAGACATTGAGGCCGGTTTGGCCAAATTTTGTGGCTTCGATGAACGGATACAGGAGTACGCCGAGCACTTGTACGAGCAGCAATATTGCGGAGGGGTGCCTTTTGGGGTGGTGAAAGAATTTCGTCATTTGGCAAACGTCCTGAAAGATATCTTTGTCATTAGATCATGCCAGGAACCGTCTGCCCCAAATTGCGGTTGTTCCAATCGAATTGATGTACCTCTGTTAACTGATTAATTCACTGCAAAAATGAGAAGGGACGACCAGATAGTCGTCCCTGTCCTTTCGGATCGCCGCATCAACTTATCGCGCGTGAGCCACAACGGAGTGGCGCCATTCGCAATTACCATGGCGCCCTACGACACTCCTGCCCTACTGGTAGATGCCTTAAGCGCCACCTATATTCAGCGCCGTCTCGATGTCCGAGCGCTTCAGCTCAGGTGCAAACTGCAGAATGAATTCATAGGTATATGACCGCAGATAAGCGCCACGACGCACCGCCAGGCGCGTCACGTTCGGCGCGAACAGATGCGGCACTTCGATTGCGTGCAAACGTCCGCCGCGGCTTTGCTCGACCGCCATCGACGCAACAATACCTACTCCGAGACCAAGCGACACATACTGTTGGATCACGTCAGAATCCATCGCGGTCAGCACGATATCCGTCGAAATACCAGCCTGCCTGAACGCGTCGTCGATATGGCTGCGTCCGGTAAAACCGACGTCATAAGTGATGAGAGGATAGGCGGCAAGATCTTCCAGCGATACGCTATGAAGGTGTGTCAGCGGGTGCCCCTCGGGTACCACGATCACATGGCTCCATTGATAGCACGGAAAAGAAACCAGTTCCTCGAACTGACTCAAGCCTTCAGTGGCGATGCCCACATCCGCCTTGCCGGAGATAACCCACTCGGCAATGTGCTCCGGAGAGCTCTGCTGCAATGCGATGCGCACATTGGGAAATGTTGAACGGAAAGATTGCACTACCTGCGGCAGTACATAACGTGCCTGGGTGTGGGTCGTCGCGACGCTCAGTGTTCCACTCTTTTCGCCCGCGTATTCCTGGCTAGCCTGTCGCAGGTTTTCCGCCTCCAGCAAAAGGCGGTCGATGATTTGCAGGATGCCTTTACCGGGTTGGGTCAAGCCAGTCAGCCGCTTGCCGTTGCGCTCGAAAATTTCGACGCCGAGCTCTTCTTCGAGTTCGCGGATCTGTCGGCTGACACCCGGCTGCGAGGTGAACAGGACATTGGCGACTTCGGTCAGGTTATAACCGCGGCGCGCAGCTTCCCGGATTGACCGCAGCTGTTGAAAATTCATTTGCTTTCTCCCTTATATGGCCTGGTCGACAAACACACGCAGGCGCTTGGGCCGCACCACCAGTGTTTCGCCTTCGCTGAAACCGAGTTGTGTGTATCGTTCGGTCGAAATGACAGCTTCGATGAGTTCCTGGTTATCGGCGCGTTCCAGTTCCAGTTGCGCCAGTGGGCCGATCGCATGGGCACGGCGCAGGCGGGCTACGATGCCTTCTGCATTGGCGGTATAACGGTCGACTTCCAACTCGTGCGGGCGGACGAAACCGACACCTTTCGCATCCTGCGCCTGCACATGATCCGGCGCGTCGAGCGTGACACCACCGGCATCCAGCACGCCTTCATGAACACGGCCGTGGAACAGGTTGACGTTGCCCAGAAAACCATACACGAAAGGCGACGACGGATGGTTGTACACCTCGTCCGGCGCACCGATCTGCTCGACCTTGCCTTTGTTCATGAGCACGATCTGGTCAGCGACTTCCAGCGCTTCTTCCTGATCATGCGTGACGAAGATACTGGTCACGTGCAGTTCGTCATGCAGGCGGCGCAGCCACCGGCGCAATTCCTTGCGAACCTTGGCATCAAGCGCACCAAAAGGCTCGTCAAGAAGAAGGACGCGGGGTTCCACCGCCAGTGCGCGTGCCAGAGCGATACGCTGGCGCTGGCCACCGGAAAGTTGCGGCGGATAGCGGTCGGCCAGCCAGTCCAGTTGCACGAGCTCAAGCAGCTGCATGACCTTTTGCCGGATGTCCGCTTCAGATGGACGCAGGTTGCGAGGCTTGACCCGCAGCCCGAACGCGATATTCTCGAACACGGTCATATGCTTGAACAAGGCGTAGTGCTGGAACACGAAGCCGACCTGGCGCTCGCGAACGTGGTGCGCAGACGCGTCCTGTCCATCCAGGAAAACTTGTCCTGCATCCGGCTGTTCGAGGCCCGCGATGATGCGCAACAAGGTAGTTTTGCCGCAGCCCGAAGGGCCCAGCAAGGCGGTCAGTTCACCCTGCGGAAAGCTGAGCGATACATTATCGAGCGCAACGAAATTGCCAAAGCGCTTGTTGATGTTGCGGACTTCGATACTCATGATTTTCCCTCGCCCTCATTCAGCGTTTTCAGATTCAGATCGTGCGCGCGCCATTCAACGAAGCTCTTGAGCGCCAGCGTCACCAGTGCCAATAAGGCGAGCAGCGAGGCCACCGCGAACGCAGCCGCAAAGTTATATTCGTTGTATAGAATTTCTACCTGTAGAGGCATGGTATTGGTCTCGCCACGGATGTGGCCCGAGACCACCGAGACGGCACCGAACTCGCCCATCGCACGTGCATTGCACAGGATGACCCCGTACAGCAGGCCCCATTTAATATTGGGCAGCGTCACATGCCAGAAGGTACGCCACCCGGATGCGCCTAACACGAGCGCCGCTTCTTCCTCTTCGCTGCCCTGCGACTGCATCAACGGAATCAGCTCGCGTGCAACGAAGGGAAAAGTGACGAAGACAGTCGCCAGCACGATACCCGGCACCGCGAACAGGATCTTGATGTCATGCTCGCGCAGCCATGGACCGAACCAGCCTTGTGCGCCAAACAGCAGCACGTAAATCAGGCCGGAGATGACCGGCGATACCGAAAACGGCAAATCGATCAGCGTGAGCAGGATGTTCTTGCCACGGAAGTCGAACTTGGCAATGGTCCAGGCAGCCGCGACACCGAAGACGAGGTTCAGCGGCACGGCTATCGCAGCGGTTAACAAGGTCAGCTTGATGGCCGAAATCGCATCGGGCTCCACAATCGCCGACGTGTACGCATCCCAGCCTTTCTTCAATGCCTCGGCAAACACAGCGACCAGCGGGATGAAAAGGAACAGGGTCAGGAAAACCAGCGCAATACCAATCAGTACGGCGCGGACCCAGACCGGTTCGACCGTGGCAGCCGGCGCATAGGCAGGTTCACCGCGCGGTATGGATATCGGGAGAGTTGAGACAGCAGCTCCGGCCATGTTTACACCCTCTCTGCCTGACCGCGCTTGCGTGTCCAGGCTTGCAACAGATTAATCGTCAGCAGCAGCGAAAACGACACCAGCAGCATCACCACCGCAATGGCGGTCGCCCCGGCATAGTCGTATTGCTCCAGCTTGGTAATAATGAACAGCGGTGTGATTTCGGACACCATGGGCATGTTGCCGGCAATAAAAATCACGGAACCGTATTCGCCTGTGGCACGTGCGAAGGCCAGTGCGAATCCGGTTAACAAGGCCGGCAAAATGGTCGGGAAAATGACCTTGGCAAATGTCTGCAGGCGATTTGCGCCGAGGCTGGCCGCAGCTTCCTCAAGTTCTCGTTCGGCTTCCTCCAGGACTGGCTGCACCGTCCTGACGACGAAAGGCAGACCAATGAAGGTCAACGCGACGACCACACCCAGCGGCGTGAAGGCGACCTTGACACCGAGCGGCTCCAGATAACGCCCGATCCAGCCGTTGGACGAATAGAGTGCGGTCAGCGCGATACCGGCGACCGCCGTGGGCAAGGCAAACGGCAAGTCCACCAGCGCGTCGACAATCTTCTTGCCGGGGAAGCGGTAACGAACCAGTACCCAGGCGACAATGCCGCCGAATACCACATTGATCAGGGCGCCAATCAGGGACGCGCCAAAGCTCAGCCGGTAGGAAGCCATCACCCGATCTGACGTCACAGCAGCCACAAAGGCATCCCACGTCATCGTAAATGTCTTTAAAAACACAGCCGACAACGGAATCAGGACAATCAACCCTAAATAAAACAGGGTAAAACCGAGCGAAAGCCTGAATCCTGGAATGACTCTTAAAACGCTGCCGCGGCTTGATGATTGTGTATATGCAGCCGCCATACCCTCCCCTTATTACAAATACAGCTATCGATGCGCCATATTCGCACTCAGAGGTTATAAAGCGAACTACTATTTATGCATCTTGTTATTCTCTTTTTGCATAAAGGTGCAGAGTCACCGGATAGTGCCCATCGTCATAACCTGCGATTGGTCAGTTTTATTTACTTACCAGCACACCGTACCTGCATACATTCAGATACAAATTGCTAAAAAGTGACATATCATTGATAATTGAATACGAATCGTTCTTATTTACAGTTCGATCCTGTTGAATTTACATCGTGTAGTCAACTATGAACGGCTACCCGTCTTTCTTTCACACATTGTTAGTTCAGCATCCAACATCTAGATTATCTTCCGATGTTTAACGGCATTGCGACGATCGTCTGCGTAATTCATTGCCAGCCACGGGGCCTTTCCTGCAGCCAGCCTAGCTTTTAACGCTAACCTGGAGAGTTTCGTGGTAATCAAGAAAAAGCAGCTTGCGCTGCTAGTCGCGCTGGCTGTTCAACAATCTTTCAGTTCAACGCATGCGCAGAATGCGGCCTCGGCGGCCGGAGATACAACGCTTCCTACCGTACAAGTTCAAGGCTCACGGGACCTCCTGCCAACTTACAATCCACCGACCGCGACCAGCGCGACAAAGATTGAAGCGCCATTGCGTGACATTCCGCAGACTGTGAATGTGGTACCGAACCAGTTGTTGCGCGACCAGAACGTTACGTCCATGGAGAGGGCTTTGCGACTCGTGCCGGGAGTTGGATTGTCCCATGGTGATGGCCAGCGCGACCAGGTGACTATTCGTGGCTTTACGGCGATTGCGGACCAGTTCATTGATGGTTTGCGGGATGATGCGCTGTATTTCCGCGACCTCTCCAATATCGAGCAAGTTGAAGTTCTCAAGGGTCCGGCGTCAGTCTTGTACGGCCGCGGATCTTCAGGCGGCCTCATCAACCGGATCACGAAAAAGCCCGGAGTTGATAGGAGCGAAATCACGGCGCAGGTAGGAAGCCACGATCAACGTCGCGGCGAATTTGATGTCGCCCGGAATTTCAAGGAGAGCGGCATCGCCTTTCGGGTAACCGGAGCCGTTGAACGCGCCGATAGCTATCGCAACAACCAGTTTCTCAACCGCGAAGCATTTGCACCGTCCTTGTCCTTCAAACTCGGGGCAAACACTGATCTGTTACTCCAGGCCGAGTATCTTTCTGACCGCCGTATTACCGATTTCGGCATTCCGGCCTACCGCGGCCGCCCGGTCGACGTCCCTGCGGGCACCTACTATGGTGCTCGCAATGCGCGTGACGTCGATACTTCCCAGTCGGACGTCACGGCGTTAGGTTTTAACTTGACACATCGCTTCAGCGATACGCTCTCTTTGCGCAATGCATTTCGTCATTACGATTACAAACTTGATCGAAACAATACCTTGGTTGGCGCAGTCAATGAGGCAGCACTTACGGCGTCCCTGAACCGCAGCAACGTTCGACGCGATGAACAAGGTTATTTCAATCAAACCGAACTGACGCAAAAGTCCACATTCGCCGGCATGACGCATCAATTCTTGTACGGGATCGAGATCGGAAAACAGGATAAGGATCAGTTTTTCCGTACGCAGAACAATATCGCGACGGTCTCTCTTTTCAACCCGATTCTGCCCGTATTGCCATTGTCAGTGACCGCAGCACCCTCCACCGACAATCTTGGCATCATGACCACTTCCAGTGCATACGTCCAGGACCTGGTGACGTTGTCCAAAGAATGGAAAGCGCTGGCAGGTATCCGCTACGATCGCTTTGAACAAGAAACGCAGGAGCGACGTGCAGGCCAGCCCAACTTGGCGCGTACCGATACCGCATGGAGTCCTCGCGTCGGTCTTATTTACCAGCCTAAATTCAATCAGTCGTATTACGCTGCATTCAGCAAGTCATTCCAACCGTCCGGCGAAGCATTTCCGTTAGCGGCCAGTAACGCGGAGATTGCTCCTGAAGAGACGACAAATAAGGAAATCGGGGGCAAGTTCGACTTCCTCGATGGAATGGCATCGGCAACTGCGTCCGTGTTTCGCCTCGAACGGACGAACATCAAGGCAACCGATCCCACGACGAATCGTCTGATTCCGATTGGCGTGCAACGTACCGACGGCCTGGAACTGACATTGACCGGCGACCTGTCGAACGGCTGGCAAGTGTATTCTGGCTATGCGTACCTGGACGCGAAAGTAACTTCTTCAATTGCACGAGACGCAGGACAGCCGGTACTAGGCAAGCGTGCCACTCTCACACCTCGGCACAGTGCAAATCTCTGGGTGACGAAGGCGTTTGACGATCGCTATCGCGCCGGCGCAGGTATCAACTACGTTGCCGATCGCTTCGCCAATCCTGGCAACACCGTGACGCTGCCTGCCTACACGACGGTCGATGCCATGATTGGATACCGTGTTGCCAAACTCGACTTGCAGCTCAATGTGAACAACCTGTTTGACCGTAAATACATCGTATCCGGACACGGCACCTCGCCATTGCTCAATCTGCCTGGCGCACCGCGCAATGTGCAAGTAACGGCACGCTATAACTTCTGAGGATATAAAGATGATCTGGCAAAACGCTATGACTAGAGTCGTTTTCTGTGCGATGGCGTTCGCGTCAAACCTGGCGCAGGCCCATTACCTGTGGCTAGAGCTTGCAGGAGAAAACGCCATACTGTCTTATGGAGAACTTGAAGAAGGCGCCAGGGAAAAATCCCCCGGCAAGCTCGACACGATTCAACATCCCAAAGTCATTGTCCTGGCCGGCCAAAAGATGTTAGATGCCGCCCCGGTCAGGATGCCGGATCATTTCCTCATCTCGGCTGTGCAACAGCAATCCACAGTATTGGCAAAGGAGGAAGCCACCGAAGTCCGCGACCTAAGCAAGTATGGTTTAGGCATCGCAAAAACCAACTACTATGCGCGCGTCGGGCGGCTTGCCGCTCCGGTTACCGCAGGTGGGGCGTGGCTTGCCCTTGATATTGGGCCCCAGGGAGGAAGCATCTTTTCTGTCCTTTACCACGGCAAACCCCTGCCAAGTGTAAAAGTGCAGGTTATTGCGCCCAACACATGGGTGCAGGAGCACACGGCCGACCAGCAAGGAAGAGTCAAGATTAATACGCCTTGGCGGGGCCAATACGTAGTCCATATTCTTCATGTGGATGGCGCTTCAGGCGAATTTGCGGACAAACGCTACCAATCCTTGCGAAATCATTTTACCTATTCATTGTTTGTAGAAGATGGCATGCCGGTCGGACCCGCGACTCCCCCACAACTTTTCGCAGAGTAGCAACATGCGTGACTATGCTGATTCAGAAGCGCTCGACCCGATGCCGGTCAACATTACGCAGATGAATAAGGCCGTTCAACCTCGCGGTCGCAGTAGACGAGCACTTTTTCTCCGGTGGCTTCGGCAGATACACCTCTACGTCGGGCTATGGGGTGCTGCCCTCGGCCTGCTCTTTGGCGCCACCGGTTTGTTACTCAATCATCGAGCAATTCTTAAAATCCCCGTTGAGAAAACAAGCGTTCGAACATTGCAGCTACGAGCCCCTGAGCAAGGTTTCAGCTCGCCAGCAAGCATGTCGGAATGGGTGCAGAAAGAATTGCAGTTCACCCCGATCGCCCCTCCCATCGTGAGGTCGCAAGCGTCTCAGATACTGCTGTTATCCGGCCGAGAACTGACGCAGCCGGAACGTTGGAACGTCAGCCTGACACGCCCGGAGGGGGCGATCAACGCCGAATACTTTGTCGGCACTCAGTCCATCAAAATCGAGCACGTCGATGCGACATTGATCGGCACCTTGACCAGGCTGCATATGGCCGTCGGCGTCAACGCCTTCTGGGTACTATTAACCGATACGATCGCAGGAAGCATGATTCTTCTATCGCTGACCGGATTGCTGTTGTGGACTCAATTGCATACCGTTCGGACGATCGCAGTCTTTGTCAGTATCGGGGCACTGCTCGGCGGGCTTGCATTTTTGTGGTCAATATAGACGACCGATCGTGAATGCCTCGCCGCAAAGTTGATATCACTGACGTGGATGATAAGCAGGCCACAGCTACGGAGCTTGCTGTCAATAGCCAGATTGAATAACGCCAGATCACGGGTTCGGTGTTCCAGTTGCTAGCGAGTACGTATGACCCAGATTTTCTTCAACGTCAAAGGCGCTTTTTGACCGACAAATTTGCCCTTGTTCCATGGCCGGATGGAATGGTAGTGGGCTGAGTTTGGTTGGCATTCATGACCGCCTCCTTCTGTAAATGTAAGAAGACTCATTCTGCGCCACCTATTACCGACGTTCCGCTACCCAAACCCGTCTCAGACCTTTCCCCAAAGCAGACGCTTTAACGGAATGCATCATAGGATGCGGCATTCAGGTAGCGTCCAGCCAAACTACTCCAGTTCGTCGCCAGTCTCGTCTTTGGCTTCGTGCTCCATTGCGGCCGCTGCCAATGCAGTTGTCAATTCCGGCGACGCTTCCTTGCGTTCGCTGTACCGACTTGTCAAGTAATCCGAGCGATCTCGCACAAGCAAGGTGAATTTGAAAAGTTCTTCCATCACGTCAACGAGGCGCTCATAGTACGAAGACGGCTTCATTCGGCCATGGTCATCGAATTCCTGATACGCCTTGGCCACCGACGACTGATTCGGGATGGTCACCATCCGCATCCACCGCCCAAGAACCCGCAATTGGTTGACAGCATTGAAGGACTGGGAGCCTCCCGAGACCTGCATAACCGCTAGAGTTCGGCCTTGCGTCGGACGAATACTTCCCATTTCCAACGGCAGCCAATCGATCTGGGACTTGAAGATTCCGGTCATTGCGCCGTGACGTTCCGGACTACACCAAACCTGCCCCTCTGACCAGGCAGAAAGACTACGGAGTTCCTGCACCTTCGGATGGTCCGGTGGGCAACTGTCCACCATGGGCAGGCCGTGCGGGTCGAAGACTCGCGTTTCAGCACCGAAGTGCTGCAGTATCCGCTCCGCTTCAAGTATCAGAAGGCGGCTGTAGGATTTTTCGCGTAGCGAACCGTACAGCAGAAGAATGCGCGGCGAGTGAGTCGACACCTCCGGTGCATCCAATTTTTCCTGAGTGGGAATGTCAACATGCGCGGCACTGAGGTTCGGAAGATGCGACAGGTCAGCCATTTCCTTTGACCCTCCGGCCTTCAGCGTCAATCACTGCTTCTCCGTCTTCCTTGCTGAACGGCCCCTTCTGAGGCAATGGAAGGATGTCCAGCACAACTTCTGACGGCCGGCACAAGCGAACGCCAACCGGCGTCACAACAAAGGGCCGATTGATGAGAATCGGGTTTGCCAACATCGCGTCCAGCAGTTGTTCATCGGTCAGATTCGAGTCGCCCAATCCCATTTCGGCGTACGGAGTGCCTTTTTCCCGGATGGCTTCGCGTACCGTCAATCCAGCTTTTTCAATCATTTCCTGCAGTTCTTTTTTGCTCGGCGGAGTCTTCAGGTACTCGATGACCTGCGGCTCGGCACCGGCATTACGGATGATTGCAAGGGTATTGCGGGACGTGCCGCAGCTGGGGTTGTGGTAAATCTTGATGTCCATAGTGCTTATGCCTTTGCTTCGTACCAACGCTGGGAACGATTAACGACACCGACCACCAGCAGCATCACGGGGACCTCGATCAGTACCCCAACGACGGTTGCCAGCGCGGCGCCGGACTGGAAACCGAACAAGCTGATCGCGGTTGCCACGGCAAGTTCGAAGAAATTGGAAGCGCCGATGAGGCTCGACGGACCGGCGACGCAATGTGCTACGCCCAATTTCCGGTTCAGCAGGTAAGCAAGACCGGAATTGAAGAACACCTGAATCAGAATGGGGACTGCCAGAATAGCGATCACCAAAGGCTGATCGGTGATGGCCTCTCCCTGGAATGCAAACAGGAGTACCAAGGTCAGCAGCAGCGCCGAAATCGAGAACGGGCCGAGTTTTCCGACTGCACGCTCCAAGTGGCCCGGTCCTTTCGCCACCAAGGTTTTACGGATCAGCTGAGCAAGAATAACCGGGACGATGATGTACAGGCCGACGGACGTAATCAGCGTATCCCAAGGCACGGTAATGGACGACAGGCCTAGCAGCAGTGCCACCAGGGGAGCAAAGGCCACAATCATAATGGCGTCGTTGAGCGCAACCTGGGATAGCGTGAAGTATGGATCGCCCTTGCAGAGCTGGCTCCAGACGAACACCATCGCCGTGCAAGGGGCGGCGGCCAGCAAAATAAGTCCGGCAATGTAGCTGTCCAACTGATCGGCCGGCAACCATGCTGCGAAGACATGGCGGATGAACAGCCATCCGAGCAACGCCATCGAAAATGGCTTCACCAGCCAGTTGATGGCCAGCGTGACGCCGATGCCACGCCAGTGCCCCTTCACCTGCGAAAGCGCGGCAAAATCGATCTTGATGAGCATCGGAATAATCATCACCCAGATGAGAACCCCGACCGGAATATTGACTTGTGCGACTTCGAGTTGTGCGATGCCTTGGAAGACCGAGGGAAATGCTTTCCCCAGGAAGATACCGACAACAATGCAAAGGGCTACCCAGATAGTGAGATAGCGTTCGAAGAAACCAATTGCCGGGGCAGCGCCGCCGGCGACAGCAGTAGTATGAGTTGTTGTCATTATGGTGAAGACGATGAAAGTGCCGCGTCTTCCTGGAGGCGCGGTGGTCGAGCGAACTAGGCAGGCATCACGGGCGTATCGCCAATCTTCTTGATTTCCTGCTGAATGGCGTGCTTTTCGAGCATGTTCAGAGGCAGGCTCACGAACGCGTTCATCCTGGCCATGATTTGCTTGAAGATTTTTTCGAAGGCTTCCCGCTTATCGTCATCCGACCCTTCAACGGCAGCCGGATCCTCAAAACCCCAGTGGGCAGTGGCCGGGTGGCCCGGCCAGATCGGGCAGGCTTCCCCTGCGGCGTTGTCGCAGACGGTAATGATGAAATCCATATGCGGCGCCCCTGGCGCGGCGAACTCGTCCCAGCTCTTGCTGCGCAGGTTGTCGACAGGATAGCCGGTCTTTTTCACCTGCTCGATAGCGAATGGGTTCACCTTGCCTCCTGGCTTGCTGCCAGCACTAAATCCCTGAAAGCGGCCGTGCCCCATGGTGGTCACCAGTGCTTCGGCCATGATGGAGCGTGCGGAGTTGCCCGTACAGAGGAACAGCACGTTGAAGGTCTTGCCGGTCATGATTTTCCTTAAGATTTTTTGATAAGGTGCCGTCGCATGCAGGTGGCCTGCGACGGACATAAACTTGAAAATTCGGTTGTTTCCAGAAGCGTAGACGGTGCCGTCGCGCGATCAATGACTTCATACCCGCGGCGCATGAAGAAGTTGGCAGCGGTTGTTGTAAGTAGGTAAAGGGTTCCAACACCTGTTCTCCTGGCATGGTCCTCTATGGCGTCGGCAAGTTGAGTACCTAGCCCCGTGAACCGGTTTTCCGGTCGCACGGCGAGGGAGCGCAAGAGCGCGTTTTCATCGTAGCGCTCCAACCCAACTATTCCGAGCAGTGAATGCCCATCTGCCGCGACCAGGAAGTTGGTGGCATGCGCTGCTGTCAGGTCTTGGTATGGCAGGCCGGCCTCTCCAAGTAAAGCGAGGATTGCCGGCAAGTCGTGAGCCATGGCTGGCCGAAGCGGAGTCATGGCTTAGCAGCAGGCGCCAGTCGTGCTTTTCTGCGCAGTTGGTACGCAGCACGGTCCGTCCTTGGATAGCTTGATACGCGGCTTGGCAAGCGGTACGCAGCACGCCTCGGAACCCGCCGCACCGGTCTCCTCCGGCGCAGCTGTCTTATTGGGCTCACCGAAAACCGGAATGGTGTCGAGCGTATAGAAGGTTTCCCAAGCAATGCCAGAGGGGTCGTTGAGCCAATATTTGTCGGACTTCGCGTAGCAGCAGGCTACGCCTTCTTCCTTCTCCACACCGGGTTGCAGAGCCCCGAGGCGGCATTGCATTTCACTCAGTTCCGCGGTCGATTCGACTTGAATACCGAGATGATTCAGCCCGGCTTCCGCGCCGCGCTGTGATATGGCGAAGTTCACCCGAGGGTCGTCAAGCATCCATTTCGCGTAGTCTGTCTTTACGACAGTCGGTTCAGACGCGAACATGCCGGAGTAAAACTTGATGCTGTCGGCAAGGTTGTCAACGGAGACGTGTACGTGCAGGCGTTTCATGAGCAAGCTCCTTCTTCGGAACAGTTGGAAACACGGACGGGCGAACAGACATTCCCGCCGCAGCAATTTTCAGTCAAAAACCCGAGCACGCTATTCATGGCATCGAAGTTGGCGGCGTATATCAGTGAGCGGCCCTCCCGGGTCTGCGAAATCAGGCCGGCGTGCAGCAACTCCTTAAGGTGGAACGAGAGTAAGGACGGAGCGATACCAATCCCATCGGCAATTTGCGTCGCAGCCATGCCTTTCGGACCGGCTTGCACGAGCAGCCTAAATACGGCGAGGCGGGTTTCCTGGGCAAGCGCCGCAAGGGCTGCAACAACGTTCTTAACATCCATTTCAACTATCCTTGAATTATTTAATTCAAGGATAGTTGAATGATCGTAGTTAAGCAAGTGTTTTTGGGGAGTGCCCCGGCTCTGGTCTTCCTAGCTGTAATACCAATCCCAACCTATAACGTGACAAATGAGATCGATGGATTTTTTTGACTGGCAAGGCGTAGGAGGAGTCAATAGCGGGCTATTGACGATGAGTACAACGCAGGCAGGCGGCTCGGCGCCCCCCGGAAAAAGACGCGATGTCATGGTGCGTTATCGGTTGGGATTGGTATAAGTACAGCAGCTGAGGCTGCCACGAGGAAATTTCCCGGAAGGGCATTGCAGAAATGACGCAACCAGGAGGGACGGGTGTGCCGGCATAGATTATGGATTACCAGCGATCTTGGCCAAGGAAGGCATCCGACGCCGATGCCTTATACCGCTCGAATGCTTGGAGCAGACGCCCTGTGACTCTGACTGCAGAATCGGGGCTACACTTCGAATGCCAACCTGGGCCGGAAGGTTTTCAGCCCAACCCAGGCGTTGTCTGCCAAGCGTGCCTGGGATTATGTTCCGATACGTCCGCCGTCATTCTTGGTGATGACGATAGTCGCCGAACGCGGCCGCTTACCCGCACCATAACCGGCATTCGAAGGCCACTGGCTCGTGTACTTCGACGGATCACCGATATTGGCCATGGCGGTAGTCTCACCCGGATGCTGGATATTGACGAACAATGCTTTGCCGTCAGGCGTCTCGGCCAGGCCTGTGATCTCGCAAGCCACCGGGCCGACGAGGAAGCGTTTCACCGTGTCGGCATTAGCTGCTCTACCGACATATGTATCAACGGTCAGATTGGTTCCGTTAGCGCGGGGATAAGTCAGTGTCACTTTCTTGCCGTCGCCAACTTGACCAGGAATTGCCGCCACCATCATGCAGTTCGTCACATCGGTGTACGCGCCGTCATCGGTCTGGAACCAACAAATGCCTGTCGCTTGGCTGAAAGCGATGCCATCCGGGCTGGAAAAATCCTGGTCTTCGGTCAGGCCAGACAGATTCACTGTACCGGCTGCGGCTTTTGCCTCGGCGCCGAACAGATAAACGTCCCATTGGAAAGCCGTTGCTGCGGAGCCCGACGTGCCTTCTTTGATCCTCAGGATGTGGCCGTTGGGATTGCCCTGCTGCGCGGTGCTGCCTTTCATGTCTGTATAGACGCGTGGATTGGCGGCATCCGGGGCGGACTGGCTGGAACCAGACGGCTCTACACGGCGGTTGCTGTTATTGGTCAGCGCAAAATAGATCTCGCCATTTGCCGGGTTGACGGAACACCATTCAGGACGGTCCATCTTGGTAGCACCCACAGCATCTGCTGCAAGACGCGCGTTCACAACAACATCAGCCTGGTCTGCGAACTTGTAGGTTGCATATCCGCTGATGGCAGCATTGGAGATCGACAGTTCGACCCACTGTCCTGTGCCATCGGCATTGAATTTCGCAACGTACAACTTGCCATTGTCGAGGTACTTGTCGCCCACGCTGATGCGGTCTGCGGGGGAGGCATCTGCTGCCGACCATACCGCAGTCGAGACAAATTTGTAGATATACTCGTTACGCGAGTCGTCACCCATATAGACAGCCAAGGGTTGGCCTGCGACAGGCTTACCAAACGCAGCGCTTTCATGCGCATAACGACCCAGCGCCGTACGTTTCTTTGCCAACGTGGTCTTGTCATACGGGTCCATCTCGACAATGTAGCCCATGCCATTCAGTTCATTACGGTAGTCGTCGCTACCATCAGTAGAGGTACCGGTCTTGCTGATATTCCAGCGTGCATATTTGTCGTCTGTACCGCCGGATTCCCAGCCGTGGCGCGAGGCATCGCCCTGATTGCGGCCATAGCGCCTTAGTGACGCGACGCTCTTGTCATTTCCGCGGGCCGCATCATCTGTGCTGTTTCGCGTGAAATAGCCTGCCCAGTTCTCTTCGCCAGTCAGGAAGGTATTCCAGGGCGTTTTACCCGTGCCGCAGTTGTTCAGGGTGCCGCGTGTCCTTGTGCCGTTCGGAGAATACTTGGTCACCATTAACGCGTTGCCCCGGGCCGGGCCACTGATCTCGATATCGGTCAGGGGCGTTACGCGGCGGTTGAATACGGAGTCCTTTGCATATTCCCATTTGGTGCCGTTCTTGCGGACTTCGACGACAGCCAGACCGTGGAGAGCAACTTCCTTGTCAACTTCGACAGCCGGACGCGGCAACGTTGCGGTGCCGCCGTTAGCGTGCAGGAAGAATGACGACAGTTTTTCGTCAATGGTGGCTTCGTGATTGATTGCCAGCAAGCCTCGCTCATTTGCCGATACTGAAGCCTTGCCGTCAGCGGACAGACCGAAGTATTCCATGCCGTCATGTTGATCGCCGGAGCGGTTCTCAAAATCGGTGTCGGTGCCGTCATTCCTGAATGCCGGTGTAGTGGCTGTCAGCGGATCACCCATAGCGTACAGCACGGTCACGGTATAACCGGCGGGAACGATGACGGCGTCAGCGAGGCTCTTCGAAACTGCCTGGAAGCCCAGCAACTTTTCTGTTGGAGCAGGTGTTGTTGGCGTTACCGGGGCTGTAGCAACAGAATCACCACTTGAACCACCGCATGCAGTGAGACCGATGCTACTCAGGAGGGCGCCGGCAGCGGATGCAGCACCGCCACGCAGAAGAGACCTGCGGCTTAACCGCGCATTCAATACCGAGCTGAAGTGCTCGTTCGACGAATTATTTGAATCGATATCGTCATGATCAACGGGGATACGTGCGAGGTCGTTTGGCATATTCATTGGCTAAGATCCTATTGTCAGTGAGAAAAGACCGCTGCATCATAGTTGCAATAGATGACAACACCGTGACGCACGTATTTCAATATGATGAAATCGTGCGCTGCGCGAGCGAGCGATTGCATCTGGATAATCTCAACTGTTTCAATAAGCCAATGTCATCAACATGAAGCATTCAGTAAGTAACATTCCGAATAGCTAGTAGTCCTTCAGCTTCTGAGGAACTGAACTTACAGCCTGCATTCTATGCAGGCTGTAACTGGTTCTTTTGCACGATTTCAATGCGGGCACGTATCGCTGTGACTGGCCCGACGACATCAAGCGGACTTTCTGGATTACTCATCAATGAGTAACGAGGGGTAGGATTACGTGCATGCGTTTTATGAAAATCGCTGAGTAGAATACCGTTGAACAATGGATATCTTCAGGTTGTAGTAAGCGGAATCAGCGTCGTTTTCACATCGTTCGCAGCTTGATTCATCAACCTAACGAGGTCGGCTCCTTCCATTGGCCGCCCAAGTAAATAACCCTGTGTCTGATCGCAATTGAGAGCTTTTAGCATTGCAAGTTGTGCCTCGGTTTCTACGCCTTCGGCTACTACTTCCATATTGAGCGAGTGCGCCAGCCGAATAATTGCTGCAACAATGGAATAGCCTTTGTCGTTCACCGTGAGATTACTAATGAAGCTGCGATCTACCTTCATTTGCTGCACTCCGAACTGCTGGAGGTAACTTAAACTAGAGTAGCCAGTCCCGAAATCATCAATTGCAAGCTTAAATCCAGCTTCCTGCAACCTTTCGATGGCGCGCATCGTTGCTTCGGCATCTTGCATGGCGACCGTTTCGGTAATCTCGAACATCAACGTGGATGGACTGACGCCATATTTTGTGGTGATAGCAAGAATGTTCTCGACAATTTGTGGTGAACGTAACTGAATCTGCGACAAATTGATTGCTATTTTGAACGTGTGCAGGCCGGCGTTCTTCCAGGACTGTAACTGTCGGCATACTTCTTCGATTACCCACTGACCGAGCAAAATGATCTGGCCAGACCGCTCAGCAATGGGAATAAACTCGGCCGGTGAAATCAACCCCAGCTGTGCATGCTCCCATCTAAGTAGCGCTTCGGCGCCAAGTATTTGATCATTGCCACAATCGAATTTTGGCTGGTAATGAACAAAGAAATCGCCACGTTGTATCGCTCCTGGCAGGCTACGCTGGATCTCGATGGCGCGCTTCATCGCCACGTTCATTGACGTCTCGAAAAAACGATAATTATTTCGACCATTCGCCTTCACTTCGTACATTGCAGCGTCAGCGTGGCTGATGAGATCATCAACAGTTACGCCGTCATCCGGGTATAGTGCAATGCCAATGCTTGGTGAAATACGTAAGCTAGCTTGATCCGGAATGAAATCCGCGGTGAAGCACTCAAAAAGCTTTTCGGCAATGTGTGCAGCCATACCGACGTCAGGGATATTTCCGACCATGACGACGAACTCATCGCCACCCAGGCGAGCGACGATATCTTCCTTGCGTACCGCCTTCTTGATTCGTGCCGCCAATTCCTTCAGGACCGCATCACCTGCCGTATGTCCAAGTGAGTCATTGATCGCCTTGAAACCATCCAGATCGACGAAATAAACGGCAAACTGCTTGTTTGCGCGTTCAGCGCTATCGATCGCATGCTGCATTCGTTCAAACAACAGGGAACGGTTGGGTAGACCGGTCAGGGCATCGTGCATTGCCTGATACTGCAATTTTTCATTTACGCTTTTAAGCGACTGTACATATGCATTGCTCTTTACCTGCAGTCGTGCATCCAACACGGACAAAACAAGCGTGATGATCAAAATCCCAAATGTTGCACCAGCCACCGTGACAGCTAACCAGTTTGTACTGATTCCGGAGGCAGCCATACAGATAGAGCCTTCAGGAAAGCTGGCTGCCGCCATGCCTGTGTAGTGCATGCCAACGATCGCGCAGCCCATGACCAAGGCCGCGCCTAAGCGCCAACAAAATACTTTTTGGATTTTTTCACTCCGCAAAGTCGATGCAATCCATAGTGCAGCGGTTGCCGCCACAATTGCCACGATGACCGACATTGCAAAAACAGCCGGCTTGTACTGAATGGCAGGGTGCATCTGCAAGGCAGCCATGCCTGTGTAGTGCATACTGGCGATGCCAATGCCCATCAAGATACCGCTGAAACCAAGTCGTACCGTTGACAGGTTTTCTTGTGTGACTAGATGAAGGGCGAAGTAGGAAATAATGACGGCGATCAGCAGTGAGGCAGCCGTGATGGCCAAGTCGTAACCAAGCGGAATCGGCAAGGAAAACGACAGCATGCCTACAAAGTGCATGCACCAGATGCCTAAACCCATTGACAAGGCTCCCCCGGTCAACCAGTAGGGTCGACTTGCCTTATTACCTAGGGATGAGATCCTGCCAGCCAAGTCCAGCGTGGTATAAGATGCCAGGGTTGCAATGCAAAGTGCGGCAACAATAAGAGGAACGTTATACGTGTGTTGAAGCATGGAAGACACCGAACGGCCATTTCAAATGTTTCTTGATGGCAACAAGATACAATACAAGCTTATCTTTTCCTAGCAGACTTACAATTTGCCTATGCTTTAAAGCTGCCGCTAAGCACTCGCGCATGGCCATCGCAAAGGTCCGGTAGCGAGGTCGTTCCACGCTACTCAAAGCCGCGCCACGTCGATGAACGGTCAGATGCTCTGCGCCACATTGAGCCGGCTACTGAATGTTCGCCGCCCCCGCACTGATGAAGTAAAGCAACTAATGGGGAGGTCATCTAAGCCTGGCTTACAATAGGGGAATCGTGGCAGGTCTGCGGTACTGCACCGCTATAGCGGCCTTTATAGAATCCAAGGACACATGTTGCCATCAACTACACAAGATTCGGTTCTTGACGATTTACCCCAAGTAACACACTTTGCTCGCTTCTATGATGAAGATGCGCAGCTAATCAACGAAGTCGCCGATTTTCTTGACGGTGCACTTCGCAAGGGTGGTGTAGCTATCGTTATTGCAACCCCTGACCATATCGCTGGCTTGCGCCAGCATCTGACGGGGTTTGGCTCAGTGCAAGGGCAGCCGGGCTGGTTTTCCGGAGAATTGATTACGCTTGACGCCGAAGTTGTACTTGCCCAGTTTATGGTCGACGATTGGCCGGACGAGGCGCGATTCCACGACACCGTAGGAAAGATCGTACGTGAAGCCTGCGCTAAAGGAGAGACCGTTAACGCCTTCGGCGAAATGGTCGCCCTACTCTGCGCCGAAGGTTTATATGATGCCGCCATAAGGCTTGAGCAACTGTGGAACGGCCTTCGTGACGACTATTCGTTCTCTCTGTTCTGTGCCTATCCGTGGCGTTTATTCCCAACCATTGAACTGGCAGAGTCTTTTCAGCAGGTGTGTGCTGAGCATGACCACGTTTGTTCAGTCGGCGGCCATCTGCACACGTCGGTTGAGCTACATGACATCCATCTCAAGACAACACAGCTGGAACAAAAGGCGCGAGCATTACAGGTCGAAGTCGATCGTCTGAAAGAATCGGAGCAGACACTCAAGCATCGTGAGAAAGAATTCGCCGATTTTGTCGAGAACGCGGCCGAGGGCTTGCATCGCGTTGGGCCGGACGGAACGATCCTCTGGGCAAACAAGGCAGAACTAGCGATGCTCGGTTATAGCTGGGAAGAATACATTGGTCATCACATTGCTCAGTTTCACGCAGATCAACCAACTATTGAAACCGTTCTTAACAAGTTGTTGGCTGGTGAAACATTGCTTGACCAGCCGGCGCGGCTACGGTGCAAAGACGGCTCGATTAAACACGTAGTCATCAGTTCGAACGGGTGTTTTAAAGGTGGTCAGCTACGCTACACCAGGTGCTTCACCCGCGACGCGACCGAGCGCCAGCAGCTGGAACAGATGTACAACGAACGCGAGGCATTGCTTGCAGAACTCACCAGAGCTAATCGGGCCAAGGACGAATTTCTGGCAATGTTGGCACATGAACTGCGCAATCCACTCGCACCGATTAGTGCAGCCGCACAATTGCTGGAGTTGGCAGCTTCCGACCCGGTCAAGGTGAAACAGGCCGCTGGAATCATTAGCAGGCAGGCCGGATATTTGACCGCCCTTATTGACGACCTACTCGATGTGGCACGCGTGACAAGAGGCCTCATTGTAATCGACAAGAATCCTGTCGATTTCCGTCAAGTGCTCTCTGACGCTATTGAGCAGATGACTCCACACATCAGCGCACGGCAACATAATCTATCGCTACACCTGCCGCCTGAGCCCGCCAATGTGGTTGGGGACCGTAAGCGACTGGTGCAAATTGTGACCAACTTATTGGCTAACGCGGCAAAATACACTCCGGAGGGCGGCAATATCACTGCACGGCTGCAGGTATCGTCAGGCCAAGTGGTACTGAAGATTTCGGACAACGGAATAGGCATGGCGCCGGACTTGCTGGCTAAAGCTTTCGATTTATTTTCCCAAGGTGAAAGAACATCGGATCGTTCGCAAGGAGGCTTGGGCCTGGGTCTTGCACTGGTCAAGACACTGGTTGAGTTGCATAGCGGATCAGCGCATGCCGATAGTGCAGGTATAGGCCAGGGTAGTACCTTCACTATCAGGATACCAGTAGTTACCAACGCATCGAATGAAGTAAAGGCTCCATCTGTCTCCGGCGAACAAACCATCAAAGCAACTCAGGGGTTGAGATTGATGATAGTGGACGACAATGTCGATGCAGCAGACACGTTGTCGCTGTTACTCAAGGCAATGGGTCACGAAGTTTTTACCGAATATACTGCTGCTAAGGGAATCGATCGAATTCGTGAAATAAAACCGGAAGTGGCGCTGCTCGATATCGGCCTGCCCGATATCGACGGAAAAGACCTTGCACGAAGACTGCGAACGATGCCGGAAGGGGCAAAAACGGTTCTTATTGCAGTGACCGGCTATGGGCAAGAGCACGACAAGAAAGAGTCAAGCGCTGCAGGATTCGACTACCACTTCGTGAAGCCGGTCAATATCGAAGAATTGTCGATGTTATTAGCCTCGCTATCCGTACGGAAGGTCGGAGTTTAATCTAGCCCTTGATATCTAGCCTTTGATCGTGGCAAGGAAGCAAGCATGTTACATGAAAATTTGCTGACCTTCGCAAAGCGTTAGACCATTATGGTCCGAAAGCTATTTAAGAGATTGTCTCTTCCGCACTACCTAACGGACACAACAATTTAATCAAAGCGTTCTGTTCGGCGATCTAACTAGCGCGGCTGTCCTACAGCTGGGGGAGCGGCTTGAGGTAACGTATTTTAATCAACGTCTGGCATCCGGCATGAGCCACCAACATCGACCGGCTGCTCATGGGCGATTGACGGCATGTCCGTGTTTTTCTATTGCGGCTGGAACGGGCAAGCAAGCGGTCATTGCGAGTACGACGCAGAGACACTCCAGGCGCTGGGCGTGCCGTTTGGTTGCAGGTCAGGGGCGGTTCGCATGGGAACGCCTAACGGAACCATCGTTGGATCGACGATGCAGTAATTAGCACGGCCGTTTAGATCGTCAAAGTCAGCATCTAACATTGATGATGTATGAACCTAACTATGACAATGGATAATAGAACGGCCGATGCCTCATTGTCCGAACAATCTATTCACACACATTTGGCTCTACGGATACCGCATCGGGGTCGATTGGACGACGCCCTGATCGGTAGAAGCCGAGGTGTACTGAAGGTGATCAAGCCGGGTCACCCAAAGCTTAATCTGTTAACAGGCTAACTGATGAGAGCAGCAAGCTTTGCGGTAAAGGAATTCATCGAAAAGGGTTTAGTCAGCAAGTGCATACCTTCTGGCAGTGCCTCGTTCTTCATGACTGCTTCTTCTGCATAGCCCGTAATGAGGAGAACTGGGAGCTCAGGCCAGTGCGTGCGAACCAGGTCGGCAAGCTGGCGCCCGTTCAAGCCATTCGGCAATCCGATATCGGTGACGAGCACGTCCAGCGTGGAAGTTGCCTCCAGAATTTTCAGCGCCTCGCGCGCATCGCCTGCTTCCAGCACTGCATAGCCCTGTAGCTGCAGCAAGTCGACTAACACCGACCTGATTTGCGGTTCGTCATCCACAATCATGGCTGTCTTATTACCCTGCAATGTCGCGGAAGACGCACATGGCGTTGCGGCAGTGTCGATGGTATTCGACAGCGAAATCTGGCGAGGAAGCCGCATACGCGCTATTGTTCCCCGACCTGGTTGTGAATGGATGGAGGCATGCCCGCCGGACTGCTTTGCAAAGCCGTACACCATTGATAAGCCCAGGCCGGTTCCTTGTCCAAGCGGCTTCGTCGTGAAAAATGGATCGAAGGCCCTGGTTGCTACATCCGCAGTCATCCCGGTTCCGGTATCGCTCACTGTAACGGTAACGTACTCGCCTGGTTTGAGATCCCCATAGATTGCCGCATGCGCCTCGCCGACGGTTATGTTCTCGGTTTCTATTGTCAAGGTTCCACCGTTTGGCATCGCATCTCTTGCGTTGATTGCCAGATTTAACAGCGCACTTTCGAGTTGGTTCGGATCACAAAGCGTCATCCATAGCGATCCCTCCAATCGTGTCTCAACTTTAATCGTCGGGCCGGCAGTTCGATAAATCAGATCGGCCATGGAAGCGACCAGTTCATTCGCATTAATCAGCTTTGGATCAAGTGCTTGTCGTCGCGAGAATGCAAGCAGGCGATGTGTGAGTGCCGCAGCGCGCTCGGTAACGCCCAGGGCGGCTTCAATTCGCTGTTGAAGGCCATCGGTCAGTTGACCGACTGCTTCCATCTTTTGCGATTGACGCAATGCTTCTTCGGCGTACTGAAGTGCATCGGTTTGTTTTTTCTCCGCAGTGATGTCCCGGGCAACACCATACAGCAGTTCGCCTTCGGGAACGATGGTCCACGATACCCAGCGATGCGAGCCGTCCTTATGCATGACACGGGTTTCATAGCGAACAAGCGGTGCGCCTGCGGCGAGTACCCGCATGTTTTCAGTGACATCCTCTTTGTCATCAGGATAGACAAGATCCATAAAAGGGACAGAGGTTGCCTCTTCCTGGCTCCAGCCAAAGGTTTCCGTGAATGCCGGGTTGACGGTGGTGAACTTGCCTGTAGCAAGGGACGCCGCAGTCATCACGTCATGAGAAATCTTCCAGATACGATCCCGATCAGCAGCGTGCGAGGCGGCCTCGTGCTGTAAGCGTGCGTTGAGGTGACGCAGTGCCTCTTCTTTTTCGAGCAACTTGGCAATGGCATTGACCTTGTCGGTCGTCTCGAAGACCGTGCAGAGAATCCCCCCGACCGCCCCGGTTTCGTCGCGCACGGGGCTATAGGAGAAACTGAAATAGGTTTGCTCCGGATAACCGAATCGCTCAACGACGATCGGCAAGTCTTCAAAATAACTTGCCTCGCCTGCATAAGCTTTTTCGGCGATTGGTCCAACGGTATCCCACGCTTCTGACCAGACCTCACGGAAAGATCGACCGAGCGCCTGCTTGGTGCCGAGCAAGGGAGTATAGGCATCGTTATGGAAACTGATGAAATCAGGTCCCCAGCACAGGAACGAAGGGAACTTGGAATTGAGCACCATACTGATAGCCGTACGCAGCGAAACCGGCCACTGATCAATTGGTCCGAGCCCAGAGAGGGACCAGTTTTGCGCAGCGATGCGCACTCCCATTTCACCACCACCTGTGAGAAATGTCTGAGGTACCGTGACAGCGATATCCATTTCTTTCCTATATTGCAATGCGAGCGCGATGTGCCAATCGCTTCGGCTGCATCATAGCTGATCGAAATGATGTTGGCTTAATCCAAAAATGCGCAATTTCAAGTAATGCATGCCTCCGTGCAATATGGAAATCGACTATGGCAATCGTAATCTCCTGGCCAGGTCGGCCAGTTTATAAGGCTTGTTTATAAAAGCGAATTCATCGACTCCGTTATGCTGTGCCTTCAACGCGGGCAGCGGATAACCCGAGGCCAACAGAATCTTCATGTCTGGTCGAAGCCGACGTGCTCTTTTAGCCAACTCAATGCCACTCATGCTTGGCATCATGACATCTGAAAACAACACCGAAATGTCCTTGGTCCGCTCCAGTACTTCAAGCGCGGCAGGTCCATTATTGGCGGTAAAGACTTCATAGCCGATACTACGAAACAGTGCCGCTGCCATTTCCATCACGTCCGGTTCATCATCGACCACCAGCACTTTCTCGCTACCGTCTTCAGACGGAGCAGCGTCACTGCTACGTTCATCAAGTGCAGGTAAATACAGGTTGATTGTCGTGCCGTGACCAACGGTTGACTCGACTTCCACGCCTCCTTCGGATTGCTTCATGAAACCATATACCTGGCTCAGGCCTAACCCGGTACCCTTGCCAACTTCCTTGGTAGTAAAGAAAGGCTCAAATGCCCTTGAGATGACTTCAGGCGACATGCCAAAACCAGTATCAGATACCGACACCTTGACATACTGACCCGCAGCGAGACCTGAAACCTGTTGATCGGATAACGCCACGTTGGATGTGGAAATCGAGATTTGTCCACCATGTGGCATGGCATCACGTGCATTCACTACCAGGTTCAGCAATGCGGTCTCGAAACGCGGCGCATCGACCATCACGGTATTCAAGCCATTTGCAAGAATCAGGTTGAAGGAGATAGTCGAATTGCCTGCGCGGCGCAGTACCGCTTCAAATCCGTTGATGACGCTATTCAGATTGTACTTTTCCGGGCGCAGCGGCTGCTGTCGGGCGAAAGAAAGCAATTGCTGGGTAAGCGTTGCGCCACGGTCGACGGCGCGTTTCATGCTCTCAACAATTTTCAGCTCAGCAGGCTCCTCCGTTTTCAACGGTAGCACTTCCAGCCCACTGCTAATCACAGAGAGCAGATTGTTGAAGTCATGTGCGATGCCACCGGTCAGCTGGCCGATGGCTTCCATTTTTTGGGATTGAAAAAGCGCGGTGTTCGCACGCTCCAGTGCTTCGGCAGCATTCTTTTTTTCCGTGATGTCGCGGGTAATCTTGGCAAAGCCGGCCAGTGACCCGTCATCGTTGTAAATCGCGTCAAGAATTACATGCGCCCAGAACCTGGTCCCGTCTTTGCGCATGCGCCAGCCTTCGCGTTCGAAGCGGCCTTCCCTCGCGGCTGTGGCCAAGGCAGCAGCGGGCAATCCTGCAGCCTGGTCCTCCGGTGTATGGAAGCGGGAAAAAGACGTCCCGATGACTTCGTCGGCGCTATAGCCCTTGATACGCTCAGCCCCTGCATTCCAGTTAGTGACCTCGCCGGTTGGCGATAACATGTAAATCGCATAATCGGTCACACCCTGCACCAGCATGCGAAACCGTTGTTCACTCTCACGCAATGCTTCCTGAGCCTGGCGACGTTCGGTGATGTCGCGCGTGACTTTTGCAAACCCGATATGCTGACCGCTGGTATCGTAAATGGGATCGATGACTACACTAGTCCAGAACTGTGTACCGTCTTTACGAACCCGCCACCCCTCCGCCTCGAACTTGCCTTCTCTTAAGGCAGTCGCAAGTGCTTTGGCCGGCAGGCCGGTTTGTTGGTCTTCAGGGGTGTAGAAGCGAGAAAAGTGTTGGCCAATAATCTCATCGGCGGTGTACCCCTTAAAACGTTGCGCTCCGGCATTCCAGCTTGTCACAATGCCGTCTGTGTTCAGCATGTAAATTGCGTAATCACTAATTCCGGAAACAAGCAGTTGAAACCGGTTCTCGGTCGGCGGGTTCTGGGACGACGAGGCGGACATGTCATTCATAGTAGGCTTATTCCTGTAAACTGCCGGACATGCGCGGCTAAGGCGTAATGTTACACTTCTACCGCCCGGCATGTCCGGGTGGCCGCTCCAATACTTGAGACAAAGCAACGCCAGCTGGTCGGCTTCTCTTATTTATTGCCGATTTTACATTTATATTCCGTTTTCTGATTAGATGACCCGCCCGATTCTGCTTGTAGAAGATGCCCCGAATGACATTGAATTTGCGCTACTTGCATTAAAGAGGTGCGGTGTAAGCAACGAAATAATTGTCGCTAACGATGGCGAAGAGGCGCTTGATTATCTTCTATGCAGGAAAGAATACCAGCATAGGTCACCGGGCAACCCGGGCTTGGTGTTGCTGGATCTGAAATTGCCGTCAGTGGACGGCATTACCGTACTGAGTACGATAAGGGCCACATCTGCGCTGGCCTCAATCCCGGTAGTCGTCCTGACCAGTTCCGCGCTGGAAGCGGATATCAATACGACGGTTGCACTGGGTATTGAGGAATACATAGTCAAACCGATGGATATTCAGCAGTTCATAAAGACGATGTGCGGCCTCGCGTCCCGATTCATCAGACATTGAGATCGACTGCAAGCTGCGCTTACACCGATGTGGTGAAACAATAATTCTTAACGACGATGTTGGCCATGATGGTGATGTAACTGACGATTGCCATCCGTCGCATCATTGCCATGATCAGATAACTGCGCATCGAACCATTGGTGCAGCGCGGCTGTGAACTTTGTTTCAGCCGTATGGTATTGCAGTTCGGCCCCGCCTTTTATGTCTCGGTATGAAATTGAAATCTGTCCTGGCCTGGCCTCACGCAGTGTGGAAAGGCCCGGCATGTTTTGACCATGAATATGCGAAGGGCCGGAAAAATCACCGGCCTTGAACTGCTGTTGAATATCACGAAGATGCTGGCGCACGAGTTTGACTTGCGCGTTGTCGTTACGGCGTTTAGTGATCACGCGTTGTATTCCGCCGTCTTTTGTTTTGGTAAATATATGCGTGGTTGCAGCAAGATCGAAAGGCATGACATCGGCACCACGCTGTGCCACTTCGGCCTGCCGCTGGTGTACCGACGTGGCGTGCTGGGCAAACACTGTTGCCCCTGGAACGGCAGCGGCAAGAACAACAAAGATAAGCGATCGTTTCATGGTCGGTGGTTTCGGCTAATACTCACTATACCCTGTGGAATCCGCGGCAACGCCAGATGCAAACGTTATCCTTGCGGGCTGTCGGTCATCTGCCTGCAATATTTTTCCAGGTTTTCCGGCAGCCCGCTGGGGCACACACCACACTGCCGGTTGCCGGGAACGGCATAATCAATGAACTTCGGATAAGGTAAATTCAGCCCCGCCATTATCTGCCTGAATTCATCCAGCGTCCTTTCCTCTCCCAATCGGGGATTCCGCTTCTTTTCCTGTCCAATGGTAGAGACGCGTCGGTCATGGTAATCATGGGCTGGATACACGAGTACGTCCTCCGGCAAGCTGAACAATTTTTCATGTACGCTTCTGTACAGGGCACCCGCGTCACCATTCTGGAAGTCGGTACGACCACAGCCATCGATTAACAGCGCATCGCCCGTGAAGACCCGCTCGCCAAACAAATAAGCAAAATGCCCGTCGGTGTGGCCGGGCGTATGCAAGGGGTGCAGTTCAATGCCGCCCGCCCGAAACGGCTTACCCTCTTCCAGACCAATGTCGGCGCAAGGCAGGTGGTCATGCGCCGGCGCAGCAATCTTGCTTCCCACCGCCCTCTTCAGTTCCAGTGCGGCAGTGATATGGTCTGCATGGATGTGTGTATCAACGGTGTAAGCGAGTGTCAATTCAAGGCGCCTGACTTCAGCGAGATCGCGGTCCATGGCGACAACAACTGGATCGATCAGGATGGCCTGTCCGGTTTCTTCGCAGCCGAGAAGGTAGGTGTAGGTACTCGACAATGGCTCAAACAGCTGGCGAAAAATCATGGCAACTCCTGATGATTACGGGAAATGCGATTCAAGCTGGTTAGTACGCTGAGGGCAAGCCGATTTTTTTATCACCACCATAAGGAAGCGATGGTCGGCGTGCCTGTCTTGTACAGCTTGTATTGTAAGCCGATATATTTGCACCTGGAGGTAATGCCCTTTCTGCTATTCCTGATATCAATGCTGGCCGGCATGCTGAAGTGTGAAGCAGGTGAATAGTGCAAAAATCAGTCCACCCGTCAACAGAATGAGCATCTTTGCGCAGGGTTAGAGCTTCGCGATCGACACTTCGGTGGCCTTGACCAGAGCCACGACTTCCACGCCAGGCGCCAATCCCAGGTCCCGCACCGAGCGTGTCGTAATGACGGAAGTGACAATGCCGGCAGGTGTTTCCACATCGACTTCCGATACCACCGGACCATCGATGATAGCCTTGACCTTGCCACGGAATTGATTGCGTACGTTGATTGCCTGGATGCTCATAATTTCTCCTCGGAAGAGCGATAAAAGATAAAAAATACCGGTTGTCGCCGGGCCTTAATGACTGACGATGGTTGAGATGGTTGACTATCGGAATTGGGTCCAGGACTGGTATTACACCGCCCACGACACCTGATTGACCGTCTTTAACAAGGACAGATCGCCAAGCGGGCCATCGAGCCGCGATGCAGGATGCTGCAGGACGCGCGAAAGAATCAGTTCCTCCAGCCGGGCAAATGCGGGATTACCACGCGCACGCGGGCGCGCCAGCGTAATCCGTTCGTCGAGGGTGATCCTGCCATCTTCAATCAGCACAACGCGATCGGCAAGCGCAATCGCTTCCTGTACGTCATGAGTGACCAGCACAGCGGTAAATCCCCTTTCCTGCCACAAGTCTTCGATAAGCTGCTGCATTTCGATGCGGGTTAATGCGTCGAGTGCGCCGAGCGGCTCGTCCAGCAAAAGCAACTCCGGGTCATGTACTAGAGCGCGGGCTAGCGCAACACGCTGACGTTGACCACCCGACAGGACCGCAGGCCATTCTCTGGCGCGCTCCTTCAACCCGACGTTGCTTAACGCCTGCGCAGCCTTGTCGCCGGGGTCATCCAGGCCCAGCGCGACATTATCCAGGACACGCTTCCATGGCAGCAGGCGCGAGTCCTGGAACATGATGCGGGTATCGGGCCGCCGGCCGGCATTGTCTGGGGTAACGAAAGCAATCTGCCCGTTATCTTGCCTTTCGAGATCCGCAATGAGCCGGAGCAAGGTGCTTTTCCCGCAACCGCTGCGACCCACAATGGCGATAAATTCGCCGGGCCGGATATCCAGCTCCACTGCTTTCAGCACGGGCCTGCCGGCGTATGATTTCCACAGGGCGTTCACGTTGACGCGCACGCCACGTTTGCCGGATGTGCCCGCTTTGACTGCCTGGTGATGCTCAATCGAGTCATTGATCATGTTGCTCTGTTCCTGTCATGTTTTTTCTGCGTGGTAGTCTCTATTGCATTGATGTGCATTCGCTCACTGATAACCGGGGTGCCAGCGCAACGTGTAACGTTCCAGCAGACGCGCGAGTACGTCGGCAAATTTTCCCAACAGTGCGTAGAGCAGGATGCCGACGAGAACCACATCGGTCTGCAGAAATTCACGGGCGTTCATCGTCATGTATCCAATCCCGGATTGTGCGGAGATGGTTTCGGACACGATGAGCAGCACCCATACGAGGCCCAGCGAAAAACGCACGCCGACCAGAATGGATGGCAGCGCACCCGGGAGGATCACATCACGATACAGTGCCCATCCCGACAGCCCGTAGCTCTGCGCCATCTCGATCAATCCCTTGTCCACCGAACGGATACCATGAAAGGTATTCAGGTAGACCGGAAAAAATACGCCGACGGATACCAGGAATAACTTTGCCGCCTCATCGATGCCAAACCACAGGATCACCAAAGGAATGAGCGCCAGCGCCGGGATGTTGCGCACCATCTGAATGGTGGTGTCGAACAAGGTTTCCGCTTGCCGGAAACTGCCGGTGAGCAGCCCCAGGAACAATCCGAGCCCGCCGCCGACGGCAAATGCCGATAGTGCACGCCATGTGCTGATTCTGACATGAACGAATAGCTCGCCCGACGCAGTCAGTTCCCATGCCGCCTTGAGGACGGCCATTGGCTCTGGCAGGATACGGCTGGACAGCCAGCCAAATTGCGCCGCGAGCTGCCATGTTGTAATCATAAGGATTGGCACGATCCAGGGAGCCAATCGTGTGGCCACGATCCTGCTCCACGACAGGTGTGCCGCATCAGTGGCAGGCGGCGTCAATGCCTCGAAATCTGCGGTAGTGACATGCATGATGACCCCTTTAGCTTTGTGATACCTGTGGCAGGATTTCGTTGGCGACGATTTCACCAAACGGTCCGGTCAGCGATCCCTGATGCAACTGACCGGGGGCTTGCTTGCCGATCAGCGGGAACACCAGTTCGGCAAAACGGTACGCTTCTTCAAGATGTGGATAACCGGAAAAGATGAAGGTGTCGATCCCGAGATCGGCATACTCTTTCATGCGTGCGGCGACGGTTTCGGGATCGCCCACCAGCGCAGTGCCTGCGCCACCGCGTACCAGTCCGACCCCCGCCCACAAATTGGGTGAGACTTCCAGCCTGTCACGTCGTCCGCCATGCAGCGCAGCCATGCGTTTCTGGCCGACCGAATCCATTTTCGAAAACGCGGCCTGGGCCTTGACAATGACGTCATCGCTGAGGTGGCTGATCAATTCATCGGCCGCCTTCCATGCGGCTTCATTGGTTTCACGCACGATGACATGCAAGCGAATGCCGAAGCGTACGGTGCGTCCGTGCCTTGCCGCACGCGCCCGGATATCCGCGATCTTTTCGGCGACTGCCGCCGGAGGCTCGCCCCAGGTGAGATAGACATCGACCTGTTCCGCTGCCAGCTCGTGCGCGGCGTCCGACGAGCCACCGAAATACAAGGGTGGATGTGGTTTTTGTACCGCCGGGTACAGGGTTTTGGCTCCCTTTACCTTGATATGCTTGCCATTGAAGTCAACGCCCTTGTCACCGCCTTCTCCGGCGAGTGCGTTGCGCCAGACATGCAAAAACTCCGAAGAGATTTCATAACGGGTCTCGTGATCGGCGAACAGGCCGTCGGCTTCCAGTTCCCCCTGGTCGCCGCCAGTCACGACATTCACCAGCAGGCGTCCGTTAGATAAGCGGTCAAAGGTTGCTGCAGTTCGCACGGCGAGGCCGGGAGTGCTGAGACCCGGTCGAATCGCGACAAGAAACTTCAGGTTCCTTGTCGCACCGATGAGACTGGATGCGACCACCCATGGGTCTTCGCATGAGCGCCCGGTTGGAATCAGCACCCCGTCATAGCCGTTCGTGTCGGCTGCAACGGCAACCTGCCGGAGATAGTCATAATTGACGGGACGCGCGCCACGGGAGGTGCCGAGATAACGGCTGTCGCCGTGTGTGGGTAAGAACCAGAAAACATTGAGGCTCATTTTTGCTCCTAATTACAGCCTTGCGCCAGTGACGGCACTGCGCACGTTGATCTTCTTCGGAATCAGTTTCAGATTGGCGAACACGTCGGCAATTTTTTGCTGTTCGTGCAAGACTGCGTCGTTGACCGGCGTGACGCCATACGCGTAACGTGACGCGGCCAGTTCGACGATATCGGCTGGCAAGCCAATCTGCCCGGCCAGGATGGCGGCGACTTCCTTCACGTTCTGACGGCTCCATTCATCCGTCCTGACCAGTTCATCGACGATGAGCTTTACAATGTCGGAATTTCTCTCTGCGTAAGGACGCGAAGCAAGGAAGAACTGGTGGTTTGCGACCAATCCCTGGCCATCAGCGAGTATGCGGGCACCGAACTGCTTTTCTGCAGCGGCGAGGAACGGATCCCAGATCACCCACGCATCGATGCTGCCACGTTCAAACGCTGCGCGTGCATCGGAAGGCGGAAGATAGATTGGCTCGATATCCTTGTAGTCGAGCCCAGCCTTTTCTAGCGCCTTGACCAGCAGATAATGCACGTTCGAGCCCTTGTTGAGGCCAACTTTTTTGCCTTTCAAATCCTTCACTGTTTTCAGCGTGGAAGTCTTCGGTACCACGATCGCTTCCGATAAGGGTGCTGGCGGTTCATTGGCGATATACACCAGGTTTGCACCCGCTGCTTGCGCAAATATCGGCGGTGCTTCGCCTACGGTACCGAAATCGATGCTGCCAACGTTCAGTCCTTCCAGCAGTGCCGGCCCCGCCGGAAATTCCGTCCATTTGACATCAATACCTTGTGCCGCAAGACGCTTGTCCAAGGTGCCTCGTGCTTTTAGGATGGTCAACGTCCCATACTTTTGATAACCGATGCGCAGACTGCCGGCTTTCGATTGTGCCAATGCGGCACCCGGCAATGTCGTGGCAATAGCGCCCAGTGCAGCCGCTGAAAGAAGTCCCAGGGTACGGCGCCGGGCGCTGCGTGTATTATTGTTGTCCATGTCATGTCCTTTCTTGCAGTTGGTATGCTTTGTATTCGTTGCGTGTGTTGATTGATCAGGCAAAAGTTCTCCCTGCCATCGCTCGCATTAGGCGCGATGGTCGCTCCCGCCACGACCAGGATCGGGCGGTGGATGTGTAATCAGTGAGGGACTAGAGCAGGCGATGCATTTGGAACGCTTCTGGCCTGACTGGGCCAGATGACGCCGACGGTGCTCTACACGCTACATCGCACCTGGGCGAAAGGCACCGATGTGAATTCGGTGGCGGAAGAAGTTTTTGTACGCCGCAGCGCATACAGGTTTGCCGAAAGATGTTCGATTCCTTCGGTAATGCGCCCGGCAATTGCGGGGTCGACAGTCAGCCCCTTGTCCGCGGTCCAGATGATCTGCGCTTCCGTTGCATAAATACTGGGCAACACATGCCGCGCTGCGAGCGCTGACAGCACAGGACGCAATGCGTAGTCAAGAGCAAGCATATGCGACTGGCTGCCACCGGTAGCGATCGGCAGGACCAGCTTGCCGGCCAACCCGTCCTGCGGCAGCAGATCGAGGAAGGCCTTCAGCACGCCACTGTATGCCGCCTTGTAGACCGGTGTCGCGATGACGACTGCGTCGGCCTGTTCGACCTGGGACTTCGCGAGCTTGATGTCCGCATTACTGAAATCAGCCTGCAACACCGCTTGCGCCGGCAGATCAAGGACGTGCAGCTTGCTGTAACGATGTCCCAGCAAAGCCAGGCGCTCGCCGACATGATGCAGCAGTCGCGTCGAGCGCGAAGGAATGGACGGACTGCCCGCTAACAAAAGGATGCTCATGGTGAATCCAGTCGGTGTCGGTTCTTGTGGTGATTACCTTTTGCCCGGCTGGTAAATCTGGTCGAACGAGCCGCCGTCGGCGAAGTGTGCCTTCTGCGCCTTGCTCCATCCGCCGAAGGTTTCATCTATCGTGAACAGCTTTACTTTCGGGAATTGCGCAGCGTACTTTTTTGCTACCTTGTCGGAAATCGGACGATAGTAGTTTTGCGCAGCGATTTCCTGACCTTCATCGGTGTACAGATATTGCAGGTACGCTTCAGCGACCTTACGGGTACCGCGCTTGTCGACGACCTTGTCGACGACGGCGACCGGTGGCTCGGCGAGGATGCTTTGCTGCGGCGCGACCACTTCAAACTTGTCAGGACCGAGTTCCTTGATCGCGAGGATCGCTTCGTTTTCCCACGCGATCAGCACATCACCGATGCCACGCTCAACGAAGGTGGTCGTCGCACCCCGTGCGCCCGAGTCCAGAACGGGAACATTCTTGAACAGACGTCCGATGAATTCCTTGGCTGTGGCGTCATTGCCACCGGGTTGCTTCAATGCATAGCCCCATGCCGCAAGATAGTTCCAGCGCGCGCCGCCCGAGGTCTTGGGATTTGGCGTAATGACGGATACACCGGGTTTGACCAGGTCGTTCCAGTCCTTGATGCCTTTCGGATTGCCTTTACGAACCAAAAAGACAATGGTGGAGGTGTAAGGCGAGCTGTTATGCGGCAGGCGCTTCTGCCAATCCTTTGCCAGCAGGCCCTTGTCGGCGAGCTCATCGATGTCATAAGCTAGCGCCAGGGTGACGACATCGGCGTCCAGCCCGTCGATGACCGAGCGCGCCTGCTTGCCGGAGCCGCCATGCGACTGTTTGATGTTGATGTTGTCGCCGGCTTTCGCTTTCCATTGCTTGGCGAATTCTTTATTGACGTCCTGATAGAGCTCACGTGTCGGATCATAGGATACGTTGAGCAGGCTGGTATCGGCGGCCCATGCGGCGGGCGCAGCGAAAGCCAGCAGCAAGGCGGACTGGACAAATTTCTTGAGCAACATCTTTATTCTCCCTGGCGATGATTCCGGTTTCAGAAGTCGTCAGGTTAAAGAAGTGCTTGTGAAATAAGAACGAATAGTTTTGCGGTTCTTTATGCGCTTTTCGTATTAAGCCGCAGTGTCCGCCGCCCCGCGTCACAGTCAGAAATTATCCGCAGTGCGTTGGTTACAGGAACCAGGCAGTACGTTAAGCAACCCGAGAAGGGAAGCCCATCAACGACCTTCAATAAAGTCCTTGATCGCCTTTCTCGCCTCGTGTTCGCGAGCAGACTTTACATTCCCTCGGCGCTGAAACATACCAACTGCGGTTACCACGGCAACGGGGGCTAGACAGGTTGCGACGGTCCATGGCGTCATCACTGTCAAGCCTGCCATCATCGATTCGGAGCCGGGCGCAAACAGAAGTGCAGGAAGATGTCGGGAATTATTCATCATTGCCATTCCTTTTTTCCATTGGCTTGGGTTGAATGTCGATGATGCGCGACGTGAAGTCTTTAATCTATATCAAGCTCTCCGGCATCGATAGAATCGAAATAATCGTTAGGTCGAGACGGAAGTTTCCTCTTGTGTCAGTCCACCGATTCAAAACCGGTGTAAATTGCAAGATAACCAGACAACCGGAAACCATGTCATGCACCCGATTAATTATGAACAGTTGAAAGCCGACCTGCGCAATCTGCTAAAACAGTCTGATCAGCCGATGCATGTACGAGATACGATCGCAGCAAGCCTGGAAGCGATCGAAGATCTGGAAAGGCAACTGGATGATGCAAGAGACCGGCTCGCGGACCGTCATACTTGAGCATTCAAGAATTTCCAGATGACTATATAAATTCAGATGGCCTTGCGATGTGCGAAGGCCTGTGTAGATTCATCCAGCTGAACTGCTAGGCCTCGGCAGCGCCGCACCGGCATGGGGCTTTCTTGCCATAACTTGCAGTGAGCCGCTTGGTAAACACAATGCCTTCCGTACCAAAGGCGGTCTGGGCGGTAGTGCCCTCAAGATAGCCATTGCGTGCATAAAAACATTTGGCGGTAATCGTGCTTGTGACCTGCAGGTTTGACAGGCCCAGTTCGGCCGCGCGCGTTTCCAGGGTGCGGAGCAAAACCTTGCCGATACCGAGAAAGCGCGCTTCAGGACTCACATAACAGAGGACGATCTTTCCCTGTCTCGTCATGATGGCAACGCCGGCGAGTATGCCGTCGGTCAAGGCCACGATGGAATAATTGGCGGGCGCAGCGAACCAGCTGGTTACGGTATCGGGAGTCTTGTTGCCAAGCCATGCTGCAAGAATGGCGGCATCATTGCGATGGTCAACCGTGCAACATTCGGATATCGAACGGCGAAGCACGTTGCAGGCATCATTGGCGTCTTCCGATCTGGCTGTTCGTATCTCGATGTTCATGTTCGCTGTCACTGGGTGTCACGGTGCAACTATAGGGTCTTTTTCAGGTCCTTGTCACGTCGCAATCACACGCCATGTTGCGCGAACCACGACTGCAGACGCTGCCAGCCATCTTCCGCGTCATCTTTACGATAGCTGGGACGGTAGTCCGCATAGAAAGCATGCGGGGCGTCGGGATACACGTAAATCTTCGATGCGTGGTTGCCTGCCTGCGCCAGCGCATCCTGCATTTGCTTCACGGTGGACAGCGGAATCCCCTGGTCCTGCCCGCCGTATAGTCCCAGTACCGGCGCATGCAATCGGGCGGCAACGCCAACCGGGTGGACTGGATTAAGCGAATTTGTATCGCCGGCCAATCGGCCATACCAGGCAACGGCCGCCTTGAGGTTGGGTTGATGCGCGGCGTACAACCAGGTAATCCGTCCGCCCCAGCAAAACCCGGTAACGCCAAGCCTGCGCGTATCACCGCCATGTTGTCCGGCCCATGTGACACAGGCATCGAGGTCGGTCATCACTTGTGCATCGGGCACGGTAGCGACGATCTTGCGGATTTCATCAATGGTTTGCAACGGCGCCACGTCACCCTGGCGAACATAGAGCTCCGGTGCGATGGCAAGATAGCCAAGCTTTGCAAAACGCCGCACGACATCCTTGATGTGTTCATGCAGGCCAAAGATCTCCTGCACAACAAGGACCACCGGATGCGGACCGCTAGTCGACGGTGCCGCGTAATAGGCGGGAATCGCCTGGTCGCTGGTCGCGACCTCGGTCATGCCGGCCACCAGGCCTTGCGTATCGGTTGTGATGACGGTGTCTTGTGCCACCGGTGTGGTGGCTGCTGCGAAGGTCTGCGTTGGTGTCGTTGTCACGATATATCCTCTGGAAGACGCCTTGTACGGCAAGCGTGCCTATTATGCAAGACTTCAGAGGTCCGTGTTCGGGGCGCGCAGACATGTCCCTTTCCACACCGACACGATGGCCGGTGTGGGGGAGTGCTCGCATTACTGCTTGGGCAAGCTTTGCGACAGGAAGAACCGCAGCATTTCCTGCGAGGCGTTCGGGCCTTTCGGATCGGTATAGGAACCGCGTGAGCTGCCGCCGAGCCAGGTGTGTCCAGCACCGTGCACGAGCCAGTGTTCCGCGGTCGAGGTGCCCTCCGCATTCTTGCGCAAACGTCGCGTATAACGACGTCCGCCAGCCTCGCCTGACTCTTCGCTGACTACATCGGCAGCCTGCTTCGATGCACCGGCACTTTGCATGAATGCCTGTTCCGCATTCATCGGATGAACCGTAGCGTCGCGATCGCCATGGAACACGATAACCGGAACCGCTTTCGGCAACGGCGCCAAGGGCTTCTTTGTGCTTTTCGGCAGGCCGGTTTTCATTTTGGCACCGCTCATGGCGGCAAAGGCAGACGGTACATCTTGCGCAACGCCGTAGGGCAACCCTGAATGAACGCCGACCGCCGCATACAGATCGGGATAGGTAGCCCCCATCACCAGCGACATTGCACCGCCGGCGGACAAGCCGGCCACATAGACGCGTTGTGCGTCAATGTGGTATTCGGCAATCACCTTGCGCGTCATGTCGGCGATGATCGAAGGTTCCCCGGCGTCACGTCGTTGATCCTGCGGCTGGAACCAGTTCCAGCAACCAGAGTTATTGGCCGATTGCGCCTGGCCAGGATAAAGCACGAGGAAGCCTTGTTCTTCCGCCAGTTTGTTCATGCCGGTGCCGGCCGCGAAATCGCTCGGGTTTTGTTTGCATCCGTGCAGCAGAACGATCAGTGGCATCGCCTGGCCGTTGTAGCTGGTCGGAACATAAAGCTTATAGTCGCGACGACCGGCCGCATTGGTCAGAGAGCCGGCGAGGAATTGGCCCGGCTCTGATGCGGTGTGCGTTTCCACATCTTCAACCGGTTGGCGGTCTGCCGAGGGAGACCATTTGCCGACCCATTTACCGGCTCGAAACGGATTTCTGGGCCGCTGGGCTGTGCCGGATGCTGTCGTGTTGGGCGCCTGCGTGCTTGTATCAGTACTTGTCTTTGGCTTTGGTTGGTCATCAGTTGGCGTTTCGCCGTGCAAGGCGCGCTGGATTGCCTCCGTGGCTGCCATGGGGCCGGCGCTTTGCAGCAATTGGGCGGCTTCGCGCATCCGCGCGAGAAAGCCTTCATCGATTTTCATGGAATTCCTTCGTGAGGTTTAGTGTATCCGTCCGGCCAGGGCGGCCTTGACGGGGGCACTGGCGTGTAGCGCACCCAGTACCGTGACAGACTCAATGGTGGCGACGGCGAGTTCAGGCGTGACATCGGCGGCGATGCTGGCCAGTCCCAGCACCTGGATCTGCAGCATCTGTCCTGCAGCCTGTACTGCTTCGAGATCCGCTTTTGAATAGTGCTGTAGGCCCAAGACCAGGCTCTTGCGGGCAACCGTCTGCCGGATCGCTTCGCCGTGAGATTGCAGCTGGTTGCGAATTGCCGTACGGATCAAATCCGTACGGTTTGTGTAAAAGCCTTCCTGCACAAGCAGATCAATTTGTCCCAAGTCCACGGGGCCAAGGTTGATCGTGATTTTTTCGCTATCACCAGCCTTCAGTCTCTGCTCTGTAGCAACAATGTTCTTACCATTCGCCATCTATATACCATCCATTAACCATCTGCATGGATGGTAGATTAGGTCGACGGCATAGAGTTCAAGAGGTAAATACCAAGAAATCGCACGGATGGGAAAAATCGCCGATTCATACGTTTTAAAAGAAGTACGGCGCGATGCCCTTGAGAAAGAACATCGCGCCGCATACAGACATATTATGTGAGCGTTTGTCTCAGGCTCGCCAGCCTGTGGCTCTGGTGTTAATTCCAGCGGCCGCTTTGTCCGCCAACACTGTAGCGACCAGCACCCAGGAAAGCCACCGCCAGCGCAGCAGCCAGGAACATACCTTGCAGCTCTAGTGCCCAGCCGCCGGTTTTGGCTAAGGTGAGTAATTCCGGCATGTGTACCAGCCCAACTGCCACGACCATGTTGATAGCGATGACAAGCGCTGCGGGACGGGTCATCAGGCCAAACAAAACCAGCAAGGGGGCAATGACTTCACCGACATAAACAAGGTAGCCAAGAGCTGGCGGCAAACCGGCTTTGGCGACCAGGCCGGTAATAAAATCCGGTCCATTAATAATCTTGGCTACCCCATGGAAAAGGATCAGCAGCGCAAGGCTGGCGCGGAGAATCAGCTTCCCAAAATCTTCGGATACATTGCCGGTCTGCCTGTTATTCATAATGTTGTTCCCTTCTTTTTGTTCAAAAATAGCTGTGGACGTTAAACTGGTCAGCGTCGTCCGGTTTTTGGCCGTATGATTATTTCAATAAGTTTCAGCTGCATCATATCGCCGAATCTATATTTGTGCCTATCTGAACCGCCCTTGGCATGCGGCACATCATGCCATTGCCGCAGGGTTGACCAATTGGACAGAACAAACATTCGAGCGGTCGGTCTACAGCCTTTAGGCGACATACCGTTCCATCAATCATGAGGGCCGGAAAGAACCGTTGCAAGCCGGCCTCTTCAGCCGTCTCATTCCAGAACAAAGGAGCACCATGAGTACAACAAGAAACGTTGCCGTCATCGTCGGCAGCCTGCGCAAGGAATCGCTGAATCGCAAACTGGCACTTGCCCTCCAGAAAATCGCACCTGATTCTTTAAAGCTTAACATTGTTGAAATCGGCAATCTGCCACTGTACAACCAGGATTTCGACCCCGACCCGCCGCAACCGGCGCACGATTTCAAGCAGCAGATTCAGAACGCGGATGCCGTGCTGTTCATTACGCCGGAATACAATCGCTCCGTGCCCGGCGTACTGAAGAATGCAATCGACATTGCCTCAAGGCCTTATGGGCAAAGTGCGTGGGACGGCAAGCCGGGTGCCGTTATCAGCGTGTCGCCTGGGGCGATTGGCGGTTTTGGCGCCAACCATCATCTGCGCCAGTCGCTGGTATTCCTGAATGTTCCAGTGATGCAGCAGCCGGAAGCTTATATCGGTGGAGCGGGTAACCTGTTCAATGACAACGGCGACATCGCAAACGATTCCACACGTGACTTCATGCAGAAATTCCTGCAGTCATTTGCACAGTGGGTGGAGCGCAACGCGCCGCGTTAATTCACACGTCCTGCCCGGCCGTTCTCACAACATTCAGTTGAGTGCCGAGACGCCGCCGTAAATACGGCGTCGGCCTGACTCGGCATCATTCAGCGGGGCCTGGCCGGGCACTTCGCCAACGTCGTGCTCCAGTGCTGCTGAGATATCACCGTTGACTGAAACGACATTATCGTCTGGAAGAAAACCATCGGACTGCTTGCTCCATAGCTGGAAATAGGTCCCCTGCTTTGCCAGTAATTGGGCATGGCTTCCGTCTTCGACAATCCGTCCTTTTTCAAAGACCAGAATCCGGTCGAGATGTGCAATGGTGGATAACCTGTGCGCGACTACCAGCACCGTCTTGCCTTTCATGACTTCATCGAGTGTGTCCTGAATCGCCTTTTCGGTCACGGTATCCAGGCTGGACGTTGCTTCGTCAAGAATAAGGATGGGCGCGTCTTTCAGAATGACCCTGGCGATCGCGATTCGCTGCCGTTGGCCGCCGGATAATTTCACTCCGCGCTCGCCGACCATGGACTGATACTGTTCCTTGATTTGCATGATGAAGTCGTGCGCATACGCTTTGCGCGCGGCATCGATCACCTCCTCATCGGTGGCGTCGAGACGGCCATAGCGGATATTGTCGAGCAGACTTCGATGGAACAGGCTGGGGTCCTGCGGAATCAGGCTCAACTGCGCATGCAAGGAGTCCTGACGCATGTCGCGGATATCGATGCCGTCGATGAGGATCTGGCCTGACTGGCTGTCGAAAAGTCGCAGGATGAGGCTGACAAAGCTTGATTTCCCGGAGCCCGAAAAGCCGACGAGCCCGACCCGCTGTCCTGCCGGAATATGCACATTGAGCTTGTCGAACACCTTACGATCCGGTGTGTAGCCGAATTCAATGTCTTTAAACGTAATCTCGCCACGCCGGATTGTTGGCGACTCGGCGCCAATCCCATCGACCAGTTCATGCGGACGCAGGATGGTTTGCACACCGTTGGCAACGTTGCCGATATATTCAAAGAATTCCAGGAAGCGCCGGCTCAGGTTACGCGCTTCGTTGATGATCAGCAGCGACAGGCTGACTGCCATGACAAAATCGCCAACACCGATTTCCCCCTTCCCCCACAAGGTCAGGGAGTAGTACAGCACGCCGACCTTGAGCAGCGCCGCAGCAGAAAACTGGAACCAGCGCACGCGCTCGTTATAGCCATTGGACTTGCGGATTGCCTTGAGTTCGCTGGACAGGGATTGCTCCAGCAGTTCACGCTCAAAACCCAGGCGGGCGAACAGCCGAGCACTACTCAGGTTGGTTACCGAGTCCACCACTTTTCCTGTCGTCTCGCTGCGCGCCGCGGCTGCCTTCAGTGCATAGGGCTGGCAGCGCCGGGCCAGCAGGTAGGAAATACCAATGAAGAAGAACGCCCAAACCGAGACGAAGACGCCGAGCTGCGTATGCGCATGGAATAACAGGACAATCGAGACGCTGAACACAATGGCTACTGGCCAGAACTCGGTAATGATGGCCCATAGTGTCTGGGTCACGCCCATCGATGTTTCACTGATGCGATGCGCAAGCGCTCCGGCAAAGTTATTGCTGAAGTAGCGATGCGAGTGATACTGCAAATAGTGATAGACCGCGCGCGTGACGTTTTGTCGCTGCCGCGGGCCCAGGCGTATATGGATGCTGCCAGCAATGCGCCCGAATACCACCTCACCGGCGGACAGGGCGATGAACAGCATGAGCGGCGCATGCAGGGCCGCGACCACTTCCATCGAATGGACTTTCGCACCTGTGACACTTTTAATAATGACATTGAGCGCATACGGAACCAGGATGCCGCAGGTTGACGTGGCGGTCTCACAGAGTATGAGAGCAAGGTAGCGCCAGCGATAGGCAGACACAAAGTGCCAGATGAAGCGAAATGGCGTAACAGGCAATGCCGGCGCGCCAGGTGCACGTTGAATATTTTCTTGGGTGGCCATAGTGCTCCATGCAGCACTCACGGCGCCACAACAATGCGGGTAGTGCGTCTGCTTATTTCTATTGGAAGGGGAAGAGATACTTTGGTGGGACAGACGGTTTATTGCCCGCACCAGGTACCCGTGGGAAATTTCGCAATAAAGTTAACAATGGAGTTAACAACGCATTGCTAAAATTCGCCTGACGTGGTTCGACCCGCGTCTGGTGCGGGTCGTTCATTCATCGCATAAAAAACTGTCACCGCCAAACTGATGCAACAGCGACGTGTTTGTATCGACCTCTATGCGCTACTGTGCGTTTGCATCAATGGCAATACATCCTTTGCGGACCATTCATTGATTATTACCTTGGCGCGTCCCCGCGGCGGTACTCGGCGGTGATTTCATCAAGTCGATTCTTGAGTGACGGATCAAGCCGCAATTCCACGGCGCGCAATGTATCGTCCAGCTGCTCGGCACGGCTGGCGCCAATAATTGCCGAAGTCACCACAGGATTGGCCAGCACCCACGCGACCGCAACCGTCGTCAACGGCAGGCCGGCCTCTTCAACGACAGCACGCAAGGCTTCGACCGTGCGGAATTCGCGGTCGTGCCAGTATCGTTCCTGATAGCGTTCTGCTGCGGTACCCAATGTGAAGCGTGTGCCCTGCGCAGGTCCCTCCTGCAAGCTGTGTTTCCCCGTCAGCAATCCGCCGGCAAGCGGGTTGTACGGAATCACACCCAATCGATCTTCAGCCGCAAGCGGCAACAGTTCACGTTCGATCTCGCGAAAGAGCAGGCTATAGCGCGGCTGTACCGACACGATCTTGGTCAGGTTACGCACTTCCGCACGTCCAAGTACCTTGGCAATCCGGTATGCGAGAAAGTTCGACACGCCGATATAGCGCGCCTTTCCAGAGCGGACAATGACGTCAAGGGCTTCCAGCGTTTCATCCAGCGGCGTAGTCGGATCGTCGGAATGCAATTGGTAAAGATCGACATAGTCGGTCCCCAATCGCAGCAACGATGCGTCAATGGCGTCGAGCAAATGCTTGCGCGACGCTCCTTGATCCCAGGCGCAGGGGCCGGTTCTGCCGACGGCCTTGGTTGCGAGGACGAAGCGGTTTCGTTTTCCTTTTAGCCAGCGCCCGACAATTTCTTCGGTGTTGCCGATACTGGCATCATTGCCACCAAGTGGATAAACGTCAGCGGTGTCGATGAAGCTCACGCCGGCTTCTGCGGCCCTGTCCATGATGGCCACTGCGCCTGCATCGTTGGTTTGCAGGCCGAACGTCATGGTGCCGAGGCAAAGGCGGGAAACAGTGAGGCCTGTAGCCCCGAGCTTGGTATATTGCATGACATCCTCCGGTCCGAGTAAAACATAAGAAGAGTGTGTGATCGGGCATTCCAGGGTATGCGTCCCGCCCGTGAAGTTGATACTAAAGCATTTAAGAATGTGCGGCTTGGGCGGCTGCTGAGCCGGCAGGGGAGCTATGGGAGGTACGACATGACGGAAAGCAAAGCTGGATTGCCAGGCGTTCTCCGTCACGCCGAGGATCAGTACCAGCCGTGTCGAACGCAGGAATAGCGGCAGGTGTCACTGTTACCGCCCGAGAAATTAAAGGAAAGTGACTCCAGCACTATGAACTTCATTTGAGTGACACATGTACGATACGCTAGCTGCGCCACGTCCGCCATCTCATGGACGCAGGAAGGTCTGGAGCGATTGTGTTGCTCTGCTTTCGTAAAAAACAACAACACTATTCGCACATTGACCAAAGCCGTACCTTGTCTGTCAATACTCGACGGTGGCGCCCTTCACTCCCAGCTTATCGGCCAGTAGTTGCTTCAAGCCGTCAGCGGGCGCGACACGCCAGTCGTCGGCCAGCCGAATTTCGCAACTGCCGACACCTTCCTGCATGTAACGCATCGTCAGAGGCAAGCCCGTATCGGAGCGGTATGGCGCAAGGATCTGTTTGATCTGCGCCGCGTCGATACGCGTATTCACAGAGAAGCAGAATTGGCGTCCGAACTGCACACGCGCCATGGCGATGTCCATCACCTTGTCGGCGGACACGCGTATCCCCCCGGCGAAACGGTCTTCCGACACCTTGCCTTGTACGGCAAGGAATTCGTCTTCCTTGAAGAGCTGCTTGTTGGGTTCATAGAGTTCGTTGTAGACCGTGACATCGACCGTGGCCGTGCCATCATCGAGCGTAACAATGACGATCTTGCCGCGTTGCGTCATCTGGGTACGCAGCGCACTGATGATGCCGGCCATCAGGCGAGGCTCGCGTGACGGCTCGAGGCTGGACAGTTTGGCGCGAGCGAACTTGCGTACTTCCTGTTCGTAGGCGTTGAACAGGTGGCCGGAAAGATAGAAGCCCAGCGCAGTCTTTTCCTCGGTGAGTCGTTGCTTCTCGGTCCAAGGCGCTGCCTTCACGTATTCGAGCGGCGCTTCCATACCGTCATCGGGTCCGCCAAACAGGCTGACCTGATTGGCCGACGCTTCCGCCTGGTCCGCGCACTCCATCGCGTAATTCACGGATGCGATCAGCACGCCACGGTCGACACCGAAGCAATCCATGGCGCCCGCACGAATCAAGGCTTCAATGGTGCGGCGATTGATCTGCCGCTTGTCGACCCGCTTGACGAAATCAAACAAATCCTTGAACGGGCCTTCCTCGCGCGCAGCAAGGATGGCTTCGATGGCGTTCTGTCCCGAACCCTTGACCGCACCCAGCCCGTAACGGATCTGCGTGGCCTTCTTGCCTGCCTCGCCGACCGGCGTAAAGCGGTAATCAGACAAGTTGATGTCCGGCGGCAGCAGTTTCAGGCCGCAGATATCAATGGCATCCTCGACCAGGATCTTGATCTTGTCGGTATCATCCATGGCCAGCGACAAGTTGGCTGCCATGAACGCGGCAGGATGGTGAGCCTTCAGGTAGGCGGTGTGATACGACAGCAATGCATAGGCAGCGGCGTGCGACTTGTTGAAGCCGTAGCCCGCAAACTTTTCCATCAAGTCGAAGATTTCGTCGGCCTTTTCCTGGGACAGGCCGTTCTTGGCGGCGCCTTCGCGGAAGATCAAACGATGCTCGGCCATTTCCTCCGGCTTTTTCTTGCCCATCGCGCGACGCAGCAAGTCCGCGCCGCCGAGTGAGTAGCCACCGATGACCTGGGCCATCTGCATCACCTGTTCCTGATACACCATGATGCCGTAGGTTTCGGAGAGGATGCCTTCGGTACGCGGATCCGGATAGTCGAATTTTTCGCCGTGCTTGCGTCGGCAGAAATCCGGAATCAGGTCCATCGGGCCCGGACGATAGAGCGCGACCAGCGCAATGATGTCTTCGAATCGGTCGGGACGCGCATCCTTCAGCATGCCCTGCATACCGCGGCTTTCCAGCTGGAACACGGCGACCGTCCTGGCCTTGGTCAGCAGTTCGTAGGATGGCCTGTCGTTCAGCGGCAGTTTCTCCAGCGAGAAATCCGCCATCGCCGGGTCGAGCTGCTTGATGTAACGCACCGCGCGGTCCAGGATGGTCAGCGTGGTCAGCCCCAGAAAGTCGAACTTGACCAAGCCGACCGCTTCCACGTCATCCTTGTCGTACTGCGACACGACACCGGAATCGCCGCCCTGCGTGTACAACGGACAAAAATCGGTGAGCTTGCCGGGCGCAATCAGCACGCCACCGGCGTGCATGCCGATGTTACGGGCAATGCCTTCTACCTGCTGCGCGAGATCGAGCAGCTGCTTGACCTCTTCCTCTTTTTCCATCCGCTCCTTGAGCAGCGGTTCTTCTTCAATCGCGTCGGCAATCGTCACCAGCTTGCCCGGCTTGAAGGGAATCAGTTTCGAAATGCCGTCGCAGAAGTTGTAGCCCATGTCGAGCACACGGCCGACATCACGCACCGCACCCTTCGCCGCCATGGTGCCGAATGTCGCGATCTGCGACACCGCTTCGCGGCCATAACGGTCTTTCACGTACTGGATCACGCGATCGCGGTTTTCCTGGCAAAAGTCGATATCGAAGTCGGGCATCGATACCCGTTCCGGATTCAGGAATCGTTCGAACAGCAGGTTGTATTCGAGCGGGTCGAGGTCAGTAATCTTGAGCGCATACGCGACCAAGGAGCCCGCACCCGAGCCGCGTCCCGGCCCCACCGGTACGCCATTGTTCTTGCCCCACTGAATAAAGTCGGCCACGATCAGGAAGTAGCCGGGGAAGCCCATCTTGATGATGGTGTCGGTTTCAAACTTCAGGCGTTCTTCGTAACGCTGTCGGTTCTTCTCGCGCTTGGCTTCATCGGGAAACAGCTGGACCAGGCGTTCTTCCAGGCCCTGCGTCGCCTGCTGCACGAGGAACTCGTCGAGCGACACGCCATCCGGTGTTGGGAACAGCGGCAGTTTCGGCTTGCCGAGTTCAAGCTGCAGGTTGCATCGCTTGGCGATTTCAATCGAGTTCTGCACGGCTGCCGGCATGTCTGCGAACAGCTCGGCCATCTCGGCCTGCGTCTTGAAGCACTGCTGTTCATTGAAGCGCCTGGCACGACGCGGATTGGCAAGGATTTCGCCTTCGGCGATACAGGTACGCGCTTCGTGCGCGATGAACTCCTCCCGCTTCAGGAATTGAATCGGATGCGTCGCCACCACCGGCAATTTGAGCTTGGTCGCCAGTGCCACCGCCTGCCGCACATGCGCTTCCATATTCGGCTGGCCATAGCGCTGCACTTCGATATAAAACTGGTTCGGAAAAATGGCTGCCCATTTTTCGGCGCAGCGTTGTGCGGCTGCCGGATTGCCATTGTCGAGCGCCATGCCGACATCACCGGAATGGGCGCCGGACAAGGCGATCAGATCGCTTGCGCCGCCCTGCTCCAGCCACTCGGTGCGAATCTCGGCGCGTCCGCGGTGGACGTTGGTCAGCCAGGCCTTGGACAACAGCTCACAAAGCTGCAGGTAGCCTTTGTGATTTTTCACCAGCAGCAGCAGCCGCGACGGTTTGTCGCGGTCATCATCGTTGGTAATCCATACATCACAGCCGGCAATTGGCTTGATACCCTTGCCACGGGCCGCCTTGTAAAACTTCACCATGCCAAAGAGATTGGCAAGGTCGGTGATGGCCAGTGCGGGCTGGGTGTCCTTGGATGCCGATTTCACCACGTCGTCGATACGGACCAGGCCGTCGACGATGGAGAATTCGGAATGCAGGCGGAGATGAATGAATTGCGGTGAGGTCATCCTGATATTTTACCGCGAGCCCTCCTTCCGGAAAGCAAGCGATTGTGACGTTACACACAACGTGGCGAGAACTGTGGCGACATTGACTATTGACAGATGGAATCGCGTTCTTCGCCTGTCCCTGCCGCCAGACTGATTTTGTAGCGCGGCAGACTACCTGATCGGCTGACGCAACGTATATAATGTCGGCAAATCAAAGACTTACCTAAATACTTATGCAGTCAAGCAATACTTACGTCAACATCGCCGCCTATAAATTCATTACCTTCGATGATACTGCGGAAAAACGTCCGCAATTCCGTGCTCTCTGCGAGGAATTGAACCTCAAAGGTACGATTCTGCTCAGTCCCGAAGGCATCAACCTATTTCTCGCCGGCCTGCGCGAATCGATCGATCAGTTCCTTGCGTTTCTGCGCTCCGATCCGCGCTTTGCGGATATCGAAGTCAAGGAAAGCTACTCCGACCGCCAGCCTTTCACCAAGATGCTGGTAAAGCTGAAGCGCGAAATCATTACGATGAAAAACCCGCTGATCAAGCCGGAAGAAGGTCGTGCACCAGCGGTCGACGCCAAGACACTCAAACGCTGGCTCGATCAGGGCGTGGACGACAACGGCAAACCGGTGGTCATGATGGACACCCGCAACGCCTTCGAAGTCGACGTCGGCACCTTCGAAAACACGCTGGATTACCGGATTGAAAAATTCAGCGATTTCCCTGAAGTTGTCGCCAGGCATAAGGACGAACTCGCGGATAAGACCATCGTGACTTTCTGCACCGGGGGCATCCGCTGCGAGAAGGCGGCGATCCATATGCAGAATGTCGGTTATGACAGCGTGTACCAGCTGGAAGGCGGCATCCTGAAGTATTTTGAGGAAGTGGGCGGTGCACACTACAAAGGCGACTGCTTCGTTTTCGATTACCGTACCGCGCTGAATCCCAAGCTGGAAGCGACCGATACCAAACAGTGCTTTGCCTGCCGCGCCGTCGTCACGCCACGCGAACAGTTGTCACCGTATTACATTCCGGGGCGGTCCTGCCCGCACTGCAAGAAGGAAATGAAGGAAGATGCTCAGCAAGCTCAGGAACAGGCCTGAGAAAAATCTCGATAGTTGTCGAGAGTCTTGCAGCATCAAAAAGGCAGCACGAAAAAAGCCGGTCTCCGTATTTTACGAGGACCGGCTTTTTTATTGAATAGCCATTACGGTGAAACCAGCAAAATCACGTAGCGCTGAGTTTGCCTTCTCAATGTGACAGCAGGATGCACGGCGCATCCTGCACACACTTGTACTAGTGGCTTGCCGATTGCTTCCCGGATTTTTTCGCATCGCTCACCGTCACTGTACGTGACAAATCCATCGACACTTTCGGCATACCTCCATGCGTGCCCGGACCGACCGGCATTGCTTCGGCACGCCCTCCCGGAACGAAATAGCTGGCAACCGTCTGCAGGTCATCCGAATTCAATGTCCCTGCCGCAAACCGCAGGCGCAGATAGCTGATCAAGTAGTTATAACGTGCCTGGGCAAGGTCACGCTGAGCCGTGTACAACTGTTGCTGTGCATTGAGCACGTCGAGGTTGATACGGACGCCACCCTTGACGCTCTGTTGCGTTGCCTGCACCAGCAGGCGAGCCGAATCAACTGACTTCACCAGTGCATCGATGCGTGAAGTGCTGCTCAGCGCGAGATTGAACTGCTTGCGCAGTTCGACCAGGATCTGGCTCGTCTTGGCGTCGAGATCGGACTTGGCTTTCTCATGGTTAGACACCGCCTGGCTGGTTGCCGCATTGACTGCGCCGCCGGAGTAGATGGGAATATTGACCTGCACGCCCACTGCGCGTACGGCTGAATCCTGATTCCGCGCGTTCACGGTCTCTGAGCCGCTCTTGTTATAGGCAGCGATGAAATCAACCCGTGGAGCATGTCCAGCGCGATTTTTCTTGATTTCCTGCTCGGCCACTTCCACTGCGTAGCGCTGTGCAGTGATTTCTGAATTGCGCGACAGCGCCAGTGCCTTCCACTCGTCAAATGACGAAGGCTGCATTGGACGGACACGGAAGTCATCTGCCAACGGATCAAGCTGTGTGACATCAGTGCCGACAATGGCCGCAAGGTTGTTGCGTGCTGTCGTCATGCTGTCGCGGGCTTCCAGCAATTGTGCCTCGGCGAGGTCGTAGCGCGCCTGTGTTTCCAGCATGTCGGTCTTGGTGCCTTCACCCTTTTGAAACATACGGTCGTTGACTTGACGCTGTTCGGCAAAGGTGTCGCGCTGGATGGTCGCTAATGCCAGTTGATCTTCAGCATACTTTGCTTCCGCATAAGCGCTGACCAGGCGTAAAACCAAATCCTGGCCACGCGCGGTAAACAGCGCATCGCTATAGTTGGTCTGGGCAATCCCTTGGTTATAGCGGGCGACGCCGTCCAGATTGAGCAGCGGCTGACGCAATGTCACGCCGGCGGCCTTGCTCGTATAGTCCAGAGGATCTGTTGTTTCGCCGGTCGGGCGTCCCAGGATATCCGTCGATGGCCGCGTAAGATCGCCCTTATTCTTATAAGTCGAATAGCTCGCGCTCAGACTGGGCAGCAAATTGGAACGTCCAAGGATCCTGTTCTGCTGCCCTGCTTCGTTTTCATGAACAGCCGACCGATAAGTCGGATCATTCTGCAGTGCCGATTCATACGCCTGAATCAAACCGATTGCCGAGGCCTGACCGGCCTGCGCGAACAGCGCAGCGGCCAGGACGGAAGCAATTACGCGCTTCTTCATCATCACTCGCAATTACTCCTCAGTCAGTGATGTCTTGGCACGATCGAAGATCGGCTTGAGCAGGTAACTCATCATGGTGCGCTCACCGGTCTTGACGAACAATTCCACTGGCATACCCGGGCGGACCTGGTGGTCCTTCAGCAACTGCTTGCCTTCCGGCGTTACCATGGCCTTCATTTTGTAGTAAGGCTGGCCGGTCTTTTCTTCAACCAGGCGGTCGGCCGAAACCTGCGTGACCTTGCCCGGAATATTTGGCGTCTGGTTCTGGTTGAATGCCGGGAAGATCAGCTCTACCGGCAGATCTGAATGCACCTTGTCGATCAGGTGTACCGGCACCTGCCCTTCGATGATCAGCGGATCATCGGTCGGCACGATATCCATCATGCGGAAGCCGCTCGGGACCACGCCGCCTTGGGTAAAGATATTCATGCCGACGATCGTGCCATCCACCGGGGCCTTGACCAGCACATTGTTCAGCTCGAAATCCTGACTCTTCAGGCGGTTTTCCAGCGCTTCTGCTTCCTTCTGCACTTCGGTCAATTGCGTACGCACTTCCTTTTGATAGTCCTGCTGGCGCTGCAGGCGGCGCAGGCTCAGTTCCGCGATTTGACGCTGCGAACGGCCGATGTTGCCGACGTTTTCAGAGATGCCGGCATTAACTTGGGCATAGGTACGCTCGACATCCAGCAAACGATTACGGGCGATATAGCCTTCTTTGGCCAGGTCGCGCATGCCGTCGAGTTGCTCCTTGAGGAAATTCTGCTGTTGCTTCTGGCTTTCGAGCGCGTCCTTCAAACCGGCAACCTGCGCCTTCAGGCCGGCGATACTTTCGTCGACGCCGGAAATCTCGCTTTGCAGCGATGCCTGACGTGACGTGAACAATTGCTGCTGCAGACTGATGTTGTTGGCAACGCGCGGATCGTTCTTGGCGCTTTCCAGTTCAGTCGGAAAAGCGATGGTTTTCTTGCCATCGCGCTCTGCGACAAGGCGTGCCTCAGCCGCACGTGCGGTGAAGTACTGCACACGCGTCATTTCCGCTGCGGCCTTGGCTTGCACATCGTTCATCTTCACCAGGGTCTGGCCGGCTTTGACCACATCGCCTTCCTTGACCAGGATTTCCTCGATAGTACCGCCGGTCTGGTGCTGGATTGCCTTGCGGTTGCCCGAGACTGTGACTGTTCCGCTAACCGGCACGCCCTTGTCAAGCGGCGCAAACATTGCCCACAACAGGAAACCGCCTACGCCGAGCAAGACGATCAGCCAGCCGAGCCGAGCGTGGCCGGTAGGATCAGTATCGACATCGATCTGGGTAACGTCATGAGCGACAACTTCTGTCGCTTCTTTGCTTTTCAACAGTTTCATATTGTTTATTCCTGTTCTGTCGCAACAGCTTCAGCGGTCGGAGCTTGCTGTTGTGCCTGCTGAGCTTGTTGCGCTTTTTGTTGCGCCTGCAGGGCCTGCTGCTGAGCGAGCTGTGCCTGTTGTGCCTGTTGCGCCTGCTGTGTCAATGCGGCCAATACATCGTTGGTCGGACCAAACATCTGCGCGACGCCTTCGCGTACCAGCAGAAGCTTGTTGGTGACGCCAATGATGCTGGTGCGATGCGTGATCAGGACAATGGTCTTGCCGCGACGACGAAGATCGAGAATTGCGGCGACCAGCGCCTGTTCGCCGACATCGTCCAGGTTGGAGTTAGGCTCGTCGAGCACGATCAGCGACGGGTCGCCATACATGGCGCGCGCCAGGCCGATACGTTGCTTCTGACCGCCGGACAAGCCTGCGCCAGCTTCGCCGAGCGGCGTGTCATAACCTTTAGGGAAGTGCAGGATCATGTCATGCACGCCAGCACGCTTGGCCGCTTCAATGACCTTTTCGGAATCGACCTCACCGAAACGGGCAATGTTTTCGCTAACCGTGCCGCCGAACAGCTCGATGTCTTGCGGCAGGTAGCCGATATGGGGACCGAGTTCGTCCTTGTTCCATTGGTAAATGTCAGCGCCGTCGAGACGCACCTTGCCTGCCGCAGCGGGCCAGACACCCACCAGCAGACGGGCCAGCGTCGATTTGCCGCAACCGCTGGGGCCAATCACGCCGAGCGCATCGCCCGGCTGGATACCGAAGCTCAGGCCTTTGATCACGGCGACTTGTGCACCAGGTGGCGCAGCCATGACGCCTTCAACACTCAGCGCACCCTGAGGCTTCGGCAAGGACATGCCAGCCTGACGGGCAGGATTGTCGGTCAGCAGCTTGGCAAGGCGCTCATAGGCGCTGCGTGTACTGCTCCAGGATTTCCATACGCCGATCACTTGCTGCACCGGACCAAGCGCCTTGCCCATCAGGATGGAAGCAGCGATCATCATGCCCGGGGTGATCTTTCCTTCCACGGCGAGCAACGCTCCGTAGCCGAGGACCAGGGATTGCAGGGATGTCTGGAAAAATTTGGTTATTGCCGTCACGATGCCGGCCTTTTCGCTGGCTTCGGCCTGCAGTTGCAGGAAGCGACCATGCAGCTTGAACCAGCGCTGCATCAGGTTGGGCAGCATGCCCATGGACTCAATCACCTCAGCGTTGCGCAGGTTGTTGGTGGCGAGCGTATTGGACGCGATAGCCAGCGTATTGGCTTCGCTCAGCGGCTTCTTCGAAACTCTTTCATTGATAAACGCAAGCGCAACCAGAATCGCGGTACCGACCAGCGCGAACACGCCGAGCGCGGGTTCAAACAGGAAGATGACGATCAGGTAGATCGGGAACCATGGCGCATCGAAGAAGGCGAACAACGCATTTCCGGTCAGGAACTGGCGCAGGTTAGTCAGATCCGCCAGCGCCTGCCCGGCGTTGCCACCGCCGCGTTTTAGGTTTTGTTCGAATGCCGCAGTGTAAACACGTTTGTTTAACTGCATGTCAAGTTTGGCGCCAACGCGAACCAGTACGAAACTACGCACAAACTCAAGCGCACTCATGAAGAGATAGGCACCAAGCATGATCAATGTAAGCATCAACAACGTAATTTCGTTGCGACTAGGCAGCACACGGTCATATACTTGCAACATATAGATGGAAGGCACCAGCATGATCAGGTTAATGATCGCGCTGAAAACGCCTACCGTTCTAAATGCGCCTTTAAAACTGGCCAGTGCCTGGCCAATCTCATTTTGCGGAATCTGAAATTTGGGTTTCATCGGTATGGGAATGGCTTATATATGCAGAAAAGTGGCAGTTCCGTGCAAAAACACGGGCAAATGAGCAATCCGACCACGATTTCTGGAGCAAATCGCTCGAGCGGCAATCGATCGTCGCCTAAAGGCAGCCTTCGAAAACCCCTCAAAAATGTGACGGATATCACATTTTTGGAAGCTTACCACAGCACAATCTTGACTACCAGACTTTTTCAGCACGGAAAAGAAGTGGTTTACGCGCCACACGTGGTGACTTGTAAAGGCGTCTGGCGGCGTGTCGGATAAGCATGGAAAACCAACCAATCCTTACAGGCCTTCGCTCTCTTCCTCACGCGTCGCACCGGCGAGCCGTAACCAGCAGTCACCATTCATCATGGAAACGTCAGTTGCGAACGATTAGTGTGCGGTCCGGCACATATGTTCCTCGTCGCAAAAAAAATTGAGTGGACGAAATAACCAGATGTGTACAGCATCCTAATTTGATTGCTCAAACCAGAAGCAGACAAGCAGTTTCAAAGACGGAGCAGGTAGACGGGGTTCATACAGCAGTGGAAGTATGAGTCTCACAAACAAGCGAAAGATATTTGTCTAATCGAGACGGCTTTTGCGCTACTAATTAATACACCTACAGAGAGCAGGCACTAAAACTGGAGTAGGTAAAAAACATTTGTGATGCGTCGATGTACGGAGCTCCGCATGCGCCATGCGTGTCGAGGTTTCTTGATACTGCAGAACGTTTGCACGACATATGCATTGCCATTTAGTTCATCCCTTTGAGCAATGTCCAATAATAATTTCAACCACGCACAATCCTCTACGTAAGTTTGCAATCCGTCAAAAATTCCTGAGTGCCACTCAATACACTTCCCTTACCGCAACCAGACACGCTTGCATTAAGCAGCATTGCCTGACGCGCTCGGACGCAACCGAGTCAACAAACGTGTTTTTAATTCAATAGGGGAATACAAATGGCACTCACCGCAAATCAAACCGCGATCACAAAACTTTACGTCGGCGCATTCCTTCGCGCTCCTGAACGTGAAGGCCTGATGTTCTGGGATTCGCAAATGTCCGGCGGCACGCCGTTCTCGGAAATCGTTAATACGGTGTTCAGCCTGCCAGTGGTAAAAGCGATTTACCCGGACTCGATGAGCAATGAACAGTTCCTGACCACCGTCTACACCAACGTGTTTGGCAAAACACCGGACGCACAGGGCCTGGCATTCTGGAACGCACAGATTGCCGCTGGCGAGCAGCGCGGTCAGGTTGTCACCCGGATGATTGACGCCGGTCTCGGTTCGCCGGACGGCACTGAAGGTAAAGCTTTCATCGTGAATCGTGTTGAGGCGGCAAAATATGTCGCCGAACTGCAGCTGATCCGCGGCACCACCGTCGATCAGCACAAGCTGATCGAAATCATCACCAGCATCGACGGCTCCCCCGAGAGCTATGCGGCTGGTTATGCAGCGCTTGACCGTGCGGTGGCGACACCGATCGATGCAGCTCCCGGCCTCAACGTCGCAACGGCAACTGCCGGTACGGATCTGTTCAGGTTTGGCGCAGTCGAAGCAAACAACTTCGACGTCATCAATGGGCTTACTCCGGGGGATCTCGTCAATGTTGCAACCCCGGCAGATACCAACGGCGACTACCAGCTCGTGTCCGCAGGCAGTGCGGCAGCCGTAGACGTACGCGGCGAATGGTTTTTTGATGCAGCAAGCGATAACCTGACTTACTTCAACGTGCTGACGAATTCGACTTCTTCGGTGCGGCTTACCGGCGTCAATACTGTCACCGTCGATTCAAATGCCGTTTTCACAGTTGTTAGTTAAATCTTATCGCCGCTGCAGCGCATAGTTCCAGCTACGCTGAAGTACGCGGCGACTCAAAGCTTGTCCACCGAGTGGACAAGCTTTTTTGCTTTGGTGTTTGGAAAACTTCGGCTGATGAGTGAGGCGCCGGGTAGCCGCACATGGCAGTTCACGCGATGTTCAAGCCTGCGTCCAGAGCAATTTCAAATTGACCCAGTGCAGTCAATGACAATCAGGCACGTCCTGATCAAGATATACCTCGAAGGCAATCTGACGTGCGCGTTTTTTGCTCAGCTGGTTCATGGCGTCACTGGACGACCATGCATTCACAACCCGCTTCAAGTTCGCCTGTCCTTGATTATCTGTAGCGGGAATAAGGAATACCAGTGAACTCGGCGAGCCCGGTGATAAACGTGCCGAAAACTTTTTCCATTCCGGCAGCCGGCTGATTTCTTCCAGCAACGCACTGTCATGTACCGCCGCATCACAAGCACCGGTACGCAAAGCCAGCAACGCGTCCGCCGGAGCTCTGACGACCTGCTCGATGGCGCCGTACTTTGCTGACAGCTTGCCGACGTATAAGCCGCCTTCCGACACGCAGACCTTACGGCCTTTCAGCTGCTCCCATGTCTTGATATCGGTATCGGAACGCATGATCGCCATTGGCCTTGAGGTATACCCGGTGTCGATCGCCATCATGGAGGAAGGAATGGACGCACGGTCGGAAATGACGGCCAGGACTACATCGACCTTCCGCGACGCCAGCATTCCGTTGGCTGATGGCAGATCCGACCGGATGAAGGAGACAGGCAATTTCAGTTGCTGTGCGGCGTCCTGCATCAGTTCGACATCGGGCGCTTCGGCGGTTCGGAATTTCATCCCGCCTTTGTATTCCGGAACCACGTAGTGGACACCGGCCACCAGGCCATGACGTGTCTTTGCTCTGTCAAGCAAACCTTCGGCCGATGTCGATACGGCCAAACCCGTCATTACCATGCCAGCGGCGGCAATGACCAGAATTTGAAAACGACTGTGACTGAAGGTGCGCATGACAAACAATATTATTAAACGGAACGATTAAACATACTGGTAACGCAGTACCCGATGCCTGAGGTTTTCCAACAGCAGTTGATCGATCAGCGGCGCCAGGATGGCAATGGCCAGAATATTCGTCATGACGCCAACCATGTCCGCGGTTTCTCCGGCATAGGAGAGGGAACGCCCGAGACCCTTGCCAAAGCCGACCAGCATTTCCGCTGAAATCAGCGCGCGCCATGCATTACCAAACGCCAGTTGGGCACCGGTAATCAGTTCCGGCATGACAGCAGGAAGGTACACGCGCTTGAGCATATCCCAGCGCGATGCACCCATGACGCGTGCCGCCGATACATGAACGTGCTGCACGCTTTCTGTCGCGTTCATGACCGACAAGGCTGCAGGGAAAAACGCGGCAATAGCCACCACCACAATGATCGGCATGCTGCCGAACCCCATGACGATCAGCAGCAACGGCACCCAGGCGATCGATGGAATGGATTGCAGGATGATAATCGCGGATTTCAGCACTTCGCGGAAGAAAAACTGCACCGCACCGAACAGGCCGAAACCCACGCCAAGTACGAGGGCCACGCCATAGCCTGCACCAAGCCGGCCGAGACTGCCTTGCAGCGCTTGCAGGAAGTTCGCCGACTGCAGTTCCTGCACCAGGCGGGCGATCACGGTGGGCACACCTGGCATCAGAAAGTCAGGCAGGGCCCATGCAGCGGCCTGCCAACCCAAAAGAATCAAGACGACCGCGAGAGCGAAAGCGAGTTTCTTCTGGTGTCCGGAAATGCGATTGCGAGTACTCATAATCTATCAAGTCAGATGGCCGGCGTATGCCGGCCATCGATAATGTTATTGGCGGTTGTCGAAGTCCGCATAGCTGGTCCGGTGGCATGCATACCGCACGCCGGACACAACAGTTTGCCTACCTTAAGCTTGGTGACCTTACAGCTTGCGGTCCTTTTGCCAGCTCAGATCGAGGATGGAGTTTACATTAAATGGCTTGCCATCCCGTGTTTTCAGCGAACCCTGCTCCTGGAGGATGTTGGCGATTTCCTGCATGCGTGCCTGCTCCTTTTGATTGAGAACCGGGCTGAACGTCTGGCTCTTGATCGCGTCGGTAATCACTGTTTCGCGCGGAACGTCCCCCTTCTTCAGCGTCTTCAGGGTCGGTTCAGAGATGAAATAGCCGGCAATCAGCTTGGATGCATCAGCGGGTTTCTTTTGCAGCAGATCGATGGCTTCCTTCTGCGCATCGAGCGACTTCCAGACGTCATCCTTGCGTTTCTTCAGCGTTTCGCCCGAGGTGATGACGACCATGCAGGGGAAAGGCCACACTTCGCCAATTTCATACACTTGTTTCACCGGTGCGATCAGCTGCGCAATGCTCGCCTGGGGCTCAAACAGGAAAGCCGCATCGACACGCTTGCCGACTAGCGATTGCACGGCGACCTGCGGACTCACGCCCATCACGTTGACATCATCCGGCTTCAGGCCGGCATCCTTCAGGACCACACCTTTCAGCACGGTGTCCGCAGTACTGCCTTCCGCCTGCGATGCAAGTGTCTTGCCCTTGAGGTCGGACACCTTGTTGATACCCGTGTCGTCGCGCGCGATGATGGCATGGTAACCATGCTGGGCACCACCCACGACTTTGAGATCCGCGCCCTTGGAAGCCCAGGCCACGGCGTTGGTGAATCCAAGAACACCGGAATCGAGCTGACCGCCGACGATGGCCTTGATGAGGTCGGTACCGGACTTGAATTCGACCAGCTCGACATCGAGGCCCTGCTTTTTGTAGTAGCCGGCTTCGTACGCGACGATGGCCTGTGCATCATCCATGACGCGCAAGTAACCAACCTTGAATTTATCGGCTGCAAACGTCTGTCCTGCGAATGTCAACGCCAGCAGGGCAGGAATCGCGAGTTTCATGAATTTCATACTTCTGCTCCTTCGAGTAATTTTGCCACTTCGTCCTGTTCCGCATGAATGCCGAGCAGTCCCAGAATTTGTCTACGCATCCCCGCGAACTCAGACAAGTCATGCGTCTTCTCATGCTGTGTCAGGTTGAATTCCCTCAGCACCGTTGCGGGACGGTGACTGAACACCAGAATCCGGTCTGCCAGAAACAATGCTTCATCCACATCGTGTGTCACCAGCAAGACGGTCGGTCGCACTTCGCGAATCAGGTCGCGCAGCGCATCCTGCAGCGTCATTCGGGTCAGCGCATCCAGCGCGCCGAATGGTTCGTCCAGCAGCAGCACCTTCGGATTGGAGACGAATGCGCGCGCCAGTGCGGCCCGCTGGCGCATCCCACCCGAAACCTGGTGCGGAAAATAATTCTCGAAGCCTTTCAGGTTGACCTTTTCAAGCCACTCGTACGCTTTGTCCTGCGCCTGCTTCTTGCTCACCTTCTGGAACTCGAGTGCCAGCGCAACGTTTTGCGCCAACGTCAGCCAAGGGTACAAGGCATTTTCCTGGAACATCAATGTGCGTTCCGGATGTGGCCCCTCGATGGGTCGATCATTAGCCAGCACCGTACCAGCGGTCGGCTTCTCAAGGCCGGCGGCAATATGCAACAGGGTCGACTTGCCGCAACCGGAAGGTCCTACCAAGGCAACAAGCTGACCTTCTTCAAATTCTCGGGTGAAATCCTCAATGACGTGCAGGTCACTGTAGTGTTTCTGGATATTGTTAAAGTTTAACTTCATGGAAACAGTTTCTCCTGAACGCAAATACATTTGATTTACGTACTACGATGCGGTTTCTTATTACTTTTTTCTATATAAGACTTTAATGACAATGGCTTTCCGCTACAACGACTTTAAGTTGCTTTGCTTATATGGATGAGGAATAAAGGAGGCGATCGTTCTTGGATAGGGGGCTTCTACTGTTGACTATTAATCATCATGTATGAGCTCGCCTTGCCGGACAAAAGCTTTCACAGTTCAAAGATCTGGCCTGCCTAGAATGACTGGGAAAAGAATAATTCCCCAGGTAATGGCTGCTAAGGTCAATGCAAGAAATACAGCGGCACTACCAAAGTCCTTCGCGTTTTTGGATAAAGGGTGGCGTTCAAAGGAGACACGATCAACCACTGCTTCGATTGCGGAGTTAATCAATTCCACAATCAGTACCAAGAACAGGACCGCGACCAGCGCAACTCTCTGCAGCACCGGCACGGGCACCAGAAATGCGATGATGCAAGCAGGTATGACCAACATCAGTTCCTGCCTGAAGGCGTGCTCACTTTTCCAAGCGGTTCTCAAACCGGCAATTGAATAACCAGTTGCGCGAAGAATTCTTTTCAAGCCGTTCTTGCTTTTAAATTCGCTAATCTGTAAATGGCTATCGTTCATGCGGTGACTATTTGATATTAAATCATTGCCAAAAACATACTTCGTCAATTGGCAGCATGATATTCGAGGTTCCTGAAGCGTACACCTATTTGCCAATATGGTTGGCCGATGCAGATCCTTCCGGCCCCACACGAAATCGCAAAGATGTGTCTTTTACGAGAAAACACGGCAAGGCAAAAACACCTCGAACTGCATGAATACGACTTTTTCATTTTTTCACAATGTGGTATAACCTTGTTATTGCAACGCACCAACCACATTATGAAAACTGAACAAGCTAACGAAAATAGTCAGATTTCGATTCAGGTGATTGAGCGCATGGTTTCACTGCTGGATGCACTCGCGCAATATCCGGACCCTGTCAGCCTGAAAGAGCTGTCGACCGTCACTGGCCTGCATCCGTCCACCGCCCACCGCATTTTGAACGATCTTGTCGTCAAGCGTTTCGTGGATCGTGCGGAAGCAGGTTCCTATCGGCTCGGTATGCGCCTCCTCGAGCTGGGCAACATCGTGAAAAGCAGACTGGATGTACGCGAAGCCGCGCTCGAGTTCATGCGAGCGTTGCACCGCAAAACACACCAGACCATCAACCTGTCGGTCCGGCAGGGCGACGAGATCGTGTATATCGACCGCTCTTTTTCGGAGCGTTCGGGCATGCAGGTGGTGCGTGCGATTGGTGGGCGTGCGCCATTGCATCTGACATCAACCGGCAAGCTGTTCCTGTCCGCCGACGACCCCAAGCAGGTACGTGCCTATGCAACCCGCACCGGCCTTGCCGGCCATAACAAAAATTCAATTACCGATCTGGTGAAACTGGAACGCGAGCTGAGCCTGGTCAGGGCACGCGGCTATGCAAGGGACAACGAGGAGCTGGAACTCGGCGTGCGCTGCATGGCAGCCGGCATCTATGATGATTCAGGAAAGCTGATCGCAGGCCTGTCGATTTCTGCACCGGCCGACCGCCTGCAGGAAGAATGGGTAGAAGACCTGATCAACACCGCAAACGAAATCTCCTCGGTGCTGGGTCACGTACCACAGGGCGCGGCTGCCTGAAGAAGCGTAGCCCGGGTACCCCTGTCGGTGCCGCACCACGCGCGGCCAACCCTCAGGCAACCCGACGATACAAGCCGCTCTCAGCGGAAAGCGGCTTGTATCGGGATACGAAAGGCGCCGCCATCAATCCGTCGCTTCGGTCCACGCTCAGGATGCCGAATAACGGCATGCTTTCATAAAACAGTTGCAGTGTCCGCCGCTGCAAATAAGCGCCGAAGTCCGGCATCGCTCGACGACAGACAATCAGCTGGAACTCATTGAACGATGCATCGGTTGCGAGGCTGTATTGCGCCCAGGTGATATTGCTGCGCAATTGCTCGCTGAATACCGCCCTTCCGTGCCGTTCATCGCAATAATCGCTCAGGCTGCGTTTTCCGCCGCTCTCTTCATAGTTCTTTGCATAAGCAGACAGTCGATCAAGCGAGAAACTGCCATCGCTCGCCTCTTCCAGCAGGCAAGGATTTTCCGCTGTCGCAAAGATTTGCGTCCTGTCATGCAAACCTTCTTCCGCAAGCAGAATAGCGAGGCCGCAGACGTCTTCCGCGGCCACGCATTCAGCGACCCAGATACGTGGTGACGGACAGGAACGCAGCCAGGGAACCATGGCATCACGTAGCGACCGATAATAAGCAGCATCGTCGAACAACGCGGCCGGACGGGTGCTGAGGCCGCGAAGCAACGCTGCAGCAGTGGCGGGCTGGTGCAAGACTTGTTCTTGCAACGCGGAGATGGTGGTTGCACCGACTTCTTTCATCATTGCGTGCAAACGCCGCTTCACCGGCTCGCGCTGGTATCCACGAAAATCATGGCCGAAAAGCCGGAAGACGCCCTCCAGCAGGAGGTCGACTTCCAGGTCTTCAACGTTGTGCGGCTGATCGTCCACTATGGGTCCTGTAGGTCCTATGGTTCTCTGTTCTTTTCCCCCATCCGCGCTGACGACTATTGATGCAGCCACACGCGCATGAGAGACAGTAACTGAGCAACGTCCACCGGCTTGGTGATGTAATCCGACGCGCCGGCCGCCAGGCACTTGTCACGGTCGCCCTTCATCGCTTTTGCCGTCAAGGTAATGATGGGCAGCGATTTGAACTTCGGAATTGCACGGATCGCCCGCATGGTGTCGTAGCCATCCATTTCCGGCATCATAATGTCCATCAGGACGATCTCGATCGTCGGATCCTTTTCCAGTACTTCAATACCGTCGCGACCGTTTTCCGCAAACAGCACTTTCATCTGTTGACGCTCAAGGACAGAACTCAGCGCAAAGATGTTACGCAGGTCGTCGTCGACGATCAGTACCTTGCGTCCAACCAATCCTCCATCGGACTCCTGGATATCGGCAAGCATGCGGCGCTGCATTTCCGGCAGACTGGTCGGCGAGCGGTGCAGGAACAACGCCGTTTCGTCGAGCAGGCGTTCAGGTGAACGCGCATCCTTGATCACGATGGTTTTCGCGATACGCTTCAGGTTCGTGACTTCCTTGCGGCTCAGTTCCTTGGCCGTGTAAATCACCACTGGCAAATTGCGCAGGCTGGCATCGTCACCAATTTTTTCCAGCAATTCGAAGCCGTTGATATCCGGCAGCGTGAGATCAAGCACCATGCAATCGAACTGGTTCGCATGCAAGGCTTCGAGTGCCTCCTTGCCGCTTCCGACAGCAACGATATGCACGTCGCCGGTGCCGATCAGGTTGACGATCGCGTCACGCTGCATGACGTCGTCTTCGACCACCAGCAGGCTGCGCTTGCCGCGAATTAGGAACTGCTGGATCCGGGTAAACTCTTCCTGCAGCCGCTCCCGATTCACCGGCTTGTGCAGGTAAGAAATTGCTCCCTGCCGAAGGACCCGCTCGCGCTCCTTCAGGTTGGTCATCACATGCACCGGAATATGACGGGTCCCGGGATCGCGCTTGAGGCGATCCAGCACGGTGAAACCATCGATGTCCGGCAAGTCAATGTCGAGCAGGATCGCAGCGGGCAGATAATCCCGGGCCAGTGTCAGCGCCGAATCGCCATGATGCGTCACAATGCCCTTGAAGTTCTTTTCGCGTGCGTAATCGAGCAGGATACCGGCAAAGCGCGCATCGTCCTCCACGATCAGCACCGACGGATCGCCGGGCGCGACGAGCGCACGGTCATCCGATGTGTTTTCAAACCCGGTCATCGGCGCCTGTACGCTGATCTGCGAGGGATGCAATTCTTCGACATCGGTCACCTCGGCAGACGTGTACATTGATGCCGAGTTGATTGCGATGGCAGGTGCTGATGCCTTCACCGTTTCCTGGTTGATGAAACCGGCGCGGTTGTAGGGCAGGAAAAGCGTAAACGTACTTCCCACGCCGACCACACTCTCAACGCGGATTTCACCGCCAAGCAGTCGCGCCAGCTCACGGCTGATCGACAGACCAAGGCCGGTACCGCCGTATTTACGCGCGGTACTGCCGTCAGCTTGCTGGAACGCTTCAAAGATCAGTTGCAGTTTGTCGGATGCAATACCGACACCGGTATCCGTGACGGAGAATGCAAGCACGGCGTCGGCGTGGTTCAGGTTTGGATGATCCGGCGTCCAGCCTGTCAACGCGCGGCCAATGTGCAGCGACACCTCGCCATGGCTGGTGAATTTGAATGCGTTGGACAACAGGTTTTTCAGGATCTGCTGGAGACGCGTGGTGTCGGTCATCATTGCGACCGGCAATTCGTCAGCCAAATCGACCGAGAAATTCAACTGTTTCGCTTCGGCCATGTGACGGAAAGTCCGCTCGACATAGCCGGACAGCGTACGGAAACGATACTCGCTGAGTTCGAGCGTCACGGTACCCGACTCGATCTTCGACAGGTCCAGAATGTCGTTGATCAGTGTCAGCAGGTCGCTGCCGGAGCCATAAATGGTTTTTGCGAATTCGACCTGGCGCTCGCTCAGGTTGCCGTCGGGGTTGTCCGAAAGCTGCTGCGCGAGAATCAGCAAACTGTTGAGCGGGGTACGGAGTTCATGCGACATGTTGGCAAGGAACTCGGACTTGTACTTGGACGACAGGGCCAGCTGCGTGGCTTTTTCTTCCAGCGCCAGTTTCGCCTGTTCCACCTCGCGGTTCTTGCGCTCCACCTCGATGTTCTGTTCAGACAGCAAGCGTGCTTTTTCCGCCAGCTCAAGGTTGGTCTGTTGCAGCTCTTGCGCCAGCGACTGGGACTGGGTCAGCAAGCTCTCGGTACGGCTATTTGCTTCAATGGTGTTCAACACGACGCCAATCGATTCCATCAACTGGTCAAGGAACCAGAGGTGGGTTTCGGTAAAGCGGTCGAGCGACGCAATTTCAATCACGGCCTTGACCTGTTGCTCAAACAGGATCGGCAAGACCACGATGTTGGTCGGTGGCGCAGCGCCGAGGCCAGACGACACCTGGATGTAGTCACGTGGCACATTGGTCAGCCAGATACGCTGCTTCTCGAGCGCGCATTGTCCAACCAGGCCTTCGCCTGGCAGGAAGGACGTCGGCAGCTTGCGGCTGGAACGATAACCGTAGCTGGCGATCATGCGCAGGCGGGCATCCTGTTCCTGCGAGTCCATCATGTAGAACACGCCGTGGTGTGCCGATACCAGCGGTGCCAGTTCCGACAGAATCAGGGTGGTCACCGCGGTCAGATCGCGCTGGCCCTGCAGCAAACGGGTGAAGCGTGCAAGGTTGGTTTTCAGCCAGTCCTGCTGCGCGTTCTTCTGCGTCGTTTCTTTCAGGTTGCGGATCATCTCATTGATGTTGTCCTTGAGGTCCGCTACCTCGCCTCGGGCTTCCACCTGGATCGAGCGTGACAAGTCGCCTCGCGTCACCGCAGTCGCCACTTCCGCAATCGCACGCACCTGCGTGGTCAGGTTTGCCGCGAGCTGGTTAACGTTTTCCGTCAAGTCTTTCCAAGTACCGGATGCGCCCGGCACCGATGCCTGTCCACCCAGCTTGCCTTCGACACCCACTTCACGCGCCACGGTGGTCGCCTGGTCCGCGAACACCGCGAGGGTATCGGTCATTTCGTTGATCGTATTGGCGAGCGCCGCGATTTCGCCTCGTGCCGCCACGGTCAGTTTCTTCTTCAGGTCACCGTTCGCCACCGCCGTCACCACGCCCGCGATACCGCGCACCTGCGCGGTGAGGTTCGCCGCCATGAAGTTCACGTTGTCGGTCAAATCCTTCCAGGTACCGGCCGCGCCCTCGACCTGCGCCTGACCGCCGAGCTTACCTTCGGTACCCACTTCACGGGCCACGCGGGTTACTTCCGACGCGAATGAAGACAACTGGTCCACCATCACGTTGATGGTGTTTTTCAGCTCAAGAATCTCGCCCTTCACGTCCACCGTAATCTTCTTCGACAGGTCGCCTCGCGCCACCGCCGTCGTCACTTCCGCGATGTTACGCACCTGACCTGTCAGATTGGACGCCATGAAGTTCACGTTATCGGTCAAGTCCTTCCACGTACCAGACGCACCAGGAACGTTCGCTTGTCCACCGAGGCGGCCTTCGGTGCCCACTTCACGCGCCACGCGGGTTACTTCCGATGCGAAGGAACGCAGCTGGTCCACCATGGTGTTGATCGTGTCTTTCAGCTGCAGGATCTCGCCGCGCACGTCCACCGTGATCTTCTTCGACAAGTCACCGTTCGCCACCGCTGTGGTCACGTCCGCGATGTTACGCACCTGTGATGTCAGGTTACCGGCCATCGAGTTCACCGAGTCGGTCAAGTCCTTCCAGGTACCCGCAACGCCAGGCACGTTCGCCTGACCGCCGAGCTTGCCTTCGGTACCCACTTCACGGGCCACGCGGGTTACTTCCGACGCGAATGAAGACAACTGGTCCACCATCACGTTGATGGTGTTTTTCAGCTCAAGAATCTCGCCCTTCACGTCCACCGTAATCTTCTTCGACAGGTCGCCTCGCGCCACCGCCGTCGTCACTTCCGCGATGTTACGTACCTGACCTGTGAGGTTGGACGCCATGAAGTTCACGTTATCCGTCAAGTCCTTCCACGTACCGCCGACGCCTTTCACCTGCGCCTGACCACCGAGCTTGCCTTCGGTACCCACTTCTCGCGCCACGCGAGTGACCTCCGATGCGAACGAGTTCAACTGGTCCACCATCACGTTAATGGTGTTCTTCAGCTCGAAAATCTCACCGCGCACGTCCACCGTGATCTTCTTCGACAAGTCGCCGTTCGCCACCGCTGTGGTCACGTCCGCAATGTTACGCACCTGTGATGTCAGGTTACCGGCCATCGAGTTCACCGAGTCGGTCAAGTCCTTCCAGGTACCCGCAACGCCAGGCACGTTCGCCTGTCCACCGAGCTTACCTTCGGTACCCACTTCACGGGCCACACGCGTTACTTCCGATGCGAACGAGTTCAACTGGTCCACCATCACGTTTATGGTGTTCTTGAGTTCAAGAATCTCGCCCTTCACGTCCACCGTAATCTTCTTGGACAAGTCGCCGTTCGCCACCGCTGTGGTCACGTCTGCAATATTACGCACCTGCGCAGTCAGGTTACCGGCCATCGAGTTCACCGAGTCGGTCAAGTCCTTCCAGGTACCCGCAACGCCCGGTACCTTTGCCTGGCCGCCGAGCTTGCCTTCGGTACCCACTTCACGGGCCACGCGGGTTACTTCCGACGCGAATGAAGACAACTGGTCCACCATCACGTTGATGGTGTCTTTGAGCTCAAGAATCTCGCCCTTCACGTCCACCGTAATCTTCTTCGACAGGTCACCGTTCGCCACTGCCGTCGTCACTTCCGCGATGTTACGCACCTGACCTGTCAGGTTGAACGCCATGAAGTTCACGTTATCCGTCAAGTCCTTCCAGGTACCGCCGACGCCCGGCACATACGCCTGTCCACCGAGCTTGCCTTCGGTACCCACTTCACGCGCCACGCGGGTTACTTCCGATGCGAAGGAACGCAGCTGGTCCACCATGGTGTTGATCGTGTCTTTCAGCTGCAGGATCTCGCCGCGCACGTCCACCGTGATCTTCTTGGACAAGTCACCGTTCGCCACCGCTGTGGTGACGTCCGCAATGTTACGCACCTGTGATGTCAGGTTACCGGCCATCGAGTTCACCGAGTCGGTCAAGTCCTTCCAGGTACCCGCAACGCCAGGCACGTTCGCCTGTCCACCGAGCTTACCTTCGGTACCCACTTCACGGGCCACACGCGTTACTTCCGACGCAAAGGAGGACAACTGGTCCACCATCGTGTTTGCAGTTGATGCCGCACGCAAGAATTGCCCCTTGAGTGGCCTGCCGTCCACATCGAGCGCCATGGTTTGAGAAAGATCGCCTTTTGCGACCGCGCCAATGACGCGCGCCATTTCAGTAGTTGGGTGTACCAGGTCATCGATTAGGGTATTCACCGATTTGACGATGGTTGCCCATCCGCCGGCGACACTTGGCACCGATGCGCGCTGCGTGAGACGCCCCTCCCGACCGACAACGCGGCTCACTTCCGTGATTTCACGGGTAAGCTGCTCATTGGTTTCCATGATGTCATTGAGAATATCGGCGATCTTGCCAGCCAGGCCGGTCAGATCGGACGGCATCCGGATCGAGAAATCGCCTTTTTTCAGTGCAGTCAGAACACCAAGCAGCAGCTTGGCGTCCAGCTCGTCGGTCAACTTCGTCCTGGTATCCATTTACAATCTCCGATGCTTCATGCAAGGTTCAAATTGAGTGACGCAGCGCCCATGCCGGGCCGCCGGTTATTAGTTCGTTCAAGTACGAAGAAGCAGCATGGCTACCGTTACCGAAACGGCACAGCCAGCGACGCATCATCGCAAGCATAATCTGGTAAAGAGTGTTGTGCACATTGAATTACCCCGTACGCAGAATGCTACTACCGCCAATATGTCGCGCGAGTTCATTTCCAAAAAGCAAGTAATTCCGTATTTTGTGCTAAACAGTGATGACAGGCAATTAAAGCGCGCGGCGAAAATCGGCAAGACGACCGAGATTTGAGAAAAATCAAATAGCCAACGTGCCGCAGATGAGTCGGTGTTGTGATTCGTGCCGGAAAGCGTCCAGTCAGGCTACGTCAACCTTGCGCCGACTAATGGCGGTCCGTTTGCGAGCCGGTTTTTGTGTCAGCGGAACATCGGTTGCACGACGGTCATAACTGGTCGACGAATTGTCCGCTGCGGCGAGAGGCATGCCGGATCCATGCTCAGTGTTTTCCAGCGGGATCGATACGGTCAGCGTGGTGCCGATGTCCTGCCCGGTATTAATTGCAAAGTCTCCGCCCAGGGTGCTGACGCGTTCCTTGATACCGACAAGCCCAAAGGAATTTGCTTTTCGCCGGCATCCAGGGAAGATGCCTACGCCATTGTCTGCGATGCTCATCAGCAGACGCGATCCCGTATGCTCGAGCTTAATCGTGGCCTTGGATGCCCGTGCGTGCCGGAAAACGTTGTTCAATGATTCCTGCAGAATACGGAACAACGCAGTCGCTCTGCCGTCATCCATCACCAGTTCGGCTTCCGGCATGAGAAGTTCGCAAGTAATGCCAGTACGACGCTGGAATTCCTTGACTTGCCATTCGAACGCCGCGTTCAAGCCCAGATCAAGCACAGTCGGTCGCAGGTTATTGATGATGGCGCGCATGGCTTTCATCGTGCTGTCGATGTGGTCAAGGACCGAATGCACCTTCTTGTTCAGTTTGGGATGGGTAGCGCCGGTGCGAGCATGCAGCATGGCGATATCGATCCGCAGCGCCAGCAAGTTCTGCCCTAGCTCGTCGTGGATCTCGCGCGCGATACGTTTGCGCTCATCCTCCTTGATGCGTTCCTGATAACTAGCCAGCTGGCGCAACTCTTCCTGGGATTGCCGCAATGCTTCTTCGGCAAGGCGCCGTTCGTTGATATGCTCCAAATCCTGCTTACGCTGTTCCTTGAGGTCGAGGTTCAGCTTTTCGAGCTCTTGTTTTTGATGCTGCAGCTGTAGATTTTTCTTGGCCAGTTCGACGAAGACGGCGACTTTGGTCTGCAGGATTTGCGGAATAATCGGCGTAAACAGATAATCAACGGCACCGCGCTGGTAGCCCTTGAGTCGATTCATTTCGTCAGCGTAGTGCGCCGTCACGAAGATAATTGGCACCGCAGCGGAGCGGGGATGCGAGTGAATTGCTTCGGCCGCTTCAAAACCATCCATGCTTGGCATGCTGACATCAAGCAGGATGACCGCAAAATCATTGGTCAATACTTGACGCAATGCTTCTTCGCCTGAGCGTGCGGTGATGACTTCATAGTCTTCACGGTCGGTGAGCAGGCTGGCGAGGGCGAGCAGGCTCGCCGCATCGTCATTGACAAGTAAGACCTTGGGCGTAAACACAGGTGATGAAGGCTTTTGCAATAGAAAGGCGGCCATGATTAACCTGCAAGTCCACAGCCGTTGACTGCAGCGCGAAGGTCGTTGAGGCCGCCATTCGTAATGGTTAATAAAAACTTCTGCACGAAGTCGTATGAGCGGGCTTCAGCGCCTTTTTGGCATTACATTACAGAAACATTCCGCCCATCACCACGAGTCAATGTAACATAAAATCGACTAACCCCTCTTGCCCACACATCGCGCACGTGGCGCGGACAACACGCGCAGCTCGCCTTCAAACGAGTTAAGTATCGAGATCAGCTTTGGTTTGCAGAGGCTTGCACGACCGTTTGCGGTCTCATATTGCCGAGCCATTTGCGAATACGCCCAGCGTCGGCGAGACGGGAATCCTTGCCTTTTGAATCAAGAAACACCATGACGACCGGGCGGCCATCGATGCGTGTCTGCATGACCAGGCAACGACCGGCTTCCGAAATATAGCCGGTTTTTTGCAGGCCGATTTCCCAGTCCGGATTCATCACCAGTCGATTGGAATTCATGTACTGCAGCTGATGACCGGTGCCGGTATCGACCGCATAGCGTGGATCGGTAGAGTATTCGCGGATGATTGGGTACTGATAAGCGGCAACCACGAGCCTGGAGAGATCACGCGCGCTCGCAATGTTCTGACTGGACAGACCGGTTGAATCAACAAAACGCGTATCAGCCATGCCGAGTGCCTTTGCCTTGGCATTCATGGCCGCAACAAAGGCAGACAGTCCGCCTGGATAATTGCGACCGAGCGCCGACGCAGCGCGATTTTCGGAACTCATGAGGGCAATATGCAACATGTTGGCACGCGTCATGTGCGCGCCAACACGCAGGCGGGAGCTGCTGTTTTTTTCACGATCGACGTCATCGGATGTCACTTCAAGAATTTCATCCATGTTTTGACGCGCTTCGACCACCACGACAGCAGTCATCAGCTTTGTCAGTGAAGCGATTGGCAGGGCAACCTTGGCATTCTTCTCAAACAGAACCTGAGAAGTCACTTGGTCAATGACCACCGCAGCACTGGATTTCAAGCCGACAGCGTCGCGGGTCAGGTTCAGGCCAGCGATGTCGCCGGCTGTCAGAACTGGCGGAGCAGGCGGCGTGGATGGAATGGACGGAGCAAATGCAACACGTTGATAACCCGACTTGGGAGGACGCTTGTGGGCGACGGCACCACGCATGGACGTCTTGACAACTGGGTGGGAGGCTTTAAGTGCGATTGCTTTCCTACTTTTGACCGCCGTTTTTTTTACTACCTGCTTTTTGGCGGTTTTCGTAGTTTTCGCCGTTTTAGCGGTTTTGGCAGCAGAGCTTTGCGCACTCGCTGCAGGTGCAGCCACGCTAAAGGCAACTAAAGAAATAAAGACACCCAGCGCGGACCTGAACATCTGCACCTCTCCCTGATTTTACAAGCTGGCATTATATCTTGCAGTCTAGCAAAATAGTGAAAATCAGCAAGCAAATTAAGAGCTTAGCGCAGGCTATTAAACAACTTTCTTACAAGCCGTTGAGAAATCGCAATCTTGAGGTGACCGCATTCCGATGCGGCCATCAATGCTATATCGATCCAGCATGCTCTTGACGTGCAACGCAAGAAACGTAGCGACGGTGTACCGTCCACCCCATGCCAACCGAGGATTTTAATACCGGCAGGGGCCGTCGGGGTTCAGGAGGGTGCGACTTCGACTGTCTTTAGCAACGCGCGCATTGCCTCGGGAATGGCACTTGGTTTTCGTGACTCCCGGTCGACGTAGACGTGCACGAAATGTCCCTGCGCGGAGGCCGTATCCTCGTCTTCCTTAAAGATCCCGACCTCGTAGCGCACGCTTGAATTACCAAGTTTTGTTACTCGAAGGCCGGCTGTGATCGGTTCAGGAAACGCAACCGACGCAAAGTAGTTGCACTGCGTTTCAATGACCAGGCCAATGACCGGACTACGTTCCACGTCGAGTACACCGTTTGCTATCAGGAACTGATTGACGACTGTGTCGAACCAGCTGTAGTACACCACATTGTTGACGTGTCCATAAGCGTCGTTGTCCATCCAGCGTGTTGTAATTGTGTGAAAGTGCTTGAAGTCGCACCGTTTTTTTGCTTCAGCTCGCATACGTTATTTTCTCACTACCAAAGCCACTCCAATAACGGCCAGCACCATGCCGATCATGCCAACGATGCTGAACGCCTCCCCGAACATCGCCCACGCCATCACCGCAGTGGTTGGCGGGGTCAGATACAACAAACTGGTCACCTGCGTTGCCGCGCTTTTTCGGATCAGGGCAAACAACAGGAATATCGCACCGATCGACAGTGCCAGGATGGACCACAGTAAGGCACCGACGAAACGCGGCGTCCATTGCACAGTGTCGACCAGAGGAGTGAGCCCCTCAAACATGATCGCAAGCGGCAACACGACGACAATGGAGGCGGCAAACTGGATGATCGTCCCGGTTCGCAGGTCGAAGCTCGCGCAATAACGCTTTTGATAAAGCGTACCTATCGTGATCGACAGTAGCGCAAACACACACAGTGCAATGGTTTGCCATGATAAGCCGATCAGCGAAATCTTGTTTGCAACCACCAGGCCAACGCCGCAAATACCGAACCCAAGTCCTATCCATTGGCGTCCCCGTACCGATTCGCCGACGAGAGGTGCGGCAAACGCAGTAAGGATGGGCTGCATGCCGACAATCAGGGCTGATAGGCCCGCCGGCATGCCAAGCTTGATGGCGCACCAGACGCCCCCAAGATAGCCGGCCTGAACCAGAACTCCCGCCAGCGCAATATGACCGATTCGCCCATGCGGCCAAGGTGCGCGCATGATGAACACTAACGGCAGCAGTACCGCTAGAACGCCAAGAAAACGCAGTAGCAGAAAAGTCAGCGGTGGCGCATACGGCAATCCGAACTTGGCGACGATAAAGCCCGTACTCCAGATCAGGACGAACACGAACGGCATGGCCGACAGCCAGGGACTTTGGGATGACTGCACAATGGGCTTGGATGATACTGAAGAACTCATGAATGGAGGGTGACCTGCGTGGGCCATATATATTGTGAAGCGATACCGATAGTCTGGACGTGGATTGCAACAGTGTCTTGGATGTTCTTGCCATAACCGCCGGCCATGGCAATGGCAACTGGAGTCTGACTTGCAGCCGCATGGTCCAGTACCATACGGTCGCGTGACGCCAATCCCTCCATCGTCAATCGCAGCCGTCCCAGCCGATCACCTTCGTGCGGGTCGGCACCGGCCAGGTATATGATGAGTTCGGGCGAAAACCGATGCGTCATCGAGGCGAGCGCCTGTTCCAGAGCAGTCAGGTAAGCCTCGTCGCCGGTTCCGTCCGGCAAAGCGACATCCAGATCGCTGCACTCCTTCCTGAATGGATAATTGTGTTCGCCATGAAGCGACAGCGTAAAGACGGAGTCGTCGCTGGCGAGTATGGATGCCGTTCCGTTTCCCTGATGGACGTCGAGATCGACGATAGCCACGCGCCTGACACGCCGCTCAGCTTGCATGAGCCGGGCAGCGATGGCTGCGTCATTAAACACGCAAAAGCCTTCGCCGTGATCGGCGTAAGCGTGATGTGTCCCCCCTGCCAGGTTAACGGCGACGCCCGATTCAAGCGCGATGCGGCAGGCGCTGATGGTAGCGCCGGCGGAACGCCGGGAGCGCTCGACCATCTGGCGTGTCCATGGGAAGCCAATTGCCTTTTGCTCCGCAGTTGACAGGCTGCCGTTCGAGACGCGCTCTATATACAAGGGATGATGAGCAAGTGCGAGAACCCCGTCCGTGGTGAACGGTGCTTCGTGAAACTCTATCGAGGGGACGTGTACCTGCACACCTTCGCGCACCAGCCGATATTTCTGCATCGGGAAACGATGTCCTTCAGGCAGGGGGAGAACGAAATGATCGCTGTAGAACGCTTTCACTGAGCAAGGGCGGAATAATCGGGACAAGCTGATGAGTTTAGCACGCAGTCACAAATGAACGCTTTCCCGAGAAAGTTAAATAAAAGCTAACTAAACTGGGAGGCCCATCATTTTTGTGCTTTGCAACAAAGTTGTTGACTGCACCCAAGTTTTAATGAAAAATATGTTTGTTGCGACGCACAAAAAGAGGGACTGTGTGTCACATATCCCAAATTTGAGCCGTACTTTCTCTTGAGGAGACCGTCATGTTTGCAATTCCCGAGCAGTTTTCCGCGACTTCCAAGGCTAACTTCGAAGCACAACTTGCCTTGTTTAACAGCTTGACCGCCAAGACCTTTGAAGGCGTCGAGAAGCTTATCGAACTCAACTTGAACACTGCAAAAGCTTCCCTGGAAGAATCCAATGCTGCAGCGAAGCAATTGTTGAGCGTAAAGGACCCGCAAGAATGGCTGTCTATCGCTACTGCGCAAGCACAGCCAAACGCTGAAAAAGCCCTCGCATTCGGCCGGCAGCTGAGCGCAATCACCAGCGGCGTGCAAGCTGAATTCGCCAAGGCTGCAGAAAGCCAGATCGCGGACAACAGCCGCAAGCTGCTTGAGTTACTGGACGAAGTCACCAAGAATGCTCCTGCCGGTTCAGAAAATGCGATCGCCCTGTTTAAATCCGCGATCGGCAACGCCAGCGCGGGTTACGAGCAGTTCACCAAGTCCACCAAGCAAGCAGTTGAAACGATTGAAGCGAACGTGAACAATGCGGTGACGCAGTTTGCACAGCCTGCAGCGACTGCTGCCAAGGCAGCGGCACGCGCAGCGAAGAAGTAATCGGCATTAGCCGGTAAGTAAAATAGCCTCGCAATGCGGGGCTATTTTTTTGTCCGCACGACGATCCGCACAAGGTTGGACGGAGTTGGAAAGTGCTGTCTTTAGCGATCGGCTTTTGCAATGGATCGAGCCAGAACGGCCACCGGGATGAACGCAATCAATACGATAGTCAGTGCCGGCAATGCTGCTTCACCCAGCCTTTCATCGGCAGCCAGCTGGTAAGTAATCACGGCAAGGGTATCGAAATTGAATGGCCGTATCGTTAGTGTTGCCGGCAGTTCCTTGATCACATCCACGAACACCAGCAACCCGGCGGTCGCAACACTACGCCATAACAGAGGCGCATGGACCCTCAATAGCATGGAGCCAATGCCATGCCCAAGGACGCGCGCACTGGCGTCCATACTGGGCGTAATCTTAGTCAGGCCGGCTTGCACAGTCTGGTACGACACGGAGAGAAAGCGCACCAGATAGGCATACACAAGCGCCGCCGCGCTGCCGGTCAACACCAATCCCAAGCCACGTTCAGCACTCCAGGCATCGAGCCGCGACAGGGGAATCAGGATACCGACCGCAATGACCGCGCCGGGGACTGCGTAGCCCATGCTGACAACGCGGTTGCATACGCCCTGAAGCTGACTGCGCGTCACACGCGCTGCATAAGCCAGAAGCACGCAAACCATAATAGCGATCAGTGCCGTCACGCCAGCCAGGAGGACGCTGTTATATAGCCAGCCATAGAAACGCTCTCCAAACTCTACCGTATCCTCACGCGCGACCAGACGAAGCAGAATCCCAACCGGCACCAGAAAACCGACGAACACCGGCAAGGCGCAAAATACGACCGCGCCTATCGCATGAATCCCGTTGAGGCGCATGGGCATTTGTAGCCGGGTACGACTTCCCACTGCGTAGTAACGCGCACGCCCACGGCTGGTCTGCTCAATGAGCATGAGCAGCGTGATGGCCATCAGCAGCACGGCGGCGATCTGTGCTGCGGAGGTGCGGTCAGAAAATGCATACCAGGACTTATAAATTCCGGTAGTAAGGGTGGGCACGCCGAAATAGGCAACCGCGCCGTAGTCAGCCAGCGTTTCCATCAGAGCCAGCGCAATGCCGGCGACAGCGGCAGGCCGGGCCAACGGCAGGCTGACCTTGGCGAATGCCTCCCATGGTCCGGCGCCCAAAGTGCGGGCCGCATCCCACATCCGGGGACTACGCTCCAGAAAGGCCGTCCGGGCCAGCAGATAAACATACGGATACAGCACCATTGCAAACACGATTCCGGCGCCACCGATGGAACGGATCTCGGGAAACCAGTATTCCCTCGCTTGCCAGCCGAATGTTGCGCGCAGCGCTGACTGTACCGGTCCGGAAAACTGCAGGAAATCCGTATAGGCATAGGCGACGACGTACGCGGGCATCGCCAGTGGCAGGATCAGCGCCCATTCGAATATCCGTTTTCCGGGGAAATCAAATACAGCCACGAGCCAGGCACAGCCTACTCCGCCCATGCCGCCCAGCACGGCGACAATTGCCGCAATAGCAAGACTGTTGAAAAGATATTCTGGCAGGACAGTTGCCCAGAGGTGAGTAAAGGTTCCGGCACCACTTCCGGATGCATCGCCTGTTGCAAGTAGATTGGACAGTACGCCAACAATTGGAATGCCAACCAGAATGGCAACTGCCAGGGATATGAGCAGCAGAGGATGGATACGGCCTCTGCTTATGCGGCTTTGGCAGCTGCCGCGCGGAAGCGCCATCGGAATACGCTGGAAATCCACAATCGCCTGTCTAGGTAGGTAAATGAGAATTATAATCAATATCGAATTCCAAACCAGCAATCCTATGCATATGAATACGCCGTATTTTTCTCCAGAGGTCCATCTACGGGTCCAATCCATCCGCGTGGGCTACCCACTTGGCAGGACGATCCAGGAAATTGTCCATGGCTTGTCCTTTTCCTTGGGCAGGGGCGAAATTGGCTGCCTGCTCGGACCTTCGGGTTGTGGGAAGACGACGGTGTTACGTGCCATTGCCGGTTTTGAGTCCGTACTGGACGGAAGTATTTCGCTTGGCGGCCGCGAATTGAGCAATCCAACCCGAACAGATGCGCCGGAAACCCGCCATGTCGGCGTGGTGTTTCAAGACTATGCCCTCTTCCCACATTTGTCGGTGTGGGAGAACATCGCATTTGGCTTGCGCAAGTTGTCAGCCAGCGAACGCAAGACACGCGTCGACCGTCTGCTGGGTATTGTCGGCCTGGCGACCCACGCACGCCAATATCCGCACGAGCTCTCGGGAGGCCAGCAGCAGCGCGTCGCTCTCGCACGGGCGCTGGCGCCACAACCGGACTTGCTCCTGCTGGACGAGCCCTTCTCCAATCTAGACGTCGACCTGCGCGAACGGCTTGCACTGGAAGTGCGGGACATCCTCAAGGAACTCGGGACGACTGCCGTGCTGGTCACCCATGATCAGCATGAAGCGTTCGCGATCGCCGACCAGATCGGCGTAATGCATCAAGGTGTGATCGTCCAATGGGACAACGCTTATAACCTTTACCATCGACCCGGCGATCGCTTTGTCGCCGACTTCATTGGCCAAGGAGTGTTCGCTCCAGGCACTGTCGATCTGCCAAAGCAACAGGTGCATATCGAACTTGGAAGCCTGCCGCTATGGCAGGGTATTGATGTATGTGGCACCGGCGACAAGGAACAGGAACGCGTCGATGTTTTGCTGAGGGCCGACGACGTCATTCATGACGACGCAAGTTCGCTACAGGCAGAGGTCGTACGCAAGGCATTCCGCGGCGCAGAGTTTTTGTATACCCTCAAACTCCCGAGCGGACAGACGCTGCTGGCGTTGGTGCCTTCACATCATGATCACGCGATCGGGGAGAAGATCGGTATACGATTAGGTGCTGATCACGTGGTGACCTTCCCTCCCGAACCTGAAGCATCCTGATGGCCTAATAATAGACAACAGACTAACCAGCATACCAACAGCCCTACTACGGACCACGACACCGCTTAGCGCATGAGCGAATTCAAATCCCGCCGCACGCTCGCCGTGCGGCGCTCGGTTTACGCACCAATACTGTAAGCGAGATCCCGAAAAAAGGGCACTATCAACGGCTGCGCTGCAATCCAGCGCACTCTTATCGCGCATATTCAACACGCAGCACGGGACGTTCCTCCGGGTCATGCTTGGCACGCAAACTGCTAAAGATTGCTTGCGAGCTATCGCACACCATCGACCCCATTCATTACAGTAGGAGCAAAAATGTCTCGTCGCACCCTTTTGAAAGCGACCGCAGCCGGCGCTTTGATGCTTACCGCGTCCGCCTGGATGCCGCAAGCCCTGGCCGCCGACACCATTAAGGTCGGTATTCTTCATTCGCTGTCGGGCACGATGGCGATCTCTGAAACCTCGTTGAAAGACGTGGCGTTGATGACGATCGACGAAATCAATGCCAAGGGCGGCGTGATGGGTAAGAAGCTCGAGGCAGTCGTCGTCGACCCTGCATCGAACTGGCCGTTGTTTGCCGAAAAGGCACGGCAGCTGGTGACACAGGACAAGGTGGCGGTGGTGTTTGGATGCTGGACATCGGTATCGCGCAAGTCCGTGCTGCCTGTCTTCAAGGAACTGAACAGCCTGCTGTTCTATCCGGTCCAGTATGAAGGCGAAGAGCTCGAGAAGAATGTGTTCTACACCGGCGCGGCACCGAACCAGCAGGCGATCCCCGCGGTGGAATACCTGATGTCGAAAGACGGCGGCGGCGCCAAGCGCTTCGTCCTGCTTGGCACTGACTATGTATACCCGCGTACTACGAACAAGATCCTGCGTGCCTTTCTGAAATCCAAGGGCGTGAAGGAATCCGATATCGATGAAGTCTACACACCGTTCGGTCATTCGGATTACCAGACCATCGTCGCCAACATCAAGAAGTTCTCCTCGGGCGGCAAGACTGCCGTGATCTCCACAATCAACGGTGATTCCAACGTACCGTTCTATAAGGAACTCGGCAATGCAGGCCTGAAGGCAACCGACGTACCGGTTGTCGCGTTCTCGGTCGGTGAAGAAGAACTGCGTGGCGTCGATACCAAACCGCTCGTCGGCCACCTCGCCGCATGGAATTATTTCCAGTCGGTGAAGAACCCGGTCAACGATACCTTCATCAAGCAATGGAAAGCTTATGCCGCAGAAAAGAAGCTGCCTAACGCCAGCACCGTTGTCACCAACGACCCGATGGAAGCCACTTACGTCGGCATCCATATGTGGAAGCAGGCTGTAGAAAAGGCCAAGTCGACCGATACCGACAAGGTCATCGCAGCGATGGGCGGACAGACCTTCAAGTCACCTTCCGGCTTCGAGCTGACCATGGACAAGACCAACCACCACCTGCACAAACCGGTGATGATCGGCGAAATCAAGCCGGACGGTCAGTTCAGCGTCGTATGGAAGACAAAGGGCCCGATCCGCGCGCAACCGTGGAGCCCGTTCATTGCAGGTAACGAGGCCAAGCAGAAGATGTAATTTGTCTTGACTACATCCTGTGCCCTTGGCGAACTAAAGGGCACGTAAGCGAAACTGTACTACGGGCCGGAGCGTGGCTCCTTGTTCCACACTCCGGCCTTTTTACGCATGTCGTTTCTAAGTTGCTTGCCAAGACATCGCAAATGAAATCTATCAAACACTTATTCGCCATCGGATGGTTGTGCGCAATGGCGCTCACGGCCCATGCGGCGATTGATCCGGCGCTGCTCAAGCCGCTGGCAGGTGACGATCCCGATGCGCGCATCGAAGCGGTCAACAAGATTGCGGCGCTCGCCAATGACGATGCGTTCAAGCTGCTGAACGCACTGAAGAATGACAACCTGTACGCCAATCCAGATGGACAGGTTTTCATCGTCGAAGATAACAAAGCCTACGATCCCGAAACCGACAAGACCGTACCGACGCCGGATGGCATCGATGGAATCACGGTGAATAACCGCCTGCGCGGTGCCGTGGAAGGCGCGCTGTCGGGCTTCCGCCTGCTCTCCCATGACAATTCGGAACGACTTGCCGCCGCGCTCGCCATGCAGAAAGGTGCCGATCCCGGCCAGCTGCCGCTGATCACCAGGGCACTGGAGAAAGAAACCGATCCGCAAATCAAATCGGTCCTGCAGATGGTTGTCGCGACGGCGAACCTCCAGTCACCGGATGCCGCAACGCGCAAGTCTGCGGTGGAAGCGCTCAAGGGCAGCTCGAACGCCAACCTCAAACCCGCGCTCGAAAAAATGTTGGAAAAGAACCCGGACGGCAGCTATCTCGAACCGGATGAATCGGTACGTGTGGCCACCGTCGGAACCATCAGCGCAATCAATGCGCGTCTGGCCCGCACGGAGTTCGTCGGCAACCTGTTCTATGGCGTCTCGCTTGGCAGTGTACTGCTGCTGGCGGCACTCGGACTTGCGATTACGTTTGGACTAATGGGCATCATCAACATGGCGCACGGCGAATTGCTGATGATCGGCGCCTACACGACGTACGTGTGCCAGTCGCTGTTTCGCCATTACATGCCGGGCGCGACTGACTATTACCTGCTTGTGGCACTGCCCGCCGCGTTTCTTGTTGCCGGTATGGTTGGCATCATCCTGGAGCGCACCGTCATCCGATGGCTGTATGGCCGTCCGCTGGAAACGCTGTTATGCACCTGGGGCATCAGTCTGATACTGATGCAACTGGTGCGTTCGATCTTTGGCGCGCAGAACGTCGAAGTTGCCAATCCTTCGTGGATGTCGGGCGGCGTCACGGTGATGGGCTCGCTGGTGCTGTCGTATAACCGCATTGTCATCATATTCTTTGCAATGTTCGTCGTTGCCGCTGTCTGGGTGATCCTGAACAAGACACGCCTCGGTTTGTTCGTGCGTGCGGTCACGCAGAATCGCCGCATGGCGGATTGTGTCGGCGTTTCCACTGGCAAGGTCGACATGATGACCTTCGGTCTCGGTTCCGGCATTGCCGGCCTCGGCGGGGTCGCCTTGTCACAGCTCGGCAACGTCGGCCCAGATCTTGGTCAAAGCTATATCGTCGACTCCTTCATGGTGGTCGTGCTGGGCGGGGTCGGTCAGCTTGCCGGCACCGTGATCGCGGCGATCGGCCTCGGCGAAGTCAACAAGTTCCTCGAACCGGTCGCCGGCGCAGTGGTGGCCAAGATCGCCATCCTTGTCTTCATCATCGTTTTCATTCAGAAACGTCCGCAAGGATTGTTTGCCATGAAAGGCAGGAGCGCAGAATGACTTCTTCCCTCTTTTCCCGACCGGCCTGGGCCGGTATTGTGGTGTGCGCGGCGCTGCTGGCACTGTTGCCCATCCTGAATCTTTCCTTCCCTTCCGGTCATGCCTTGCATGTATCAAGTTATACCGTCGCACTGATCGGCAAGTTCATGTGCTACGCGATGGCGGCGCTGGCGCTCGACCTGGTATGGGGCTATACCGGTATCCTCTCGCTGGGCCATGGCGTGTTCTTCGCGCTTGGCGGTTACGCACACGGCATGTACCTGATGCGTGCCATCGGCACGGATGGCGTGTACCAGAGCAATCTGCCGGACTTCATGGTTTTCCTCGACTGGAAAGCCTATCCCTGGTACTGGTCGTTCACCGACAGCTTCTGGTATTGCCTGGCGCTGGTGGTGCTGGTTCCGGGCGTGCTCGCGTTCGTGTTCGGTTATTTTGCTTTCCGTTCGCGTATCAAAGGCGTGTACTTTTCCATCATCACCCAGGCGATGACCTTTGCCTTCATGCTGCTGTTCTTCCGTAACAATACCGGCTTCGGTGGTAACAACGGATTCACCGACTTCAAGCGTATTCTCGGCTTCTCGATTACCGAGCCGACGACCAAGGCGGCGTTGTACATGATCACGCTGGCTGTGCTGCTTGGCGCACTATTGCTGTGTCGCTGGATCGTCACCTCCAAACTGGGTCGCGTGTTGCAGGGCGTGCGCGATGCCGAGTCACGACTGATGTTCATCGGTTACAACCCGCTGTGGTTCAAGCTCTTCGTGTGGACCTTGTCTGCCGTGCTGTGCGGTATCGCAGGCGCTCTTTATGTCCCGCAGGTTGGCATCATCAACCCGTCCGAAATGTCCCCCGGCAATTCCATCGAGATGGTGATCTGGGCAGCGGTCGGTGGCCGTGGTTCACTGCTGGGTCCCATCATCGGTGCGTTCTCGGTCAATGGGTTGAAGAGCTGGTTCACTGCCGCCTTCCCCGACCTCTGGCTGTATGCCCTGGGCTTGCTCTTTATTCTGGTCACGCTATTCATGCCGCAAGGCATACTCGGCCTGACACGCAAATTCAAGAAGACACGGGAGGCAGCATGAACGACCTGTCGAAAAACATCGCGTTCCCGGTACAGACAGAGCACGCCGAACACGGCACCTCGTATGGCCGCATCAAGCAGGAAGGCGTCGATACGACGCACGGTGCGATTCTGTACCTGGAAGACATCACCGTTTCGTTCGATGGTTTCAAGGCGATCAACAAACTGAACCTCGATATCTCCGTAGGCGAACTGCGCTGCATCATCGGACCCAATGGCGCCGGCAAGACAACCATGATGGATGTCATCACAGGCAAGACGCGGCCGGCATCGGGTACCGCCTACTTCGGCCAGACCATGGATCTGACCAGGATGACCGAATATCACATTGCGCATGCGGGCATCGGCCGCAAGTTCCAGCGCCCGACCGTGTTCGAGCAGCACACGGTGTTCGAAAACCTTGAACTCGCAATGAAGATGGATAAACGGGTCAAGCCGACGCTCTTCTTTCGCCTTACGTCCGAACAGAATGGCAAGATTGAAGAGATCCTCAAGCTGATCCGTCTTAACGGTCAGGAGCATCGCCTCGCCGGCCTGTTGTCTCATGGCCAGAAGCAGTGGCTGGAGATTGGCATGCTGCTCATGCAGGAGCCCAAGCTCTTGCTGCTCGATGAGCCCGTCGCCGGCATGTCGGATGCCGAGACTGCGCGTACCGCGGAGTTGCTGAACGAACTGCGCGGCAAGCATTCCATCATGGTGGTGGAACATGACATGGCTTTCGTCAACGAGATCGCGCGCAACGGCAAGGTCACGGTGTTGCACGAAGGCTCGGTGCTTGCCGAAGGCACCATGCAGCAGGTGCAATCGGACGAACGGGTCATCGAAGTGTATCTGGGCCGATAGCGGCGTACGACATAACGCACGTCGCCATCCCTCAACCTGACAGAATCTCTCACATGCTCAACGTCGAAAAATTGAATCAGTATTACGGCTCTTCCCATACCCTGCGCGGCGTCTCGCTGGAACTGGAAAAAGGCCAATGCCTTGCACTGCTCGGCCGCAACGGCGTCGGTAAAACTACGCTGCTGAAATGCCTGATGGGCGTGCTGCCGGTAGCGGGCGGACAAGTCAAACTGGAAAATCGCGATATCACCAGGCTGAAGCCACATGAACGTGCCGAACTCGGCATCGCTTACGTACCGCAGGGACGCGAGATTTTTGCGCGCCTGACCGTCGAGGAAAACCTGCTGATGGGAATGGCGATCAAGCCGGGCCGGCAGGCTTCGAAGATTCGCAGCGAAGTATTTGAACTCTTTCCGGTGCTGAAGGAAATGCTACACCGGCGCGGAGGCGATTTATCGGGCGGGCAACAGCAACAGCTTGCGATTGCGCGCGCCCTGCTTGCCGATCCCAAACTCATCATCCTCGATGAACCAACCGAAGGCATACAACCCTCCATCATCAAGGACATTGGCCGTGTGATCCGCATGCTGCGCGAACGTGGCGATATGGCCATCCTGCTGTGCGAGCAGTACTTCGACTTTGCCCATGAACTGGCGGACAAGTTCCTTGTCATGTCACGTGGTGAAGTGGTGGCTGCCGGCACACAAGCCGAGATGCACGGGGACGACGTCAAGCGCCATCTGGCGGTATAGTTTTGCAGATGAAGCGCATCGTCACAGATCCGGTTCTTGCATCACCTTCTCATGCTCGGTGGCAAGCCCGGCTAACGCTCGGATTCGCAGCCGACTGCGACACCACCCGGTTAATGGAACGCACGCATATTGGTCCACTGCGGGTCCAAAAGCCACTGTATCCCGAAGGCGGGCAGGTTTGTCACGCCATCGTTGTGCACCCGCCCGGCGGCGTGGTGGGCGGCGATGAACTCAGCATCGATGCCAGCGTTGGCCAGAATGCCAGTGCCTTGTTGACCACGCCCGGCGCAGCGAAATGGTACAAGTCCAACGGCCATATCTCGCGACAAGATGTGCATTTGCGGGCGGGCGACAGCGCTACGCTGGAATGGCTGCCGCAGGAGACGATATTCTTCGATGCCGCGCATGTCCGGCTGGACACGGCAATAGAACTTGGGAAGGATGCGACGTATATCGGAACTGAAATCCTGTGCTTTGGCCGAACCGCCTCCGGCGAGTCCTTTCATAGCGGGATGGTTGAGCAAACAACCAGCATCCGCCGCGACGGCAAGCTGCTCTGGTTTGAGCAGGGCATGCTCGCCGCCGGCAGTGCGGCGATGACCAGTTCGTTTGGACTTGCAGGCAACTCCGTGTGCGCGACACTGATAGCAGTCGGCACGCCGCTTGCCGGCAACATGATGGCAACGCTGCGTGAAGCCGAAGCAAACGACGGCGCATTTGGTGTCACGCAAATGAAATCAGTCGTCGTTGCACGCTATCTCGGACACTCCAGCCAGACTGCAAGGCGACTGATGATGCATACCTGGCAGCGACTGCGCCCAGCCCTTACCGGCCGGGAAGCCGTCGTACCCCGTATCTGGAATACCTGATCACCTCATCCGGGATCGGATCAACCTGTTAGGAGAAAATGGATGGAGCTGACTCCACGCGAAAAAGACAAACTCCTCATCTTCACTGCCGCCCTGCTTGCCGAAAGACGCAAGGCACGCGGCCTGAAACTGAATTATCCGGAAGCGGTCGCGCTCATCACCGCCGCCATCATGGAAGGGGCGCGTGACGGCAAGACTGTCGCCGAACTGATGTCAGAAGGCACACGCATCCTGACACGCGATGACGTGATGGACGGCGTGGCCGAGATGATTCCCGATATCCAGGTCGAAGCCACCTTCCCCGACGGTACCAAGCTTGTGACTGTCCATCACCCGATTCCATAGGAGGCCACGTGATTCCAGGCGAAATGCTGATTGAACCCGGCGACATCGAACTCAATGCCGGTCGCGCGACGGTCACCGTGACGGTCGCCAATAGCGGTGACCGTCCGATCCAGGTGGGCTCGCACTTCCACTTTTTTGAAGTCAACCCGGCACTGCAATTCGACCGTCCGCTTGGCTATGGCATGCGGCTCAATATCGCTGCGGGCACGGCGGTTCGCTTCGAGCCGGGGCAGCAGCGTACGGTCGAACTGGTCGCACTGGCAGGGGACCGCACTGTGTATGGCTTCAACGGCAAAGTAATGGGGAAACTCAAATGACAAAAATTTCCCGCCAGGCCTACGCCGAAATGTTTGGGCCGACCGTCGGTGACCGGGTACGGCTTGCTGATACCGAACTGTTCATTGAAGTCGAAAAGGATTTCACCACTTACGGCGAAGAAGTGAAATTCGGCGGCGGCAAGGTGATCCGCGATGGCATGGGTCAGTCGCAGCGCAATCACAAGGATGTGATGGACACTGTAATTACCAATGCACTGATCGTCGACCATTGGGGCATCGTCAAGGCCGACATCGGATTGAAGAGCGGGCGCATCGCCGGCATCGGCAAGGCGGGCAATCCCGATATCCAGCCTGACATCACCATGGCCATTGGCGGTGCAACGGAAATCATCGCCGGCGAAGGCATGATCGTGACGGCGGGCGGCATCGATTCGCACATTCACTTTATCTGTCCGCAACAGATCGAGGAAGCGCTGATGTCCGGCATCACCACGATGCTGGGCGGAGGTACCGGCCCGGCCGTCGGCACGGCGGCGACTACCTGTACGCCGGGACCCTGGCATATTCATTCGATGCTGGCTGCCGCCGATGCCTTTCCAATGAATCTGGGCTTCCTTGGCAAGGGCAATGTGAGCCTGCCGACGCCGCTGGAAGAGCAGATCCGTGCCGGTGCCATCGGACTCAAGCTGCACGAAGACTGGGGTACGACGCCGGCCGCCATCGACAACTGTCTTTCGGTCGCCGACCGCATGGATATTCAGGTAGCCATCCATACCGATACGCTGAACGAAGGCGGCTTTCTCGAACACACATTGGCGGCGTTCAAGGATCGGACCATTCACACCTTCCATACCGAAGGTGCGGGCGGCGGTCACGCGCCTGACATCATTGCGGCAGTGGGACAAGGCAATGTCCTGCCATCTTCAACCAATCCCACCCGTCCGTACACGGTCAATACACTGGACGAACACCTGGACATGCTGATGGTCTGTCACCATCTGGACCCGGCGATCGCGGAAGACGTTGCATTCGCGGAATCTCGCATCCGTCGCGAAACCATCGCCGCCGAAGATATCCTGCATGATCTCGGCGCGATTTCAATGATGTCGTCCGACTCCCAGGCAATGGGGCGTGTGGGCGAAGTCATCATGCGCACCTGGCAGACCGCGCACAAGATGAAAGTGCAACGCGGCTCACTGGCGGAAGATAGCTTGCGCAGCGACAATTTCCGTGTCAAGCGTTACATCGCCAAGTACACGATCAACCCGGCGATCACGCACGGAATTTCACATGTTGTCGGCTCACTCGAAGTCGGCAAGATCGCGGACATTGTGTTGTGGAAGCCGGCATTCTTCGGCGTGAAGCCGTCAATGATCCTGAAGAGCGGCATGATTGCCGCTGCCCAGATGGGCGATCCGAATGCGTCGATTCCGACCCCACAGCCGGTGCATTACCGGATGATGTTCGGTGCCTTCGGTGGGGCGCTGCGCACTTCGTTTACCTTTGTTTCACAGGCGGCAGTCGATGCGGGGATCGGCGATGCGCTCAAGCTCAGCAAGTCGCTGATCGCCGTGAAGAACACGCGCCAGGTGCGCAAGGCCGACATGATCCATAACGGATTGACGCCACGCATGGAGGTCGACCCCGAGACTTATGAGGTGCGCGCCGATGGCGAATTGCTGGTGTGCGAACCGGCGAAGGTTTTGCCAATGGCACAACGCTATTTTCTGTTCTGACATAAATCGATGCTGACACTTCACACAAAAATTGAAACCGCTGACGCGATCAGTGGCGAACTGACCCTCCCTTTCGAGCTTCGCGAGAAGAGCCGCCTGCGCGCGCAACTTGCCTCTGGCGAAGAAGTCGCGGTATTTACTGTGCGCGGAACAGTGCTGCGCAACAACGATCTGCTCAAAGGCGACGATGGCCGTGTCGTCCGGATCGTCGCGGCGAAGGAACGCACATACCGTGTGGAGTGCGACACACCACGCACGTTGCTCCGTTGCGCCTTCCATCTCGGCAATCGTCATACGCAGGCACAGGTGGGTGGTGACGGTGCGCAGGGCTTCCTGCGTATCCGGAAGGATCCGGTACTTAAGGAGATGCTCGAAGGCCTCGGCGCAAACGTGATTGAAGAACTGGCGCCGTTCGAACCGGAATCCGGTGCCTACGGCGGCGGCCACCATCACCATGGCGATGACCATCATCCTCTGGCGCCGATTCCCGTGCGCCAGAAGATTCATCGTCCATCCGACAAGGACTGACATGCAGGCAACCGCCTTGCTGCATCTGCTGCAATTGGCTAGCCCATCCCTGCCGATTGGTGCATACAGCTATTCACAAGGCCTGGAAGCAGCGCTGGAATCCGGCATCGTGCGTGATGACACAACGGCGCGGCGTTGGATCGTGGATGCCCTGCACCATGTCATCGCGCGATTTGAGGCGCCAGTGCTTTGCCGTCTGATGCAGGCTTTCGCGAACCGTGACGGCCAGGCTGTCGCCGAATGGAATGAACGTTTTATCGCAGCCCGCGATACCGCCGAGTTTCGCGCCGAAACCATACAGATGGGCTACTCGCTGTCGAAACTCGCATTGGAACTCGGGCTAGGCGATGAAGCGCTGCGCGACATCCTGCAGGCGCAAACAGAAATTCCCTTGCCGACCGCGCTGGCTTTTTCCGCCGTCGCCTTGCAGGTTCCGCCTGATGCCGCCCTGCTCGGCATGCTGTTTTCATGGGCGGAGAACCAGGTGCTGGTGTGTGTCAAGTCTGTTCCGCTCGGCCAGGTCGCCGGGCAGAGGCTGCTTCTTTCCTTGCAGCCAGAACTGGAGGTGGCGGCACGACATGCCGAACAGTTGCAGGATCACGAGTTATCCAATTGGTCGCCCGGCCTGTCGCTGATGTCCATGCAGCATGAAATGCAGTACAGCCGACTTTATCGTTCCTGAATTTTTTCTGAAGACTATGAATACATCCTCCAATCCTTTGCGCGTCGGCATCGGCGGTCCTGTCGGATCGGGCAAGACGGCACTTTGCGAAATGCTTTGCAAGGCTATGCGCAACCATTACGACATGGCCGTCATCACCAATGATATCTATACCAAGGAAGACATGGAAATCCTGCTGCGGGCGGATGCCTTGCCCGCGGAGCGGTTGATGGGCGTGGAGACCGGTGGCTGCCCGCACACCGCGATACGCGAGGATGCCTCGATCAACCTTGAAGCGATTGCGCGAATGAGCGCGGATTTTCCAGATCTGGATCTCATTCTGGTCGAATCTGGCGGGGATAATCTTGCGGCAACCTTCAGTCCGGAATTGTCGGACCTGACGATTTACGTGATCGACGTCGCAGGCGGAGAAAAGATTCCGCGCAAGGGCGGACCGGGCATCACGCGGTCGGATCTGTTAATCATCAACAAGACGGATCTCGCGCCTTATGTGGGCGCGAACCTGGACGTGATGGCAAGTGATGCGAAGAGAATGCGGGGCGAGCGGCCGTTTATCTTTACCAATCTCCGCAGTGGCGAAGGAGTGGAGAAGGTGGTGGACTTTATTCGCAAGCAGGGATTACTGGATGAGGTGAAGATGCGGTAAGTAACAACGCTTGCTCATGGTCCTGGCGCGATGATTTTTCGCGCTTCTTTAGGAGGAACTTTCGACGTATCCTCAACCATGAACCCTTCACGGGTCCAGGCTGGGGATGGGTAAAAAGCACCCTCTTAGACGCCTTGATATTCCGCCCCCAGCCGATCAAGTTCGCCCACCATCTTCCCAAACGCCGCCTCCACCTGCGAAGGCTCGCCCTTCACGCCGAGTTCAATATGCCGGCGGATCGTCGCATCCCCCACGCTCGGTAAACTAAATACTTTCACCAGCGGAAACTCGCTCTCCAGTGCTTCCATTAATGGCGTCAACCTCGACTCCGCCTGCTCAAACACCAGCACCGCCTTTTCCAGCCTCGGCACCTTCTCGAACAGGTGCGAATACTTGTTATCAAGCACCCACTCGATCATCGGCCATGCCATTACCGGAAAACCGGGCACGAAATACGTCGCCCCGCCCACACCGTGTTCAACATAGAACCCGGGAATTTTATTGTAGGGATTTGGAATGATCGACGCGCCTTCGGGAAACTCGCCCATCTTCAATCGGTGCGCATTGTCCGCCACGTTATAGTCCGGCTCCTTGCCGGCCTCTCGCGCCACATCCGCGATACGTTCCTCGATCTTTGCCTTTGCCTCGGGATGCAAGACAAGCGGCAGGTTCAACGCCGCCGCCGCACACTGGCGCGTGTGATCGTCCGGGGTCGCGCCGATGCCGCCGCAAGAAAATACGATGTCGTCAGTGGCAAACGCACGCGTCAGGACATCCGTGATACGGGCACGGTCGTCTCCAACATATTCGGCCCAGGAAAGCTGCAGGCCGCGGGCGTTCAACAATTCGACAACTTTGGGAAAATGCTTGTCGGTACGTTTTCCGGAAAGGATTTCGTCACCGATGATAATCAGTCCAATGGCCATGGCAGCAAGTTGATTGGCAAAAGGGCATTATGCCTCAGCCATTGAGATTCATCCTGTCGCCACCTTTGATGGTTCTCAGTTGATATCCTTCATGGGCGGCGAAGTTGTTACCGGCATATTGGCTGCGCCACGAGATTGCGCCAGCGCATCAAGGCAATAGTGCTCAAACCACAGGCCTGTAAACACGAATACCAGGACGTAGAGCCAGATCGCACCCGCCGCCAGCAGGGGAAAGAAAATGACCGACAAGGCGCCGCCGAGCCAGAGCAAGGTAGGCGCCGCGCCCATGGCGCCAGTGATGGCGCCGATGGCTAGCAGCGGCCAGCGATGCTGCCTGAGGACGAGCTTTATTTCCGAGGCATCCGCATGGTCGGCCAACGCGTCGTAGGCCATGACACGGTAAGTCAGCCAGCCCCAGAGTGCAGGCTGCACGATAAACGTCAGTGGCGGAAACACGGACAGCGGCAAAGTGATCACCCACAACACCGCAAAGATAAGGAAGGAATAACTCGCAATCCACAGGCTGCCCAGCACGGTCCCGCCCTTGCGTTGTTCCAGCAACGGATAATGACGGCTGCCGATGTGGCGCGCAATGATGGGCATGGCAAAAACGCCGACGAATATCAGCGCGGTCAGGATCATGAGTGGCAGCAGCACCCACATGGCGATCAGCGGAACAATCACCGTTTTGATGGCACCAAGTCCGAACCAGCCGAGCATCTCGCCGGCCATCTGAAAACCATTGTTGTCGGCAAAATAGGCATGCAGCCAGTCGATCATTGGCTGCAGCCCCCACCACAGCAGAACGCCCCAGAGCGCGACGGACAGTACGAAGGGAAGGATGGTCAACAGCAGCATACGGAAATGCAGCTGCGACAGCAGCGCCTTGCCAAAGGCGACCAGAACCTTTTTCATCAGGACGTTTTCCTGCGCGCGAACTCGCGCATATGCTTCAACCCCAGCCATTGCTGTGCCCAGAAGCCACGGCCGTAATCACGGCCTTTACCTTCAGGTGGTGGCAGCTGGTCACGAATACCTGTCATGGCAAATTCCCTGCTGAAGCGGGCGGTACGAAACACGATATCCCATACCGGAAACAGAACCGCGAAATTGCAGCCGCCGAGGGTTCCGCCGCCTTTTGACTCATGTCCGATTCCAATCGCATGATGCGTGCGATGGTAACGTGGAGAAACCAGCAAACGCTCACCGATTGCGCCGAAGTGAACACGTACATTGGCATGCTGCAAACTCTGCAGCATGCGCGAGGCGGCAACCAGCAATACATATTGCGACGGTTCGACCCCAATGACCAGCGCAATGACAGCCAGATAAATGTCTCGCAGCAAGTCGTCGAGCAGATGGTTACGGTTATCCGACCACAGGTTCATATCCAGCTGACTGTGGTGCAAACTGTGCAAGCCCCACCACCATCCGAACTGATGGCTGGCGCGGTGATACCAGTAATCGAAGAAATCGAGCACCACGAGATAAATCAGGAAAGCGACTAAGGGGACATCCGTCACACCTGGCCACAGCGCTTCCAGATTGAAGTGAACGACCCCCAGCAGGCGCAAATGTCCGGCGATCAGGTCGAATAGCGGGTCCAGAAGAAAAAACACGACCAGCGTAAAGGCGCCCAGGCGGTGGATGCAGCTGTAAAGAAAATCGATACGCCGGGCTGACGGGTCAATCTCTTTTTTGACCGGAACCCATGCTTCAAGCGGGCGCAGGACAATGAAGAGTATGGCAAGCTCAAGCAGGCCGAGTAAAAACCATTCGGTGCCGTCAAACGCTTCTTCAGTGACGTCGCCAAGTGTCAACATGTACAGCAAAGGCTGCACGACGGTCTGGAATAACCAGCCATGGAAATCCGAAAACCATTCGACAAGGGTGTGGATCATGTTGTCAGTGTCTGAAGGTTAATACGTTAAGGCAGTCATGCGTCGGGCCGATACATGCATGCCCGCGCGAGTGTACGCCCATCCCGGGTTATGCAGGAACTGTCAGCGTTTCCTGTGGTAGGCGGGATGGTCGCGCAATGTGGCAAAGCAAAAGCCCTTTTCCTTCAACCCCGTGATCAGGGGATCGAGGACAGCAGGCGCCCATGGATCCTTGCGCGACCAGATGCCAAGATGCGCGACGAAGATATCACCGTCTTTCAATCCGTTCAACGCACGCTGAAGCAGACGACTGTTCGGCCACGTCTCGCTGGGCAATTCGTCGCCGGAAAAACCGGCACCGTCCGTCCACCCCACATGAGCATAACCGCAGGCTTCGCCCGCAGCGCGCAGTCCCGGTGTAAGCCGGCCTCCCGGGGCGCGCCACAGCGGATCGAGCCTGGCACCGGTAAGCTCGGTGAATCGCTGTTCGACCCGTCGCAATTCATTGCAGTATTGTTGCGCTGTCCACACCTGCTGCTTGCCGGCGTTCGGACCAAACTGAGGCTTCATTGCAAGCCGGCCGTCCGGCAGGTCACGCTGGACATAGACATGGTCAAAAGTGTGGGTGCCGAATGCATGTCCTTCCGCTACCCGGGCCTTCCAGTAAGGTGCCCAGGACGGGTCCAGGGAATAGTCGCCGTTGACGGTCTTCTCGTTAGCCAGGAAGAACGTCGCCTTGATACGATGCTTGTTCAGTGTGCTGGCGATATGGTCGGCCTGCGACTGGCTACCGGTGTCGAAAGTCATGTAAATGGTGCCCTTGCAAGTCACATCCGCAGGCCCGGCGATGACGTGCAGGGGAACGACCACTGTCATCAGGCTCGCGACGCCCAGCAGGATTTTCATCACATCCGCGGAGCGTGGTTGGCAAAATACACACCGTGCGGCGAACGGCCGACGGGAATGGTCTTGACTATCTTCTTCGTTGCGACATCGATGACGGCAACCTTTTTCACCCAGCGCAGCGTTGCCCACAGTGTCTTGCCATCATTGGTCAGCTCCATGCAATCCGGACCGCCGGGTACATTGATGGTGCCAACATTCTCCAGGGTCTGCTGGTCAATGATATTGATTGTGTTGGATACCCGATTGGAAACGAAAATGTGCCGCTTGTCACCCATTGAGCGGAAGTTGTGCGCGCCTTCGCCGGCCTTGATCTTCTTGACCGTCTTTTGCGCGCGCCAGTCGATGACTTCAACGTAATCGCTGCCCATGATGCCAACTAACAGATGCTTGTCGTCGGGCGTCATGGAAATCCCCGCAGGAAGCTTGCCCACCGGGATGGTCCATTTCACGGTCTGGGTAGCAAGGTCAATTGCGCTGACCTGATCGGAACCCTGCTGGGTAATGAAAACAGTTTTACTGTCTGCGCTAAAGGCCATATGGCTGGGCAGTTTCGCAAGCGGCATACGCTTGGCAAGCTTGAAGTCCTTGCCGTCATAGCTATAAATGTCCACATGGTCGAGTCGCAGCGCATTCGACACAAACCATTTCTGGTCTGGCGAAAAACCTATCTGGTAAGGATCGATGATGTCCTTGACACGGTTCTGGATCTGCCCGGTTTTAGGGTCAAGGAAAACCAGCTCGTTACCGACCGCGCTGCCGACAATCAGTGACTTATTGTCGGGCGTGGCCATCAGGTGATGCGGCTCTTTGCCTACGCTGATCGTGCCAATTTCCTTGTGCGAGGTCTGGTCCAGCAGACTGATGCTGGCGTCGCGCGAATTAAGTACGACAACCACATTCGCATGAGCAGCGGTCGCCAGCAACAAGGATGGCAGGACTGATAGAAGAAAGGCGGAAGGACGGAGCATGGGAACCAATTAGTGAAAGGACGCCGCTTATTTTAACGCGCAGAAACCCCCGCCCAAGAACAATATCGACCGGATGTTGCGTCAATTGGAGCATTCGCTCCTTTCATTGGTCTAAGCGGGAGGATCTACGTTGCTGAGCGGCGCAATGCATCATGACGAATTGCAAAGACTTGCGGCGGATACCGAGCAGCGAACACTGCACTAACGAACAGTGTCGCGAGGGCGTTGACCGCGTCGAGTCAACTACGTCGCATTTTGTATGAATTCCATTCCGATCTTCCCATGCACCTCGTCCAGATTTTTTTACCCCTTTATGACAACGCCGGCAATCGCTTGCCGCCTCACTTGTTTACGGCCACCCGGGACGAGATGATGGATCGCTTCGGTGGAATGACATCATATAACCGCGTGCCGGCCAGTGGCCTTTGGCAGGATGAGGGAAAGACTGTCCATGACGATCTCGTCATCTACGAAGTCATGACGGAGCCGTTGGATATGGCATGGTGGCGACACTATCGGGGTCAGCTAGAACACCGGTTCAGCCAGGACACCATCCTGATCCGGGTGCAGTGGATCGAATTGGTGTGATACCAGTTCTGGCTGCGATATAAAGCGAACTTCTGCGTTCGGGATGATATTGACGACAACTGCTACAATTTCGCCAATCTTGAACAAACGACAAAGGAAAACTCATGTCCACCACAATGACCGCATCCGGGCTGCAATATGAAGACATTACCGTCGGTTCCGGCGACGAAGCCAAAGCCGGCCAGCACGTGCAGGTACATTACACCGGCTGGCTGCAAAACAGCGACGGCAGCGCAGGCAAAAAGTTTGATTCCAGCAAGGATCGCAACGATCCTTTTGATTTTCCGCTGGGTGCCGGCCATGTGATCAAAGGTTGGGATGAAGGTGTACAGGGCATGAAGGTCGGCGGCGTTCGCAAGCTGATCATTCCGGCTTCGCTTGGTTACGGTGCCCGTGGCGCGGGTGGCGTGATTCCCCCGAATGCAACACTTATTTTTGAAGTGGAACTTCTCGGCGTCTGACGACTCTTTCTCAAGAGCATCATCTTCCCGAATTGATGGTTGGATAAACCTAGGTCTTGTCCGCTTTCCTCGCGGACGGTGCGATTTTCCAACCGGGCGGCCGTCCTAGCATGGCCGCCCTTCTCCTTCTGATCGGGACTGCGTTTGAAACACCTGCTTATCCGCCTCATCTCCGTCTTTCTTCTTATTCTCTGTACCGGTTGTGCGGTCGTCACCGTGGCAAGCACTGCGGTCTCGGTTGCGGGCACCGCCGTCAGCGTCGGCGTGACGGCGGGCTCGGTCGCCGTTGGCGCAGCGACCACTGTCGCCAAAGGGGCCGTTGCGGTTGGCGGCGCTGTCGTCGGGGACGACGAATAGGCATCCTCAACGGATGACACTCCGCAAAATCCGGCCACGGCCTGCCAGTTCGCGCTACCGCGCTATCCATTGAGACTTACGGTCCCGGCAAAGTCGTACCGGATGTTTTTCGCAACCTTCAAAGCTTGACGCCCACTTGAGCATGTCCTCTAGAGCATTGCTTTGGGAGCAGGTTTTTCTATGCTATTTTGGCAGCATTCTGGGTCGCATATCGCCGCGCGACCGCCCTGTATGCGTCGGCGCATTCGGGCTTCTCGCAAGCGAACCATACTGATTCCATACCGATCCATTTCCAAAGGAGCATGCATGAGCCTTCAAGCCCAGTTCGACCAGGCTGTCCTCGATTCAAAGAACTTGCCGGAACGCCCGGACAATATGACCTTGCTCAAAATTTATGCGCTCTTCAAGCAGGCGAGCACTGGCGATGCCAACGGTGATCGCCCGGGTTTCACCGACATGATTGGCCGCGCGAAGTACGATGCATGGGATGCGCTGAAAGGCACCGCCAAGGAAGACGCCATGCAGCAGTATGTCGATCTGATTACCGATCTAAAGGGCTGATTGCCCGATTTTTGGCGTTTTTCTGATTATTGACTATTGATTGTTGTCTGACCGGCGGTGTGAGCTCACACCGCCGGCATGAGCAGGCTGGGTTGGGTTCTCTCCGACCTCAGTTTTCAGGCGTGGGCCGCAAAGACCTTCTGCATTTTTGCCGCCACCTTTTCCTCAATCGCCGCAGCAAACGCCTTGAACAGGAAGCCCAGGCTGATTTCCACGTGTGCTTCCCGTTCCGCCAGCGTGAGTGAACCGGTTACACCTGCACGGTTGAACAGCAATACGTCGCCATCCCATTCGGATGTCATGTCATATTCCTGCGCCAGCTGGTCTGCAATGTGTTGCGCGGCGGCCCTAGCATGATGATGCGGAAGCGTATGTCGCTGGATGATGCTGATATCTGCCATTCGTCTAATCCCTTGCCGTTCCCTTTGTCTTTGTCATTGCCTCGGGATTGAGTAGATTGGGCGGGCTTATCCCGCCCAGCGCTGCAATCAGATTGTCGGCGGCGCAGTTGGCCATTGCGCGGCGTGTCGGTTCGGACGCGCTCGCGATATGCGGGGTCAGCACCACGTTTGACAAGGTCAGGAAGCCCGGATCGAATGCCGGCTCATTTTCAAACACATCAAGCCCGGCCGCTGCGAGGCGGCCCGCGCGCAAGGCAACGATCAGGGCTGCATCATCGACAATACCGCCGCGCGCAATATTGACCAAGGTGGCGGAAGGCTTCATCTGCGCCAGTTCGGCCGCACCGATGGTGTGATGCGCTTCCGGCGAGTAAGGTAAAGCCAACATCACATGGTCGGCTGTGCGCAGTAACTCTTCCTTGCTCACATAGCGCGCATTATTGGCACGCGCTTCCAGCTGTTCCGGTACACGCGACCGATTATGATAAATCACATTCATGTCGAAACCCATGGACCGTCGTGCGATTGCCTGACCGATGCGGCCCATACCGATGATGCCAAGTGTGGTGCCATGGATATCAGCGCCAAGCAAGGTGTCGTAGCGCCACTTCTGCCATTTTCCGGCGCGCAGCCAGTGTTCGGATTCGGTCACGCGCCGAGCGGCCGCCAGCAACAATGCCCAGGCAAAATCCGCAGTAGTCTCATTTAGCACATCAGGAGTATTGGTCACCAGGATGCCTGCCTGCGTAGCGGCTGCCACATCAATGTTATTGAAGCCGACCGCCATGTTGCAAATGGCCCTGAGCGATGGACAGGCTGCGATGACTTCAGCCGTGATGCTGGAACTTGGCGTGGTGAACACGCCCGCCTTGCCTTGCAGTTTCGCGATCAGTTCGTCCTTCGAATAGAGTTGATCGTCCGGATTCGCTTCGACTTCGAAGTACTGGGACAGACGTTCAACGACGTCGGGAAAGACAGCGCGCGTTACGAGGATTTCAGGTTTGGTCATGCCGCCTCAACGAAAGAAAATAAAGGTCATCACAATGAACAAGGGCACCAGCACCATGCACGACCATGCCATGTAACCGAAGAAGGAAGGCATCTTGATGCCGCGCTCTTCCGCGATCGCTTTCACCATCATGTTTGGCGCATTACCGATATAGCTGTTGGCGCCCATGAATACCGCCCCACAGGAAATTGCGGCTAGCGTGCCCGCAAGCCTGGTCATCAACACGCCCGCATCGCCGCCGGCCGTATTAAAGAATACCAGATAGGTTGGTGCGTTATCGAGGAAGGACGAGAGAGCCCCTGACGCCCAGAAATACATCGCGTTGATCGGCTGGCCATTGCTGTCCGTCACTGCACGGATAACGGAAGCAAAAGCGCCCTCCTCGCCGGCGCGCAACATGGCGATCACCGGAATGATGGTGATAAAGATACCGGCAAACAGCTTTGCGACTTCCTGGATGGGCCCCCAACTGAATTCATTGCCTTCGCGTGCGGACTTCGGCGTGATCTTGAGCGAAATAAAAATGACCGCGACCAGGAGAACATCGCGCACCACGTTCTGTAATTCCAGTTCGACACCGAATACGTTGAACACAACTCCGGACTTCCAGAAACCGCTCATCAGCACCAGGCCGACAATGACCGCTAACAAGACAAAGTTTGCCTTGCCTTCGAAGCGAAGCGGAGCGTCGGGAGTAGGGTCAAGCGAGACTGGCTTGATTTCTTCCTTGTTGCGGTAGTAGTGCAGATCGAGCAGGTAAAAGATCGCCAGTAGCGCCGTGCAAAGAAACAGCGTTTCCGGAAAGATGTTTTGCATTGTCCAAAAGAAATCAACGCCCTTTAAAAAGCCAAGAAAAAGCGGCGGATCGCCAAGTGGCGTCAGTGAGCCGCCGGCATTGGCTACCAGGAAAATAAAGAAGACCACGATATGCACTGCATGCTTGCGATTATCGTTGGCACGGATCAGTGGCCGGATCAGCAGCATTGATGCACCAGTCGTCCCCATGATGCTGGCTAGCAGCGTGCCTAGTGCAAGCAGGCCGGTGTTCAAGGCTGGCGTTCCATGCAGGTTTCCGTATACGCAGATACCACCTGCCACGACGAACAGTGATGTGATCAGGATGATGAAGGGTATATATTCCCCGGCAAAGGCATGCAGCGCCCCGCCGCCGGCAGTGCCGGCACCGTAAATGAAGGCGCAAGGCAACAGAAAAGCCAGCGACCAGCCGAGCGCGATCTTTCCAAAGTGGTGATGCCAGAACATCGGCGTCAGTAGCGGACAAAGGGCGATAGACAGCAGTAGCCCTGCGAACGGCACACCCCATAGCGCGGACACGCCGCTGCCATTGAACTCGGCCGCCTGGCTCAATGCCGGCAGCAGTCCTGCCAAACCGATCAGGATCTTTATGCGCACTTTCTGTCTCCCCTATTTTTAATGGGGGCCATTTTATCTCGGAAAAACTACTGATCTGGTGGTAGAGCCCTACGTAGTGATACGTACCGGCGGCTGGTTTTCAACGCCATTTCCCGCTTCCCCATAAGGGAAATCGAGTTAACACCGTAAATTTCATTTGACCCTGGGTGAAAGCGCCAGCTATCAGGGAGCAGCTAGCCGAGGCTCTAGTTGCATGCTGGACAACTACCGGAATGTTTTTCAAAGTCCCTCTTAGAGGGTATCAGGTCATTGCCACCGAACGGACTTCGCATTTGCTTATTTGTAATCTATCTAAGTCCCGTTTGTTAGAAACAGTCAAATATCTTAAAATACAAGGCTTTGCAGCGGGCCGCATTATTTGGTGCGTCATACTGGCGCTTTTCAACCAGCCGCCCGGCTTTAACACAGATCAGCTTTAAAAAATTTTCAGATAGGACTGTTATGACCCACGTTGTGACCGAATCCTGCATCCGCTGCCGTTATACCGACTGCGTGGATGTATGCCCGGTAGATTGCTTCCGCGAAGGCCCGAACTTTCTGGCGATCGACCCCGATGAATGCATCGACTGCGCGGTGTGCGTGGCCGAATGTCCGGTCAATGCAATCTATGCCGAAGAAGACGTGCCGGCCGATCAGCAGCACTTTATCAAACTGAACGTCGACCTTGCCCGCAAGTGGCCTTCGATTACCAAGACCAAGGATCCGCTGCCAGACGCGGATGACTGGAAAGACGTCAAGGACAAGCTCAAGGAACTCGCCGAGTAAGCGTGTAGAGCATTTCCTCGCAATACCGGCATGCTGCTTTGACCAAGGTTGGGTCAGAGCGGCATGCCGGAGCAGCATTGCCATCTTCATTTCTGCCTGCCGTATTTCCCCTTCACGCTGTGCCGCCATCTTGGCCTTTTTATCCACCTTCCACATCGCGGTCGGTGCTCAGCCTATTTTTCATGCATATATAAATCCAGTAGTTCTTGCAAGGCCCTGACGGTCGACGCATGATCGCCGGTATGGAGAATTCCATAGCCACCGTGCTCCACCCAGCGCTCAATGTTTTCCGGTGTATCGTCGATCAGCACCTTGTGCGGGCCGCTGAATTCCTGTTTGAGTTTTTTCGGGACGACATGCACGGTGAATTCGGGGCCAAATATGCGGGCTACCCATTCGCGTTTCTGTTCCTGGAAAATTCTTGAGGAAGGCGCCCCGGTCAAAAAAATCGGCTCCAGGTCGCGCGTTGCTTCCCACAGCACCATGCAACCTTCGATCAGTTCCAGTTCCGCAAAAAATCGCTTGTCGGAATTCACCATCTTCCATAGACGGTTGCGATCGAGTTCGCTGGGGTGCTTCCCGGTGAGATGCCTGACCCGTGCATCAAAGTCGGCAAATACGCCATCGAGGTCAAGAAATACCTGAAGCTTCGGTCGTTGCGACAGCGTCATGTGCTTTTCCTTTTCATTTTGCCTATGCGTTTTATTGGTGTCCGTGCCGGGCATCGGTGTTGGCGCAATTGACATCCACGCATGATGATATTGAGCCAACTGTTCTACAAAAGTGCAAGGCAAATGATTGGGGACATGTAAAGAACATTAAAATTTTTCAGATAGCCAAAAACACAAAGGCCACCTTTCGGCGGCCTTTGTGTTTTTCATAGCATCGATTTACAAGGCGCAACAACCTTACTTCGTACTGGCACCCTACCAGTGCGAATCATCTGACGTGCAGTACGGCCTGCAGCTTAAGATCCCGAACGCATGAAATCCGGTGTAAACACCATGGCGGAGCCACCTTGCGCAGGGTCTGCACCTTTTGCTGCCGCCTTGCGCGGCGATACCTGGCGGCTACGCACCCGACGGGAAAATGCAGTGATGAATGCAGCATAGCCATTCGATCCCGGCCTGATCCCCTCCTGTGCCGCTTTGACAATCCCCATCTCGAACGTGTCGTCGAGGTCGTACGCAAGGTCGCCTTTGTCCCATGCGGATTCGTCGCGATGAACTAACTTCGGTTGCATTTTGTTTCCCAATATCAGACTAGAAGAATTCGTTGAACGCGCGGTGCTTGCATCGACGCGCGCCGTAATCAACTTTACCTGCGCGGCGTGCCTGAATTCAAGAGTTGTGTGTAACAGTTTGTTGAACCGTTAGAGCCGTACAACAAGCTTTACAAGCTGTCATTGCGAACCTTGCCACGCTTGTGACGAAGATACGCCGAATGATGTCGTGTCCCTTGATCCATCTCTACACCGGCAACCGGACAACCCCTATGTTGTCAGCAGATGAACACGAATTGTCTGACGAGAAATGCCTATGCGACAGAATGCGAAGATCAATGTGGACCATGGACAATTTGCCTACGATGACTCATCGTCAATGCTTTCGTCTGGTACTGCTGAAATAGTTGATTCTCGGATTTATGACGCCGAGATTCCCGACTTTGCAGGACCAGAACTGGACCGTCTGTATGGATCGCTGTATTCATCACTGTCACACTTCCGCCTCAACGGTGGACTCGAAGATGCCAGTACCTACATTTTAGAAAGAAACGGAAAGCCGGCTGTTATTCTTTTGTTCCGTATCGAGCGGGGAAACGCCCAGGTGATCAATGAGGGCATGCGTCTGCGCGCCGAAGACGTCGAGCGGTTTTGCGCCAGTTTGTTTCAGCGCCACCCCTTGGTGACTTCAGTCACTTTCCATGCGGTGCGCATCATGAATACAGCGCGACGCATCTCCTATGTGCAGCAGCGCTTCTTTTGTGCCGAAGACTTCGTCGCCGATCTGCCGGACGGTGCCGAAGCTTATCTCGCCATGCTAGGGAATGCGACGCGGAAGAATCTCAAACGTCATCGCAACCGGCTCGAGCGAGCATTCCCCGACTTCTCGTTCCGGGTCGATGAAAAAGACGCCATCCGCGAAAACGATGTACGTCGCATCATCGCATTCAACCGCGTACGCATGGCGCAGAAACAGAAAGAGTCTTTCATTGACGAAGAAGAAACGCAGCGCATCCTGCAGCTTGTAAAAGCATGTGGAACGGTCTCCATCGTGACTATCGGCGGAGAACTCGCTGCTGGTGCAATCGCGGTCCGGATTGGTGACAGCGTCATATCCAAGGTCAATGCGCACGACTCCCGCTATGACGATTATCGGCTAGGCATGCTGTGCTGCTATCTGACGGTATGCGCGGCTATCGAGGCGGGAGCCCGCCGATTTCATTTCGGACATGGGCGGTACGACTACAAGACTGCCCTGCTCGGCGCGCATGAAACTTATGACCACCTGGTGCTGTATCGCTCGCGCCTGCAACAGTTGCGCGACGGTCGCCGCGCTCTGAAAACCGCGTTATCCGGATATCGTGTAGAAGCAAGCAGATGGCTACTTGACAAGATAGAGCGTAACGGCGGCGCCGGCTGGGGTGTACTGCGCAAGGCCCTGAGCGCCTGGCGTTCCCGGAAGCAGCGTGGCGTCACAGCGACCTGACAGGCGATCCTTCCATATTCAGCTCAGCGGTGTGGCCGGCAACGCTCGCTTGTGAGCGGTTGCGTGATACTGCTTCAGGATAATGTCGAGGTCGCTTGCGCCGATCGGCTTACCTTCCAGGAAATCATCAATGACTTCGTACGAGACGCCGAAGGCAGTTTCGTCGGGCTTCAAGGGTGCCAGGTTTTCCAGGTCGGCGGTCGGCACCTTGTAGACCAACGCGTCCGGTGCATTGAATGCCGCCGCAATCGCACGGACGCGTCGTTTCGTCAGTCCGGTCAGCGGTGCCACATCACAGGCGCCATCACCGAACTTGGTGAAGAAGCCCATCAACGCTTCGGCTCCCTGGTCGGTACCGACGACCAAGCCCGCGGTCGCCCCCGCCACCGCGTATTGCGCAATCATGCGCTGCCTTGCCTTGATATTACCGAGGATGAAATCTTCCTGTTCGGCGCTAGGGAAGTTCTGTCCACCGGCTTTGATGGCGGCAAGCATGGCATCACTCGCCGGTCGGATATCGACTGTCATGATTTCATCGGGTGCGATCACGTCCAGAGAGCGTTGCGCATCATCTTCATCTTTTTGCACGCCGTACGGCAGGCGCATGGCGATAAAGCGTGCCTCATGTCCGCGTTCTCTTGCCTGTCGTACCGCCAGTTGCGACAAGAATCCGGCGGTCAATGAATCCACGCCGCCACTGATTCCGAGCACAAGGCTGCCCCGTCTATAGCGAACGAGCTGTTCGCAAAGAAAATCCGCACGACGCTGGATCTCGGCTTGCGGATCGAACGTTGGCGCGATACCGAGTGCCTCGATGATGTGACGCTGCTCTAACGAAACAAGCTTTTCATTCCGGGTTTCTTGCTGCATGGCTTCCTCTATGCTGTCCATGGGTATCTGAGACCGGCGCGATGTAGTTGCGGGGATTTGTTGCGGCCTGCACGCACGCGTCTAGAGCGGGTTTCATATTGATATACTGTCGCCTCAGGCCGCCTTGACGCGCCGGGCGGCGTTGCTTGTCGCTTGTGTGGCCCGCCACACGGCGCTCCGCGCGCCTTGCCCTGCACGCCAAATCGACCCGCTTCTCCGCACACCAATATGAAACCCGCTCTAGGCGGAGTCATTGCTTTCAATGACCGGCGCCGGCACCTGGTTGTGGTAATGCCAGATGCGGCTGAGTGCATATTCGGTACCGGCTTGCCGCACCTCATTGCGATCGCCGTTGAATCGGCGTGTTTCTGAAAAGGTGGTTATGTTTCCATCGGTCTGAAATGACCATGCGAAGCAGATCGTGCCCGCCGGGATATCACCGTCGCCATTCTCCGGTCCGGCGACACCCGTATCCGATATCGCGACGTTAGCTTTACTGATGCGGAGTGCACCTTCCGACATTTCGCGTGCGACTTCTTCGCTGGTCAGGTTATAGGTATCGATGGTTTCGCGCCTGACGCCGAGACAGCGTATTTTTGCGTCGGGAGAATAGGTCACGAATCCACATTCAAGCCAGCTTCCGCAGCCAGGAATATCCCCCAGCGTAGATGCAATCATGCCGGCGGTACAAGATTCGGCGGTAACGAGTTTAAGACGGTTTTCTTCAAGGTAACGAACAACGCTCTCAAGGTGATGATTCATAGAATGTCCGGAATGTAGCAGGAAGCCGTACGCAGGTTGATAGCGCGCCATGCAGTACATGCGCTATATCGCGCAACGGCAACGACGATGTTTTTTAACCATCAATTGGACGTGCTTATAGCGAAAATGTTCGCGGGCCGAAGTATTGTCCCTTTCATCCTTCGACCCTGCGGCCCTGCAACATACCGCCTCGACGCTACGCGTTGACTTGTGAACGCAGCGCCGATACATCCGCGACCGCTACTGCCGTCATATTGACGATACGCCTCGACGTCGCGGCCGGATTAAGGATGTGGACCGGTTTGGCAGCGCCAAGCAAAATCGGACCTACGGTGACACCATAACCGCCGGTAATCTTGAGCAGGTTGAACGCGATATTGGCCGCATCAAGGGACGGCATGATCAGCAGGTTTGCGCTGCCGCTCATCTTGGTACCTGGCAGGAAATGACGCCGGACTTCTTCCACCAGCGCAGCATCGCCCTGCAATTCGCCCTCCACATCCAGTTGCGGCGCAATGTCGGCGAGGATATCGCGTGCCGCCCGCATCTTGCGGGCAGACGGGCGGTCGGATGAGCCGAACATCGAGTGGGACAGCATCGCGACCTTGGGCTGGATGCCAAAACGCTGAATTTCAGCTGCGGCCAGCCGTGTAATGGCGGCGAGCTCCGCTGCGCTCGGGTCGTCGTTCACATAGGTATCGGCAATGAACAAGGTATATTTTTCCAACATCAGCGCATTCATTGTGGCGAACACACCTGCGTCAGGCGCCAGCCCGATCACATTGCGCACATGCTCAAGGTGGGCATCGAAGCGTCCTACCGTACCGCATAGCAAGGCGTCGGCGTCGCCCATATGAACCAGCATCGTGCCGATCAGGGTGTTGGAGCGGCGCAATGCGGTCTTGGCCATATCGGGCGTGACACCGTATCGCCCGCGCAGTTCATGGTAAGCCTCATGATAGGCACGGTAGCGCGGATCGTTTTCCGGATCGACGATCTCGACATCGATCCCGGTTTTGATGCGCAGGCCAGCCTTCTTGATACGCATGTCAATGACATGCGGCCGGCCGATCAGGATGGGTTTTGCCAATCCCTCGTCGACCACCGTCTGGACAGCACGCAAGACGCGTTCTTCCTCCGCTTCGGCGTATGCCACGCGCTGCGGTGCGGCCTTCGCTGCGGAGAAAACCGGTTTCATCATCAGGCCGGTGTAGTACACAAGATGGCTGAGCTGCTGGCGGTAAGCATCGAGGTCCTGGATCGGCCGGGTCGCTACCCCCGATTCCTGCGCCGCACGGGCAACCGCCGGCGCAATCTTTTCGATCAGGCGCTGATCGAAGGGCTTGGGAATAATATATTCGGGCCCAAAGCTCAATTCCTGGCCGGCATAGGCGGTAGCCACCGCATCATTGGTTTCGGCTTCCGCGAGTTCCGCGATGGCCTTCACGCAGGCCAGTTTCATTTCCTCGGTGATCTTGGTCGCACCGCAGTCGAGCGCCCCGCGGAAAATATACGGGAAACACAGCACGTTATTTACCTGGTTTGGATAATCCGAACGTCCGGTCGCGATAATGCAATCCGGACGCGCAGCTTTGGCAACTTCCGGGCGGATTTCCGGCTCAGGGTTAGCCAGCGCCAGGATGATCGGCCGGTCGGCCATGGTCTTGACCATGTCGCCGGTCAGTACGCCGGACGTCGAGCAGCCGAGAAAGACATCCGCTCCCGCAACGATATCGGCAAGCGTCCGGGCGTCGGTCTGTTGCGCGTAACGCGCCTTGTTTTCTTCCATGCGTGCATCGCGGCCCACATGGATGACCCCGCGAGAATCCACCACATAAATGTTTTCGCGTTTTGCGCCCAGGCTCACCATGGTGTCGAGGCAGGCAATGGCTGCCGCGCCGGCACCGGAGACCGCGATCTTGACCGAGGCAATCTGCTTGCCGACAACCTTTAGTCCATTCAACAGCGCCGCTGCTGAAATGATGGCGGTGCCGTGCTGGTCGTCATGAAACACCGGGATATTCATGCGGTCGCGCAGTTTCTTTTCGATATAGAAACACTCCGGCGCCTTGATATCCTCAAGGTTGATGCCGCCTACCGTCGGCTCCAGCATGGCGATCGCATCAACCAGTTTGTCGGCATCATGTTCGGCCAGTTCAATGTCGAAGACATCGATGCCGGCAAATTTCTTAAAAAGGCAACCTTTACCTTCCATCACCGGTTTGCCGGCAAGGGGGCCGATATCGCCCAGGCCAAGCACTGCGGTGCCATTGGTGATCACCGCCACCAGATTGGCGCGCGATGTGTATTCCGCTGCAGTTGCGGGATCACGGGCGATTTCTTCGCAGGCATAGGCGACGCCAGGCGAATAGGCTAGCGACAGGTCACGCTGGTTGGATAAGGCCTTGGTGGCATTGACTTGGATTTTGCCCCTGGTGGGACTGCGATGGTATTCCAGCGCCGCTTCGCGCAATTGCGCATCCATGGTGGATTTGGTGTCAGTCATGTCGTTCCGTATGGTTGTTGCATTGGAAAGAAGACGACATCACCATGCGCCGCTGGTTCTGGTTCTATGGCTGTGCGCGACTGGCAACCTCCGTCAGGTCAAGGGTTGCCCGGGCCGGGTTCAGCCTGCCAGATCACTTCCAGCTCGACCCGGATCGAGCGGGCCAGTCCGTCAAGATCCGGAAACAGCGTCGCATTGGTGATGTTCATCCGGTACAAGGCTTTCATTGCCTGCTCTCGCATGGTTTGCGATAGCACAAGCTTTTTGATCAGACAGGTTCCGACGTGGTATTCATTGAGGATTTCATCGAGGGATTTGTCGACCACACCAGGAACCACCATGGTGCCGGACTGCGCGACCAGCCGCCGGTCCATTTCTTCCGGTTCGCCAATCCATAGGAGATCGCTATTGTTTTGCAGGAAATAGCGGTCAAAGTTCCCGTCGATGCGAGGATCAATCGCATCGCGGCTGAGCCCTGGGTTGCTTGCCGGAGTGGCATGCCAGAGTTTCGGGGTATTGAGTGCAAATACGGCAGCATCCGAGTCGGCTTGTTCCAGCGCAAAGAACGCCGCGACAAACGGCGATTTGGTGAAATCCAGCAAACGGGTTGGCGCGCCGTGATGCTGCATGAGGGCGAGACAGCGTAAATCATTGTCAAGAACGCGTGGATCGGGCAGGTAGTTGTGCGCTTTGCGCCGGAAAATACGGATTGCGCGCTCCTCCCGGCTGCGCCATGTCGTCTGGTCCGGGATAAAAGAATTCAGATAGCGCGACAGGGAACTCAGCAAGGCCCAGCCTGCTTCCTGCTGTCCACGAAACGCCCACCCATCCAGTTCGGATGATAGTCCGACAAATTCATTCCAGTTTGAAACGAGAATCTCTTCCAAAGTGACGTCCTTTGACATTGCGAGGGGAACCAGCGCGGCGCTGTGTGATCGGATGATTTTAAATTTGATGGTGCGCCGTGAAGATTTCCTAAAACACCAATATAATACGCCCCCTGCTCCACCGACTGCATCGAGTTCATTCTCAGCCCGCCGTCGAGAACCGGGCTAGTTTTCACAGCTGCAGTATCACTGATCTTTCATCCGAATTTGAATACCCTGAACATCGACAAGAAAGCCTAGCGCATTCATGAAGGCATGGCGGAATTGTTAGCGTGCGGTTTGCCGGCGCGCCGATTCTCCCTGCCAATGTCGCGCCGACCCAGGTCGCGCGCCCGTGATGTCTACTTTGTTGCCCATTGATTACGCAATGACAAAGCCTGCCAAGACCCTGACTCTGACTGCAAAACCTCGTACTGATGCTGCATCTTCCCCCGGACTGGTGAGGACGGTAACGCACGCGCTCGATCCGGAACAGACGCCCACTACGGTAAAAGTGCTGACCAAGCGCTCACGCCTGGTGTCCACGGCCGTTCAGGCCGCCCCCGATGCCGGCGCGGTTTATGTGGCACCGGAAACCGATGCCGCTCCGGATACGGAGCTGCCGGCCGAATCGACGTCGCCAGCGCCCGCACCAAAGGTTACCGTCGTCGTACGCAAGGCGCCGAAGGTGATGGCAGCGCCGGTGCCGACCGATGTTCAGACGCCCGAACCAACCCCGACGGCATCGGTTTCTGCCGATGCTCCGGTCGCCACTGAAACCGCGCCGACGACAAGTGCGGCACGGCCCGCGGCCGAAAGCGCTCCCGCGCCCAAAGCCAGGGTAGTGCGCCGCAAACCGGCAGCCGATACGACACCGGCAGCGAAAAGCATCTCCGGCACAAGCACATCGCGCGCTGCGGCCACCGCTGTACCTGACGCTGCTCCGGCCGCGCCGTCCATCGCTGAAATCGACACCTCGGGTTATGAACTGCCGGCTGTCAAGGTGCCGGCACGTCGTGGACGCCGTCCGTCCGAATACCGCCCTGAGCAGGATGAAGTCGCGGCGCTCAATGCCGTCGAACGCGCGGAAATCAATGCCGCGCGCAAGGCACGCGACCGCCGCACCGGCAAGGACGCGGAATCCGGTATGAGCGACGAGGAACTCGCCGTTCGCCGCCAGAAGGTTGCTGCACTGGTCCGTGCCGGCAAGGAGCGCGGTTACCTGACACACGCCGAGATCTATGACCACCTGCCGGAAGATTCAACCAGCCAGGAAGTCATCGAAGGTCTGATTTCGACCCTTGGCGACATGGGTATTACTGTATACGAACAGGCACCCGACGCCGAGACGCTGCTGTTGTCCGATAATGTTGCCAACGCAACCAGCGACGAAGATGCTGAAGCCGCTGTGCAAACCGCGCTGTCGACCGTCGATGCCGATTTTGGTCGCACCACCGACCCGGTACGGATGTACATGCGTGAAATGGCGTCGGTACCGCTGTTGACCCGCCAGGGCGAAATCGACATTGCACGCCGTATTGAAGCCGGCTTCAAGGACATGATGCAGGCCGTCTCCGCCTGCCCGACAACGATTGCCGAGATCCTCGCCCATGCGGAAAAAATCCGCAACGAGGAAGCGCCGATCGATGAGCTGGTGGACAGCTTGGTCGATCCAACGACTCTGGACGACGCGCCCATGGTCGTGGCGGCAGCAGCGGCTTCCGACGACGAGGAAGAAGAAGACCTGGACGACGAGATCGAGGACGACGAAGAAGAGGAAAGCAGCTCCAGCGGTGGCGGCGCAGCCAACATGTCTGAACAGCAGCTGGGTGAACTGCGCAAGCAGGCGCTGGAGAAGTTTGCCCTGGTGGCAACCGAATTCGGCAATATGCAGACCGCACTCGAGAGCGACGGCTACAATTCGCCGTCTTACTTGCGTGCGCAGCAAGTGATTTCCCAGGAACTGCTGGGCATGCGCTTTACCGCCAAGCTGGTCGAGAAGCTGTGTGACATGCTGCGTTCGCGCGTCGATGAAGTACGCCAGATCGAAAAGCAGATTCTCGACATCGCCGTCAACAAATGCGGCATGCCGCGCAGCCATTTCATCAGCGTTTTCCCGGGCAAGGAAACCGATCTTGAGTGGGTCGACCGTGAAGCGGACAGCGACAAGACTTATGCGCCGATCCTGCGCCGCAACAGCCCGGCCATCAAGGAATACCAGAAAAAGCTGCTGGAACTGCAAAAGTCCGCAGGCGTGCCTTTGTCAGAGCTGCGCAAGATCAACAAGCAGATGACGACGGCCGAAATGCGGGCGCGGCAGGCCAAGCGTGAAATGACCGAAGCCAACCTGCGCCTGGTCATTTCGATCGCCAAAAAATACGTCAATCGCGGCCTGCAATTCCTGGACCTGATCCAGGAAGGCAATATCGGCTTGCTGAAAGCAGTCGACAAGTTCGAATACCGTCGCGGCTACAAGTTTTCAACATACGCGACATGGTGGATCCGCCAGGCGATCACCCGCGCGATTGCTGACCAGGCCCGCACGATTCGCGTGCCGGTGCACATGATCGAAACGATCAACAAGATGAACCGTATTTCGCGCCAGATCCTGATGGAGACAGGCTCGGAGCCGGACTTGCCGACACTGGCCGCGAAGATGGATCTGCCAGAGAAAAAACTGCGCGAGATCATGAAGATCGCAAAGGAACCGGTGTCGATGGACATGCCGATGGGCGACGATGGCGATTCGCAGCTTGGCGATTTCATCGAGGACAGCACAACGCTGGCACCGGCCGATGCGGCGATGCATGCATCGATGCGCAGCGTCATCCGTGACGTGCTCGATTCACTGCCACCGCGTGAAGCAAAAGTATTGCGCATGCGTTACGGCATTGACATGGCCAGCGATGCGACATTGGAAGAGGTAGGCAAGCAGTTCGATGTAACACGTGAGCGTATTCGCCAGATCGAGAACAAGGCGATGAACAAGCTGCGTCACGCATCGCGCGCGGATCGCCTGAAGACCTTCCTGGAAAGCGATTAAAGATCAACCACGTGAGTATGTTCACTTGATGCTGCGATCTCATACTCGGATCGCAGCATCACAGACGACTCTGACGCGTTGCGAGGCGGCCGGACACCGCAGGTAAATTGCCTGCGGTGTCCGGCCGCTTTTTTATTCGGTGGTTACGTGCTTTGCAATGAGCGAAAGCAGGGATTGCACGTTGATCGGCTTGACCATCAGTTCGTCAAAACCTGCTTCGATGGCGCGCATCCGATCTTCAGGCTGACCATAACCGGTAAGGGCAACGAGTAGCGGCCCAGCTATGCCGGGGAGCGCACGCATTTCCCTGGCGACGGCAAATCCATCGATGCCCGGCAGGCCGATATCGCAAATGATCGCGTCGTAGATTTCCATCTTTGCCATGGCCAGTCCGCTCAAGCCGTCATAAGCGGCACGGACCACGTGACCTTGCAGGGAAAGGAAGTCAACCAGCGTCTGGTTGGCGTCCATGTTATCTTCAATGACGAGTATCCGACGTGCGCTTGACACGCCATGGCTATTTGGCGTGACATCGTTGCCCGACGTCGTGGATGCCGTACTTGGCAGTATCACGGTAAAGCTGCTGCCACGCCCTTCGCCGTCGCTGTGTGCGGCGACGGTGCCTCCATGCATTTGTACCAGGCTGCGCACGACACTCAGGCCAATGCCGAGGCCGCCTTCGGAGCGTGCCAGCGAACGCGGTCCTTGCACGAAAAGATCAAAAATGCCCGGCAAGACATCGGCCGGAATGCCGACACCCTGATCGGTGATGACGACGGACAGCTGGCCAGCGCCTCGCTCGTCATCCTGCTTATTTACCGTGAGGCTGATCACGCTATGGTCGGGGCTGAATTTGGACGCGTTCAGCAGCAGATTGGAGAACACCTGTGCGAGGCGTACCGGGTCGCCTTCCAGCATGGTATCGACAGCAGGGATATCAAGACGCAAGGTTTGCTTGCGTTTTTGCAGATTTGGGTGACTAGCCTCTGTCGCCCGCTCGATAATTTCCGATAACAGAATCGTTTTTTTCTTGAGCACGATACGGCCGCTGCTGATCCTTGCCGCGTCGAGCAAGTCATCGAGCAGACTTGCCATTTGCTCGGACTGACGCTGAATAATCGCATGCAGCTTTGGCAGGTCAGGATGAGCGTCTGCAATTCCCTCCAGCAGGGTCGCCGCCATGCTGATCGGTGCCAGCGGGTTGCGCAGCTCATGCGCGAGCATGGCGAGAAATTCATTTTGCCGGCGATTGGCGGCTTCCGCCTCATCCTTCATGGTCTGCGCATGCACGGTGGCGAGCACCAGGTTCTCGTTTGCGCTACGCAGCTGCCGGACCAGGTCAGTCAGGTCTTCGTGGCTGTCGGGAGTGGGTGTCCTGTTGTCAGAAGTCATGGCGAATATCTGTGCCGGCCGCAGAAGGATGCGCCGACAATACTCCTTCATAAGCGACCATACTGTCCCCCACTTCTATGCCCTGGTCGGTAATCTCGAACTGCCTGAGTTCCCGGCTGTGGTTGCTGCCCCTGACCTTGACGATGGTAAGCACTTTGGTCAGTTTGCCTTCGATCGCCACATAGCGCATGGCGATCACGGCATCGGTTAAAAAGGACAGGTCGGAACGGCTGAAGCGCATTTCAGTAAACCGATCTTCCATGCCAAGCGTGACCATGACAGTCACGCCAGTCTTGGCCAGGGCAGTCAGTATCCGGAACACCGATTCCCTGAAATCCTGCCTGAACTCCGGCGCAAGATAGAGTCCGAACTCCGACAGCGAATCGATCACGACGCGCGTTGCGCCCGTACGCGCTATCGTATCGAGTAAGCCTTCGAGAACCTCTTCGACTGACAAATCCAGCGACCTGTTCTCAAACACGGCAACATTGCCGGCCTGTACCATCTGCTCGAGGGCGACATTGCGAAGTCGGGAGGTGCCTTTTTCAAAAGAAGCGATCACGCCTTTTTCACCGTGATCGACACCGTTTTTGAGAAAGGCCGTCGACAGGATGGTTTTACCCACGCCGGTCGGGCCAACCACCAGCAGCGAATGTCCGGCAGGCAGGCCGCCTTCCATCATGCGGTCGATGCCCGCCACGCCGGTTGGTACACGCGGCACATTCGTTTCGACCGGATCACCGTTGGTTCTTTCACCGGCGAGCGGCGGCAACAGCCGGGGATAGACATGGATGCCACTGTCGCTGATGCGGAAGATATGGTAGCCGGCCATATGGTGCTGACCGCGCATTTTGACGACACGTATCTTGCGCGTGACCGAATTGACCGCAACGTTTTGCGACAATGAAATCAGCCCGTCGGCCACGGTCAGAATCGGGTTCGCTTCGGCTTCCGGATGTGCGTATTCGCCAATCAGGAAGGTGGTCGCCTGCCAGCTTGCCATTCGGGTGCCGAGTTCCTGCACAAAGTACTGCAGGTCAGCAACCCCCTCGGTACCGTTCCGGGCAGTCTGCACCACCGAGCGGAAGGAATCGACGAATACCAGATCAGGGGAAAAAGCTTCTACTTCGCGTGAGATACGTTCAAGCACACCACTGAAGTCTCCCATGCGCAGATCTTCGGCGAGATTGATGTATTGAATATTCTTGCCTACCTGGCTGACATCGAAAAACGCATACTGCTGCTGATAGCGCAGCATCTTGATCGGCGGCTCGCCCAGGACAGTAAAGAAAATCGCCTTGCGACCGGACTGGGTGAGCGAGAACATGATCTGGTGCGCCAGCGTGGTTTTGCCACTGCCCGGCGCCCCGGCAATCAGGTTGAATGAAAACTCGGTGAGTCCACCTCCCAGCAAGGTATCCAGCCCTGGAACACCCGTCGACAGTTTCCCGAGGGTCACTTTGTCGCTCATTTACTTTTCTCCTGAATGTTCATGCCGTAAGACTCGTCGATCGATGCCGAGTTTAAGATTTGATTGGTAAGTACCTCGCCGATCAGCGTGGACATAAGTCTCTTGAAGGTGGCCAGCAAAACATACTGGGCCTGGCTGGCGCTGTGCGGGTCGGCTGCGCGCAAATCCAGGAGCAAACGCTCCAGTGCGGCGCGGGAAGGCTGTCCGGCGACAGGGGCCGTCAGCCACGAGAAATGAGGTTGGGTCAGCCGCAATGCACGGCCATACAGTGCGGAAAACCCGGCGTCCCCGATAAGAGGAGTAAGCTGGCTTTCAAGCTTGTGCCAGCATCGTAGTGCAGCCTCCGGCGGATCGTTGTCACCGTTCGGCGTCGAACCGGCTGGCGCATCGGTGAGCAATGGCTCGCGCTCGTCGTCTCTATTGTGCATGCGTAGCAGATGAAAAGTACATTTACTGCGTCAGCGTCGCTTGGGCGAACCACTCTGACACAGACCTACGTTCATTCGTTTCCAGGCCAATTCCTGGAACAGGTAAAGCCAACTGTCACCATCGACTGGCAACTGTCGACCATTGACCGCTACCCTGAACTCACGAGCCATTAAGGCATCGTCTTGACAAGCGTGCTGCTACTGTTCCGCGCATTATACCTGTTCCATGCAGCACTTCATTTCTGCCGCCAGGCGGCGAATTTCAGCAGAGCAGCCCTGCTTTATTTCATTAAATCATCGTGCCAGGGGATTGGGTGTCGGCTCGGCGACCTTGGTGAGCGTATTGCGGTCGCGGTGATGAAAAGCTTCCTCCTGATCCTTGATCATCATTACCGTATCTTCGTCATAGGACCATGTTCCGTCGGCGTGAATATTGACCTGAATCCGGTATTCGATGGTCTTGAATGCGTATTCCAGGAACGGGTTGGACAGGATCCCGTAGCTGTCGTCGCCACGGGTTGCCAGTAGTTCGAAACTGACCGCATCGGCACTGGCCTTACCCATCGCCATGGCAATTTGCCCGCGTGGAATAGCGAGCGTCTGAATGACCGTGCCGGTAGCCGGCTCCCAGAGCCAGTAACCGACCTGATCGTGGTAGGTTTTTACCTGGTCGGGTTTTGTGACATGGGTATGGTAGCGCAGTCCGTAGAATAGCTGCGGTCCGTTGGTGACAGGATCGATGGGTTGCAATTCGATGCGTTCCACGAAAGCCTGCTTGCGCGGGCCGTCCGCCTTGGGTTTGATATCCAGGCCGCGGGTGCCTTCCCATACGCCGGCCATTGCACGCAAAGGGCCAAGGTTGTTTAAGGTAAGCACGTCCATAGACGGCTCGGTAAAGATGTCTTTCGGGAAATCGCTCATGTGAAATCGGTGCAAGCAGTGAGTTAGAAAACGACATGCCGCGCATGTCTGTCTTGCACCATATTACGCGAAGTTGAGAAAAGGCAAGGTTTGCGGCATTACGCGCTGCCCACTCGCACATCTTTCCCAAGCACTTGCCGCTGACAGCCATCCATCGCCTCGAAAGAGCGGATGTCGGCGTCCTGAAATGCCACTGCCGCCTCGACTAGAGCGGGTGTCATATTGGTGTGCGGAGAAGCGGGTCGATTTGGCGTGCAGGGCAAGGCGCGCGGAGCCCGGTGTGGCGGGCCACACAAGCGACAAGCAACGCCGCCCGGCGCGTCAAGGCGGCCCGAGGCGACAGCACATCAATATGACACCCGCTCTAGGATTCAGCACCAGTTGGCATCGGGTCGATGTTGCAGGCGATGTGCCGCTTCGACGACATCCTGCAGGTCGACGGGATCGCTAAACGGGTCAGCATCCAGCCTAGTGACGCGATTCAATTCTTTTTGCCAGCGACGCAGTTCATTGACATAGTCGCGATCGGCTACCGGCTTGAGCACGCCATCCGTATCCAGCATATCGCAGATGCCGTTATGCAGCCATTCACCGGTATGCCAGTCCGGCATGTCAACCGCCGGGAACAGACAGACGCCCTGCAGGTCCATGCCGCGATCGACTGCGGCAAGCGATTCTTCCATCACGTCCTTAAGCCATGCGTCCCGCCCTTTTCCCATGCCGCTGGTTTCGCCAATGATCATTGGCCGTCGGTAACGCTCCCAGACGGTGCCCAGCATATCGCATAGCGGCACGATGCGATCGTCGTCAGGTGGCAGCGCGGCATGCGGTCCTTGTTCACGGTATTCCATCTGGCCGAAGGAATAGTTATTGGCGCCGACGATATCAAGCACCTCCGGCGTACCGCCGAGTTCTGGGTGCTCCTTGCCGAACAGGATGTCCCACGCCAGGAACGTATCGACGCAGGTTTCATGACGCGCCGCCTCAATCAGATCGGGCCGGTCACGCGGTGCAACGACCTGTACCAGTGGATCAATATGAATCATGCGGGCGTCCGGGTCCACCTCGCGAATAGCCTTGACGCCGGCGATGGCTGCCTTGCACAGCGCCAGGCGAAACGCAATTCGGTCTTCCCTGCTGTTGCGATAAGGTGCAACCCATCCCCATTCGCCACCGCAAAAGGAAAAGAAGGTAATTTCATTGATCGGCGTAAAGCAATGCGGCCCACGGGTCCTGGGCACCACGTATTCCGCCGCCGCCCTGCAGTAGTCAGCAAAGCGACTGCTGAAGTCATCCGAGAATGGATCCGTATCTTCCGGATAGCCGTAGTGGCACAGGTCCCAGATCGGCAGGATCTGCGCTTTGTCCATTGCTTCGAGATAAGGATCGATCATGGAAAAATCATAGTGCCTGTCCTTGTCCACCAACGGCCAGGGTATTCCTTCACGTGCGACCGCAATGCCCAGTTCACGCAGGATGTGATAGTCCTCCATGGCACGGCGGTCATGCTGGGTTTCCGCGACCAGGTTGCGCCTGCCCTGATCCTTCCATAAAAAGGTCGAGCACTCGAAACCGGAAATGAAGAACGTAGGGAAGATGCCGGGACGTCTGGCCATGGAACACTCCTTGTTATCAGGACGGCTTGGCGACCATCAGGTAGAAAATCGTCACGAAGGCGAAAAAGGCCGGAACACCGAGCAATACCCAGTAACGGAAATAACGCCAGTAGGCATCGGGTAGCGGCGTACCGGAGTCCGCCGCAACGCTGGAAAGCTGCTTGAGCTGCATCTGCAGCCACAGTACTGGCAGCCAGCAGGCAACGGCGATGACGTAGAGAATGACGGACCACATGATCCAGCGGCTGCTCATCGGAAATCCCGCCGTACGCATCATCAGATAGCCGGTGAGCGGCTGAATGATGACGGTGGTTGAGGTGAACAGCCAGTCGGCAAGCACGACGATACGTGCCACCACTGCAATCGCACGAACGTCGCGGCTCATGGTAGTGAACAGCAGATAGAATGCCGAGCCCACACCGGTGCCGAACAGGAAGGTCGACGACATGATATGCAGCCATTTAAGAACGACATAGCTCATCAGCGCTCCTTCAGTTCGGGCTCAAGTTCAAGCAATAACCAGATTGCGGCCAGCATCGGCAGGTTCTTCAGCAATGGCCCATAGGGATGAAGCCAGAATTCGGGCAGTCTCCAGGTGATGATGGCAGTATAGAAAAGAATGACGACAATCTGTGCCAGCCACAGCCAGCGACGGCGCTTCATCATCAGCGTAGCCACGCCGAAGACGAAGTCCATCAGTGCCGCGCCGTACAACATCAGAGGTAAAAGGATGCCGCTGATGCCTACGCGTTCCAGCAGGGCATAGCTATCGGCAACCGGATACAAACCCATGGACACAATGCCGGTGACAATCCACACCAGGGCAATGCCGACACGCAGCATCGGCAGCAGCCAGTTCAGCTTGGCATGCAGCCGGGTATTGGCGACGTTTCCCGGCGCAACGAAATCTCGGACTGCACGCGGTGCGTGACCGAGTAAGGAAGTCATTGCTGAAGCACTGCCGGTATTGCCACGTTCAAGCATCTGCAACGTTTCCGGATCGAGAAGGCTGCCGGGAAGAAGATTGGCAAGACGCGCCCCCAGCCGCACCAGCGGCATGGGCATGGGGATGCAACGCGGGCGCCCCATCCGCATCGCGGTCCGCAGGGTCGAAAGGAAATCGCGCAATGAAAGCGGCTCCGGACCAACCAGCGCAATACGCGTCCCTTTCTGAATATCGAATCGCGCGACCTTGTCCAGCAAGGCCAGGATGGCTGCGACCACGTCGTCGATATACACCGGTTGCACCTTCTGCGTCCCCGTGCCAGGCAAGGCAATCAGAGGCAAGCTCGCCAGCGTAGTGAACAAACGGGCGCTGGTGCCGCCCGGTCCATATACCAGGGACGGCTGTACGATGACCGAAGGCAGATCCAGGCTTGCAAGAAAGTCGTCCGCCTGCTTCTTGCTGAGGTGGTAGCGGCTTTGCGCATGCTGGTCCGCACCCAGTGCGGAAATCTGCACGACCAGCTTTACCTTGCTGTCGGCGGCGGCCTTGAACAACGCGACCGGTCCGCGCACATGGATCGCATCAAAGCTTTGCTGGCCCGTCTCGCGGATGATGCCTACTGCGTTGATGACGACGTCAACATCGGCCAGACGGGGAAGCCATGCACTACTGTCAAAGTCACGGGTGAAGTCGGCGGCAATGTAGCCAAAGCGCGGATCGTGATGCGCGCCTGGCTTGCGAACGGCGCATATCACGCGATGCCCGGCGGCGGCAATCGCCTTTGCCAGATGGCTTCCTATGAATCCGCTTGCTCCGGTCAGCAACACGACCAATTGCAGCTCCTTTGTTATGGGTGGCACCACACCGCATGGGCAATACGTGCTTGTCACTTCCCGCTTGGTTGCATTCCGCCGCAGGGAACCAGCCTTGTTTTTGCACGTCACAAATGCATGGTAAATACGACCGGTGCCGACCACCGGGAGTTCATTGCGGGCACGCCAACTTTCCTGCGCGTGTCATATTGCATGGAGGAAGCATGAAGTCATGGCGTCAGGCGATGCGGGATGGTCTTATCTCAGGAAGCATTGCCAGCGTGCTGTCGACAATTGTCCTGAGTGCACGCGGGGAGCAGGAAGAAGGTACGCCTTACGCGCCCACCAATGCGATCAGCCACTGGTTCTTTGGCGATCACGCCTTCTATCGTAACGGGAGGACACTGCGTTACACCGGAACCGGCTATGCGATCCATCATGCCTCGTCCACCTTATGGGCAGTAGTCTACGAACGTTGGTTCGGAGAACGTGCGGACAGACGCGACTTGCCAACGGCATTGACAGGCGGAGCGGCCGTTGCGGCGATGGCCTGCTTCACCGACTATCACCTGACACCGCGGCGGCTGCACCCTGGCTACGAAAAACGACTTTCCTCTGCGTCCCTTTTCCTTGTATATGCCGCATTCGGTGCCGGACTGGTTGTACGTGGCTTGACGACAAGCCCGGCTCGAACATACCGATAGTTGCCTCACTGCGGCCGTGTCAATGTGCGGGCATCACCGCCTATCCCGGACTGCTAACACTTCGTTACCGTATTGAGCAAAGTCGACGTTACGCGCCACAGCGCAAACTTTCTGCGCAGGTCCTGCCTCGAAAGAGCTTTCGTAGATACGGGGTATTGGATGATCGCCGAGGATGTCGTTGCGAATGTGTTATTCGCAATTGTGGCCGTAACTATCGCTTACTGGCTATTCGCATAAACCAGGGGTGCGTGCTCCGGCATGCTCCCAATTCCCCTTCCCGTTTCCCTTCCTTTCCCTGGTCAGGGTGACTGCATCTCATTGTCGACTTGTCGCGCCGTGGGGAAAGATCATACCGCGCAAACCTTAACGGGCGGCCACACATTTACCGCGACTGTCTCGCCTGACAGTGCAGCGCGCTCCCTTTCATTTCCCATTCAAACTAATTGCATCGCTGCCTTTTTTGCTAGCAATTGGTTAAGGAACTTCACGGGGCTATCGGCTTCTTACAAAACCATTGTGGATTCGTCAACCAGTAACTGAATAGCTGACAGGAATCTTGCGCAGGACGCTTTGGCAATGCATGGTTCGGTGTAAAGGAGTTCAGACGTACGCCTTCGAGGAGTCTTTCAGGTGTGAAAGTTTAGTCGAAGCGCACTGTTGAATGCGAACCCGTGCTTCATACGTAATCTGAATAGGAGATAGAAATGGAAACAACCTCGACCAAGAAGGATCCGGGAATGCTAACTGGCCTGTTCTACGATAGAGACAGCGCAGAGCGCGCATATCAAGGTCTGTCGGAACGTGGGTATTCCAAGGACGATATCAATGTCGTCATGTCGGACGACACTCGCAAGCGCTATTTCGCCGATGGCGATTCTGCAACCACAGAGTTGGGCAATAAGGCCGCTGAAGGCGCCGGTGTAGGCGGGGCGGTCGGTGGCACCCTGGGCGCCGTGCTGGCAGCAATGACTGCCGCTGGTACAAGTATAGCCCTCCCAGGCCTTGGCCTGGTGATTGCCGGCCCACTTGCAGCAGCGGCTGCAGGCGCAGGTGCAGGCGCTGCCACGGGTGGCTTGCTCGGCGCGCTGATCGGCTGGGGTATACCGGAAGAGCGCGTCAAGCGTTACGAGAGCGGCCTGAAGGAAGGCGGCATTCTGATGGGCGTGAAACCCCGTTCGGATGAAGACGCAGCGCATTTCGAGCAGCACTGGCGGAGTAGTAACGGCCAGCAGATCTATCGCGAAGGCAGCACCTCGATTGACGACGGAGGCAGTGACACCGTGGTCGGTGTCTACGACAACTTCACCGATGCGGAAAATGCGGTGCAAGCGCTTTTAACTGCCGGTTTCGAACGCTCGCGTGTTCAGCTCAACCCGGATCGTGACGATGCCGGCACGACGGCCACGGCCACCGGCACTTCGACTACCGATACACACGGGGCAAGTGGTATCAGTGGTTTCTTCCGCTCCTTGTTCGGCGGTGACGACAATACGCAGCACCATGATGTCTATGCCGAATCGGTACGTCGTGGCAGCTATGTGCTGACCGTTGATGTCGACAGCGAGCAGGAGCAGGACCGTGCCGCTGACATCATGAACCGCTTCAATCCGGTTGATGTCGATGAGCGCAGCAGCCACTGGAAACAACAGGGCTGGTCCGGCTACGATGACAGCGCACCGCGTTATTCCCGAGATGAAATCGACAGGGAGCGCGCCGCCTATACGCAAGCCCGTAGTACCACCGGCACCACTGGCGCCACCGGCAAGACCACGACAACCGATACGACAGGATCGTCCCGCATTCCGGTGATCGAGGAAGAATTGAAGGTCGGCAAGCGCCAGGTCCAGCGCGGCGGTGTGCGCGTGTTCCAGCGCGTTCGTGAAACACCGGTACATGAATCCGTGCAATTGCGCCAGGAGCATGTAAAGGTTGAACGTCATGCGGTCGACAAGCCAGCTACCGAGGCCGATCTCGCCGCATTCAAGGAAGGCTCGATCGAACTGCGCGAAACCTCCGAGGAAGCCGTCGTCTCCAAAACTGCCCGGGTCGTTGAAGAAGTGGTCGTCGGCAAGGAAGTCTCGCAGCGTACCGAAAGCATCAACGACACGGTGCGTCGTACCGACGTTGAAGTCGAGCAGCTGGGTGCCGGCCGAACAACTGCGACCAGCGGCACAACGGGCAGTACACTGACTGGCGATGATGCAGACTTCCGTCGTCACTGGCAGACTGCCTATGGCACTTCGGGCGGACGCTATGAAGACTATGATGCCGCCTATCGTTATGGCTCGACCATGGCCGGCAGTGATCGCTACAAGAACTACCAGTGGAACGACGTAGAACCGCAACTGCGTAGCGACTGGGAATCCAACCATCCCGGCAGCACCTGGGACAAGGTGAAGGACGCTGTCCGTTACGGTGCCGAACGCGTGACTGGTAATCGTCGCCACTAAGGTCGGGTTCGCGGGTTCTCAGTTTCTCAATCGCTGAGTTACTGAGCCGCTTAGTCGAAACGGATACAGCGGGTTGGCGACACCCCGCTGTATTCAGCACCGGCGCGGACTGCATGTATTTGCATTGCAGTCCGCGTTTTTTCGCGCAACATTTGCAATATGCGTTCTACACGTTGCGAAGCGTTGCTTGACCCATAGCTAGAGCTAGCTGTTAGTACAGGGCCAGTAAATACATGTCGTTTTACTGACCGCGTGGATCGATCTTCCGCAGCGCGTCCCGTATCGATTTTTCGTCAGCCGGCCTAACGAGCCGCGCAACTTCCTGACCATTATTCAGGAACACGAGTGTTGGCCATAGCTTGACCTTGAACGAGCGTCCAAGACGACGGCCGCTGCCGTCCTCAATCTTGATATGACGTACGTCCGGATGCGTGGCAAACGCAGACGCAATTGGTGCCTGCGCCGCAAGGCAGAAGCCACACCAGGGTGCGCCGAACTCCACCACCGCCGGTCCCTCCAGCGCATCGATTTCCGACCGATCCGGCTCCTGCGTCGCATATTTATCATTCATTCCCATGGCATATCCCTTCATTACCGCATGTGCATGAATAGTCGCACATGCCATCATCATCGCAAATCCTCATGTCGGATTGTTGCGCAACTTGTAGCGCCTTGTACGCTCTCATCAACGTGGACAATTATTCAACCAGGAGATTCATCATGGCAAGCAACCAGCAATCGGCAGACAAGGGAAAAAGCGTTCAGGCAATGCCGCAAGGCCATCCGCAGCTTGATGAGAGTACGCAGTCGGAGCACTCGCTGTCGCAGTCTTCCGAGGACAATCCGCAAGACGGCCGCTATTCGGTCGCAGAGGAACAAAATTTCGACGAACAATCCGATGAAGCTCGACGGGTTGGCCGCATGCCGCAGAATGTCGGCGCGGAGGGACTGACGACACAGGCAAGCCCTTCAGAAGCGGTTGCAAAAACCGTCAGGGAAAAATCCCCTGAAACCGCAGACCCGCAGCCAGAGTCGACGCAAGATGACGCGACCCTCAAACAATCAATCGAGAGGGCTGTGCCGCCATCGGGTTAAAAGAAAGACGACTCGCAGGGAATGCCGGCAACATCGATTCGGTGCACATGCTGCCTGCTACACCAACTGCAAGCCTCCTTTACAGTTGATCAGGAATAGTACTTGGCAACCACTTCATTAAACGCATCGGCGGCCGACTTACCGTTCTGCATCAGCGCGGTGATTTCATCGCTGTGTTCAGAGATCGTTGGCGGCAGGGTTTGCCGGTTGTTCTTGAAGTACTCGTAGCGTTCTACCGCGAACAGTTCGTTTACCTTCGCTGCCGACGTGCGCTTGGTTCCCGGGCTGGCGCGGGTGACCCGCACTGATTTCGCCATCGATCCAGAGTTGAGACCCACGCCTGCAATGGCCGCTTTGATCTGGTCAATAGTCAACATGCCGGTTGCATTGGCGCCTGCAAAGTCCGCCTCGTCCGCATTCAACAAATGATGATTGCGGTCGAACGCCATTTTTTTCCCAAGTGTATTTGTTACCTGGTAGCTTGGATGCCCGCCACCGCTGACCAGGGAAAACTGAACCTTGTCGCCGTAGGATTCCATTTTCGTCTGTACTTCCTTCAGGAAGTCGCGCGGAAGGCTGTCAAGATGTCCATTCCAGCGCTTGTTTCGTGTGGTATTCAATCTGCTATCAATCCTAAAGTGTTGACAATGAAAAAGCATGCAGCGGCCGCGGGCAAAGCTACGCAACAAATCACGCGGCTGCGCGGCGGCTACATACCAGTTTACTGTGTCGGGGAAGCGCGCGTTTTGATCGCGCAGGGTCCAACATCGAATTCATTTGACAATGACATGCCTGTTTCATGGATTCGCATGCCGTTAGCCGCTGAACTTGTTATGCCGGAAACGTCGATGTCCCCGTCAGCCGAAACGACAGGGACCGAGAGTATAAGCCTTTACGGCCGAAGATGTCTTTTTGCACATAGCCGTGAAAGCCATGCGGAGTGAACGAAACGGGTTCAGGGGTCGATCACCGCAGCGCAGGCGTCGGTAGGTACGGCGGCCACATGTCCGACAATGGGCACCATCTTGATGCCAGCCGAAGCGACCCGGCAAGGCGCTGCAAGAACACCGCAACCCGAAAGTGCGAGGGGAAGAAGAAGAGCTGCAACGCAATACTTGAAGAATTTCATGGTGAAAAAAATATGCCTGAAGCGTTTCATGCAGGCAGAGCAAAGGAAGGACAAGCAATATACCGTGAGCAACAAAGTCCGCACAACAGCGTAAGTACTACGATTTGTTATTGTTGTTGCGTTGCATCTGTTGATTTAACTCTCCAACTGCACTATTTCTGCTTTTGGCTATGATGCCGAAAATAAGCAACTATAAGATAAAGATAAGGTATTTCTTTTCAGAAATTTATGGCAAGCTAGCCAGTATCCCGAGAGCAGTGTGTAGCTGCTCTGTTAAGCCGAGGTAACCTAATGACAATTGAATTGCCTGCTCGCGAAACCACGTATGAAGACCCAAGCTTCTACCGAACGCTGCTCGAGTCAACCAAGGCTATTCCGTGGCGAATCGACTGGAGCACCATGCAGTTCAGTTATATTGGGCCGCAGATCGAAAAACTTCTTGGTTGGACGCAAGCCAGTTGGGTGTCCGTCAACGACTGGGCCGACCGTATTCACCCTGAAGATCGCCAAAAGACGGTGGATTTCTGCGTTTCGCAGTCTCAACAAGGGGTTGACCATGAGGCTGACTACCGCGCCATTACGGCGGATGGAGAATACATCTGGATTCGCGATGTGGTGCATGTCTTACGCAAGCCGGATGGTACGGTTGATTCACTCGTCGGGTTCATGTTTGACATCAGTGAGCGAAAAAAAGCCGAAGACAAGATCTTGAAGTTACAGGAGGAACTTGAGACCTTGTCCTACAAGGACAGTTTGACTGGCGTAGCCAACCGACGGATGTTGGATGCACTCCTCGACGTTGAGTGGGCAAAATCCCGCGCAAGCCGGCTCCCGATTTCTTTGATCCTTGTCGATATCGATTTCTTCAAACAGTACAACGATCACTACGGACACCGGGCTGGCGATGAATGCCTCAAGCGTGTCGCGCATGTGCTTGATACGGCCGCTGGCCGTTCGCGCGACCTCTGCGCTCGCTTGGGGGGTGAGGAATTCGTACTGGTACTGCCGGAAACTGATGCTGCCGTCGCACTCCAAGTCGCCGAGCGTTGTCGCAAACTGCTTACGAGGGAAGGCATCCCCCATGCCCAATCCCATGTCGCCAGTAGCGTGACTGTCAGCATGGGCATTGGAACGGTGGTGCCTGACTCGCAGGATGAATTAAGCGAATTCGTGGAACTAGTCGATCGCAGGCTCTATCAGGCAAAAGCCAATGGGCGTAATCGGATCGAAGCTGGCGTTGATTAAGCGCGCATTGCTGGCTTCAGAAAACGACTCTTGCCGGGGACCGTCGCCATCTCCGAAAGCGGATGTCCGACACAGCAAATGATTGTTGCTGTCATTTACTGCCCGTAGCGCGTTGTGGGTGAAATCATCAAAGACGGTCACGCTGTGAGCTTTGGTCCAGACGCCTACTTTGCCTGGACCGGAAATGTGACTGTCCCTTGTGTCGATATACGCTTTACCATTCAGTGAAACCTGGATGCTGTTCCCTTTATAGCTCATCCGCAAGGCATGCCAGACATGTGGCGTTACGGGTGCGTCGACATACTTGATCGTCTTGCGAACGCCATCAACGGTGTAATACAGCGAGACGTTGCTTTCCAGCGCGTTGGCCCGGGCTACATAATAAGCACCTTCCCGCAACGCGACACAACCGAGCGCCTTGATACCTCGCCAGAGGCGCATCCATAAGTAAACTATTCGGATAACCAAGAAATACTCCGTTACAGTTTTTGCACCTCCTGTCTGGTTCATTGCAACCAATATCTCTATGATGAGAAAGAAAACCCTTAACTGACCATGAAAAAACTTTCCATATATTTACTTTCTGCAGCGATTCTCCTTCCGATATCGGCCTTCGCTGACCCCCACAAAGATGAAAGCGGGCACGGCAAGGGACGTGGCCGCGGCCACGATCGTCACGAGTACAAGGAAGAGTATTGGGACGGCAACTGTAAGGTGGAGCGTAAACTCGAGAAGAATGGCGAATACAAAGAGGAGCGCAAGTGTAAGGGAGCACGCCATGGCCACTACGTGCCCGCGCCAGTGTATGTTCCGGTTCCTCCACCCATAGTCGTCGAACCAGGAATTACCGTTCACGGCACTGTGAGAGTGCCCTATTAGGGGATGACTTCCCTTACAAGAAAAAACCCGCATGAGGCGTTTGTCCATGCGGGTTTTACTTTGTGATGTGCATCCGTGCACAGTATAGAAAGTGGATTACCTACTGAGCCTGTTCAGTGATTGTGGTCCCGGCTTTCGGTATGCGCGAGATGAGAAGGCGGTCAATCCGCTGGCGGTCCATATCGATGACTTCGAATCGGTACTCATTCCATTCAAAGTGTTCGGAAGCTTCGGGGATATGACCAAGCTGTGCCAGAACAAAGCCTGCAAGCGTATGGTAGTTCCCATTCGCCTCTTCGGGGAAGCGGACATTAACATCCATAATATCGCGGAAGCGGTCGAGCGACACCCCACCATCAATCAACCACGAACCATCTTCCCGCTGTACGGCATCGGCCTCGTGTTCGTCATCATCAATGACCGACACATCGCCAACCAGGGCACCCATCACATCGCTTAACGTGACCATCCCTTGGATTTCACCATACTCATCAATAACGAGAGCCAGTTCGGAACGATGTTTCTTCAATGTTTCCAGCAAATCCATCGCGCTGACCGATTCAGGCACGTATAACGGTGGTTTGACGGCCTGCTCAATATCGACACTCGACATGGCCTTGCCGCGAATCGCTTGCTCGAACAAGTCGCCGGCATGGACAATGCCAATCACTTCAGAACGGTTGCCGCGGCAGACCGGGAAGCGGCTGAACGGACTATCTGCAATCTTGGCCAGGTTTTGTTCAACCGTGTCGTTGAGGTCGATGAATTCAAGGTCCGTGCGCGGCGTCATCAGCGCGCCAAGACGCTGGTCGTCGAGTCGAAGTGCACGCGTGACAATGTCATGCTCGGTTTTTTCGAAGACGCCGGCATGTGTGCCTTCCTTGATGAGGCCGGTGATTTCCTCTTCTGTCACCCTTGCCTCCTCATGCTTATGCAATCCAAGCAGGCGCATGATGGCTTCGGTGGCGACAGAAAGGATCTTCACGAAAGGCGAGACAATTCGTGACAGCCACTGCATCGGCGTGGCAATGACTGTGGCAACGGCTTCCGGGTATTGCATGGCGATTCGCTTGGGGACGAGTTCGCCAAGCACAATCGATGCAAAGGTAATGCCGACAACCACAATACCAAGTGCCATTTCGCGTGCGTATTCGGCCAAAGCCGGGATGCTTGCAACTTGTGGCGTCAGACGCGCGACAAGGGAGGCTTCACCGAAAGCACCGTTGAAAATGCCAATGAGGGTAATGCCTACTTGAACGGTAGAAAGGAAGCGACTTGGGCTATCAGCCAGCTGTAACGCTGCGCGCGCTCCGCGGCTGCCGTTTTCAGAAAGTTTTTCGAGCCGGATACGTTTGGAAGAAACGACGGCTAGTTCAGACATGGCGAAAACGCCATTGAGAAGAATGAGTCCAAGGATAATTAATATATCCACTGAGGCAGGATTACACGGTTATCCCGTTGATCCCTGTTGTTAACGAAGCGGTATTGTACATGCACAACTAAAGACTCCTAGATGTGTCCCTAAACTGGAATAGCAAGATACGAATGGAGAATTTTTATGCATAGTGGCGTCTTTTATGCACTGGTGGCTGCAGTGCTTTTTGGCGCCAGCACACCATTCGCAAAGACACTGGTCGGCCAGATTGCGCCCGTTACCCTGGCGGGGCTGCTGTATTTAGGCAGTGGGCTCGGATTGCTGACCTGGTTTGTTTTCAGAAAAATTGCGACTCGGAACAATCAGCAAACTAATGTAGCTCCCTTGACCAAGCCGGATTTGCCATGGCTGGCTGGCGCGATTGTCGCAGGCGGCATCGCCGGGCCGTTGCTCTTGATGGTCGGCCTGACTCTCACACCCGCATCTTCGGCCTCGCTTCTGCTCAACATGGAAGGCGTACTTACCGCGCTTCTGGCCTGGTTTATCTTCAAGGAAAATTTCGATCAGCGAATTTTTGCCGGCATGGTGTTGATTGTGGTGGCGGGCGTACTCCTGTCCTGGAGCGAACGTCCAGCGCTGGGGGTGCCCTGGGGTGCCATTGCAATTACAGCGGCTTGCCTCTGCTGGGCGATTGACAACAACCTGACCAGAAAGGTCTCCGCGAGCGATGCGGTACAGACCGCGGGCATTAAAGGTCTGGTAGCCGGTTCGGTCAATCTGGGACTTGCCTTTGCTCTGGGATATGAGCTGCCGGAAACAAGAACAGCTGTCACCGCCGGTGCCGTCGGCTTTTGTGGTTATGGCCTGAGCCTGGTCATGTTTGTGCTCGCACTACGTCACCTGGGCACAGCCAGGACCGGCGCTTACTTTTCGGCCGCGCCTTTTGTCGGGGCGGCGCTTTCTCTCTTCATGCTGGGTGAATCCCCGGAGCTGGTGTTCTGGATTGCGGCGGCGTTGATGGGAGCGGGTATCTGGCTCCATCTGACCGAATCGCATGAGCACGAGCATACCCATGAGCCGATGGACCATACCCACGCACATCGACATGACGCACATCACCAGCACAAGCACGATTTTGATTGGGATGGAAGCGAACCGCACGTGCATCCGCACCCTCATGGCGTACTTCGGCATTCGCACAAGCATTACCCGGACATCCACCATCGACACGGGCACTAGATGACAAAGCACTAATGAACAAAAATGAAATATCCATGAGCAGATTGCTACCTGCTTCCACACAACTTTGAATGCATGGGCTCCTTGCTATAGTTTGGCAATTCATTGCCTTCTTTTCCGATCAACAAACGCAAACGACATGAGCTTTGAATTGGTTAGCAAGGATGGCAAGGTCTTGGGCGCCGGCCGCATGCTGGCGGGTGCGCACCGTGGTGCTGTCAGTCATTGCCATGAACCCAATCGACATCCACCGATTCATGACTGTCTTGTCTTGCCTTACCCGCCGGGCATAACCAATACCTTCGCCGAAGCATGTGGGTTAGCGGCAGTTTGATAGGCTTTGTCGATCTCGCCGAGAGCAAAGCGGTGACTGATCATCGCCTCTACCTCGAATGTCCCGGACGCTATCAGGTCAAGCGCCGCCGCGAATTCCGTCGGGTAGCACATCGTGCCGATCATCTCCAGCTCTTTGACCAGCAAAATCGAAAAGTCAATCGATAGCGGCTGCTTATAAGTACTGGCCACCGTTATACGTGCTCCGTCGCGCGCATGACTGATCGCGTCATGCAGTACACTGCCCACGCCAGAGCTTTCGAAGATCACGTGAGTGGCGGGTGCTACAGTGCCGAGAAGCGTTGGAACCGTGCCGTGGGTTTGCGCGAGCGATTGCCATACATCCTGGTGTCCAGGATCGATCAGCACATCCGCGCCGAGTCTGGCCGCGATCTCCAGACGCTTGCTGGACACATCGGCCACTGCAATCTGCGCAATGCCACGCTGCTTCAGACTTGCAACGATACCCAGACCGATCGCACCTGCACCCAGTACGAGCGCGCGCTCGCCAGCCGTTATTCGTGATCGGTTGACCGCATGTAGAGACACTGCCAATGGCTCAACCAGTGCGGCGAGTTCGGTGGGAACGTGGTCGGGCAATGCATGAAGAATCGGACCTCGGCTCACATTGCGCACACAGACGGTCGGTGACAATGCGCCGTCGTCGCTTCCTATCCCGATCATGACGCCGTTTGCCATCGGATTGACGACGATGCGCATGCCGGGAACGAAGTGCTGGACGCTCGAACCCACAGCGCGTATCACGCCGGAAAACTCGTGGCCCAGCGGCATCGGCTGTCCGTCACCACGTATGCTGCCGCGTTCGTAGAATCCGAGGTCGCTGCCGCAAATGCCGCAAGCCGATACATCGACCAGCACATCATCGTCGTGCATGGTTGGAAACGGCACTTCCTCGACGCGCAGGTCCCGCGGCCCATAGAGTCTTGCTTGACGTATCATCTAATTCCCCGTTTGGTCCAGATTGATATCCTCGACGTGGTAGCCGCCATCCCACGATCGACTGACCTCGATGCCGCGCAAGAACATGGCCTCTACTTCGTCGGTCACCTGAATCAGTTCGAAGCGCGTACCCGGCAAGCCAGGCTGCTCAAGATAAGCCACGCGCGTCGATGCGTTTCCACCCTGAAAGCACATCTCCAGACCGCTGGCAGTCACCCGGGCAATATCGTGCTCGAGGTTACGGCTTAACCACGCAATGTGATGCATCCCGACCAGGAGACACCCGTTCGCTCCCCGATACGGCGACGGCGTATCGTTCAACGGTTCAATCAACTCGATCTGTAATTCTCCCTGGTAGGCAAGACCGACATTCATCCTGATATGGGTCCCTTCGCCGTGCTGCTGCCCCTCCATTGTCACGTTACGAAAGCAGGTCCAGGGGCCGATTCCGGTGTGGCGTGTCCAATGTGCCATGGCGGCGTCTACGCTGTCGACGACGTAGCCTATCTGCCGAATCGGACCAAGCCAGGCTGGGTTCATGGATATTCTCCTGTTGATGGTTGATCGTTGCGTTGCGATATGTTGCTGTTGTTTATTGACGCGCACTTCAGACACAAGTGGGGCGACATGCGGCTGACCGCTTCCGAGTGTCTATGGCACGAAATTAATTAAATGTGTCACGATTGTGGCACGAAATTTAGAATTTGTGCAATAGCCCGAGGGTTCATGCAATACTAGAGGCACTTCGCAACGAAAAGCGCACCGCGTATCAAGAGGAAAGATCTGTATGAGTCGACAACTTCGCTGGGGCGACGCTACCCGGATGGATTATTTTGAGGACGGGCGATCCGTGATCTTGCGTTCCGCGCTCGATTGCATGTCCGAACTCGGCATCGAAGGATTCACTGTCGACGATGTGGCCAAGCGCGCCAACATCTCGCGCAGAACCCTGTATCGCTATTACGGTTCCAAAAACGAACTGATTGAAGCCGCCGTCAGTGCGGAGAACCAGTCGTTTTTCGAAGAGATGCAACGCAGTTTGTCAGACTACGAGCGTGACTTCGGGGCGTATCTCGAAGAATGCATCTGTTTCATTGCCCTCTACCGGCAGCGTCACGCGGGGTTTCATCACGACTATCTGGCCAGGAGTGTGACCACGGCAGTGCTCCCCTACATCGTCGAGAATATCAAGCCCTTGTGGCACAAGGTGCTTGACGAACCGTACCGGCGCTACGTCGAACAGCATGATGGGACGCACGCATCGCTGGATGACGTCATTGCACTGATTAGCCGCATCGGGCTCGCCTATAGTTTGATTCCTGCAGACAAGGACGCCATCCGGAGCCACATGCGCAGTTTTCGCCATCTCTTTGGCAGTATGCGCTAGCGTTCTATTTCGTAACAATTGCGCAAACCAAATACACCTGAAAGCTTCTTATTAAGCCCTGTAAGTAGCTGATTTTTTCATAACGCTTTTAAAGCAGGTAACTTTTCGCTACAGATGGTTCTGGTGCTTTTTCAAGAATCGCGCTTATACTGTATAAATATACAGTTCACTTACCGTGATGACATGTCGCCAATCCAGACTTGAATCGGATGGCGACCGGAGAGCCGCCATGAACACTACTTCCTTGATCGTTACCGATGCCCAACCCCTGATCGACCTGGCCGATGTCGACGAACTTGATACCTTGCTATCGCTTGCACCGGACATCCGCATTCTGATTCCCGACATGGTCAGGCATGCCCTGCTGTCCCACATCGACATCCCCGGCGTGCCGGATGCCCTTGAATGGATACGTTCAAATGACGGCCACGGCGTCAGCGTGCAGTGCACCGAAGAGTTCGAAGAATTCATTGTGCTCAAGCGCAGGCACAGCGACGAGATGGCGCGTCACCAGAACGAGCAGGCGGCGGGAGAAATCCTCGGAAGGGAACTGGCGCGCGGAACGGAAGCGATCGTGCTGCTGATCGGCGACGCAGAAGCCGAGCATGCAAGCGTGCTCTCCAATTTGCCGGAGCGGGTTGTGCCTATGTCGACTTCTACCTATCTACAGGGCTTGCGCAGCAAACAGCGCCAGTTCAAGGTTGGGGCACTCCTGCAGCGCGTGCTGGCATTAGGTCGTCCAACCGCATCGTAAGCGCTAGCATGCGGGGCGATCGAAAACGCTCTGTATTACCGGTACTACCTCGACGTCCACGACCAATAAAAAAGGAGGCAGGTCTCCCTGCCTCCAACTCACACTCCCTTGGGAGTACTACAGAACTCTGTTGGCACCGCGTGCGACCATCCGGCTCGCATGAGTACATGATCCCAGCTGTGCCGTCCCGATTAAATCGGGTGGCTTTGGCACGCTTCGCATGCCGGAAATGTTGAACTTCCGATATACCCGGCATTCATCCAATGCGGTTTGATGCGCCACCATGACAAGATAGACTTTTTTGTAGCCCGAAGCATGGCGCATAAAGTATATTTTGCATACCCAACCCAATATAGAGGCTGTAATGGCAGGCTTGCCAGATCACTTGGACATACATCTTATCCGCATTCTGTACCTGCTTTTGTCAGAGAAGAACGTCTCGCGCGTCGCGCTGAAGCTCAATCAGCCGCAACCTTCCATTTCCGCCTCGCTGCGCAAGCTGCGTGAACTGACCGGTGATCCTTTGCTGGTACGGGGTGCCCGGGGAATGGTGCCAACCCAGCACGGCGAAAGCCTGCTGAAACCGGCCAAGCAGATCCTCGACGAAACGGAAAAGCTGTTTGCACACAAGGCGGCTTTCGCACCGCAGCATGAGGCTCGCACTTTCCATATCGCAGCGCCCGACTATCTCGACAGCCAGTTTTTGCCCAACATTGTCGCTGGCGTGCGCCGTGAATCGCCTCGCAGCCGGGTCGTCATCCATGGACTGGGGCCGGAGATCGACTATCTGAAACTGCTGTCGGATGGTGAGCTCGACCTTGTCATCGCCAACTGGGAAGAACCGCCTCAGCACCTGCACATGTCCAAGCTGTTCGAAGATGAGATCGCCTGCATCATGCGCGCCGACTGTGCGTATGCGCTGCGCACCGGCCCCGAAGAGATGACCGTTGAAGATTACCTGTCGCTGCCGCATGTCGCGCCATCGCAGATGCTGGCCGGCTACTTTGGAGTGATCGAATCCTTCCTCGCGCGCCAGAACCTGCACCGCAATGTCGTGGTCGAGTCAGCGTATTTCGGTCTGATCCCATATATGCTCACCCGTAGCGACCTGGTACTGACGACTGGCCGGCAGTTCATGCGTTTCTATGAGAAGAACCTGCCGCTGAAAACCTTCACCGTGCCGATCAAGTTTCCAGCCATGCGCTTCTATCAGCTATGGCATGAACGTGTCCACCATGCTCCCGAACATAAATGGTTGCGCGAACTGATTTCAGGAACGGCCAAGTCGCTATTGCCAAAATAGAGCGTAAATAACGAGGCAGGTGCATCGGACCGGTGGCCTGCCCGTATGGCAGACTGAGTTCTTCCTCGTCACTGGCAGTGGCTCCCGGCTTATATATATCGACACACTGAAGCCATCTATCATTGGATTCATATACTCCCGCAGGCGGTGGGCTTTACTATCGGTCATGATGACATCCTGTCAGCACTCCTGCCCATGTAAAGCGTGACCGATCTCTCTATCAAAACCCATTTCTTTTCCAGTACGCCACCGGCGCCGGTGCTCGGCCGCACCATCATGGATTGGGCCGACGTCATTGGCAGCTGGAGCGATGACGATGAGGGGCTAACCTGCGCCTACATGACCATGGCGCACCGCAAGACCGCGGTACAGCTTGCCACCTGGATGCGTGAGGCCGGCATGGAAGTCGCTATCGATGCAGTCGGCAATGTCAGTGGCCGTTATCTGTCAGATGACCCGAATGCGAAAACCTTGATGACGGGCTCGCATTACGACACGGTGCGCAACGGCGGCAAATACGATGGCCGGACAGGCATTCTGTTGCCGATTGCAGTCGTGAGGCTTTTGCACGAGCGTGGCCAACGCCTTCCCTTTCATCTCGAGATCATCGGCTTTGCGGAAGAGGAAGGGGTGCGTTTCAAGAGCACTTTCCTGGGCAGCAATGCCATCGCCGGCCGCTTCGATATGTCCCTGCTGGACAAATACGACGCGGAAGGCATCACGATGCGTGCAGCCCTCCTGGATGCCGGACATAACCCGGACGACATTGCGCGGATCGCACGACGCCGGGAAGACCTGCTCGGGTTCGTCGAAGTGCATATCGAACAGGGGCCGGTCCTGCTGGAGCGCAACCTGCCGGTCGGCATCGTGACTTCCATCGCGGGCAGTTCCCGGCACATGATCAGCATCGCCGGCGTGGCGGGTCATGCAGGCACGACGCCGATGGCGTTGCGCAGGGATGCCGTAGCCGCCGCGGCCGAACTGGTGTTGTATATTGAAGAACGCTGTGCCAGGTATCCATCGCTGGTGGGCACCGTGGGCCAGATCGAGGTTCCACACGGTTCTGTGAATGTCATCCCGGGCGCATGCCGATTATCGTTGGATGTACGTGCGGCTGAAGACAAGACACGCGATGCGGCGCTGGCGGATATCCTGCATGAAATGGACGCCATCTGCGCGCGCCGGAAAGTGCAGGCGTCGGTGGAGCACCTGATGACTGCTGCGGCCATTCCCTGTGCGAGCCGGCTCATGACGCAATTGTCCGATGCCGTTACCCATGCGGGTGTCACACCATTCATGCTGACATCCGGGGCTGGCCATGATGCGATGGCCATGGCGGCGATCACCGACGTAGCGATGCTGTTCATCCGTTGCGGCAATGGCGGCATCAGCCACAATCCGATGGAGACGATGACAGCCGAAGATGCCGAGGTATCGGCACAGGTATTTCTGCATTTCCTGATGAATTTCGGCAGCAAGCGATAAGCGCGAGATCGCCCGTACGGAATAATGGCATAACACACGCAACATCAATCGAACATCATGAGCAAAACCCTTCTTATCAAGAATGCACATGTGCTGGTAACGATGGACAAGGACCGGCGTGAAATCGCCGATGGTGCCGTGTTCATCCGCGACAATGTGATCGAACAGGTTGGCTCCACCGACGCGCTGCCGGCGATGGCGGACGAAGTCATCGATGCACGCGGCCATGTCGTCATGCCCGGCCTGATCAATACCCATCATCACATGTATCAAAGCCTGACGCGTGTCGTCCCGGCTGCGCAGAACGGCGAACTGTTTAACTGGTTGCAGAACCTCTACCCTATCTGGGCCAACCTGACACCGGAGATGGTCAGCGTGTCGACACAGACCGCGATGACCGAACTGCTGCTGTCAGGCTGCACCACGACCAGCGATCATCTCTATATCTATCCGAACGGTTGCCGTCTGGACCACAGTATCGAAGCGGCGCATCAGATCGGCATGCGCTTTCATGCAGCGCGCGGTTCGATGAGCGTGGGGGAGAGCAAAGGGGGCTTGCCGCCAGATCGGGTCGTCGAAGAAGAAAACGCCATCCTCAAAGATACGCAACGCCTCATCGAAACCTGGCACGACCCGTCACGGCATGCGATGCAACGCATTGTCGTTGCGCCCTGCTCGCCGTTCTCGGTATCGCGTGACCTGATGCGCGAATCGGCAACCATGGCGCGCCACTTCGGTGTTTCCATGCATACGCACCTCGCCGAGAGCGTGACCGACATTGACTACAGCCGCGAAAAATTCAACATGACGCCGGCGCAGTACGCAGAAGACTGCGGCTGGATAGGGCATGACGTCTGGCATGCGCATTGCGTACAGCTGGACGATGACGGCGTGCGCGTGTTCGCGCATAGCGGTACCGGTGTTGCACACTGCCCCTGTTCGAACATGCGCCTGGCCTCGGGTATTGCACCGGTACGCAAAATGATCGATGCCGGTGTGCCCGTGGGTCTGGGTGTCGATGGCTCGGCATCGAACGATTCAGGCCACATGCTCGGTGAAGTGCGACAGGCGATGCTGCTGCAGCGCGTGGGTTATGGACCCGATGCCATGACGGCGCGTCAGGCACTGGAGATTGCGACGCTGGGCGGGGCGAAGGTATTGAACCGCGACGACATCGGCGCACTGGCACCCGGCATGTCGGCGGATATCGTGCTGTTCGACCTGAACCACATCGGCTTTGCCGGTGCGCTGCACGACCCGGTTGCCGCGCTCGTGTTCAGCACGCCGGTCAATGTCGCCTACAGCATCGTCAATGGCCGCGTTATCGTGCGCGAAGGTCGTTGCATCACGGTGGAAACCGGCACACTCATCGAAGCACACCAGAGACTGGCGAGACAGCTTGCGGAGAGTGCGCGCAGTATGTAATTACCGAAGAACCATCTGGCGCGCCATGGCAATGAGCAGGCCGCTGCTGCCGCGCACAGCCTGCAGGACCAGACCCGCAAGCTGGTGCGAGCGCTCAGCGTATTCCGATCCTGAAGCACCGCCCTTTTGCAATCATGTCGGCTGGTCCCAGATTTCGGCAATCCGTAGCAGATTGGTGGTTCCCGATTCGGCGAACGGCATACCGGCGGCAATTGCCACCTGATCGCCCGGCTGTGCAAATCCTTCCCTCAATGCGGTACGGCAGGCTGCAGCAACCATTTCATCAACGCTGCGCACATCCGGGCTGACCGTGGTGTGCACACCCCAGGCTAGCGCCAGCTTGCGGGCGGTCGACATATGCGGCGTGATGCTCAGGATCGGTGCCGCGGGTCGTTCGCGAGCGGCGCGCAAGCTGGTATGGCCGGAAGTCGTATAGGTGATCGTGACGCGCGCACCAAGAATTTGCGTCACGCTGCGTAGCGCCGCACAAATCGCATCGCCACGCGTCGGCAGCGGATCGCCGCGCTGCGCATCGATGAGACTGCGGTAGAGTGGATCACGTTCGACTTCGACAATAATACGGTCCATCATGGCAACCGCCTCGACCGGATAGGCGCCGCTTGCCGATTCGGCTGACAGCATCACGGCATCCGCGCCGTCATAGATTGCGGTGGCGACATCGGAGGCTTCCGCCCGTGTTGGTACCTGCGCCGAGATCATCGACTCCAGCATCTGAGTGGCGATGACTACCGGTTTACCCTGTTGGCTGCACGTGCGCAGGATACGCTTCTGCACACCGGGTACGCGTTCTGGCGGCAGCTCCACTCCCAGGTCGCCCCGCGCCACCATGATGGCGTCGGACACACGCACGATATCGTCGAGACGATCCAGCGCAGCAGGCTTTTCCAGCTTGGCCAGCAGGCCGGCGCGCCCCCGGATCAGTTCGCGAGCTTCCAGCAGGTCTTCCGGCCTCTGCACGAAAGACAAGGCGATCCAGTCGACACCGAGAGCCAGCGCGAAGTCGAGATCGCGCCTGTCCTTTTCAGTCAATGCGGGAATCGGCAACACGACATCCGGTACATTGACGCCCTTGCGGTCGGAAATGGTGCCGCCGGCGACGACGGTGGTGCGAATCGTGTATCCGTCGCTCTCGATGACTTCCAGCCGCAGTTTGCCATCATCGATCAGCAGGGACTGACCTGCGGCGATGACATCGAACAGTTCGGCATGCGGCAGGCAGACACGCTTGCGGTCTCCGGGTGCAGGATTGCGATCGAGCGTAAATTCCTGGCCGGCTTTCAGCACTTCCTTGCCTTCAGCGAATTGCCCGATACGCAGTTTCGGTCCTTGCAGGTCGGCCAGGATGGCAATCGGGCGGCCAACACTACGCTCGACCTCTCGCACGATGTCGTAACGGGCGCGATGGTCGTCGTGGGAGCCATGGCTGAAATTGAAACGGAAGACATCGGCACCCGCTTCAAACAAAGCCTGTATGGCTTCCTTGCTCGAAGTGGCCGGCCCGAGAGTCGCTACGATTTTTGCCTTGCGTTGACGTCGCATATTGTTCACTTTGCAGTTCGAACAGGCGCAAGCCGCCACCGAGCCCGGCATGCGGGACTCGCGCTGTTGGTTAAGAATGAATCAGGTTATAGCCGCCCTGGTAACTCAAAGAATCAGGATCGCCCTGAAGTCATTGACGTTGGTGCGCGTCGGACCAGTGACGACCAGGTCGCCCAGTGCGCTGAAAAAGCCATAGCCATCGTTGTTGTCGAGCATGGCGCGCGCGCGCATGCCGACCGCTTCGGCGCGCGAGACCGATTGCGGGTTGTACAACGCCCCCGCGTTGTCTTCGGAACCATCGATGCCATCGGTATCGCAGGCGATTGCATGGACGCCCGGCATGCCGTTCATGGTGGCCGCAAAGCTGAGCAGGAATTCGGCATTGCGCCCGCCACGTCCCTTGCCGCGCACGGTGACCGTCGTTTCGCCGCCGGAAATGATGACGCATGGTTTGCTGAAGGGTTGGCCGCGCAAGGCGACCTGACGCGCGAGGGCCGCATGCACCATGCCGACGTCACGTGCTTCGCCTTCCATTTCGTCGGACAGAATATAAGGCGTAATGCCTGCGTTACGGGCAACATCGGCTGCCGCTTCCAGCGCCTGCTGGGCGGTCGCAAGCACATGATGGCTGTTGCGCGCAAAGCGAGGATCATCCGGTTTGGGTGTTTCGCCTGCGCCGGATGCGAGATAGTCTTCCATGTTGGGAGGAATTTCGATCTCGTACTTGCGCAGGATAGCCAGCGCTTGGGCGCAGGTTGTGGGATCGGGCAAGGTGGGGCCGCTGGCGATGACGCCCGGATCGTCTCCCGGCACATCGGAAATCAGCAGAGTCACGACGCGTGCCGGCGCGCATGCGAGCGCAAGACGGCCACCCTTGATGGCAGAGAAGTGCTTGCGCACGCAATTCATTTCCGAAATGGTTGCACCGCTCTTGAGCAAGGCCTTGTTGACCGCCTGCTTCTGCTCCAGCGTGATGCCTTCGCCCGGCAGGGCCAGCAACGCGGAGCCACCACCGGAAATCAGACACAGTACCAGGTCGTTCTCAGTCAGTCCCGTGACCATCTCCATCATGCGCCCGGCGGCACGGCGTCCTGCTTCATCCGGAACCGGATGTGCCGCTTCCACCACCTCGATGCGTTTGCATTCCGCACCGTGCTCGTAGCGGGTAACCACCAGCCCGCTGATGTCACCTTCCCAATGCTGCTCGACAGTCCTTGCCATTGCCGCTGCGCCTTTGCCTGCACCGATCACCAGCGTACGGCCGTTTGGAGACGGTTTCGGCAGGAAGGCAGGAAGACATTTGTCCGCACTGACGGCGTCGACGGCCGCAGTGTACATGTCGAGCAGAAGCTGGCGAGGATTGAGGTCAGGCATGAGCGTGATGTGGTTCGTTGACGAGCGGATGGTGAGTTATTTTACGCAATTACGGGGGTGAAGGAATTGATGGGCTTTTTGATGCTTGATTCCGCTTCTGCTGCCCGCTTCATGCGAACCTTCCTCCCTTGGCGGACGAAGGCGGCGATCAGCGGGCTCCAGCTAGCATGAAGCGTAACTTTTCCGCTTCTTACCCTTTGGCAATCTCGTGATTCGACATCAACTCGATCGCACGGCACAAAGCCGAGTGATCCAGCCCGCTCATGCCGTTCGCCGCACAGGCATTCATCAATTCCTGCGCAGTTGCGGTGTTCGGCAGCGACACGCCCAGCGCCTTCGCGCCCTGCAATGCCAGGTTCAAATCCTTCTGGTGCAGTTCGATACGGAACCCCGGATTGAAGGTGCGTTTGACCATGCGTTCGCCATGCACTTCCAGGATGCGCGACGATGCAAAGCCACCCATCAGCGCTTGCCGCACACGCGCCGGATCGGCGCCGGCCTTGGAGGCAAACAGCAACGCTTCCGCCACGGCCTGGATGTTCAGCGCAACAATGATCTGGTTGGCAACCTTGGTCGTCTGGCCGTCGCCGTTGCCACCGACCAGTGTGATGTTCTTGCCCATCAGTTCAAACAAAGGCTTCACATCGTTGAAGGCACTCTCCGATCCGCCGACCATGATGGTCAGCGATGCGGCTTTTGCACCGACTTCGCCGCCGGAGACAGGAGCGTCCAGATACTGACAGCCAAGTTCATTGATCTTCTTGGCAAAGCCCTTGGTCGCGATCGGCGAAATCGAGCTCATGTCGACGACTGTCTTGCCTGCAGTCAAACCGCTGGCAACACCATTCTCGCCGAACAGTACAGCTTCAACATGCGGTGTGTCGGGCACCATGATAATGATGATGTCGGCGCGCTTGGCGACTTCAGCACCGGACGTGCAGACGGTGGCGCCGCCTTCGATCAGTTGAAACGGCGGGTTTTTTTGATCGTGCAGATACAGCTTATGTCCGCCGGCCTGCAGGTGACCCGCCATTGGCGCGCCCATGATTCCCAATCCGATAAAGCCTACTTTTGCCATTGTGTTCTCCAAGGTTTTCTAATGTTCTATAACGTGAGTCATACGCCGTGTGCAGCGCGCCAGCCGAGGCCTTCGACGGTACCGGCACGCGGCTTGTATTCGCAACCGATCCAGCCGTCGTAGCCGATTTCATCAAGCATCTTGAACAGATAGCGATAGTTGATTTCACCCGTGCCCGGTTCGAAGCGTCCCGGGTTATCGGCAAGCTGGATATGCTTGATGATGTCTCGGTTGGCCTTGATGGTATTGGCGATTTCGCCTTCCATGCGCTGCATGTGATAGATATCGTACTGCACATAGATATTGCTCGATCCGGTGTCGCGGATCAGGTCCACGGCCTGTTGCGTGCGGGTCAGGAAGAAGCCGGGAATATCGAAGTGGTTGATCGGCTCTATCAGCAGACGCAGATTGTGTTCCTTGAGCATATCGGCGGCATACTTGAGATTGCTGACCACCGTCTCGCGTGCCTGCTCATGGCTCACGCCTTGCGGCACCTTGCCAACCAGGCAGTTGAGCTGCTTGGTGCCGAGCACTTTTGCATAACGGATTGCTTCGTCGACACCTTCCTTGAATTCAGCGACGCGATCCGGATGGCAGGCGATGCCACGTTCGCCCGCGTCCCAGTTGCCTGCCGGAAGATTGTGCAGCACCAGGTCAAGCTGGAATGCATTGAGTTTGTCGGCGATCTGGTCGGCGTGGAAAGCATACGGAAACAGAAATTCCACGCCGCGAAAACCGGCACGCGCCGCCGCTTCGAAACGATCCATGAACGGCTGTTCATTGAACAGCATGGTCAGGTTGGCCGCTAACTTTGTCATGTATCCTCCTCTTCCTCTTAATCCAGCAAGGCAATCGCGGTCGGAGCATGCTCCGGCTTTTCTGCCAGTTCTTCAAACTCGTTGACGTTATTGATCTCGGTGCCCATCGAGATATTGGTCACGCGCTCGAGGATGATCTCGACCACGACCGGCACGCGGTGTTGCCGCATCAGCGCACGTGCCTGGCCGAACGCATCCTGGATATCCTGCGGACGGGTAACGCGAATCGCCTTGCAACCCAGGCCTTCGACGACAGCGACGTGGTCGACGCCATAGCCGTTGAGTTCCGGCGCGTTGACGTTTTCAAATGCCAGCTGCACGCAGTAATCCATATCGAAGCCGCGCTGCGCCTGGCGGATCAGGCCGAGGTAGGAATTGTTCACCACCACGTGCAGATACGGCAGCTTGAATTGCGCACCGACGGCAAGTTCTTCGATCATGAACTGGAAATCGTAATCGCCTGAAATCGCGACAACCGGACGATCCGGATCAGCGGCGCAGACACCGAGCGCAGCCGGAATCGTCCAGCCCAAGGGACCCGCCTGACCGCAGTTGATCCAGTTACGCGGCTTGTACACATGCAGGAATTGCGCGGCGGCGATCTGCGACAGACCGATGGTGCTGACGTAGCAGGTTTCGCGGCCGAAGGCACGGTTCATTTCCTCGTAGACGCGTTGCGGCTTGATCGGCTCGTTGTCGAAGCTGGTCCGCCGCAGCATGGTGCGCTTGCGTTCCTGGCATTCGGATACCCACTGCTTGCGGTCCTTGAGCTTGCCCGCGGCCTTCCATTCTTTCGCAACTTCGACGAAGAGTTTCAACGCCGCGCCGGCATCGGAGACAATGCCTAGGTCAGGACCAAATACGCGGCCGATCTGTGTCGGTTCGATATCGACGTGGACGAACTTACGTCCCTTGGTAAACACATCGACCGAGCCGGTATGGCGATTCGCCCAGCGGTTGCCGATGCCGAGCACGAAGTCGGATTCGAGCATGGTGGCGTTGCCGTAACGGTGACTGGTCTGCAGGCCGACCATGCCGGCCATCAGCGGATGGTCATCGGCAATCGTGCCCCATCCCATCAGGGTCGGGATCACGGGCACGCCGGTGACTTCTGCGAATTCGACCAGCAGCTCCGACGCGTTGGCGTTGATGATGCCGCCACCCGCCGTGATCAATGGACGATCAGCATCGTTCAGCATGTTCAGCGCTTTTTCGACTTGCGCCCGGGTCGCCGACGGCTTGTAGACCGGCAGCGGCTCATAGGTATCCGGATCGAACTCGATCTCGGCCATCTGCACATCGAACGGCAGGTCGATCAGCACCGGACCCGGACGTGCGGAGCGCATCAGGTGGAAAGCCTGCTGGAAAACGCGCGGCACCAGCGCCGGTTCGCGCACTGTGACCGCCCATTTGGTCACAGGCTTGGCAATGGATTCAATGTCCACGGCCTGGAAATCTTCCTTGTACAGACGCGCACGCGGCGCTTGGCCGGTCACGCAGAGAATAGGAATGGAGTCAGCCTGAGCCGAATACAAGCCGGTGATCATGTCGGTGCCTGCAGGCCCGGAGGTACCGATACACAGGCCGATATTGCCCGGCTTGGCACGTGTATAGCCCTCAGCCATATGCGAAGCGCCCTCCACGTGGCGCGCGAGGATATGCTTGATGCTCCCCCGCTTGCGCAATGCCGCATAGAACGGGTTGATCGCCGCACCCGGCACACCGAAGGCCTGCGTCATGCCTTCCTTCTCCAGCACATACACTGCCGCTTCCGCTGCGGTCATTCTTGCCATACAACCTCCTATAAACAGTCGAAATTTTGATGTCTCGAGTCTATAGGCGACCAGATAGATTGATAAGACGATAAACGATCGTTGTATTCGGTACTTTGAGTATGGAATAATGGCTAGGTAACAGGAGCGCGGCGTGCAGCCACTGTTAAGGGGTTGCTGGTTGGGAAGGCTGTGCAGGTGAAGGGAGTTCTTTCAACCCATCCCCACCCTAGCCCTCCCCTTGAAAGGGAGGGAACGTTCTTGATGTTGGGAGCGATAGGGTTGTATCACCGTCTGCAGAAGGCAGTGTCACCAAAAAAACGAAAAACGGCAACGCGATGCGTAGCGAGCGAGCCGAAGTTCCCTCCCCTTCAAGGCGGCCCGCGTAAGGGGAGGGTTAGGGTGAGGATGGGTTTAAAAAATCCCCTGTGCAGACGCCAAAAGAGCACGGGCCAAAACGGATAAAGAAGCGAAACCTGTCTGAGCCGCAGGCGAGTTTGTTTCGCTTCCCGTTTTGGCCCGCGATCTTTTGGGAACCCGAAGGGCGGCGAACCGGGGTCGCCTTTCTTTGCCTTCTTTCTTTGGCGAAGCAAAGAAAGAAGGTGGCCCGCCGGGGCCAGTCCCGGCAAGCCCGATCGAAGAGCTAACAGCACCGATTCACCGAAGAAACGAAAACCCCAGCAACACAACAAACCAAAGCCCCATGGACAAATTCAAACAAATCGAAGCCTTCGTAGAAGTAGTAGAAAAAGGCAGCCTCGCCCGCGCCGCCCTAGAGCAAAACATCACCCCCGTCATGCTAGGCCGCCGCATAGACGCCCTGGAAAAACGCCTCGGCGTAAAGCTGATGCACCGCACCACCCGCCATCTCACCCTCACCGAAGAAGGCACCGTCTTCCTCGACCACTGCCGCAAACTGCTGGATGAACTCGACCACGCCGAAAAAATCATCTCGGAAGGCCGTCACAAGGCCACCGGTCACCTGGTCGTTTCCGCCCCCGCTGCCTACGGCCGCAAGCACGTCGCCCCGCACGCCCCCGGCTTCATCGCCGCCAACCCCGACGTCCAGATCTCTTTCAACCTGACCGACCGCGTCGTCGACCTGGTACGCGAAGGCTACGACCTCAGCATCCGCATCGGCGGCGCAATCGATCCCAATTTCGTCGCGGTCAAACTGGCAAGCAACCGCCGCGTCGTCTGCGGCACCCCGGAATACTTTGAACGCAATGGCATCCCGCGCACACTCGACGACCTGGAACACCACAATTGCCTGGCATTCAACCTGCAAGGCGGTCAGCAGCGCGGCTGGTATTTCCAGCAGCATGGCAAGCCGGTCACCATCAAGGTCAACGGCAGCCTGGACTGCAACGATGGAGAACTACTGCACCGCTGGGCCTGCGAAAGTCTCGGTCTGGCATGGCGTTCGACTTGGGAAATCCAGAGCGAACTGGCTTCCGGGCAACTGATCACCGTTCTCGACGACTACGCGCTCGACAACTACGACATCATGGCGGTGTATCCTCAACAACGTCATCTTCCCGCCAAGATACGGTTCTTTATTGACATGCTGAAATCGGTGTATGCGCAGCCCGGATACTGGAGAAGAAGCGTGTAGCTCCTGGGGGCAAGATGAGATGCAACTAAAAGTGTATTTTGAGCGTGTCCGCAGTAGACGCGGCTCTGAGGGCGCGCTTCAGGCCTTGTATCAGGCAAAAGCGAGTGGAGGAAATCTGGTAGTGGTCAGGTAAAAAGGCCGTTATAGGCGTGCGGCGACTCTCACATAAGCGCCGGCCGATTCCCACTCCGTTGCGGGGAGAAGGAACCGTACCGAGGCAGACTATGCGCTGCTCACTGAATATGCATTGACTAAGACGCCCTGTCGCTACCCAGGCCCGGACGCCCCTTGCCGACTATCTTTGCGTAATACGCTGGTTGCGCCGATTCATAATAGCCGGTCGCAACACGCGCGCAATAAGTAGCGTCCTCAACCGGGGCGGCAACGCGTGCACAGTAGGATGCTTCAACCGGGGTAGCGACACGTGCGCAGTAGGATGCTTCCACTGGAGCAGCCACCCGTGCGCAGTAGGAAGCTCCTTGGCTCGCAACACGAGCGCAATAAGATCCCTCTTCACTTGTCACCCGCGCGCAATAGCTCTGCGCTGCATCGGATGTCTTGCCAAATTCCTGTTCATACAAGCGGCGCGTCCGCGCTGCGGCTTCCGCCAGGTTGGCGGCATCTTCGTCGTCACGCATGCCGAAATACGGAAAATGATGCAGGAAGTAGCCGAACACATGTGCACAGTCTTCCGCATATTTCATGGTATCGAGGATGTGCCCATGCCAGAATTTATCAACGTCGCTATTCGGCGTAATCGCCTCCTCCGGGTACTTCGCGATCAGTGCGAGAAAACGACGATATTCCAGCTCGTGGCGGTCGGCTTCTTCGCGGCTCCAGCCATGACCTTCCTTGGCATCCATCAGCTTGAATTTGATTGCATCGAGATCCAATGCAAATACGGCATCAATCATTTGTTCCGGGGTCTTGTTGTGTGCTTGCTTATGCATGTTCTGCCACCTTTCGCAGTGAGTGAACGGGAGGTCTGGTTGTTTATCTTTACAAGAAGCACAACGCGTCTTGCAACGTGGAAAATGTAGCACGCAGACAATCTTGTAATCGTGTAACTTAATTGAGCCAGCGCAAGCTTTTTGCATAGCGTATTTCTTCGTGTCAATATACGCTTTGGTTATACGCACGAGCTTGAAAAACCGCTGTGACCAAGTGTGTCATTGATGACGGTTTGCCATAAAAAACCGTTACACTGCATTAATGCGTATGAGTCTCGTGTCAAGGACAAGAGTGACTTGTGCGCTCAGCCGTGTAGTCATCGCGCCATGCAAGGCTGATACGGCGAACAAATGGATTAAAAAGCAAGATGAGCATTTCACGCCGATTTCTGATTTCTCTCGTCATGTCTCCCGTCTGGTGGCTCGGCGTTGCCATCTCGCTTTTGCTCCATCTGCTCGTGGTGCAGATTGTGGATGACAAAGCTCGGTCCCAGTTCGATTATCTTGCCGACAATGCGCAGACTGCGGTGCAGAGCCGGGTACGTTCGTACATCGACGTTTTACGCGGCACGGCGGCACTGTTCCAGACCAACGAAAAAATCACACGCGAACAGTTCCGCGCCTATGTCCGCGAACTCAAGCTCGACAGCAGTTTTCCCGGCATTACCAATCTCAATTTTGCACAGTACGTCGCCGGGGCTGACAAACGCGCCTTTGAAGCATCGGTACGCCGCGATACCAGCATTTCGTCGGTAGGTTATCCGGCCTTCGCCATCAAACCGGCAGGCGAACGCAAGGAATACAACGTACTGACCTATATCGAACCGATGGAAACCAATGCCGTGTCTTTCGGGATCGACATGGCGGCAAACAGCATTGCGGCAAATGCACTGGCGGTGTCGCGCGATACCGGCCAACTGGTGTCATCCGGCAGGCTGATTCATATTACGGGACCGAATCAGCATATCGGCCTGGCCATGCGCGTGCCGCTGTATCGACTTGGCATGCCTGTGAAGACTGTCGCGCAACGGCGCGCCGCCTACTATGGTTCGGTAGGCGCCGGTTTCGATATCAATCGCCTGATGCTGGGAGCCATCGACAAGAAAGTGCTGAGCACCATGCGGGTCCGGATATTCGATACGGGTCGCGATGATGAAAAGCGCGCCGCCGGGACCATGGATCCGCAACATCTGATGTTCGATAGCGCGGCTTCTTCAACCGATGAGAACCGGTCTCCGGCGATCGATCCTTCCGCCGATGATCTGTTTGTCAAGCGGGTATCAATGACCGTCGGCCCGCGCGTATGGGAAGCGGAAATCCTGGCGCGCAGGTCAGCCATGATCAACGGCTTCGATGTTTCCCTGTCCTGGATCGTGCTGATCGGCGGCCTGCTCGGCAGCACACTGCTGTACAGTATTTATTATTCGTTACTGACCGCGCGCCGGCGCGCCGTAGAACTGGCACGGGAAATGACGACTGATTTGCGCAACAGCGAGGCCAGCCTCGCCGAAGCGCAGCACATGGCGCGTCTGGGTAGCTGGACTATGGACCCTGCGTCCGAAGCCATGAGCTGGTCCGCGGAAACGTACCGGATATTTGGCATGAGCCAGTCCCGCGACAAGCTGCGCTACCAGGAATTCCTAGCCCGGATTCATCCCGAAGACAGGGACCGCGTGCGCAAGGGATTGATCAATGGCCAGCCAGGTGATGAAGGATTCAATCATGAGCACCGCATCGTGCAGCTTGATGGCACAGTCCGATGGGTGCATTCGATCGTCCGCTTCGGTAGCGATATGCAAGGCAAGGCCCTGCTGCGCGGAACGATCATGGACATCACCGAGCGCAAGGAGACGATGGAGGCCCTGAAGCGCTCGCAGGAGTTGTTACGCGAGCTGACCGCGCACCAGGACCGCGTCAAGGAAGATGAACGCAAACGCATTGCCCGCGAAATCCATGACGAACTGGGCCAGACCCTGCTGGCGTTGCGCATCGATGTTTCCATGCTGGATGCGCGCACGGGGCAATCCCATCCGCGCCTCAATCAGAAGGTGCGCGATGCACTCAACCATCTCGATGCGACGGTGAAGACCATCCGCACCATCATCAACAATCTGCGGCCCGCCGTACTTGACCTCGGACTGACCGCGGCGATCGAATGGCAGGTCGCGGAGTTCCGCCGCCGCAGCGGCATCACATGCGATCTCCTGATGAGCGAGAAGGAGTTTTATCTTGACGATACGCGTGCGACCTCGCTGTTCCGCATCCTGCAGGAATCGCTCACCAACGTGATCCGTCATGCCAAGGCCACGCACGTCGTCATTGAGTTGTATCGTGAGGCGGGACAGCTGGTCATGAAGATTACCGACAACGGCATCGGCATCTATCCTGAAACACGCAATTCGGCCAATTCGTTTGGATTGGTCGGCGTGGAGGAGCGCATTCATGCACTCAATGGAAAGTTTGTCATTACCAGCGCGCCCGGCAATGGCACGACGCTGACAACTTATATCCCGATAGACAGCGACGCGCTGGGAAACGCGCCGTTTAACCTGGTCGATACAGCCGGATAGGCACGGCCGACGCGAGCAGCAATGGATTTTTCAGGCATGAAGCAGAGGCCTGCGCTCGGCGGTGGCGGCACGCAAAATATTGATCAGGTCGCGCGCTGCCATGGACAAACTTGCATCGCTGCGATGAAAGAGTCCAACCGGCTCTTCAGTGCCTTCCGTGGGCAGCGCAAGACGCGCCAGACTGCCTTCGGCGATATCGTGACGCACCGCGCCGAGTGGCGTCAGCCAGACCGTATCGGATTGCATTACCAGGCGGCGTGCAAGCGATACGGACAAGGTTTCAGTGTAGTGCAAGGGCATCGTTGCGCCACGCGATTGCAGAAAACTCTCCGCATGGTGACGTGGGATCGTCCCCCTGGGCGACAGTACGACCGGACAAGCCATGATTTCCGCGAGCTTGAGCGGTGCCGTTGCGAGCAGCGGATGACCGGCGCGCACCACGAAACATAAAGGTTCGATATACAGCAGCTCGAACGACAAGCCGATCAGCATATTGGGGTCAGCCATGCGTCCCATCACCAGATCCACGGTACCGGCCTTCAGTTGATTCAGCAAGGCTGCGTTGGCGGCGGTGTCGATGGCAACCTGCGCATGCGGATGCAGCTTGCGGAACTCGAGCAGCGCCGCCGGCACGAGATCGGCACCGACGCTCGGCAGCACGCCAATACGCACCACCGGATTCTCCTGCTGCGGCGCCAGTCCGATGGCGCTACCAACCGCATCGAGTGCATCCAGCACGCCCAGTGCATGGACACGGAAGCTTTCTCCTTCGGGAGTCAAGCGCGCACCTTGGCGGTTCCGTTCGAAAAGTTTGCAAGCGGCAATATCTTCCAGTTCCGACAAGGTTTTCGATACGGCTGGCTGTGTCAGCATAAGACGCTCGGCTGCCTTGCCGAGATTGCCCTCTTCGGCGACAGCAAGAAAGCAGTGTATGTGCCGCAAACGGACGCGCTGGCGAAAAACATGTTTATCCATAACTTTATTTTATGGAAGTAACGCCATTTTTTCAATTTACATAAAAAATATTCAGCAATACATTGTGGCTTTGTCGTCCAGCTGATGACCGTGTTGGATCCTCTTCGTGGGTTCAATACGCGACGCATTGCGCATACGGCCACTTTCCAGAAGGAGAAAACCATGCCCGGTCTGCTCGACCAGTTCGGCGAATACCTGCAACGTGATCGTAGCGTGCATCCGCCGGCTTATACGCCCCAATACAAGACCAGCGTACTGCGCTCGCCGAAGAATGCACTGATATCGTTGCAAAATTCGCTGTCCGAAATCACCGGTCCGGTTTTCAGTCCGGACGAACTCGGTCCGCTCGACAACGACCTGATCATGAATTACGCCAAGGAAGGTTTGCCGATCGGTGAACGCATCGTTGTGCATGGCTATGTGCTCGATGAATTTGGACGCCCGGTGCCGAACGCTTTGGTCGAGGTGTGGCAAGCCAATGCGGGTGGTCGCTACCGTCACAAGAAGGATCAGTACATCGCGCCCATCGATCCCAATTTTGGCGGCTGCGGACGCATGCTGACCGATGCCAATGGTTATTACTTTTATCGCACGATCAAACCAGGTCCCTATCCATGGCGCAACCGCATCAATGACTGGCGGCCGGCACATATCCACTATGCGGTATCAGGCTCTGGCTGGGCGCAACGCCTGATTACGCAGATGTATTTCGAAGGCGATCCTCTGATTGCACAATGTCCCATCCTGCAATCGATCGGCAATGAAGAAGCGGTGCGCGGATTGATCGCGCCGCTGGATCGCGGCGCCTTCATCCAGCTCGACAGCCTGGCGTACCGCTTCGACATCGTGCTGCGCGGGGCGCGCGCGACGCTTTTTGAAAATCGTGTACAGGGAGGCGGCAAATGAAGCCGAACCAGATCGAGATGCTGAAGGAAACCGCATCGCAAACCGCAGGACCCTACGTCCATATCGGCCTGGCGCCAAAGCAGGCCGGCTTCGATATTTTTGAAAAGAACTTCACCAATGTACTGATCGGGCCGGATACCCGAGGTGAACGCATCCGCGTTGAAGGCCGAGTCATCGACGGCTCCGGCACGCCGGTACGCGACGTGCTGATAGAGATCTGGCAAGCCAATGCCCAAGGCAAGTACCAGCATCCCGCTGATCGGCAGAACAAGGATCTGGATAAGGATTTCCGGGGCTGGGGGAGAGGCTGTTCGGATTTCGAAACCGGCATTTACACGTTCGACACGATCAAGCCTGGTGTCGTGGAAGGTCGTAACGGCCGGCCCATGGCACCGCATATCAACTTCTGGATCGTGGCGCGCGGCATCAATATCGGACTGAATACGCGCATGTATTTTTCCGATGAGGTCGATGCAAATGCGAAGGACCCGGTGCTGAACCTGATTGAATGGGAAGTACGGCGCAAGACCCTGATTGCGCAGCGTAGTGAGAAGGACGGACAGGTAGTATATCGGTTTGATATACAGCTGCAAGGGCCGGAGGAAACCGTGTTTTTTGATATCTAGCGAATTGCTTACGTGATTAAGCGAGCATTACGATAATCGCACAATTCTGTACGGTTCCTTGCCATTGCAAGGGCAAGGAACCTGACATGCGGCGAGACTTCCCGTCTTCGGGTAAGCTTTCTGCGATATGCAGAATCCGCTTTCAAATCTGAGTTGCCCCAGTGTCACAGCACACATATGGATGACGGGCCAGCATGCAGGCAAGGACCGCCATGGCTGATAGCACAATATCCCTGCCCGACAACGGCGTGCTTGAACTGGCGCAACTGCTCGCCCCTCACTCCCGCATCCTCCTGCTTACCGGCGCCGGCATCAGTACCGCGTCCGGCATTCCCGATTACCGTGACAGCGAAGGCGTCCGACGTGGACGAGCACCAATACAGGGGCCTGAATTCCGAAATTCTCAATTCATCCGCAAGCGTTACTGGGCACGGGCCATGGTCGGCTGGCGCCTGTTGGCAAAGGCGGAACCGAACGACGGGCATCTGGCGATTGCCGCACTTGAAACTTCAGTCAAACATACCGTGATCGTCACCCAGAACGTTGACGGCCTGCATTCCTTGGCCGGCAGTTCGCATGTGATCGAGTTGCACGGAAACATACATCGTGTTGCATGTCTCGATTGCGGCGCGCTCCATGAACGGCATCTGATTCAATCCCAACTGGAACAGCACAATCCCGGCCTTGCCAATGCAACGGCGCTTCCGGCTCCGGACGGCGATGCCCATCTAGAGCCGGAAGCGCTTGCGGATTTCGTGCTGCCGCACTGTCCGGCGTGCACAGGCACATTACAGCCGGATGTGGTGTTCTTTGGCGATGGCGTGCCGCGTGCACGCACCGAACAAGCCGAACAGGCTGTCAGCGATGCCGATGCCATCCTGGTGGTGGGATCATCGCTGATGGTGCACTCAGGCTATCGCCTGTGCAAGCTGGCGGCGGAAGCAGGCAAGCCGATCGCAGCGATCAATATCGGCAAGACGCGCGCCGACCCTTTGCTGTCGTTGAAGGTAGAACAGCGTTCCGAGCAAGCGCTGCCATTACTGGCGACGCTGCTGCGCGATCTGCGTAACAGGTAATCTACCTGCGTGCTGCCTCGGCAGCAATATCCTGCGCCTTGCGAATGACCGGCAGGTCGATCATCTTTCCATCCAGCGCTATTGCAGCACCGTTGGCGCGCGATGCCGCTTCAAGCACTCGTTCAGCCCATGCAATTTCGTCGGCACCCGGATAAAAAGCATCACCTACGACCGGCAGCTGGCGTGGATGAATGCATAGCTTGCCACCAAATCCGAGACGGCGCGCGCGCAAGGTATCGACGTGAAGTTGGGCAGCATCATCAATGGCAACAGTCACGCCATCCACTGGCGGCTGTATGCCGGCAAGCCTTGACAGCAAGACCAGTTGCGAACGGAAGTAAAGCAATTCCTCTCCTTCGCCGTCGATGCCCATGTCGAGCTGGAAGTCGATCGAGCCGAACATCAGTCGCTGTACGCCTGCGACCTTCGACAACGCACCGGCATGTGCGAAGCCCTGTGCGGTTTCGATCAGGGGCAGTACCGCTTTTGCCCCCTGAGCGGTAACGCGCTCAAGGTCTTCGGTGCGCTCAGCCTTGGGCAGAACGATACCGGCAACTCCGGCTTTTCCGCACAAGCCCAGATCGGCTGCGAACCACTCCGTGTCCGCGCTGTTGAGTCGGATCAGCACATCCCTGTCAGGTGACAACCAACTGGCGACGGCGGCACGCGCCTGGTCCTTGTCGGCCGGAGGGACGGCGTCCTCCAGATCGATGATGACGGCATCGGCGCCGGCGGCGCAGGCTTTGTCGAAACGCTCGGGACGGTTGCCGGGTACAAACAGGTAAGAACGTGCGATCAACGATGTGGAAGGCATGGTATCGGGGCTTTCAATCGCATGTCAGTCAAAGCAGCGGCCGACACGTTCTGTGCGCGCCAGATTCCATATCCGAGAAAATGCGGTGCGCATTTCCACCTCGCTGGCAGCGCCGCCAAAGTCAGCCAGTCGCAATGCCTTTTGTTCCAGTTCTTCACGCGACAAGGTATTGCCGGGATCACCTTTCGGCTCATCGACGCGACCGTTCAGCGTGCGGCCATCGCTGGTTTCCACGGTCACCTTGCCGATCCAGCGTACCGGGTAAGCCGTGTCGACTTCACTGTCGAGCTGCATGCTCACCTTGTCACGAAACGCGGCGATGCGGGGTTGCCTGAACTCATGTTCAAATTCCTTCATGCCGGCCTGTTCGAACTCTGCGATCAGACCCAGCACGGTACCCATGGAAAATTTTGCCTGGTGCACCGTCTGCGGATCGACTACCGGCCCCAGCACGTCGATGGCGCCCTGGTGCACATGCGCGGTAACGCGTGCGATCTGCTCGGGCCTGAGTTGGTGTTCCTGCACTACCTGCAGCAAGGCATCGGCGGCCGGATGGGTATGCCGGCATGAGGAATGGAACTTGAACGACGTCTCGGCCAGCGCCCAGCGCTGGCCGAGGCGATCGGTCAGGCGTGCCGGGTCCGCATCCTTTGACATGCCGGCCGCCAGTCCTTGCGGGCCTTCGAGAATATGCCTTGCGCCGGTAAAGCCATCCTTCGCGAGGTAGGCGGCAGTCAGACCGGCAGCAGCAGCGTGCGCGGTATGCAACTGCTTCGAGTCCGCCGCATCGCGTAAAAATTCCCACAGTCCCGCTGCCTGCGTACCCGCCGAGCCGAATGCGTGCAGCATCTGCTCCGGCGACAGGTTCAGCAGGCGACCGGTTGCTGCTGCTGCGGCGACGGTGCCGGCGGTGCCGGTGGTATGAAAGATCCGATAGTGCGAACGCCCGAGGAATTCGCCGACGCGAATGCCGACTTCATAGCCGGCCACCGCGGCCACCAGCAAGTCACGCCCGGAACTGCCCAGTGCTTGCGCCACTGCCAGCACCGGCGGAAACACCACTGCCGCAGGATGGAATACCGATCCGTTATGCACATCATCCTGCTCGGCAAAATGCGACGACGCGGCATTGACCATGGCAGCAAACAGCGGTGTGGTCTTGCGACGTGATATCAGGACTTCGGCATCGCCGCCCGGCCCCATCGTGGTGGCGAAGCGTTCTATGGCCTCTACCGGACGCGCACCCTTGCCAGCCAGTGCTGAGCCGAACCAATCAAGGAATAGGTCTTCTGCGCGCCGTACGACGGTCTCGGGAATGTCTTCAAACCGTAGCGTGGCGGCGAAGGTGGCAAGTGTTTCGCTCGAATGCTGTGTCATGGTGGCTTCCTGTGCGATAGGTTGTCTGGTCAATAGATAGTGCGTATGGGTCGCTTGTTGCGGGGTGCGTTGTGACGCCTGGACTCGCTCTCATGCATCATCAGATTGCCCTGCCTTCGCGCAATTCGGCGAGCGCCTTGTCGTTATAACCCAGCTCCTTCAGGATCGCGTCGGTATGCTGGCCCAGCGCCGGCACTGCATCCATGCGTGAGCTGTAACTGTCCGGTATGCCCGGCGGCAGCAGGGCCGGCACGACACCATTAGGTGTAGCGACGTCGACCCAGCGTTTGCGCGCTTTCAGCTGCGGATGCTGCCAGACATCGTGCATGTCATTGAGCTGCGCGTTGGCGATCTGTGCGTCATCCAGACGTGCGATCACCTGCTCGCCGCTCAGTGTGGAAAAGACATCAACGATGATGGCGCGCAGTTCATCACGTGCGGCGCTGCGTGCTGAATTGGTCGCGAAACGCGCATCGGTGGCGAGTTGCGGCTGCTGCAAGACCTTGCTGCAGAAAACGGCCCACTCACGTTCATTTTGCAGGCCGAGCATCACGGTCTTGCCATCGCCTGCCGGGAAAGGCCCGTAGGGGTAGATCGTCGCATGCGATGCGCCTGCGCGCGGCGGCGGTGCGGCACCGTCATAGGCGTAGTACAGCGGATAGCCCATCCATTCCACCATGCTTTCAAGCATGGAGACATCGATGTTGCACCCTTGCCCCGTCTTGCCGCGCTGGATCAGCGCCGCCAGAATATTGGAATACGCGTACATGCCGGCCGAAATATCGGCGATCGAGCAGCCTGCCTTCGCCGGATCATCACTGGTGCCGGTAATTGACAGAAAACCGGACTCGCTCTGGATCAAGAGGTCGTAGGCTTTCTTGTCACGGTAAGGGCCATCGGCGCCATAGCCGGAGATATCGCACACGATCAGGCGTGGGTAGTGCTCCTTCAATGCGTCGTACGACAGGCCGAGTCGCTCTGCGGCACCGGGAGCGAGATTCTGCACCAGCACATCGGCGGTCTCCAGCAGTTTGTGCAAAATGATTTCGGCTTCCGGGTGCTTGACGTCGAGCGTCAGACTTTCCTTGGAACGATTGGTCCAGACGAAATGCGACGCCAGCCCATTGACGCGTGTGTCATAAGCACGTGCAAAATCGCCGACGCCGGGACGCTCGACCTTGATGACGCGGGCACCCAGATCGGCAAGCTGGCGGGTACAGAATGGCGCTGCGATCGCATGTTCGAGCGTGACGACGGTAATGCCTTCCAGGGGACGCATGCAATCTCCTTAAAACGAGCGTGGCAGTCCGAGGATATGCTCGGCCACATACGAGAGGATGAGGTTGGTGGAAATCGGTGCGACCTGATAGAGACGCGTCTCGCGGAACTTGCGTTCGACATCGTATTCGCAGGCGAAGCCGAAACCGCCATGGAACTGCAGGCAGGCATTGGCCGCTTCCCATGATGCATCGGCGGCAAGCATTTTCGCCATGTTGGCTTCCGCCCCGCAAGCCTGATGCGCGTCAAAGAGCTGGCATGCCTTAAAGCGCATCAGGTTCGCCGCCTCCAGGTTGACGTAGGCCTTCGCAATTGGAAACTGCACGCCCTGGTTCTGTCCGATTGGCCGGCCAAAGACCATGCGTTCATTGACATATTTAGTCACCTTGTCGATGAACCAGTAACCGTCGCCGATGCATTCGGCCGCAATCAGGGTGCGCTCGGCATTCAGGCCATCGAGGATGTACTTGAATCCCTTTCCTTCTTCACCGATCAGGTTCTCTTCCGGGATTTCCAGGTTCTCGAAGAACAGTTCATTGGTCTCATGATTGACCATATTGAGGATAGGCTGCACCGATAAGCCCTTGCCGATGGCGTCGCGCAGATCGACCACGAAGATTGACATGCCTTCCGATTTCTTTTTGACTTCGGCGAGCGGCGTTGTGCGGGCAAGCAGGATCATCAAGTCGGAATGCTGTACGCGCGATATCCAGACCTTCTGACCGTTGATGACGTAACGATCGCCTTTTTTGACGGCGGTGGTCTTGATCTTGGTGGTGTCGGTGCCGGTAGTCGGTTCGGTCACCGCCATCGATTGCAGGCGCAGTTCACCGCTGGCGATCTTTGGCAGGTAGTCACTTTTCTGGCGTGGAGAACCATGACGCAACAAGGTTCCCATGTTGTACATCTGGCCGTGGCAGGCGCCCGAGTTGCCGCCGGAACGATTGATCTCTTCCATGATGACCGATGCTTCGGTCAGACCGAGGCCGGAGCCGCCGTATTCCTGCGGTATCAGCGCGGCAAGCCATCCGGCCTTGGTCAGCGCATTGACGAAGTCCTCCGGGTAACCGCGCGCTTCATCGATCTTGCGGAAATACTCGGCGGGGAATTCGGCGCACAGCGCGCGTACGGCATCACGTATATCCTGGTATTGGTCCGGGGCATGCAGCATGGCGGGTTCTTTCCTGTCAAGGCGGTTTGCTCAGTCGTGCTCGATAGTGCTCTATAAAAAACGTCAGTCCAGTGTGGCGCTGGCTTCCATGGTGAGCCAGCCGTCGGCATCCTTTGCCCACAGGCGCACGGTCTTGCCATCGTCTTCCGGGCGTCCGCAAACGGAGAACGAGGCAATATCGAAGACAGGCTTCACCGCACGGAATGAGAATTGCTGTACCGTGCGGTCTGGCATATTGCGGCGCAACAGATCCATCAGCAGTGTCGCGATCAGTGGCCCGTGGACGATCAGTCCCGGGTAGCCTTCAACTTCAGTGACATAGCGACGGTCGTAATGAATGCGATGTCCGTTGAAGGTCAGCGCGGAGTAGCGGAACAACAGCACATCGTCAGGATGGATCTCGCGCGACCACGCATGATCTGCAGGAGCGGCCTGCGGCTTGGGCAGGGGATCGCCGGGCCTGGGTGTATCGCGGTACACGATGTCGTGTTCTTCGGTAATGGCGATTCCGGCGGGATGACTGATTTCATGCCGTACCAGCACAAACACCAGCGAACCGGAGCGGCCTTCCTTGTGACTGACATCAACGATCTGCGATTCGCGCGAGATCGCTTCGCCAACGCGCAAAGGCTGGTGGAACCGCAATCGTCCGCCGGCCCACATGCGGCGCGGCAACGGCACTGGCGGCAGAAAGCCGCCACGTTCCGCATGACCGTCAGGTCCGAGTTCGGATTGCCGATGCAGCGGCAGGAAATACAGCCAATGCCATAGCGCGGGAAGCACGTCGCCGTTTTTTGGCGCCGCATCATCGCGGTCAAGCGTCGCCGACAGGGCGGCGATCGGCGTTGCTGTTACCTGGTCAGAACGCGATTCGGTTCGTCCCAGCCATTCGCGCAGGTAGGGCATGTTCATACTGGTCTCGGCTTTGCGATCGGGTGGCAAGAAAAAACAAGAGAACCCAGGGCGTGGCGCGACCATTGACGATGGCAAGGATGGTCAGACATTGCGCAATACCAGCCCGGAATTTCATTACCGGGCTAGTGTGCGCCATAGCAGGCAGGACGACAATTCTTGAATTTGGAAGCAGGACTTTTGCTCTACTTAACCTGCGGGAAGTGTTCGAGCTGCGAGTACATACGCGGCTGCCGTCTCATCATGACGGTAATGCCGCATCGTTACCCGTACGATCGCGTCGTCTGGTCAAGCCGCGGCATCCGCTTCAAGCAACTCCACCAGTTCACGCGCAAACTGCGGCAGCAGGTGGCGGCTGCGCATACATATCTGCAACTTCCGCAATGCCCACTCATCGGTCAACTGCACAATATGGATCGCCATGGTTTTCGCATGGCGGCGCGCGGAGGTTTCAGGCAGCACGCCGATACCTGCGTTGGCCTCGACCATGCGGCATACCGCCTCGAAGTTACCCGCCTGTATGCGGGTCTTGAGCGTCTTGCTCAAGGCACCTGCCGCCTGTTTGACGAAGGCGTGGATAGCGCTCGACTCATGCAGCCCGACGTGATCGTATTCCAGCGTTTTTTCGAAATCGATGACTTCAATTTTTGCCAGAGGATGATTCATCGCCGTGACCAGTACCAGGCGGTCTTCGTGATAAGGCAGCACCTCGAGTCCCTCGGTGCGCACATTGCCGGCAACGATCCCTATATCGGTCTTGCCTTCGCTGACCGCCCGCACGATATCCTGACTCAGGCGTTCACGCAGATCCACGCTGACATCAGGATGGCTTGCGAGAAATGACGACAGGATAGCGGGAAGAAATTCCGTGATGGCCGTGGTATTGGCAAACACGCGTACATGGCCTTTCATGCCCTGGGCATATTCCTGCAGTTCGCTACGCAGGTATTCCAGTTGCTGTAACACCAGCCGCGCATGATGCAGGAAGGCCTGGCCGGGCGGTGTCAGGGTCACACCCTGGCTGGCGCGGATCAACAGCTTGGAGCCAACGCTGTCTTCCAGATTCTTAATGCGGGTGCTAGCCGCCGGCAATGACATGTGTGACCGCTCGGCACCGCGTGTCAAGCTGTTCTCTTCGGCGATATGTACAAAGAGGCGCAAGTCTGTCAGGTCGAAATGGATAGCCATGGGTCTGCGGTCTCCTTTATCCAGGTACTTTGTTTCTGGCGACAGACGATCTTGTTTGCAGCCAAGCTTCCATTGTGGCACAGGTCGGTACGACATCCGAACGACATCGGCACGCCCTTCAATCGTACAGAACTTGGCCGGTTTCTCATCCTCTAAACACTCTCGCGTTCAACATTGACGTGCAATTCACGCGTGACGGCGGCGTGCGACACAGAGACTTTGCATCGCCATCCACGCTAGCAGAAGGAGTTCATGATGAAGATGAGCAATCCCAATCGCGATCGAACCCAGACAGCCGATCGTTTTGAAACGCAGCAAAAACAATCCGGCGATCAGCACATGCTTCCGCGAGACGAACCCGGCATGGATCCGCACCGCCCGCATCGTATCAACCGTGAAGACATGCAGAAATTGCGTCCTGCCGACCAGGACCCGGATGATCCGGCCCAGCCCTGATGCCATGATCATCTGCACATAAGCATAACCGGCAGGCGCTTACATGGTGGCTGCCGGTTGTAGGACAAACTCTGTCCCATGCTTATGGGGTACCCTGCGACGCCAAAGCAAGGTCTAATTGCATCTTTATGCATATTGAAAGTGAATTGCAATGGAACGCAGGGAATACCGGCTGATGCAGATGGTTGGCATTGTCGTGCTGTGCGGCGCAGCAAGCGCGCTGTATGTGGATGCGACACTTGCCGCCGCCATTTCCCTGGTGGTCGGTACGCTGATTCTTTTCGCCGGCGTCGTCGGCGCATGGATCACGAAAGACGACAGGTAACCAAGGACAAATCCGCGCCAGGTTCAGGAAACAACCTCCGGACGATGTCCGGACTTGACATCGATCCTCGGTGGCAGGGCGATCAGGCGGCCCAGCGGGATTTCGATAAAGTGATGGAACAGCGCGCCTGCCAGAATGCTTGTCATCCATGCGAATAACATTCCCCCTCCCTGCACTAACGGCGATGGGCTACCCCAATGCGTGAACACGGCATTGACCAGTACGCATACCGGGAAATGCATCAAGAAAACACCATACGAAATACGCGCCAGGTAGTTGAGCAATGGAATGTTCCACCCTGTCACCGACTGCCGGTAACGATATACCGCAAACAGTGCGAGCGAAATTGCCAGGGAAACCGCGATGCGGCTACGGAATTCGATTTCCAGCGCCAAACCGCCTAACAGGATCATTGCGCCAACCAGCATCATTGCACTTTTTCCTTCACGTGCCGCTTGCGATGCCCACCATGCAAGCGCACCCAATCCATAGCTTCCAAAAAAATACGGCGCCCAGTTATCCCATGCCGGATCACAATTGAAATAAAAGAGCGAGGCTGCTACACCCAACGCAACCAGCGCATGCTGCACTTGGCGCACATTGCCGTTTTTCCCCATCCAGGCTGACAACTTGAGCAGCATGACTAACGCGAAGTACAACTGGAAATCGATTGCGACATACCAGGCGCCAGCCGACAGGGACTCGACACCGAGTACGCCATGCAACAAAAGGCCATGGGTGGCAAGCTGAAACCAGGTCGGCATGGCGGTCAGCGAATAATGTTCCATCCACAGCGAGGCCAGACGCGAAGCAGCTACCGCTGCAACCATGGCTACCAGAAAGGGAGGAACCAGCTTGATGTAGCGGCGTACCACCAGTTGCATGGCTTGTATGCGGCCGACGTTACCGCCTGCGGTCAGGGATTTGGCAGCCAGGAATCCGCCGACAACAAGAAATACCTGGACAGCGATGCGTGCAGGCCCTTCCAGCCATGCCATCAGATCGGGCAAGACAGGCTTGACGTGATCGGCCATCGGGCCATAAAAAACCAAATGATGAAAAACGATGAGATTAAAGGCAACGACCTTCAGCAGGTCGAGAAAACGATAGCGGATCATCAAAACAGTAAGCTACGGAAAATGCATCAAAGATGCCATTTTCTCACGCCTTCCTGAAACTTGTTCTGATGCAAAGCGCGCCTTGTAAAAGGACATGGGACATTAACGCAACACGGCTGGTCGGCATGCAGTGATCTGAAATTGCGCCGGCGGCTTTCACACCGGCGCAATGAATTGCCGCGTCAGATAGCTTTGAGTACCAGGACTACCAGACCGGCACTAATGGTTGCGCCGACACAAGCTGCCGTCTGCATGCGGCGCAGGTGAAACAATGCGGCACGGCGGGCCGCTCGCGATTGGTCTTGCAGCATATTTTCCATAACTTGTCCCACGTTCCAGATCCGAATAGTGCACGTTGCACTGTAGCTTCAGTATAAGGACGCTTTAATTTCCGCAGTGTGATACATCGCACATACCTGCAGCAACAGCACTAAAAAGCAACACCTTGCGGCCGGATGCCAACTCGCCAGTACCTAAACGATGGTCGACCAAACCTCAGTCGATGTTCGGGTTCGACATCCGCAAAGAACTTCGCCGACGCATTGATATCAGAATGGCCATGCGAGCTTGTTATCTGCTGCGTTGCAGCAGGTCTTGTCTTCGTCAGTGTTCAGTTATCCAGTTTGTCTTTCCAACAAGGAGAAACCATGCCGAATTCAAACGCCCTTAAGGGCCGTCGCATTGCCGTGCTAGCAGCCGACGGCTTTGAAAAAATCGAACTGACCGCACCGGTTGCGGCGCTAGAAGCGGAAGGCGCTGTCGTCGACATTGTGTCATTGCATTCCGGCAGTATCCGTGGGGTCAACCTGCATGAACCGGCGAGCAAGGTGCGCGTCAATAAGACACTGCGCAAGGCAGACCCGGCTCGCTACGACGGCTTGCTGATACCAGGCGGCTTCATCAGTCCGGACCTTCTGCGTCAGTCGGCAGAGGCTCGGGCTTTTGTACGCGCCTTTGACCAAAGGCGCAAACCGATTGCAACGCTATGCCATGGACCCTGGGTGCTTGCTTCTGCCGGGCTGGCGGCTGGCCGCACCATGACATCCTGGCCGGGTATTCGCGACGATATTGTCAATGCCGGTGCAACCTGGCTCGATGCAGAGGTAGTCCGCGACGGCAACCTTGTCACCAGTCGGGGACCACAGGACATCATTTCTTTTATGCGCGCCATGACTGAACTGTTCATGGAACAGGCCCCCATCTTTGCCGGTATAGCACAGGCTGCGCATTCCGATCCGCAGCGTGAAGCGCCACCCGAACTGATGGTGCAGGCAATACGCTGGATGCCACGACCTTCTTTCCGCACGGTACTTGGCCTTGCAGCGTTAGGCGCAGGCATCATCGCGATGAACCGCACGCGCAACGGAAATATCGGCGCAACACAAGCCAGCCCTTCCATAATGTAAGCAACTAATCAACAAAAGGCAGGACAACGTGGTTTTTGCTGCGCCACATTGTCCACTTGTCAGGCCCGTCACGTTGCCTGTTCAACAAAAGGCAGGACAACGTGGTTTTTGCTGCGCCACATTGTCCACTTGTCAGGCCCGTCACGTTGCCTGTTTATTCATCAATCAAGCGGCTGTTTCGCACACCGAAAAGCCGCTTGATCACTAACACAAAATCCACCCTCGCAGACTGGCAATACAGAGTGAAAACTGCGGTAATCCTGCGTCCGTAAAGGCCCGTTTTCGCTTATACTGTGCACCCATACAGTATCGCAGTTGTTGTCATGATGAACTTGTTTGAAGGCTACAAACTTAACGCAGTAAAAGCACGTCTGGACGTCGCTATCACTAACATCGCAGAACGCCACCGCACTGCCGGACGCGTGCTGACCTGGCGCCTGATTCACGAAATTGAACAGGAAGCTCTCGAGACACTCAAGCAGGCTGGCGACCTTGAAATGAAGTACATCCAGATGGTCCGCTCTTCTCAATGGGGCTATGTGCCACGGGTCAACCAGCCAGCCGATCTTGAAGGCTATGAAGAATTACCGGTTGCAGTCACTACGATTCGAAAGGCTTATAAATCTTTTCACTAATCAAGCATTAGCGAATCAGTAAAGCAGCAGGCAGAAGTAAAAAACACCGCGGCCGTCATAAAGACGGCCGCGGTGTTTTTGTATCAGCACTGTGAGTTATACCAATCCCAACCCATAACGCACCATGACATCGCGTCTTTTCCCGCCTGCCTGCGTTGCACTCGTCGTCAATAGCCCGCTATTGACTCCTCCTGCGCCTTGCCAGTCAAAAAAATCCATCGATCTCATTTGTCACGTTATAGGTTGGGATTGGTATTAGACGCGAGTTGGCCACGCCGCATTTCTCTCATCGGCCATTGCTGCAGACTAACCAGTTTCTACATGCAAAGCCTATGTCTGCTGTCGCTTCACCAAAGACGAAACTGACGTAAATGAAGCGTCCTTTTGTTGACACCATTAACTACGGAGTAGCAAAAGTTCAAGATCTTCCAGCGTCGGTGGTGCGTACGCAGACACGCCTTCGTCTCGGGTGAAATATGACAGGGAGCCGTACGCATGAATGAATGTTGCACCGGCAAGCACAAACAGCAAAATAGCAAGCAAAGTCACCATTTCCATTCCCCCTATAAATACACGCAATGATTTCATCATGCATGCTTCTAGGCGATATTGATTTATGACAATGCGGTAATTTGTTTTGAACCGGAAATACATCATCAATCGTCAATTAGGCAGAACGTTGCATTGACGCTTTGTCTTCGCATTAAAACTCGGAAGCCGGGTGCAAAAAACCAAACAAGAAACACGCGCTGTGAAGTTCGCCAAGGTTTCATCAGGGAATCAGCGAGCCATTGTAGTTCCTCTATCAATTCAATCAACAACCACAACATTGCGATTGAACAATGCTCGTCACTTTTCCACTGGCATCCTATGCTTATTATCAAGGAGGCCGCAATGCAAACATTATTACTGGAAGCGCACGATCAGTGGGTCATCCTTTTTTATATCGCTTGCTCTGTTGGGGCAATGCTTTGGTCCATGCGTAATCGTGGATAACATCTGGCAATAGTGGTTGTCTTACCTGCTTATTTCTAGTGTGTCTTCACGTAAAAAACTGGGAATGATGCCCCAAGAGTAGTGAGCACTGACATGCATTATTGCCGTGCATGCGGAGGCGCCTCATGCACGCCCCGGTCGCAAGCCAATCAAAGTAAATCAAATTACGAGCGTCGCATCGGATGGTATTACCTGCAATACCTTGCCCATGCTGCGCTGCACTTCCACCTTGTATTCCGCTTTGGCCAGACGCACAAGATTGAGCAGCGATTGGCGCAATACATATTCTTCTCGTGCAGTAGCGTCTGCACCCAGGGTGGCGTTTACAAGGTTCTCGATAGCGACTGCAGTGGTAAACTCGGTATGCATCGTGGACTCGGTGAAAAGTGATTTAAGGAAACCAGAGTATCGCCTGTCATCCCTCGGTCACACTTGACGATGCGCAACCTTTCTTCGGAATTGTCCTACAAGACCTCAGGATAACCGTCGTAGTCATACGGTCGTTGTCCTAACGGCTTTAACACCAAGATTTCTTGCATTTTCGCAATTCGATCGAGCCAGTTTGCGGTTAGTGCAATCGTACTGCCCGACGACCGGCATACTGTGTCGACCGTCGAGACCATGCATGGCTTCCTTTCATCGCAGAAACCTGTCGTCAAGATCATGCGGAAGCCACATTAAGATGCAGGGCTATGTGCTTGCAAACCTTGCGTCTCACGAGCTTCACGAGTCGGCGCGTATCAGCTCTTCGCGTTATGCGCACGAATTTGCTCCAGCAATTGCTGCGGACTGAACTGCGTATAGTCCTTATCGATTTCAAAACTCACAGCCGATTCCAGTTCTGGAGCAAGCAAGGTTCGCAACATGCCGAGAAACTTTGGCGATACGACCAATGAAAGCTTCTGGAACTTTCCATCACGATGCGCCTGCAACAGGTAATCGGCAATATCCCTGGCAAACAATTCTGCTTCATGCTTGTCAGGTGTCTGCGGCGGTTCGTACGTCTTGCCAGGTACCGGTGCCCCGGTGTTATGGATGCTCTTTGATGCGGAGGTCGGGCCACGCTTGTCGCTTTCCGTACTTTCCACCATGCGCAGTCGCGAAGCTTCATTGACCATGTCGTTGATTTCTTCCAAAGAGTCCGAAGGCTGTGCCTGGGAAAAGAACCTTGCCCGGCTTGCATTTGCTGAAACGATCCAAGTTGCGTTCATATCATCCTCGTTAATACATTGGAAAAATCTTCGATGCCCGAAGCACCGCAAACGTTCCGTTTAGTGGAGGGAAAGCTTAGCGCGATTGCCGAGGCAAAACTGCATCTTTCGGGGTCTTCACAAAAGGCAATGACGGCCAGAAAAATGGCATGCCCTTGTTGCGATACGCGCGATAGACATCGCCATAGGCATCAACAAGCCGCGCTTCTTCATGCGCCGATCCAAGCACGAAATACACTGTACTGACGATATTGAATCCAAGCCGGCGCGTCGTCATGTGCGGCGTCAGCCAGAACAGCGGAATGCCGGAAAAATTAAGCGGATGCCTGCTTGACTGAAAGGGTCCTCCGGCGGCGAGGCAGCCGTTATCCATAATCTCCGGACCTTGTGCGACGGGTCCGGCAGGTATGGGCCGGCCTTCGCGATACGCGCTGAAATTGCGCAATCCCGCCCAGCGTGTAAAGCCGATCGCGTGCAAACCTGACAGCAAATGCAGTGCCCCTGCCGCCTGCCCCAGGCGCATGAGCAACGCAGCAGGGCCAGTGATCCGATACACCGTCTTCTTGGGCAGGGATGCCGCATACGTGACCAGCCACGCAAAGCCCAAGACCGACTGCCCGACAAACACTAACCGGTACCCGGCATCGCGCCGATGATTCCCGATAAGCTTGCCGGTTGCCTGCTTGGCGGTGCGCGTCGCCAGGGCGCTATGAACGGCGGCAAAGGCAACGGTCGCCAGTGTGATTCTCAACATGGTTCGCATGTAGCTCTCATTCACTCCAGAGTGAAACAGCAAGGGATGACATCAAACGGAAACACCGAGAAACGCCAGCAGTGCGCGATTAACCTCGTCCGGCGCTTCGTTCTGTACCCAGTGGCCGGCTCGCGGGATACGATGGATACGTACGCGCGGCGCAAAGCGCGCCACACCATCCAGCAAGAACAAGCCAAGCGCCGGATCGCGCTCGCCCCAGATAACAAGGGACGGCACCTCGGTGCGTGCCGACCGCGCCAGGTCCATGCCGTCTGACATCATGTTCTCCCGGTAGTAGTCCACCGCCGCCTTCAATGCACCGGGCTGCGACAAGCTTTCAACGTACTGTGCAATGTCTGCGTCACTGAATGCATCTCTGCAAGCGGGAAGGGTCTTGAACATCTGCCGCACCAATGAAAAGTTTCCCGCAGAGAGCAGCTTTTCAGGAAGATAAGGCAACTGGAAAAAGCCGACATAAGTGCTACGCAAGAATTGCGACGTGCGCCAGACTTTTTCCATGTACACCTGCATGTGCGGCGCATTGAGAATGACGAGCTTATCAAGCATGGCAGGATAAGCACCAGCAAAGGCCCAGGCAATGATTCCACCCCAGTCGTGCCCGACGATCGTTGCCCGCTGATGCCCTGTTGCGCTGACGACGGCGGCGACATCGTTCACCAGCTTGTTCAGATTGTAGTCACGGCGCTGGGCTGATACATCCGACGGCGGATAACCGCGCAGGTTGGGTGCCCAGACGGAAAAACCGGCTGACGCCAATGCCGGAATCTGGTGGCGCCAGGAATGCGCATTCTCGGGAAAGCCGTGCAACAGGATGACTGGACGGCCTTTACCCGCGACCTGCGTGTAAAGGCGCAAGCCGTCTGCCCTGATCATCTGGTATCCATTGAGCACTTGTGCCACGCAATCTCCTTTCGCCAATGCGTGATGCAAGTGACGTGCCTGATCCACGTTCAGTCGGATCGTAATGATGCATCAACGCCAGAGTGCTTGATGGCATACCAGATCATGAGCAGAAGAATGACACGTGAAGCATGAAATGCTTCTTCCGCTCGAAAGGGCAAGCACCGCCTGTTTTTGGATCAAGGTAAGATACCGAGAGCGTCGGATCCAGAGAATGTCTCGACATGGATTTTTATGTGACCGCAACATGCGCGCGCCGCGATTGCTTACCGATATCCGAATATTTTTTCAGGAGTTCTGATGCAAGTTCCCGTCATTGATATCTCGCCTTTGGTCGCAAGGTCATCCGGTCGCGATGAGGTCGCACGACAGATCGGCGCAGCCTGCCGTCTGCACGGATTTTTCTATATCGTCGGCCATGGTGTCGACCCGGCTTTACGGGCGCGTCTCGAGTCTCTCAGCCGTGTGTTTTTCTCGCAGAGTGAGGATGACAAGATGCGCTTGCGCATGGCACTCGGCGGCAAGGCATGGCGAGGCTACTTTGCCGTCGGCAATGAGCTGACGTCAAACCGGCCGGACTGGAAGGAAGGACTGTACCTTGGAACCGAACTAGGCCCAGACGATCGCAGAGTGCACGCAGGCATACCGCTGCATGGACCAAGCCTGTTCCCCGCGTTGACTGGTTTCAGAGAAACGGTGCTGACTTACCTTGACGCGCTCACCAGCGTCGCGCATCGGCTGATGGAAGGCATTGCCCTGAGCCTTGATTTACCGGCTGATTATTTTGCGGCGCGCTACACGACTGATCCTTTGATCTTGTTCAGGATCTTTAATTATCCAAGCCGCCCTGCACCAGAGGACATGGAGGTGCTTTGGGGTGTTGGCGAGCATACCGATTACGGATTGCTTACCATTCTTGCGCAGGATGATGTCGGTGGACTTCAGATAAAAACCACGGAAGGCTGGATCGATGCGCCGCCAGTGCCCGAAAGCTTTGTCTGCAATATCGGCGATATGCTCGACCGCATTACGGGCGGGCGCTACCGCTCGACGCCTCACCGTGTGGCGCTGAACAACTCCGGACGCGACCGTCTTTCCTTTCCTTTCTTTTTCGACCCGAGCTTCGATGCCATGGTCCGTCCCATCGAAGGCTTGCCTGGTGCACCCGACGATAGTGCCGCGCGATGGGACCGCGCGAACGTCCATGCATTTTCAGGCACCTATGGCGATTATCTGCTCGGCAAAATAGCCAAAGTATTTCCTGAATTGCACAGCAGTGTAGAAATCAATGATGCCGGCTTTGCCGAAAAATAACGCAAAGATCACTGCGCATTTTTTACTCGGATTACTTAATCGTGCTCAGTGCAAAAATTGATATCGTATTGATGGGCGAGGCAAGGATTTAAGTTAGAGCGCTTTCGCCCATTCGCTCAGCTCGCCTCATATTTATTGCCGGCGGTAGCGCGAATCGGATGGGTATCATAGATAAGGGTAAGGTAACTTACCTTATCGCTCCCTTCTTCAAACTCGAACAAGTCCATGACCTTGAAGGTGATCAGAGTGCCGTCGGTGACAGTCCAGTCGTACTGAAAATAGGCGGTGGCGCGATTGGAACCTGTCGTGCTGGTGAATACGTCGATGGGTGTGATGAGGTTACGCGTGGATGCGCCCTGCAAGCGTGCAAAGAATGGGCCGGCGTGCATTTCGCCGAGAAATGGTGACAGCACTTTGCCATCGGGGGCGAAGAGATCGACGATGGTGCCGTAGTCGCTCTCTCCCAGCGCTTTCATGTATTTGTGAAGCACTTCAATATAGGCTTGCATAACCGTCCTTCGAACAATCGGAATAGACAATCATACCGCAAGGCTACCGGCCTTATCTCGTGCCTGGACACTCACTCCGTGCTTAACAAGCGCCGAGAACGAGCGTGCGCGATGCTTCTGCGAGACGCTGTACCGTTCCAAGCGTGACGACAGGACTTAACGCCGCCAGCCGCCATATCCGCGTCCATAACCGCGTCGATGGTGATGATGATGTCCCCCACCACTGCGGAAATTCAGGCCAAAGCCGAAATACACAGGCGGCCCTACGTAAACGGGGGCCGCATACACAGGAGCCGGCGCAGCATAAACAGGGTCGACCGGATAAGCTTGAGGATAGGCGGATTGTTGGGAATAGACGGGAGCGGAAGAATAAGCTCCGTATGGCTGGTCATACGGTACGACAGCACATCCGGAAAGTGCCATGGCAATAAAAACCGGAATCAGAAGACGCTTCATCATAGACCTCGGGTAATTTATCCATCTTAGATGTGTATTCCCGGGAATCGCTCGCTTGTACCAATTTGTTACCTTTATCGTCGCATCGAGCCGACACGGCGTTGCGCCTCGCGTTTTGATCTTATATTTACACCTGTCAATTTCTGCAAAATTTGATTCATAACAATAAACCAGCAGGCTTAGGGATGTAGTCGCGCCCGTTTCTGTAACATGCCACCCCATGCAACTCGACGAGTAAGCCGGCGTCTTTAGTGAACAGGCCGCATCCACCGGAGCTGGCGGTCGGAAGGAATACCAGCACCACTTTATTATCAACATCGTTAATCAGTTTGGCCTAGGGCTGACATTAACGATGATTCTTATTGGCAATAGAAAGCAGGAAAGGCCATTGTGATGGTAAGACACAATGATCGCTCGCTAGTGCGTGAAGATAGCTGCAGTGCTGCGCTTGTTGGCGTAACATCGTCCCCGATTGAATAGCCTTACTCCGGCGTCGGCATTTTGCCGTAGGAATGTACCAGGTTAAGCACCCGCATCAGTTCTTCCGGACTTTTCGCATTGAAGTCGCCAAGATGGTCGTTGGTCAGCGAGTAAAGCTTAAGAATGGTTCCGGCACCACCTTGGTCTACAACATGAATCTTTGCGATATGCGCCAGGTTGACGTGCCAACCATCACCAATTTCAATGAACATACATGGCCCTCAGCTCAGTTTCTATTGAAGCAATAGACCACGGGTTCATAAAACAATTCTTGGTCCGAAAAATTAGCGGCTACGAGCCTTCGGTCAATTTTCCGATCTTCAACATAGATTCACTCCCCAAGTGATTTTCACGTAGCTAAGTGCCAACATCTCGCCGGCGGCATGACCGGCGGCCCTGTCGGTGATGGTAAATCAGGCGGCCTTCCAGAATATATAGTCAGCCTGATACCTGACGATCTCGCGTTTTCCCTTCGTCGCAACCTTGCATTCTGATGCCGGCGCTACGCCCCCTTTCAGGGCGACGCGCTGAATGAAAGTAATACCATTCATCAGACCGCTGCCACTGGCAGGGTTTGCCTTGACGAGTTGGTAAGGCAGGTTGCCGGTACCTGCCGGTGCGACAGCCAACTGCGCGCCGGTTACCTTCGAACCATCCATGGCTTCCCAAGTGGCCGGCGGGCCATAGTAACTGCCAAGCTGTTTGCCGCCGCGATCATTGAGCGCCGCCTTCGGGCCAACAAACACCCATTCGGTCTGACCCGCAGCGTTTGCCTTGTCGCGGCATTCGTAAGTAATTTCGCCCACCCCAACCGTCTCCAGCGCTACCTTATTTCCGCTCGGGACCTTGATTGCATCCGGGAGCGAATCCTGTGAATAGGTACTCGTCACGGGCGACATGGATGACATCGAGCCGCATGCGGTAAGGAGTGCAATGGCGCAGGCCTGGGTGGCGGTTGCAAGGACTTTGAACTGACGTGATCGATACATGGTTTCCCCGTAAATTGGCACGAGAGCAGCAGCGCCACAAGGTAGTGCGGCGACATGAACGGGCGAGACAGTCTCCCGGAAGAAAGGCGCCGTCAGGCGTCACTTCATGCTCTCGCTATGGTTTGGAATAGCCGCGCGTGGTATAGCGGGCCTTACGCTGTTTACTGCGGCATCAGCACGGTATCCACCACATTGATAACGCCATTCGACTGCATGACATCATAGGTACTGATGTTGGCGGCGGCGCCCTTCTCATCCATCACCTGAATGTTATGCATGCCGTTCATGGCAAACGTCAGCTTGCCGCCTGCTGCTGTAGCAAGTGTTGCTTTGCCATTCTGTTTCTTGATTTCCTGCTGCAGGCTGCTGAAATCATATTTTCCGGGGACAACGTGGTATGTCAGCACTTTGGTCAGTGTCGCCTTGTTCTCGGGTTTGAGCAGTGTGTCGACTGTCCCGGCAGGAAGTTTGCCGAATGCGGCGTTAGTAGGCGCGAACACAGTAAACGGTCCTTTGCCCTTTAGAGTATCGACCAGACCAGCTGCCTTCACGGCTGTGACCAGGGTGGTGTGATCGGCTGAGTTGACGGCGTTGTCCACGATGTCTTTTGTCGGGAGCATGCTTTGTCCGCCCACCATAACGGTATTCTCGGCCATGGCGAAAGGTGCGGTGGAAAATGCAGAGGCGATAATGATTGCTGCGGTCAGTTTGCGCATGATGGGTCTTCCTTCGTGTGATTGGTTTGAATTGGCACTGCGAAGGGATATACGCGGCAGGTAGAAAAACGGATTCAGGCACATGCAAAGTTTTTGTTCGTGCGCTTCCTGTCAGTCATGCAGATATCTAAACGTTTCTACAAACGCATCGGCTCCGTGTCTGGAAATGCTCGCAACGAGTGTTGGAACATGAGGCGGCACGAACGCAGGCGTAACTACACCGCAGTACGATCAGGGTCGGCGTCCAGCCTGTGTTTATCGAAGGTAATCCATGCTTCGCCTGCCTGCTCATGGGCATGCCGGTAGCGTGTGGCCCATACTTCCACACGCCCTCGCACCGACTCGGCAAAACTTGCTTCAAGGCTTTTTTTGAGCTGACTCCATTGCATCGGAAAGCGCCATCCTTTCAGAACGAAAAACCATCCCCTGTCTGATCCGATTCAATGCTTGCCTTTCGTGAATGGGGCGAATGACTTGTAGGTCTCTACATCCGTTCGCTGGACACTTTGCACTTTTAGACCATCCCTAAATCCTTGTACTTACGGAAACACTTCACAGCGCTCGCATTGCAAAGCAAAACAAATGCGAATAATTCTCATTTATAATGAGATACCAAAGGAAGCCTCCAGCCACCTTTCCCTGGCCGCTTTTGCAATGGAGTCAATTCATGTGTCGTACAGAACGCACTCTTTCTACTTCCTGCCCTCAACCGCAGTCGACGCCATCCGGATTTGCCCGGCGTCGCCTTTGGGAGTTGTCGTCGCATTGTCACTGTCCGTTGATCGGCGTGTGCCTGCCACTGGCGACGCTGCACAGATTGCTAGCAAAGGCCGTGGGGCCGTGCATGGAATTGAGCGATTACGAGGCACATACAAGGACGGTGGCCGCCTGCCCCGGCCGCAGCCCGTTTACCAAGCTTCTGCAGCGCGAGCTGGACCAACGGCATGCTTTGACGATCGTGCGCTTCAGAGCGGCGAAAACGGCAGAAGAACTGGAAGGCCTGTGGATGCAGGCACTTGATTCCGGTGATATCGCCGGCGCGTTCTGGGCAGCTGTCACGCACGGCCGATGCCATGCGGTGCTGGAGGAGCGCCTGTGTCGCGACATGCATATGCTTCAGCACCAGGCGGGCGCGGAAATGCGCGAAAGCCGTGTCCGGCTTGCCGCCATGAAGAAAGAAAATCAGGAACTGGCCGATGAGCTGCGCCGCACCCAGGAACGAAGCAAGCGAGTACAAAAGGAAAAGCTCGAAAAACTGGAGTGGCTCGATGCAGCATTGATACGTGCACGCGCTGACAACATCGCCAAGGATACTTTGATCGGCAGCCTGCGCGCGGAACTCGACGACCTGAAGCAAGCGGTTCCCGACCTGTTGCCTCGCTTGCAGCTTAAACAGCAGATTGCACGATTACAGGAACGTGTTGCCATGCTTGAGCAGCAGAACATGATGGCGAAAATGGCATGCACAATGATCCCAGGAGAAGCAGCCAACAGCAATCTGCCCCAAAACGAAGTTACCGTGCCGCAGGCATCGACACATGAAGACGCTACGGGCACCGTGGCGCTCGCCAGGAAGCACGTGCTATGCGTCGGCGGGCGCGACGGCAACGTGGCCGGCTATCGCAAGCTGATCGAACACGTGGGTGGCCGGTTCGCGCATCATGACGGCGGACGGCAAGACAACCTCAAGCAACTCGATAACAGCCTTGCGGCAGCCGACCTTGTCATTTGCCAGACCGGCTGCATCAGTCACAACGCGTACTGGCGAGTCAAGGAACATTGCAAGCGCACTGGAACGCGCTGCATGTTCATTGATAATCCAAGCATGTCGACACTATCGAAAAGTCTCGACGAATTATCGACTACCGCGACCGCATTGAAGGACGAGCGAAAATGATCTCGCTCATGACTTCGCTTGCGACACGTTCTGCAACAGCCGGATTGTTTCGGATAAGCGTATTCCTATGCATCATCAAACAGAGCGTCTACCTGGATCATGCAGGTCAGGCAGCCCACGTCGACCAAAGCCCAGATCAAGTCATTCCATGAAACCGCCTGTCCGACACGCGCTGCCGAGCAACGCCCTTTTACTGCGCGCCTGCATGCTACTGTTTATCGTGGCCTGTATCGTGACTATCAGCATGCCTGCCGTCGCAGCACCCGGCGACAACGAAAAAGCTCAAACTGTTGTCCACATGCTGGACTATATCGGCGTGGATTATCCCGAGTTTGTGCAGGACGGCAAGATCATGAATGCCGAGGAATACCAGGAGCAGCGCGAATTTGCGACACAATCCCTTGCGCTGCTTGCGCAACTGCCGGTGGTTGCAGGTCATACGGCGCTGCTGAACGACGCGCGGCAACTACTTGCGAAAATCGACGCCAAGGCAGCGGGATCAGAAGTCTCGGCGCTGTCGGGCAGACTGCGCGCCGATATCATCCGCGCTTATAAGCTAAGTGTCGTTCCAAGGCAGACGCCCGATCTGACGCAAGGCGCACGCCTGTTCGCCGCACAATGCGCGGCATGTCATGGCGCCGAGGGTCGCGGTGACGGCCCCCTCGCAAAAGGCATGGAGCCTTCGCCCAGTGACTTCCATGACGAAGCACGGATGACGCAGCGCAGTCTGTACGGCTTGTACAACACAATCAGCCTAGGCGTCGGCGGTACGCCGATGCGCGCATTCAGTGAGTTTTCCGAAGCTGACCGCTGGGCGCTCGCGTTCTTTGTCGGCAGTTTGCGCAGTGATGACGACAGCGTGGCAAAAGGCGAGGCCGCCTGGCGTCAGGGTAAAGGCAAGACGCTGTTCACGGGCATGCAGCCGCTTGTAACGCTGACGCCAAACGAAGTCGCGGACAAAGATGGCAACCTGGACGCTGTGCGCGCCTATCTGACGCGCCATCCGGATGCCATCCAGGCAGCCAAACCGGCGCCACTTGATTTCACGCGTACCAAGTTGGAAGAGACTGAACAGGCATACCGCAAGGGTGAGCGCGAAGCCGCGCGTCAACTTGCGATTGCCGCTTATCTGGAAGGCTTTGAACTGGTAGAAAGTGCGCTGGATAACGTTGATGCACCGCTGCGCACGGACATCGAACGCGAAATGATGGCACTTCGCGCCGCGGTCGGCGATGGCAAGCCGGCAGACGCGATTTCCGAGCAGGTCAAACGCATCAATGCATTACTCGAACGCGCCGAAGAAAAGCTTTCCGGCGGCAATCTCTCGCCCACCGCTGCCTTTGTCAGCTCGCTGCTGATCCTGCTGCGCGAAGGACTGGAAGCCATCCTGGTGCTGTCCGCGATCACGGCATTTGTGGTCAAGACCGGCCGGCGCGATGCGCTGCCCTACATCCATGCAGGGTGGATGGGCGCGGTAGCGCTAGGTATCGTCACCTGGCTGGTGGCGCGCTATGTTCTCAGCATCTCAGGCGCCAACCGTGAACTGACGGAAGGATTTACTGCCCTGCTCGCGGCCGCCATGCTCTTGTATGTCGGTTACTGGCTGCACAGCCGCTCCAATGCGCAGGCCTGGCAAAACTTCATTCGTGATCATGTCAACGCGGCACTCGGCAGACGTACACGGTGGGCCATGGCAGGCATTTCCTTTCTTGCCGTTTATCGTGAACTGTTCGAGGTCATTCTGTTCTATGAAACCCTGTGGGCCCAGGTCGACGCGGAGGGACAGGGAGCGGTCATCGGCGGCATCATCGCGGCGGCAATCCTTCTGATACTGCTTGGTGGCGGCATCCTGCGCTACAGCGTGCGCCTCCCGATTGGCCCATTCTTCGCGGCGACATCCGGACTGCTGGCATTGATGGCGATCGTGTTTGTCGGCAACGGTGTAGCAGCGCTGCAGGAAGCCGGCGTGCTGCCTTCCACCCTCGTCAACTTCTTCTCGCTGCCGTTGCTGGGCATTCATCCCACTTCACAGGGATTGGCCCTGCAAGCGGCCACCTTGCTTCTGGTAATAACTGGCCTGTGGTTTAACCGGCGCAAGGGTGCGTGACGGACTGTTCGCTGATGTCAAGGCTGGTGCAGAATGAGAAAGGGCTGGATCCCGTATCAAGCAGTTAAGCCGTACGAAGCCACCATGAGTAAAGCGAGTCTTGCGCGGATAGGCACATGCCTGCAATTGCAGACATGTGCCTTAGAAGTGCACACCGTTGCGCCGTTCTAGCGCGCGTCTTTCCCGTTCTGTATGTACATCATGAATTCATCGATGATGACAGGCTTGGAGAACAAAAAACCTTGATAGGCATTGCAGCCGTGCCTGGATAGAAATTCCAGCTGGGGCTCGGTTTCAACTCCTTCGGCAATTATGGTCAAACCAAGGTTATGGCCCATTGCAATGATGGCTTGCACGATGGCGGCATCAGTCGCATTGTCGGGAATCCTGCCGATGAAGGAGCGATCAAGCTTTAACTGCTCCAGTGGCAGGTACCTTAGGTAGGAGAGTGACGAATATCCTGTACCAAAGTCATCGAGGGAAAACCGGATGCCATGTTCTTTCAACGCAGAGATCTTGGTGACAGCATCCTCGATGTCCTTGACCAGAACGGTCTCGGTCAGCTCCAGTTTGAGCATTTCAGGATTGGCCCCGCTCCGACGAACTGTATCCAGCACATCGCTGACAAATTCAGGTTGATGGAACTGGCGGGCGCTCACGTTCACCGCAAGCGTAAGTTGCGCTGTATGCGGTGCCTGCGCCCATTTCACCAGTTGTGCGCACGCTGCTTCCAGCACCCAGTGGCCCAAATGGATAATCAGCCCGCAGTCCTCTGCGACCGGAATAAACACATTTGGCGGGACGTTCTTGTATGCCGGATGGGTCCATCGTAACAGCGCTTCGGCACCGATAGCCTGTCCCTGATTGTTCAACTGGGGTTGGTAATGCAAGACGAACATGTTGTTCTGGATGCTTTCTCGCAAACCGGTTTCCAGCGCCACTATTGTGCTGACAGCATCCTGCATTGCTGGATCATAAAAGCGGGCTGTATTGCGACCGGCCGCCTTGGCCCGGTACATCGCCAGATCTGCACGCTTGAGCAATTCGTCGATGCTACTGACCTGGCTGTCCAGCAGTGTGATGCCAATGCTCGCCGTGCTGGTGTGCTGGAATCCGCCAACTTCACAGGGTTGGCCGAGGGCGGAAAGGATTTTTTCACCAATCGACTCTGCCTGGGTTGCAGCCTCTATGGCATCATCGCTGAGTTCTTCAACGAGCACGACAAATTCATCACCACCAAGACGCGCCACCGTATCAATTTCCCTTACGCACGCAGTCAATCGCCTGGCTGACTCTTGTAACAGCACATCCCCCTTTTGATGGCCTTGCGTATCGTTGAGAAGCTTGAAGTTATCCAGATCGACGAACATCACCGCTCCCATACGGTGAGTGCGCTTACTTTTTAGCATGGCACGTTGCAAGCGGTCACGCAGCAGTTGTCGGTTAGGCAGCCCCGTCAACTGGTCATAGAACGCGAGGCGCAGGATTTCAGATTCCGCGTTCTTACGTTCAGTAATGTCGCGGACGTAGACGGATACGCCGTCTTCCGAGGGATAGACCTTGACTTCAAACCAGCGATCGACAAGAGGGGAAAAGAATTCCGATTCAACTGCAGATGCCGTTGCTACCGCGCGTTGGCATTCACGGTATATCCTGCTTTCTACCAATTCAGGAAATTCATCCCACACCACTTTCCCGAGCACGCTGGATCTTGGCTTCTTCAGCATGCGTTCTGCCATGCCGTTCATATAACTGACATGCCAGTCCTGATCCAGTAACACAAAGCCGTCCGACATATTCTCCAGTGTCGTATTCAGGCGATGTGCTAGTGACTGGGCTCGTTGATCGGCGATCTTTCGCTCATGGATATTGGTGGCGATGCCATACCACTTTACTATTTTTCCCGCTGCATCCATGACTGGCTTGGCGGTGACTGCATACCAATGATATTCGCCCGAGTCGACATGGATAACGCGGAACTCGATGTCGTACACGTTACCGGTACTCACTGACTCGTCCCACGCTGCAACACAGCGCTCAACGTCGTCCGGATGGAGCGCAGCCAGCCAGCTATCGCCGGTATCATCCAGGGTTACCCCGGTACAGTCTGTGTAGACCTGATTCAGGTAATCGAGCGATCCGTCAGGTTTCGCTGTCCAAAGGATATGTGGTATGGAATCGGCAAATTCCCGAAAGCGCTGTTCGGCATGCGTAAGAAGGACTTTCTGGTCATTTACCTGTTGTGTCAGCAAGCGATTATTGTTGCTGACAATGTCGCTGTACTCCTTTAATCGCAACAGGTTACGTATCCGCATCGACAATTCAAATCGGTCTACCGGCTTGGACAAAAAGTCGATGGCACCTGCATTCAGACCTAGCATCCCGGACTGGCGATCATCGAGCGCACTTACCATCACGACAGGAATCGATGTCGTCTCGGAATTCAGCTTAAGCTGGCGCGCCACCTGAAATCCGTTCATTTCAGGCATCAGTGCATCAAGCAGAATCAAATCCGGTGGCGATTCTGCGACGATGGACAGAGCCTCTCGACCGCTAGTCGCCGATTGGAGGATATACCCTTCCGGAGCCAGCATGGTCTGGATCATCCGGATGTTTTTAGGTTCGTCGTCGACAATGAGAATGCGTGAAAACCGGTTAGACACGACGGTCTCCTATACCGTTGAATTTTTTGTAAGTGAGGATGAATACGGGCGGCCAACTCTGGGGCTGGCGCTGCCAGCAATCAGATCAAGTCGAATCGATTGAAGTTGAAACGAGAAGGCACTTGACGATCGCCGGTCGCAAGCGTTTCGCCATAGGGGAACGCCGATGCGTGTGGCACAAACTGCACAGTACGGATGGACGCGAGATGCGATGCTACATTCTCCAATGCTTTTGAGAGGCATATCGCTAATCGAAACAGCTCTCCGCTATCGACAACTTTCTTTTCATTTGAACACTCAAATTCGATCGGCCGTCGATATGTCTAAGGCACTTAATGCGATGGTTGGTATGAATCAGTATCTTGAATCAACGCGCAGGCGGTCACAAGTCGTCTGCACGCCGAATTGACCGCTAGTTGCAACGCAATATTATGAGATGCGGCCTATATACACTATCAGTGATTTCTGATCCGATTGTCGTCAATGTGACGTGCTTCTGTCGTAGTTTTTACGACAGGATGTCGGCCTGGTTCAAGATAATGGCAAAACAGGAAATCGGCATCTGTGCGTCCGACGGATTTATCCTCAAGGACCTTCATCGACTATGCCATGTTCGATGGCATAACGAATGATCGCCGCATTCGATGTCAGACCTATCTTGTCAAAAATGCGTAAGCGGTAGGTATTGACAGAACTGATACTGATCGCCAGTTCCGCGGCAATCTGTTTGATCGGCTTGCCGGCGCCCAGCTTCGCCATTACCTGCAATTCACGCCCGGTGAGAGACTGATGAGGAACCACGCTTGCCGGCTGCCGCACATCCAACGCCAAAAGCTCCGCCAGGCGCGAGCTGACGTAGGTCCCGCCGGCCATGATTTTTTTTATCGCCTTGATCAGTTCCTCGGCTGCCATGGCTTTGGTAATGTAGCCGGAAGCGCCAGCCTTCAATGCGCGGATGGCAAAACGCTCTTCAGCATACATACTCAGTATCAGCACAGGAATCTGTGGAAAACGCCGGCGTAGCTCTTCCAGACCTTCGAGTCCGTCGCATTCCGGAAGGCTGATATCCAATATCACCATATCAGGTGCATATTCACTGGTAGCCCGCAAGGTCTGCGCAAGATCGGCAGCATCGGCAACAATCTGAATGTCTTTCTGTGGACGGATGATTTTTCTTATCCCCTCGCGAATAAGTTCGTGATCATCCGCTATGACAACGCGTATCAAGTTTGTCCTCCACGCAAGGCTCCCAGCGTGGCCGCTTGGGAATAATGGTTCCCGTTTTCTGCAAGCGGAACCGTCGCGGCGACCAGCGTCCCGCACGTCTTTAGCGCTCCCACAATCAACTTCCCTCCGACGATTGTCGCTCGTTCGCGCATGCCCTTTAATCCGATCGACTTCTTGCTCCGTACCTCGGCCAGTGCGATACCGACCCCATTATCCATCACATGAAGCCGTGCACGGTTACCGCGGGAATCGATGATGATGTGTACCCGGGATGCATTGGAATGCCGAAGAATGTTGGTCATCGCTTCCTGAAATATGCGGAATAATGCAATCGTACCGGCATCGCTCAATTGATGCACATCCAGCCTTGCATCGAGTTTGCAGCGGATTTTCGTGCGTCGTTCGAAGTCACGCGTATGCCACTCGATCGCTGCAACGAGGCCCTGGCTTTCCAGTTCGGGAGGACGAAGCTCTGTCGCCAGCCGTCGGACGACCTGAATCGACCTGTCGATGGTGTGGCGGGCAGATCGCAGTTCCTGCAACACTGCCTGCTGCGACATGATACTGGCTTCAGAAGCAAAGTCATCCTCCAGTAGTTTGATGTCGATCTTTGCTGCAGACAAAATCTGACCCAGCTGATCATGCACCTCCCTTGCCAGTGCGCAGCGTTCTTCCTCCCGTGCCGATTGCAGACGTTCATACAGGCTGCGTAATTCCCTTTGCGAAGCCATCATATTTTCTTCGGTTCGCTTGCGCTCGGAAATGTCGAAGCAGGTGCCGATGTATCCGAGAAATTCGCCATTCATGTCATAGCGCGGCGTCGCTTCATCCAGCACCCAGCGGTAAGTGCCGCGCGCATCCAGAAGCCGATATTCGGTTGTAAAAGCGATGCGTTGATCGATATTTGCCTGCGCCCGTTCTATTGTTTCAATATCGTCGGGATGTATTCCTTGCATCCAGCCCGTGCCGGCTTCTTGCGCGAGCGAACGTCCCCTGAAGGCCAGCCAGGTGCGGTTGAAGAAAATGTATGACTTTTCCGTATCCGACATCCATACCATACAAGGCAACACCTCCATGACTGTATGGAACTGATGCTCCCTTTCCCGTTTTTCGATGTCAAACCTGTTAACGCGACGGACCGTGTCTTCAAGTCTTGATCGCAATGCTTCATGAAAATCCGCCTGCGTATCGTCATTCGGCCGCATTGGATTGACAGCCAGGACTATGTATCCGTTAGGACGGCGGCATTGGACGTCGCACAGCGGCATGATACAAACCTGTGTCGGCTCGGCCATGGGGAGACTGTCCCTGGCCCAGCGCAGTACGCCGTTTGGTAAGGGCTGTGTGAACCTGACAGGCGTCGTCAGGTCCATCAAGCCTTTGTAAAAACCATCATCTTCCGGATCGAGACGCTCGGGGCTAAGCGGCGAACCACGTTGAATACCTGCGGCGGCGACCAGCTCCATGCCGGATCGATCCGGTTTCGTCTCATACCAGAGTCCAAACGGCAGATCCTGCGCACATTCAAGCACCGTCTTTTCGAAGGCCGCGTAGGCACCATGCATGTCAGCCGCGTTTGACAGGTTTTCGAGGTGCATGCGTGCGACATGGTCACGCCGCTTGTGGACGAATTCTGTTGTGGTTTCCCAGACCGTGACGAATACGCCGATGACTTGCCCCGTCTCATCGGCCAGCGGGCTATACGAAAACGTGAAATAGCACTCTTCGAGAAATCCGTTTCGCAGCATCGGGAGTAACTTGTGCTGCATGGACACCGCCCGATTGGATTGCATGACCGCGGTGAACTGCGTCTCTACAAAATCCCAGATCTCATGCCATGTTTCGGCGGTCGTTATCCCGAGTGCTTTCGGATGTTTGACTTCACCAAGAATAGGAATATAGGCATCGTTATATAGCTGGATGAAACGCGGCCCCAAGGCAATGTAGACGGGGACTGCACAATCGAGCATGATCGACACGGCCATTTTAAGACTGGTCGACCAGGCACTCGGACAGCCCAGCTCCGTCCTGCTCCAGTCGAACTCCCTGATGCGCGCCCTCATTTCTCCTTCCCGCAATAGAAAGCTCAGGCTTGGGTCCGAAGCAAAAATGGCGGTATTACAAGTCATGTAGCCATCTCTATTTTGTGGAGGCAGTCGATAAGAGGGATCTTGATGTCAGGACCTGACGTACTTTCTTGGCTAACTGTTCTTCATTGTATGGTTTGCTAAGTAGCTGTACACCTTTTTCCAGGCGCCCCCCGGTAGTAAGGGCATTGCGCGTATAACCTGACGTGAAGAGAATGCCGAGCCCCGGCAAAAGTTGGCTCGCTTCTTGTGCTAATTGCGTGCTGGATACAGGACCAGGCATAACGACATCAGTAAATAGGAGATCCACGTTATGGTTGTTTTTTAACATTTCCAAACCGGCACTTCCATCATGGGCCTCCATCACCTTGTATCCGAGGCGCGTAAGCATTCCAACGACTGTCATCCGCACTTCGGAATCATCTTCCACCACGAGGATGGTTTCATGGCCTCCAATGATCAGTCCCTGGTCTGGCGACGTGTCCGGCTCTTCCTGCTGTAGCACCCTTGGCAGATAGATCGTGATGGTCGTCCCTCTACCTGCTTCACTATCAAGCCGGATGTGTCCACCGCTTTGGGTGACGAAGCCATAGGCCATGCTTAATCCAAGTCCGGTGCCTTCGCCGATTGACTTGGTGGTAAAGAAGGGCTCAAATGCCTGTTCGGCTATTTCAGGCGCCATGCCGATACCATTGTCTATAACAGCAATTTGCACATACTCGCCATAGTGAAGAGATGTCGGCAGAGATATTCCCTTAAATCCCTGGTGAACGTTCTTCATTTCAATGAGCAAGCGGCCGCCGTTCGGCATCGCGTCACGCGCGTTGATAGCAAGGTTGAGAACAACGTTCTCTAACTGTCCGCGGTCGGCAAAGATATTCCATAGCTCTTTGGTCGCTCTGGTCTCGAGTTCGATGGTCTCGCCCAAAGCGCGCCGCAGCAGATCATCCATTGCCTGTATTACCCGTAAAGGATTTAACGCGATCGGCTGCAGTGGCTGACGTCTGGCAAATGCCAAAAGTTGCGATGAAAGTTTTGCGCCCCGGTCTACCGCTGCCATGATGCTGGTCAGGCGCTTCTCCACTGCAGGTTGGCCGGCCAAGATATGTTTGAGCAATTCAATGTTGCCCCCGACTGTCTGAAGTACGTTGTTGAAGTCATGCGCGACGCCACCGGTAAGCTTGCCCACTGCCTCGAGCTTTTGCGCATGCTGAAGTGCTGTTCGGGTTTCTTCAAGGGCGCGGGCGCGTTCAGCTTCGTTTTTCTCCGCCGCCTTCCGTTCTCTGATGTCCCTGATAAATGCGCTGCCGGCATATCCGGAGGTCTGTGGAATTCCGGCGACTGCCAGTTCGACAGGAATAAGGTTTCCGAACTTATCGACGGCATCCATTTCGATGACCTGGCCAATCACGCTTTCAACTCTGGATGAGGTAATGCGCAATATTTCAGCGCGGTGTTCCGCGCGTGCATCGGGTGGGACGATAAGCTTCGGCAGTTCGGTGCCAATTGCTTCTCCGGCGGTCCAGCAAAAAATCTTTTCAGCTTTCGCATTCCAGTCCGTGACACGGCCTGAAGCATCCCAGGCAACAAAAGCATCGTGGGAATTTTCCAGAATCACCTGTATACGGCGTTGCTCCATGGCGAGCCGGTTGTTCGATTCACGAAGTGCATCTTCATCCTGTTTGCGTGGCGTGATGTCGGTATGCGTCCCGATTGCACGAAGCACCGTACCGTCTTCCTTTCGACTAACCGCGGTACCCCGCGCCAGTATCCATTTCCAGCTGCCGTCCTTGCAACGCAACCGGAATTCGTTGAAGTAGCCCTGGTCCCTGCCTTCCAAGAATTGCGCAGCGACGCGCGATGCGCGCTCTTTGTCGTCAGGATGAATGAGTCGCTCCCATTCGGATCTCTGACCCCTGATGTCTGTATCCGCATACCCCAGCATCTCTTTCCAGCGCTTTGAATACATCATCTCGCCCGTTTCTGTATTCATGTCCCAGACCCCATCACCCGCGCCTTCAAGCGCATACTTCCAGCGAAACTCGCTTTCACTTAGGTGGTGAGTCATGTCGTTTGCCAGCGAGAGGGCACGGCGACGCCCCGAAGCGAGCGCCCAGACCAATGCGGAAAGCATAGCGCTGGTCAGAACGCCGCCTAGCGCAATAATCGTCGGCATGGCACTGCCGAGGCGCTTTTCGAACGATGGACTTGATCTTATTTCAAGCGTCCACGGACGGCCACCGACCAGAATTCGGCGTTCCGTATGAAAAAAGGACGGCTGATACCTTAAGGTCGGCGCCGAGGCGTTTTCAAGCGAATAGTAGAGTTTTGAACGTTCTGAAACTTCGTTGCCATCATAGATAGCGAGAATAATGTCGCTGGAGCGCTCGCCGCCAAGACCTTCCATCAAATCGTTCATCCGGAAAGGGGCTCCTATCCACGCAAACAGACTGGCTCGCCTATCCGCAACAGTCAGTGTTGGGGCGCCACGGCGATAGACCGGGAAATACATGACCAGCCCAGGTTGCTCGTCTTTGCCATTTTCCTGAATCAGTTTTACCTTCCCCGAGGCAGCGGCCTGACCGGTATCCCTGGCACGCTCCATTGCTTCACGACGAATGGGATCTGTCAGCATGTCAAATCCCAGAGCGCGCAGATTCAATCCCGAGAACGGTTCAATATGCGTAATGGACGAATAAATAGCACGCTCGGATACCGGGAAAATTTTGTAATCCGGAAATCCTTCTTTTCGTACGGATTCTTCATGCGCCTGCCTGTCGGCGCTGTGCACGATCTTCGATATCGCGATGCCCTGGATGCCTGGGTAAGTATCTTGCAGGCGCAATGATTCAACGTACAAACGGAAATCTTCACGACGGATATCTGGTGAGCCAAGCAAGAACGCCTGAACACCGCGCTGCACTTGCTCGTACGTCGCCATGCGCTCTTCGATATGCCGGGATGTCTGGCGGACCTGGAAGTCGAACTCTGTCTGGAGCGCGCTTCGAGCATCATTTTGAGCATTCCGCCACAAGCCTATGGTGGTAAGGAGGCCGAGCAAAAAAATGAGGGCCGCCAATAGTTCCGGAGCCAGGAACATCCTGTCAGCGGAGCTTGGCTTAACGTTATCCGGCTTTCCGGCGCCAGCATCTGTTACATCTGGAGAAGTCATAGTCCTTATTGCATACGAATGCGATCGCCGATCAAAGTCCTGCTTCAGGTGGCCAACATTGAATTAACGACAATGAAATCCGGTAGCTTAAGCACGTTAGACAAGTTGTTTGACCATATAGAAACTGTTCGACCAATGGTTTTCAAATTAGTGGCCTGGTATCAAAAGAATACGTTATTCATCAAACGAGCCCACTGATACGCGGAGGACCGCTTTCATCCCATTGTCCTTTAGGAAGACTTTGTTCTTTGTTATGTGCGATGTGCGACCTCTGCAGGCAATTTCGCTTATAGCGATTTCCTGTAATCAACAGATAGTTGAAAAAACGCATAGGTCCTATCTGTACGCAGGGTAAAGCAGGCTAATGGAAGCGACCCGTAGAGGATGCACTTTCTCACGTTGATATCTATTAAATTGAAAGCATTTTCCACAAACATTCACAAATCGAATAACTTCACATCACTACTTGAAATTGGGAATGTTGATGGGCGAAGCCTATATTGTCTTCAAGAGCACAAGACATTTAAAGTTAAAGGAAAAGCCATGACAACTCTCGCACTCAACGCCGCTAACCGTTCTTATACATTCCTGACAAGCTTCATCGACGCCTTGGACAAAGCCGTCGCAATGGCCAAAGCCATTCATCACGACCGCCCGAGCGCAGAAGACATGCGAAAAGTACGTGCGATCGCTGAGACGATCTAAGAAGCTTTCGGCAGTTATCGCAATGGCATGGCCCGCTAGAAAAAGGCCAGTATGCATTTGAGCAGACACGGTCTGCTCAAATAACATTAAAGCAGTCTTTCGATGTCGCGTAATAAGCGGGACTGGCGGGCACCGGTAAGTGCAGCACACATCAACACGGATTCTACGTATGCATGCTGCACCGTGACGGCAGGTAGTCACCGACTACAAGAGCTTGTAGCTTAGGGCTTGCACCATCGGCAAAACGACATGCCATACGGCTAATAAAACCCGTTTCGCCATCGTCGTAGTGCATTTGCTTCCCTTGCCTTAGCTGCCACCCAGACCGTGTTGTCCATACCGCTTTGAAACTCGAAGAACTCTATTGAATCCCGAGGAGTTCAACTTCGAAGTTAAGGTCCGCGTTTGGCGGAATCACGCCACCAGCTCCGCGCGCACCGTATGCAGTTTTTGCCGGGCAAAATAATTTTGCTTTCTCGCCTACGTTCAATTTTTGAACGCCCTGTGTCCAACAGGGGATGACTCCTGACAAAGGAAAGCTAATAGGCTCTCCGCGCTTGTACGAACTATCAAACTCGGTACCGTTCTGCAGTGTTCCTCGGTAATGTACCTTTACGGTATCCGAAGCCTTGGGACTCGGTCCCTTTGCGGTCTTGATTTTCTGCACTTTGACACCCGAATCGAGCGTTTCAACCGCCTCGTCGGCCATAGCCGCAGTACCTGCCATCATGGTGACCACGGCGAACAGTATGGAAAATTTCTTCATGCAAACTCCTGTAAAAGTAAAAGAGACGTAGGAGCCTAGCAGAGTGTGGGCTCTCTCGCATGATTGCTTAACGTGCAGGGCTATACCAAAATTTTCTCATACTGGATTGCCGGCTTGATACGGGCGGCATGAATAAGTACCTCCTTCAGATACCGCGTTCAAATACCACGCCCGGCGCATTGTTTTATCTGCCGCCTACTTTTAGAGAAAGATGTCGCTTCCGGGACACGGAGATTCATGACAAAATACTGTATGCTTGTACAGTACAAGCATTAACCTATTACTTCATCTCTCCCCCTGTTAATCCGCCTGGCGGCACTCATGAAGGCTCTTACCATTTCGTCCATTGACCACGCAAACCTGACTGCTCAGCAGCGTGCCGTGTGCCGCGCGACAATGTTCACAGTTCACGCACCACGCCGTCTCAGGCTCCAGGCCGGAATACGTAATTCCGACCTGACGCAACTTCTTAAGACCCATAACGCTTTAACTGCGGTTGTGGTGACGGCATATAATCCGGCGGGACAAAAACTTCCGACAACAAAAAACAAAGCGCGCCATGCTGCGCTTGCTGCCGCCATCAAAAGGCTTAAGCTGGCAGCCCTTCCTGCCGAGCGTGAAGGATGTAATGACGCTTCCGATGAAGCGTACCTGGTGCTCAATATCAGCGGTGCCCAAGCCGAAGACCTTTTGACGGAATTCGATCAGCATGCATTGTTATGGTGTAATCAGTCCAGCGCACCAGAGTTGATGCTGCATCCACTGATGCGTCTGCAGGGACGTTGAAGTATCAATCAATGATATGTAAGAACGGAGAGGCCACTGGCATAAAGACTTATGCCAGTGGCCTCTCTCATGTTCTTTTCTGAATAGCGGCCGCTTATGAGCGCCGCGACCAAATGGAGGCATCGACCCCTTCAGTCAGTTCCGGGTAGTCGTTGAGATGGAATTCAGGCCGGCGCCCCGCTTTGCGCTGGGCGATGTAATCCCGGGTAAGCTTGACGACGGTGCCGGACAATAACGCAATAGAAATGATATTAATCGTTGCCATTAATCCCATCGCTGCGTCTGCTGCGTTGAATACGGTGCTCACACTTTCATAGGATCCCCAAACCACCATCGCCAATGCACCGACGCGTAACAGGCCGATCCACACGGGCCCGCCCAACCGCAGGAAGACCATGGCGTTCTCTGCATAAGAATAGTTACCAATGATGGAGGTAAAGGCAAACAGGAGAATGGCGAACGCCACAAACCAGTCGCCGGCGACGCCGATATGTTCCCGCAATGCTGCTTGTGTCAGTGGTGTGCCCGTGAGATCCGAGCCCGGCACCATTGCGCCTGACAGCAGGATCATTAGCGCGGTCGCTGTACAGATCAGCAAGGTGTCGATAAAGACGCCGAGCGACTGAACCAGGCCCTGCGATGAAGGGTGATGCGGATCGGGCGTAGCTACTGCTGCTATGTTCGGGGCTGAACCCATACCGGCTTCATTCGAAAACAACCCGCGTTTGACGCCATTGAGCATCGCGCCAGCAACACCTCCAGCCGCTGCTTCGAGGCCGAAAGCGCTGGTCACAATATGCATCAGTACCGTGGGCACTTCAGTGAAGTTAATCGCTATCACGTAGAGTGCCACCAGCAGATAGGCCAACGCCATGAATGGCACGATGAATTCGGACACGCGTGCGATCTGTCGGATGCCGCCGAAGATCACCACCGCGCTGATGATTGCAATCACAATCCCGACCCCCAGCTTGGGAACGCCAAACGCGCCTTCCATCGCTTCGGCAATCGAGTTTGCCTGCACTGCGTTGAACACCAGTCCAAACGCCAGAATCAGACTGACTGAAAAAATCGCCCCCGCCCAGGGAGCCCTTAATCCCTTTGCCATGTAGAACGCAGGACCGCCGCGATACTCCCCATCCTTATTGCGGGTTTTGTAAAGCTGAGCAAGCGTCGACTCCGCGTAGGCGGTGGCCATGCCGACCAACGCCACCATCCACATCCAGAACACTGCGCCAGGTCCGCCAAGATGAAGAGCGACCGCCACGCCTGCAATATTACCGGTACCGACCCGGGATGCGAGGCTGGTGCAAAGCGCCTGGAAAGGTGTAATGCCCGCCCTGTCCTTTTGACCACCGCCAAGGACCGTGCGGAACATCTCCGGAAACAGCCGGAATTGCACGAACCCAAGCCTCAATGTGAAATACAGTCCGATCGCCAGCAGGCCGTAAATAAGGATGTAGCCCCAAAAGATGTCGTTAATAAAATTGATCGCGGCATCCATCGCTCGCCTTTCTAAAAAGTGGTATTAAATGCAATTCGTAGAGTGTTAACTGGTTACCAGTTAACTATCATGAGCTTTTGTAAATTTTGTAAATCCTGTATCTGCAAGAACGCGTTTGCTGTCGTGGCCTGCGCCGCTTCCATGCCACCGCCGTCGGCCTCCAGACAGATCGCTGTTCGATCGAATGCTTCCTGCGCTACTTCATTGCGCCATAAGTTGGCGTAGCCGCAGTCGCAGTTCGCGCTCCTTGCGCTGCTCTTGCTGCCAGTCTTCACGGACTCCACGCCACAGCGATACCACCATCAGGAAAATCACCAAGGTGAACGGCAGGGCGAAGACGATGGTGGCCGTCTGCACCGCCTTGATGCCGCCAGCCAGCAACAGGCTGATCGCGATGCCCGCAATCAGCGAACCCCAGACGATCTTGATCCGTGCCGAAGGATTGGGGTTGCCGCGCGTGCTCATCATCCCTAATACCAGGATTGCCGAGTCGCCGGACGTGACGAAGAAAATCAGCACCAATAGCGTGGCGACGATCGACATCGCCAGTCCCATCGGCATGGCGCTGAGCATGGTAAACAGCGCCGTGGATACGTCCTCTTTTACTGCGGCAGCAATGGGTACGTTCTGCCAGATTTCCATGTGAAGTGCCGTTCCACCGAACACTGAGAACCAGATAAACGCAAGCAGTGAAGGCACCAGCACGGTCCCGATGACAAATTCGCGGATAGTGCGCCCGCGTGAAACGCGAGCAATGAATAGCCCGACGAAGGGCGACCATGACACCCACCAAGCCCAGTAGAACACTGTCCACCCGCTGACCCAGCTGCTCTCCCGGAAGGGCGTCATGCGCAGGCTCATGCGCACGAATTCACTGAGATAGCTCCCCAATGTATTAGTAAACGTATCGATAATGGCGACAGTAGGACCCAGCAGGAACACGGCCAATGTCAGTACCGCGGCCACCACCATGTTGAAATTGGACAGCCACTTGATACCTTTGCTAACGCCGGTGACAGCGGAGGTGATGAACAATGTGGTGGTCACGACGATGATACCCACCTGCGCGCTCTTGCTGACTGAGAGCCCGAAGACCACTTCCAGGCCGCTGTTGATCTGCAGAGCACCCATGCCGAGCGAAGCTGCCACGCCAAATGCCGTTGCGATCACCGCCAAACCGTCGAACAGGCCGGCCAGATGCCGCACCGGTTGCCATGGCAGGGTCACAATGGACTCGCTGACCAGCGCCGGGCGCTGCCGCCGATACTGGAAGAAGGCAATGGACAGGGCGACGATGCTATACACGGCCCAGGGGTGCAGGCCCCAATGGAAAAAGCTGTAGCGGACTGCGGCATTGGCTGCTTCCGGCGTCGCCGATACGAGTCCGGGCGGTGCATCGTTGTAATGCGAGATCGGTTCTGCCACACCCCAAAACACAAGCCCGATCCCCATCCCGGCGGCGAACAGCATGGCAAACCAGGCGCCCAGAGAAAATTCGGGCTCGTCTTCATCGTTTCCCAGCTTGAGGTTGCCATAGCGGCTGAATGCCAGGTAGACCGCGAAGATCACAAGCGCCAGGGCTGCCCAAAGATAGAGCCATCCAAAGTTCTTGGTGATTGACGCGAGCGCCGTATCAAATACGGCGGCGAGTGAAGTCGGTGACAGGATGCCCCAAAGCACGATGCTGAGGATCAATCCAACAGAAACAATAAGTTGCATGAAATCTCCTGTAGCGAACGGGACGCGCGAGGCGCGCAGCCGTCGATGAAAATGTTTGCGATGGCGCAGTCGCCTGCCTTTGGCATGCCTGTCAAACGCACACCAGCGGTAATGCAAATCGGGCGCACCTTGCAAGTAAAACATTCTTACCGTGCCGCACGACGGATGGAATGTATGGTCGGTCCCTGCAGCTAAGCCGTTTATGCCGCTACCCGCTACTCAAGGTAGAGATCCATGTACAGATTAGGTGCATTGACCGGTATGAAGAATGTCAACGCTGAACTCACCGTTCTTTCGAACGGCGTTCTTGTGTTATTCCATAGGCAGTGCTTGAGGCACGATGGGTAAGCGCCGGAAGGTATGAAACTGCACCCCGTTCAACTTTTAAAAACAGGCCGCGACTGTACCGCGATTCCCTTATGTGAAACTTAAGGCGCATCGCAGTTCAGCAGGGAGTGGCGGGAGGATGCCCGCTCTTCGGTGCCCCACCACTGCGTAACAGATGGACCTCTTCTTATAACGTTAATACAGAGTCATTTTCGTGACAGGGAAATCAGCCTGCGACCATGTGTTTATTACAAGATGGCTGAATCATTTACTCCACGCTCTGCGCTGTATTGGGAAAGATCACTGAAATTACCAATAAGCTGACTAGAAGTATTACTAAAGGTAATATCTGGTTAAACTTGGTCGGAGGATAACTATGGCAGCGCTAATACCAGCAATCGGTTCATGTCTGTCCCGAATGACGTCCGGCGAAAGGCGCTTTGCATACCGCCTGGAAGAAAAGCTTGAGGACGATTACCTATGCTGGTACGACGTGTCCATCGGCGAGCGTACTCAGCATCCTGATTTTGTCGTGTTCCATCCGAGCAGAGGCCTTCTGGTCCTGGAGGTTAAAGACTGGAAGCTTGACACCATCCATAGCATGGACAAGCAGCACGCGGCGATCTTGACTGATCAAGGAATAAAGCATGTGCTCAATCCGCTTGAGCAGGCACGGCAGTACATGTTTGCAGTGACAAGCAAGCTTGAGCGGGACCCGCAGCTGATATGGCCATCGGGCTCATTGAAAGGCAAACCGTTTTTCCCCTACGGACATGGCGTAGTGCTGTCCAATATAAATCGCAAACAGTTTGATGGCGCAAATATTGGCGACGTGTTACCTGCGCATCTTGTCATTTGCCAGGATGAGATGACGGAGGCCGTTGATATTGAAGCATTCCAGAAACGTCTGTGGGATATGTTTCCTGTCAAGTTCACAATGCATCTCACCTTGCCGCAGATCGACCGCATACGCTGGCACATGTTTCCTGAAGTTCGCATACCGGCTCAGACAGATATGTTTTCCGAATCGGGCCAGATTGCGACAGAGATACCGGACATATTGCGCGTCATGGATTTGCAACAGGAGCAGCTCGCACGCAGCCTCGGCGAAGGCCACCGCGTAATACATGGTGTCGCCGGCTCGGGAAAGACACTTATTCTTGGATACCGCGCAGAACACCTTGCACAGGTATGCCAGCGTCCAATTCTCGTGCTTTGTTATAACAAAACGCTTGCCACGAAGCTGGGCAGCATAATTGAAGCGAAGGGGCTACAGGATAAGGTCAACGTGGTGAACTTCCATGCCTGGTGTGTCCGTCAACTGAATACCTACAACGCCGGCAAACCCGCAAAAAATGCCGACCTCAATGCCTACTTCGAGGCATGCGTTGAGCGTGTCATCCGCTCCGTCGATCAGAAACTCATTCCGACTGCGCAGTACGATGCCGTCCTGATCGATGAAGGGCATGACTTCAAACCGGAATGGTTCAAGCTGATTGTGCAAATGATCCACCCCGACACTAACTCGCTTCTGGTTTTGTATGACGATGCGCAATCGATTTACAACGGACCGAAGAAGCTGCGCTTCTCGTTTTCCAGTGTCGGTGTGCAGGCGAAAGGACGTACAACTATCCTCAAGCTGAACTATCGTAACACGGCTGAAATTTTATCGGTTGCCCGCGCCTTTGCTGAAGACCTGCTGTCGGCCCAAGATACCGAAGAAGATCAAGCTCCAACGGTGCAGCCAATGAGCACTGGCCGTCATGGACCCAAGCCTCTGCTGATAAAGCTGCCGACATTAAAAGAGGAAGCAGAGTATCTTGCGAATCGGCTGACAGAAGCCAACAGGACCGGTATGGCATGGAACGATATGGCGATTGTCTATCGGCGTTATGGTGTCGGGCAGTTAGTTGCCGACGTGTTGGCGCGAAGGGGCATTCCGTATCAATGGCAGCAGGACAAAGCGCATTCCTACTCACCGCGACACGACAGCGTCAAACTGATCACTATGCATAGCAGTAAAGGATTAGAATTTCCGTTGGTGTGCATACCGGGTGTTGGCGCGCCTTCAAAAGAGCAAGGTGAATTACAGGATGAGGCGAGGCTTCTCTATGTGGCGATGACGAGAGCGACACATGAGTTGGTGATGACGCACGGTGATACATCGATGTTGGCTGAGAGGATGCAGAAGGCGATGGGTGTACTTAGTAGTTTTTAGAAAAACACGATCTCCGTCTTGTTTTAAGCAGAATTTAGCCGTTATGTCCTGTTTGTTTATCATGGCGGAAAGAAAAACCAGAGAATGCAATTCGGGCGCAAGAGCTTGCCAACTGGCTGACACGGCCAAACATCTTCAATTCGAAGATACAGTAGTTTACGGGCAAGGGAGCATTCGACAGCATGCCTTCAAAAATCGGCATTGTATTCTTTCAGCATTACTGGAGTCCCAGCGAACAAGGGAGTTATATCGACCTGTGGAATGGCTTGGGCAAAGACGCAAGTTGCACAGAGCGAAGAATGGATTAAACCCAAAAAGGATCTACGTCGATTTCGTGAGCTAATTGATCTTTGGTTTGATCTTCATGGAATGCAATTGAAGCGCGGTATAGAAAGAAAGAAAGCGCTAATACATATGTGTGATGCCCTCGGCAATCCCATTGCATCGACAATCGATGCAAATATGTTTGCGACCTATCGTAAAGAGCGGCTCGAAGGAAAGCATGTGCCGTTAAACGACAAACGCAAGCGATCGCGCGGGATTTCTGTCAACTCTGCAAATCGCGAGCATGCATATTTACGCTCGATGTTTAATGAGCTGCGCCGAGTTGGCCAATGGAGCGGCCCTAATCCGATTGAGCACGTCCGTCAGTTCAAAGTCGATGAACAAGAACTGTCTTACTTGAGTTTGGCAGACATTGCAAAACTGCTTGCTTCCCTCGAAAAGGGGAGCGAACTTGACGCCCTATTGGTGACAAAAGTGTGTCTTGCAATCGGCGCCAGGTGGAGCGAGGCCGTCAATCTACGGCGCTCACAGTTAAGAGGCGGGAAAGTACAGCTAGCAAAAACGAAGTCCGGGAAGATCCGTGCCATACCGATCGCTGAAGATCTTGAACGAGAACTGCTGAATTTTTCCAATATACGTGTTGACAGAAAAAGTGATTTGGACGAACCACTATTCCGCGAATGCTACGGGGCGTTTAGAGAGGCCGTGGAACGTGCGAAGATTACTTTACCTAAAGGACAGCTAACCCACGTGTTAAGGCATACCTTTGCTAGCCATTTCATGATGGCGGGCGGCAATATATTAACGCTACAGCGAGTATTGGGACACGCTGATTTAAAGACCACCATGCGCTATGCCCACTTGTCGCCAGAACATTTGCAAGAGTCGGTACGGCTCAATCCCTTAGCTCAGTTACACCTCACCTTCACGTCCGAAAACGAAGTGAAGCAACTAAAACCAAGCACATTGAGAGATTTGATCGCTCAATGCGATATTACAGCATCTGAGCCGAACGATATGGCGCTATGGCGCGGTGCTCCTGCCGTTGGAAAAGAAGTTGATCTGTAGCAAACCAAGTCTGGGCTGCCAAGAAAGGCTAGATATCCTCACACCTTGAACCTCCGGAACTTCCAAGCCCGGTCGGTAGCAGTCAGTTCGTAGTTACTCCATAAACAGCCGATTGCCTCCAGCATTTCGTGCATTTGTTGCCTAATATGCATGCTTAGCTTACACTAGGCGCCGCCTAAGAAGTACAAACGGTACCCGTCTTTTCTGATCTGTATTGTTACTGTTAAGTCGCTTGATCACATGAACTCAATCCTCTACAGTCCGGCCGTCAATAGATGCCAAAACATAACGACGCGCTAAATGTGGATTACAGGGCAATCAAGCGTTCTAACTTTCAATTAGACGTAGGCATCCACACACAACGGAGACTTGCATGAAATTGGATGAATTCATTAAAGAGGTCCTTAGTGAAATTGTTTCAGGCATTAGAAGTGCTCAAGAGGTCGACGGCGGCGCCTTTATAGTCCCGGGAGGCGATGGAGGCCATCAATACGCTAACCATCCTCGTGTCTCGTCTAGCGCACGCCTCAAGTCCACGATTGTAGATTTCGATATTGCACTTACAGTCGAGGAGTCAAGTAAGTCCTCTGGTAGCGGCGGTGTAAAAGTCGTTGGAATTGGTGCGAATATTCAAGGTGAATCGACCTTAAAAGACACGAAGGTCAGTCGAATTCAGTTCGCAATTCCAATCCTCTTGCCCGAAAGCCAAAAGGACTGGTTCAAGGAGCTTAACGAGAAAAGGAATACCGGTGCTTAAGTTGTCAATGAATTCTAGTCCTACGCTGTTGATCATCTCGTGGGTCAATGCGATAGGGAGGGTGCTATGACAGTTACTGATTACCTCACAGCTATTCTTGTTTTTATTACGGCTATCTATTCCTATCTAACGCACAAGATGGCAAAGGCCAGCGAAGCTTCCGTCCAAGCGATGCGCGAGCAATCTGAAGCGATGTTTAGGCCATACGTCACTATCTCACCGTATGTGAGGCCGCACACTACTGTGCTCTATCTCCGAATTGAGAACACTGGAAGGAGCGCCGCTGAGAATTTGCAACTCTCAATGGACAGAGATTTCTTTCAATTTGGGGAGGTAACGCGAACTGACCACAACCTGCGGACAAAAGCAGCGTTTGTAGAACCCATACAAAACCTACCTCCTAGTGAGAAGCTTGTATTCGCGCTAGCGCAGGGCTTCTTAATCTTCGGCTCCGGTGCAGACCCGAACCGCCTTCCCCAGCAGTTCAAAATTACGGCGCAGTATCGATTCGGGGAAAAGGAGTTCACTGAAGTCAATTGCATTGATTTACGTCCCTATATTGGTAGTGAAGGTGAGCGCGATCCAGTTGTTGAGGAGCTTGAAAGGCTACGCAAGGTTGCTGAAAAGTGGAGCAATGTCTAACGCTATAGATGAGATCATGCTTCTTGCCCGCACCTTCGACGAACTACATTCCCGACTTTCAAGCATTAATGTGAAGGTTCCACCGCGGGCAGCAGGACGCAAAAAGGAGCATGTTGAGGTCTACTCAATTGTTCGCCTTTTGGGAAGCTTGCCGCGCACACCCAGCGACTTTCCCCTTCGATTAATGAAACGAGAACGTCCTGACTTTCTTCTTCAATGCGGTGCTCGTATGATTGGCGTTGAACATACCGAAGCGATATCTGAGAATGCTGCGAAGGAGGCGTTCCTTCGCTCTAAGGGGCATGGACCGGATGTGCATTTTGTCCGTGGCACTTCTGTCGGTGAGCCGCGCAAATCTAGCAAGCAACTGATTTCACAAATTGAAGCTGATCGCGCTAGTCCACCTTGGATGGGTGATTCCGTGGAACGGGAGTGGGCTAAAGCCTTATCGCATTTTATCGGCCAAAAATTAGCATGCGCTAACGCCGCCGGCTTCGATTTGTTTGATGAGAATTGGCTGATTGTTTACGACAATTGGACTGCTCCTGCCTTGGAGCGCGAAGAGGGTCTGTTGTTACTTCGTGCTGATCTGGACGCTATGGACCCATGGCGAGTTTTCAGCCGCATTTTTTTACTCGACGAGAAGGTCCTTCTTGAGATTTTCTCTACCAGTTCCTTTTTTCATCACGTCAACCATTGTAGGTCATAATTAATCTACTGAAAATGTAGACTACCGGTAGATATTGATTTCTCAATGTGGCGTCTAAAATTTGCTCTGGCTGCAACCAGTACAAATGCCATTGAACGGCCGCTTTGGCGAGTTTCGAGTTCCCACTTTGGTTTAGACTTGTAAGTAGGTAACAGGACACATCCTGTCAGATTAAGTCACAACTTATACAGCTGATTCCTTCAGTTCTTATTGAAGTAGCTGTGCCAAAAATTCATTGCCTGCCTAAATATTTCGTGCAACGAAACCTGTTCACCTTCATCTAGCACAACTGCGAAGTCTGCAGTTTGTTCTGATATTGGGCCATAGGGCGTACTAAAGCAAAAGACCGCTCCAGTCAGTTCGCCAGCATCCACTGAAGCAGCGCCACGAGGAGCGCGGACAGTGTAGTGCTTTCCATGGGTTCCCAAATCATGCACGATACCTAGCGCGGGACACTTCCCTTGAAAGTGCTGTCGAATCTCTTCAATTTTAAGTTGTTGCATTCCATGAACAGGATCGTGTCGTATCCAATCCATTACGCTCCATAACGACGTTGCGAGGTTAAATGCAGTCCTTGGCGTTGGTGTGTTTTCGAAATTGACCCAGTTTGGCTGAATCACTTCAATCCAATAATTGTACGCATTGACTATGCCAAACCGCAGCTGATTTGAATCATTGTCGTTCGCCATTAACATGATGCTCACTTCCTAGTGACACCTGTCCAATATAGTGCCGTCTTTTACATAGCCCGGTAACCTACGGGCGGCATGGTTGGCACTTCGTTGACAGTAACAAAATGAAAAAGGGCTTACATTTCCGTAAGCCCTTGATTTTTCTGGTGCTGATGAGAGGAGTCGAACCTCCGACCTACTGATTACGAATCAGTTGCTCTACCAACTGAGCTACATCAGCAATGACGCATATTCTAGCAAAAACATTTGCCACCTTGCCAGACCGCCAACCCTTCCACCGCTAGCAAAAGACCCCTCCTCCAATCTCCCGCCAACGGCGTAGGACAACGTTTACTCGTTGTGATAACTAGTCACCCGTTCCACTTCACTCTTCGACCCGAGGAACACCGCAACGCGCTCGTGTAGCTTGTTCGGTTGAATGTCCAGAATACGCTGCTTGCCGTTTGTCGCAGCGCCACCGGCCTGCTCGATAAGGAAGGCCATGGGGTTGGCTTCGTACATCAGGCGCAGCTTGCCTGGCTTGTCCGGTTCACGCGCATCTGCCGGGTACATGAAGATGCCGCCACGGTTGAGAATGCGGTGTACGTCGGCCACCATGGAGGCGATCCAGCGCATGTTGAAGTTCTTGCCGCGCGGGCCGGTGTCTCCGGCTTGCAGTTCGTCGATGTAGCGCTTGACGGGCGGGTACCAGTGGCGGGCGTTGGAGGCGTTGATCGCGTATTCCTTGGTTTCCTCCGGGATCTTCATGTCACGCTCAGTGAGTACCCAGGAACCCATTTCGCGGTCGAGCGTGAAGCAGTTGACGCCGTCGCCGGTGGTCAGCACGAGCACGGTCTGCGGGCCATAAACGGCGTAACCGGCGGCGACCTGTTTGCTTCCCGGTTGCAGGAAGTCCTTTTCAGTCGGCTCCTTCATGCCTTCCGGCGCTTTCAGTACCGAGAAGATGGTGCCGATCGAGACGTTGACGTCGATGTTGCTGGAGCCGTCGAGCGGATCGAACAGCAGCATGTATTCGCCCTTTGGATAGCGATTGGGAATCGGATGGATGGTTTCCATTTCTTCCGATGCCATCGCCGCGAGGTGGCCGCCCCACTCGTTGGCTTCGAGCAGGATTTCATTAGACAGGACGTCGAGCTTTTTCTGCACTTCGCCCTGGACGTTTTCGCTACCTGCGCTGCCGAGCACTTCGCCGAGCGCACCCTTGCTGACCGCATGACTGATGGTCTTGCAGGCGCGGGCGACGACTTCGATCAGCAGACGCAGTTCGGCGGGGATGCTGTTATGGAGGCGTTGCTCCTCGACCAGGTATTGCGTGAGGCTTACTCGTTTCATAGGCGTTCCAGTAGTGATGATGTTAGGAATTGCGGCGTTATGTGATGGCCTCTTTCCGTGGCGTGCCTGCGGTATCTGTCTTCTTTGTCGACTGTTACCGCGGCAGCCTTTCGGTGTCTTGAGGACTCTGTGTTTTTACGTTGCTTGTTGTGTTGCGTGTTGTCCTTAATCGGCAAGCGACTTGGTGACCACTTCGAGCACGTCTTTCGACAGCGACTTGGTGGCCGCGACACGCTTGAGCGCTGCGCGCATTTTTTCCTGCAGGGTAGGCGTGTATTTCCGCCAGCGATCCATCGTGCGCGCAAGGCGTGCGGCAACCTGCGGGTTGATTGCATTGAGTGCAATCACCTGGTCGGCCCAGAATTCATAGCCGCTGCCATCGATCGCATGGAATTGCGATGGATTGCCATTGCAGAAGCTGAAGATCAGGCTGCGTGCGCGGTTAGGGTTCTTGATGGAAAAGGCCGGGTGTTTCATCAGTTCGCGCACGGTCGCCACATCGGTATGTCGCGCCATGGCTTGCAGCGAGAACCACTTGTCGACGACCAGCGCTTCCTGCTTGAAGTCTTCATAGAAACTGGCGAGTGCGGCGTCCCTGCTCGGTGCAGTACTGTTGACCAGCGCGGATAGCGCGGCAATGCGGTCAGTCATGTTGTTTGCATTGTCGTACTGGTTCTGCGCGAGTCGGTGGGCATCGGCATCGTCGACTTCAATTACGTAGGACAGAGCGAGGTTCTTGAGGCCGCGCTTGCCGGCAGAGACAGGGTCGGGACTATAGGTGCCGGGAGTGCGATTGTCCTGATACGTGACCAGCCAATCGACCTTCAGCGCGGACGCGAGTGAGCGGCGCAAGAAAACGCGCACCGCATGAATGGCGTGCGGGTCGATCACATCCATCTGTTCAGCGACCACGGTTTCCGATGGCAGGGTCAGCGCCAAGTCACAGAAGGCGGGGTCGAGCGTGGTATCGGTCAGCGTCGCGCGGAAGGCCCTTTGCAATGCAGTATCTTCCCGCGCGGTGTCATTCAAGGGTTTGCCATCCTGCACCGTCTGCGATAACGCAAGCATGCGACGCATCGCGAGTCGTTGACCGGCTTCCCAGCGATTAAAGGCATCACTGTCATTGGCCATCAGGAAGGCAAGATCGCCATCGCTGTAGTCGTATTCCAGGATGACCGGCGCGGAAAAATTGCGCAGGATCGATGGGATCGGCACTTCGCTGACGTTGGTGAAAACGAAAGTCTGGCTCGGCTGCCTGAGTTCAAGCACCATGGTGGTTGGCGCCGCGCCATTATTACGTGCCTGGCCATCCTGCGATTCGTCCTGCAATACCAGTGGCATGTCGCGGCCACTCCCGTCGAGCAGACCGACGGCAACCGGAATATGGAAAGGCAGCTTCTTGCTTTGTCCCGGCGTCGGCGGGCAGGATTGCGTCAGCGTGATGGTGTAGGTCTTTGCATCGCGGTCGTATTGCGTTTCGGCCTTGACGCGCGGCGTGCCGGCCTGGCTGTACCAGAGTTCGAACTGGCTCAGGTCCCGGCCGCTGGCATCGGCCATCGCGGCACGGAAATCGTCACAGGTGACCGCCTGTCCGTCATGCCGCTGAAAATACAGGTCCATACCCTTGCGGAAGCCGTCGCGGCCGAGCAGGGTCTGGTACATGCGCACGACTTCCGAACCTTTTTCGTAAATCGTGACGGTGTAGAAGTTGTTGATCTCGACATAGGAATCGGGACGCACCGGATGCGCCATCGGGCCGGCGTCTTCCGGGAATTGCGCCTGGCGCAATACGCGCACGTCCTCGATACGCTTGACCGCGCGGCCGCTCTCGCTGCCGATCAGATCGGCAGAAAATTCCTGGTCACGGAAAACCGTGAGGCCTTCCTTGAGCGAGAGCTGGAACCAGTCGCGGCAGGTCACGCGGTTGCCGGTCCAGTTGTGAAAGTATTCATGGCCGACCACCGATTCGATGCCGGCGTAATCGGCATCGGTAGCGATGCGCGGGTTGGCCAGCACGTACTTGGTGTTGAAGATGTTGAGACCCTTGTTTTCCATCGCGCCCATATTGAAGTCGCCGACGGCAACGATCATGAAGCGGTCAAGGTCGAGCTCAAGGCCGAAGCGCTCAACGTCCCAGCGGATGCTGTTTTTGAGCGAATCCATTGCATGCTGGGTCTTGTCGAGGTTGCCCTCTTCCACCCATACCTGCAGCAGGACTTCGCGGCCCGACTGCAGCCTGTAGGTTTCTTCCTGGCAGACCAGTTGACCGGCGACCAGCGCGAACAGGTAGGACGGCTTCTTGAACGGATCTTCCCACACGGCGTAATGACGGCCATCGCCCAAATCGCCTTCTTCGATGAGGTTGCCATTGGAAAGGAGCACTGGATAACGTTGCTTGTCAGCACGCAGCATCACCTTGTATTTCGCCATCACGTCGGGGCGATCGGGGAAAAAGGTAATCTTGCGGAAACCTTCCGCTTCGCATTGGGTGAAAAAGTTGCCGTTGGATGTGTACAGCCCCATCAGCGAGGTGTTCTGGCTCGGATGGATGGCTGTTTCGATTTCCAGCGTGACGCTGTCAGGCGCGTTGAAGATCTCAAGAATACCGTTGCCCAGCGTATAACCGCGCTTGGCGACTTCCTTGCCGTTCATGCGCAGCTGCACGAGTTCCAGGCTGTCACCGTACAAGACAAGGCTCTTGTTGCGGCTTTGGGTATTGCGGTGCATGGTCAGCCGGGTGGCGACGCGTGTGAGGTCCGGATCGAGGTCAAACCCCATTTCAACGGTATCGACCCAGTAGGTCGGCGGCGTGTAATCCTTGCGATAAATCGTGTGGGCGGTGTCGGTACGCATAGTTGGATTGGTTTCGCGAGATAATGACGCAAATAGCCATTTTACCAACCAACACGGCGGGAGCCTATCCTGATGAAATCATACTTTGCGCTTTTCGTAGTTGCCATTTCTGCACTACTTGCCGGCTGCACACAGGAGCAGCAGAACCAGATCAGCCGCTCGGTTCAGAATTGGACCGGCACTAACGGTGTCCTGGAGTTTTATGCGGGCGATAAACTGATGCGCCGCTTTATCAAAATCGACAAGATGACCACTGCGTCCGGGACCAATGACGGGCAGGCACGTTCCTACCGGTTTGGCTATGGCGTGCTCGATGAGAATCAGAACCTGATTGCTGACCCGGACGAGAAAAAAGTGTATTTCGAGATCAGTGATTTCGGGTCGAATTACATCTTTTTCGAGAATCCGCGATAGGGGTTTATTGGGGGATGTGCTTGCCTGATGGGGTTTGCTGGTGATCGTTGCCGGGAAAGCGAAGAATTTTTAGGTTGTATCGGCTGTTGAGCCGACGTGGGCACTCAACCCCATCCCAACCTTCCCCCTGCTAGGGGAAGGGGCCAGCCTGGAGCATGTTGGATGTCATGTGATTTGTTGCCGCATCCTTTGGATTTGCAATGACGTTCTCAAAGTGGTCGGTCAGCGCTACCCGGGTCACAGAATTACAAAAATTTACGGAATTTTTAACGTGTTTTCACATTCTCAGTTTCTATAAAGAGACATTGCAAGACCGGAGAGAAGTTATGAAACGATGGCTGGTCGCCGGCATGATGGCGATAACGACCTTGCTGCTGGGCGGTTGTGCGACCAGCACCATCCGAAGCGATGTGACGGCGTTTCATGAATGGCCCGATACCCTGCCGGACAAATCGTATGTCTTCGAGCGGACCAAGGACCAGAATGACAGCCTCGAATATCGCAGCTATGAGGACCTGGTGCGTGCCGAACTGAGCCGGCTCGGTTTTACGGAGGCGCCTGCTTCCACCACGCCCGCATTGAAGGCTGCGCTAAGCTACAGCATCACGGGCCGCGATGTGCGCGAGGTCTATCCGGTCGTGGTTAACCCCTACTGGTATGGGCCTGCCTGGCGTGGCTACTACGGACCTTTCTATGATCCATTCTATGATCCGTTCTGGTATGGACCTCCTGTCGTGGAGCAAAGGGTCTCGCAATACCAGTTGTTTACACGACAGCTGAAGATCGTACTGGCGCGCATGGCCGATGGCAAAAAACTCTATGAGACGACCGTCGTCAGTGAAGGCACCAACCGGTCACTCGCGGCGATCATGCCCTATATGGTGCGTAGCGCATTCGTCGATTTCCCTGGCAGGAGCGGCGTGCCGCGCCGGGTCGAACTCGAGGTCGCAAAGCAGTAAAAACAAGTTGTTGCAACGGTTCTGCCTACCGGGCTGCTGCGTTGCCAGGCAAGCCTGCTGCCTAACTAGGGCTTCCCTATGGCACGCCTAATTCCTGCAACGCGGCATCCAGCGCCTTTCCGATAACCGCGTCACTCGCGATGGCATTGGCGCGGTTGGCGTGCAAGGCTTGCGCAAGCGCCTCGTCGCTGAGTGTGAACAGCACCTGCGTTGACGGCGACACAAAAATGAAGCGCCCGCGTGCCGGACTGGCCCATAACAGCCGGCAATTTACCCGCGTCCCGTTATTGCGTACAAACTCCATCCAGCTTCCCGGTTTGAGGCGGTCGATCACCGGTGCAAATCCGGCCAGCGCCGCCTGCTGTTGTGCGCGGGCACGACGTGTCAGTTGGTGCTCGCTGGCGCGCTGTACCGTGTTCATCGTCAGTTCCAGCTGTTGCCGTGGTGAAGGTGCGACTGGGGCGCGCATTGCCGCCGCCTGTCGTTCGGCCAATTGACTCAGAAATTGCTCACGCTCGGGTCCGTGCCACTTCACCACATTGAGCCAGGCATTCAGCATGGAGAGCATGCCCGGCAAGCGGGCGAGCAATTCTTTGCGGTCCTCGGGACCACCTTTAGGCTGCACGCTCCAGATCAGGTCGTCCATTGCCTTGATGACACTTGGCAGCACGTCCGGTTTGGCACTGCGTACGCTGTGCCCAAACGCCAGCACCCGGGTCCATTGCGCAAGCAGAAACTCTTCCAGAAAACCCGGCACTTCACCTGTCTCGATGCGTGCCAGCACGTCTGCTTCGGCGAGCGTCTGTGCATGTGCTTGTTCTTCCTCGCGCAATGCCTGTTCACGCCGAGTTGCAAGCTGGGACTCGAGCGGCAGATAAAGCTGGGCAGCGCTCGCCTGCAAGTCACGCATGAGCGTATCGAATACCGAGGTGGGCAGGGTTAACTCCGGCGCCAACCCGTCCAGTACATCGTCAAGCCGCTCTACGGTGCGTACCAGTGCCTGATACAGTGGATCGTCGGCGCCGGATGCATCGTCGCAACCGATGCCGGTGTTGATCATTTCATGCAGGAGACGACGCGCGGGATGTGCATCGCTGAACAGGAAATCGGTGTCAGCCAGGGCGAGCTGGGTGAGCGGCTCTTGCAGACGCAACAGCAACGTGCGCACACGCCCGGGAATGATGGTATTGGTGATGATATGGCTCGACATGCTGTCGAGCAGCGACACCACGCGCGCTGCAATGACGTTGAGCGTACCTTCCGGCGCGAGCCAGGCGCGCAGGCGATATTCGAGAGATGGGGCGGACAGATCTGCGTCAACGACGCGCGGACGATACGTGGCTTCAAGGTCGGGCAGGATATGGCGAGCTATCAGTTCGCGATTCAGCGTTTGCCAGACCGGTTCCAGCCGCAGGAAAACATCCGGTCGCATCTGTTGCATCACCAGCCTGTGTGCGATGTCGCCGGGATGGAACTTGATCCATGCCGCCGATACTGCCTGCAGAAAGGTTTCCGAACGAAACGGATTCTGCGCGATGCCGATCGCATCAGAACCCACGCAGTGGGCGATGCGCAGACTGAGCGAGGTCAGCGTGTCCTGATGCGCGGTATCGAGCACCTGACTGAGATTGTCGAGCAAGACCCTGGCTTCCATCGCATCGAAGCTAAGGAGCGACAGATCCATGGCACCGCTTTCGATGGGTGCCACGCCGTGCTCGGCGGTCGAGTCGGCCGCCTGAAGCAATTTTTCCTGCAGGTCTTCGGCAACAAATTTACTGAATAGAGCCGGTTGGTCGCGCAGTCGTGCAAGCGCGGCACGACAGGCATCGATTTCATCGGCCTGCAGTTCGGGTAACTGCATCTGGGCAGCCAGTGCCTCATGCAAGCGCGTTGTAAAACCGTCCAGCTGCACCGATGCAAGCCGCAACGCGTTGAACGCCAGTGCGTGCAGCATGGCGACGCGCTCGGCAACGGCTTGCACCGGACCACATCCGGTTGATTGCTCGCTCATGATCGGCGGTATCGGCGATACAAGGCCTGCGCCCTCCCGTTCAGGAATACAAGGCTTCGGATGCCAGCGTGATGGCAACGATCAGCAGGACCGCACCGATCAGCACCAGCAGCAACTTGCCAAATTTTGGCGTGCCATCGGTGCCGGTTGGCTGCTCGGCGGGATGCTCCATCGGGTTGTTGCGCGGTTCTTCGGTCATCAGGGCACCAGGATGGTCGATCCGGTTGTTTTGCGGGCTTCGAGATCGTGATGGGCCTGGGCGACATCCTTGAGCGCATAGCGCTGATTAATGTCGATTTTGATTTTGCGGCTTTCGACCATGCTGAACAGGTCGGCTGCCATGTCTTCCAGATCGTTGCGCTTGGCAGCATAGGTAAACAGGGTCGGGCGCGTGACGAACAGCGAGCCGCGCGAGGCGAGTTCATTCAGGCCGAAGGGCGGCACCGGACCGGACGCGCTGCCGAAGCTGACCATCATGCCCAGCGGAGACAGGCAGTCCAACGAACCGATGAAAGTATCCTTGCCGATCGAGTCATACACGACCGGCACGCCCTTGCCTTCGGTAATTTGCTTGACACGCTCGACAAAGTTTTCGGTGTTGTAGTTGATGGTGTGCGTACAGCCATGCGCTTTGGCAAGTGCAGCCTTTTCGTCGGACCCGACGGTGCCAATCATGGTGACGCCGATGGCGCGCGCCCACTGACAGGCGATCAGGCCGACGCCGCCGGCGGCGGCATGGAACAGGATGGTTTCGCCGCCACGCAGCGGGAAGGTGCGACGGAACAGGTATTGCACGGTCAGGCCCTGCAGCATCATCGCGGCACCGGTCTCGAAACTGATCGATTCCGGCAGCTTGACCAGAATGGCCGCCGGCATGATGCGCGCTTCGGCATAGGCGCCGGTCGGACGGCCGGCGTAGGCAACGCGATCACCGGGCTTGATATGGGTAACACCTTGGCCGACGGCTTCCACTACACCGGCACCCTCCATGCCCAGACCGGCGGGCAGTGGCTGCGGATAAGCGCCGGTACGGAAATAAACGTCGATATAGTTCAGGCCACAGGCATGCTGGCGCACCAGCGCCTCGCCTGGCCCGGGATTGCCGAGTTCGACGTCCACGTATTCCATGACTTCCGGTCCGCCGACGGAATTGATGCGGATAGCCTTGACCATTTCCTGCTCCTTGTAAGTTATTCAGTTATTCAGTTGTGATGGTGATAATGGGGAACAATCTGCGATAGCAACATTTTCGCAGATGTGACATTGGTTGCGCAGGGAACATTGTGCACGTCGCACGCGCGGATCAGGGCATTGATGTCAGGCTCATGCGGCTGCGGGGTCATGGGATCGCGCAGAAAGATGACGCAATCGATCTTGCCCTCCACCAGCTCGGCGCCGATCTGCATGTCGCCGCCGTATGGTCCGGAATGTTTGCGCTCGATCGTCAGGCCTACTTCGTCATGCAAGCGTTTGCCGGTCGTGCCGGTGGCCACCAGGATGCATTGCCGCAGAAGATCGGCATATTCGGATGCCAGCTCGACCATGTCATCCTTTTTCTTGTCGTGCGCAATCAGCGCGATACGTTTTTTCACTGCTGCCTCTTCGTGTCAAAAATTGGTTGCGGAGAAATGGACGCGCCGCACACACGCCGGCTTGCATCCGTCCGGAATGTCGTTCGACACCTGCCCCGGCAAACGGGTTGCCTGCGCAAACTACTTTTTCAAACTTAAAACGTACCGGGATAATTGCCGCCGTCCAGCAATACATTCTGGCCGGTCATATACCCGGCGTGCACGCTGCACAGGAATGCGCAGACCGCGCCGAATTCAGCCGGATTGCCGAAGCGATGGGCGGGAATCTGCTGGCTGCGTGCTTCCAGGACTTCCTCCAGTGTTTTGCCGGTAGCGGCCGCAGCGGCTCCCAATGTTTTCTTCAGCCGGTCCGTATCGAACTGGCCAGGCAGCAGGTTATTGATCGTGACGTTATGGCTGACCGTCTTGCGTGCAATACCGGCGACAAAACCGGTCAGGCCGGAACGCGCGCCGTTCGACAGACCAAGGATATCGATCGGTGCCTTGACCGCGCTCGAGGTAATGTTGACGATGCGGCCGAAACCGCGATCTATCATGCCGTCCACGGTGGCCTTGATCAGTTCGATCGGGGTCAGCATGTTGGCATCGAGCGCGGCAATCCAGTCATCGCGATTGAATTTACGGAAGTCACCCGGCGGCGGCCCGCCCGCATTGGTAACCAGGATATCCACTTGCGGGCAGGCAGCCAGTGCTTTGTCGCGCCCCTCCGGCGTGGTGATGTCGCAGGCCACGGCATTGACCGTGACGCCTGTCTTCTGGCGAATTTCCGCTGCGGTTGCTTCGAGCGCATCCTGGGTGCGGGCGACCAGCGTAACGTGCACCCCTTCTCCGGCGAGCGCTTCCGCGCAGCCCCGGCCGAGTCCCTTGCTTGCGCCGCAGACCAGCGCATGTTTACCAGCAATTCCAAAATCCATGACTTCTCCTCTATGTACCGTCGGTAATGTCTGTAATGCGTTATACCCGTTTTTTTGACAATAAATAAATGCCGGTCAGGACCAGCGCGGTTCCTGCAAGTTGTATTCCGGTAATTGGCTCTGCCAGGATGAGGGCACCAAGGAAGAGCGTGGATACCGGTCCGATCATACCGGCTTGCGAAGTCGTCGGTGCGCCGATGCGCGCGACCGCCACCATGGTCATGAACACCGGTAATACGGTGCAGAACACGGCGTTAAGCAATGACAAGCCGTAGACCTGCACTGGCTGAACCAGCAGCGAAACAGGCCGCAACAAAAAGAATTGCAGAATACAGGCAACACTGGAGACGCACATTGCATAGGCAACCAGTCGTATCGAACCGACCTTGCGCACCAGCTCGCCCGACATCAGCAGGTAGACTGCGTAGGTGATTGCGCTGCCAAGCACGAATGCGCCGCCCAGCAGCACGTTGGAACCACCGAGCCGCACATCATGCAGGAAAACCAACACGGTACCCGCATAGGCGGTACCGAGCGCGAGCCATTCGAGTCTGGTAATGCTTCTTTTCAGGAAAAGTACGGACAACAACAGAACGAACGACGGCGTCAGAAAGAGGATCAGACGCTCAAGGCCGGCCGAAATATGTTCCAGCCCGAGAAAATCAAGAAAGCTCGACAGGTAGTAACCGAGCAGACCCATCACCGTGATCTTCGCGAGTTCGCGCTTTGTCAGCGCGGGTTCGGTACGGGCTTTCCAGATCGCCACCGCGGCAAAGAAAGGGACGGAAAACATCATGCGAAAAGCGATCAGCGTCACCGCATCGATATGGTAGCGATACAGCAGCTTGGCGACGATGGCTTTGGCAGAGAACAGAATGGCGCCGGCGATAGCGATGGTGAGGCCAATCAGGAAGGCCTTGCGGTCAAGGCCGGAGATAGAAGGCGAGGAAGTCGGTGGCATCCCGCAATTTTACGCGTTGAATCATTTTCTGACTTGCCATGTCGCTGACCGTGGTAATCCGGTGGAATATTCAGAGTCAGGCTGATACCTAAAGCTCAAGGATGAACTACGATACCTCGGTGGGTAGAATTGGCTTAAGGGTCTGACTTTTCTACACTACCTAAAAAGATCGAATGGATTCACGCCAAACGAAAGGAGGCAACATGCAGGAAAACATCCATGTCCGAATGCTTGGAGAACAAGACATTTCCCAATTACGCGCAATGATGAAAATGTTTGGAGAAGCGTTTGGAGACCTCGCAACATATACCGACAGGCAGCCTGACGACGCGTACCTGCAGGATCTGCTTGGAAGCAGGACTTTTCTTGCCGTAGCAGCCTTTGCCGGCTCGGAAGTAATTGGCGGCCTTGCCGCCTATGTTTTACCCAAGTTCGAGCAAGCCCGATCGGAGCTGTACATCTACGACCTTGCCGTTAGCGAGTCTTATCGCCGGCAAGGCATCGCCACTGCCATGATAGAAGAACTGAAGAGGCAGGCCGCTGACCGCGGTATCTGGGTGATCTTCGTTCAGGCTGACTATGGCGACGATCCGGCGATTGCGCTCTACACAAAACTGGGAGTTCGTGAAGATGTACTGCATTTCGATATCTTGCCAACAAGTGGAGCCGCCTGAACATTCATTGAGGAAATACGCGACCCGCCCGCATTTCGCACACAGCGCCTTGCAGCCAGAGCGCCCGACATGCCGGCCTTCAGCGAAGGTAAGCTGACTAACACCGTAAATATTAACTTTTAATACTTTAGGGATGCGTATTGGTCCAACGGCTTGACCTCTCCTACAGTGGGTCTTTCATCAAGCAGGAGACTTCAATGACCTACAAGACACCTGAAAAGCACCCACCCGTGCTTCTTCCTCGACGGTCCTTTCTTGTTTATACCCTTGGCACAATCGGATTAAGTTCGGTTGGCATGACCCGTTCCGCGTGCGCAGCGGACGTCGTGGTATCGAATGTGACAGGACTGTATTCCGTCAATGTTGCCAAGGTCGAGCAGCCTTCGTCTGTGGCGGAAATATCGGAACTAGTGCGCACATGGCCTGGAAAGATTGCAGTAGGTGGCGCTCGGTACAGTATGGGTGGTCAGGTTGCGGTGCAGGCCGGGTTGCATCTCGATATGCGGAAGATGAATCGCCTGGTCTGGTTCAGGCCCGAAGAACGAACCGTCAGAGTACAGGCGGGCATGCGCTGGCGTGAGCTGCAAGAGATTATCGACATGCAGCAACTCGCGGTAAAAACGATGCAAAGCTATTCCAACTTTACGGTTGGCGGCTCTGTATCCGTGAATGCTCATGGCCGTTATGTCGGGCACGGACCGATCTGCAATTCGCTCAGGGCACTTCAGATGGTGCTGGCGGACGGCAAAGTTGTTGAAGCCAGTCTGAATCACAATCGCTCTCTATTCAGGGCTGCTATTGGCGGCTATGGCGCCGTCGGCATCATTACCGAGATAGAACTGGAACTCAGCCGCAATGTCCCCATCGAGCGGATCATACAGACGGTGCCACTGGAACAGTACGTGGATTTTTTCAAATCACGGATTGAGTCGGATTCCAGGAATATCCTGCACAACGCAGATCTATTACCACCAGCGTTTAATGCACCCGTTTCTGTCACCTGGAAAACCACAGACAAGCCGCTCACGGAGGCACAACGACTTATTCCAGGCGGCCTGTCCTACCCTATGGAGCAGAATGTCCTTTGGGCTGTGACGGAAATACCCGGAGGAGAAACGTTACAGTCGCAAGTCATCCGCCCCCGCATTCTGAGTAAGCCAGTCGTAAAGTGGCTCAACCATGAGGCCAGCCGCGATACCGCTGAACTGGAGCCCCGAACGCGGATGATGAGCACTTACGCGTTGCAGGAATATTTCATCCCGACTCGCCACTTTGTCGATTTTGCCAAGGGAATGGCGAAGATTCTGCAACAACAAAACGTTGAGGCGCTTAATGTCTCAATCAGGCATTCGCGGGTTGATACCATCAGCTTGCTTCCGTGGGCAAAGGAAGAGGTGTTCTGCTTCGTCATTTATTACAAGCAGCGTACTTATCTGAAGGCCAGAGAAGATGTCGGTCGCTGGACTCGTGCATTGATTGAGCTAGCGTTGGCGCATGGAGGACGGTACTACCTTCCTTACCAGTTACACGCCACAAAACGGCAGTTCCATCGGGCATATCCGGAAGCGGATGCGCTTCGATCCATAAAAAGTATGGTGGACCCCGCCGATAAATTTTCTAACGAATTATGGAGAAAGTATCTGTAAGCGCGGACATGTCGCTGCGCATTAACACAAGCGTGCCGTCACCGAGGCACGGCACGCCGCACACCGGCCTCAGCGTTTCATGATCGAGCCGAGCACACCGCGGATGATTTCCCGTCCGACCTGTGAGCCGATACTGCGCGCCGCGGATTTCACCATGGCTTCGACCATGGTGTCCTTGCGGCGTCCAACGCTGCTGCCGCCAAACAGCCCGCCCATTGCGTCGCGCACCGAGTCGCCAAACGATGAGCCGGTATCCGCTTCTCGCGATGCAGGCTCTGCGTCGCGGGATGTAGAAGCCGAAGAAGCCGATCCCGCGCGACCGCGTTTTGCCGGCTGGACATCTTCCTTGGCCGGCATTTCACGGGCTACGCGGCCTTTCAGCTTTTCGTAGGCGGATTCGCGGTCGACGACTTTTTCATAGACCCCGGCCACCATGGAATCGGCCATGAATGCGCTGCGCTCGGCATCGGTGATCGGACCGATCTGCGATGCCGGGGGTACGATGTAGGCGCGTTCGACCATATTTGGCCGGCCCTTTTCGTCGAGGAACGACACAAGCGCTTCGCCGACGCCAAGTTCAGTGATGACCTGGGCGGTATCAAGCTTGGGATTTGGGCGAAAGGTCTCGGCGGCAGTCTGTACCGCTTTCTGGTCGCGCGGCGTGTAAGCGCGCAAGGCGTGCTGGACGCGGTTACCCAGCTGGCCGAGGACGGTATCGGGAATGTCGAGCGGATTCTGCGTGACAAAGTACACGCCAACACCTTTTGAACGGATCAGGCGGACCACCTGCTCGATTTTTTGCAGCAAGGGTTTGGGTGCTTCGTCGAACAGCAAGTGGGCTTCATCGAAGAAGAAAACGAGTTTCGGCTTGTCGAGGTCGCCGACTTCGGGCAGGTGTTCGAACAATTCGGCCAGCATCCATAGCAGGAAGATCGCGTACAGGCGCGGCGAGTGCAGCAGCTTGTCCGCCGCCAGGATATTGATCACGCCCTTGCCCTGCGGATCAGTTTGCATGAAATCGTCGATGTTGAGCATCGGTTCGCCGAAAAAGCGGTCGCCGCCCTGCTCGTCGATGGCAATCAAACCGCGCTGGATGGCGCCGATGCTGGCTGCGGAGATATTGCCGTATTCAGTCTGGATTTCCGCGGCATTTTCGCCCACATGCTGCAGCATCGCCCGCAAATCTTTCAGGTCCAGCAACAACAAGCCGTGGTCATCGGCGACCTTGAACACCAGTTGCAACACCCCCTGCTGGACTTCGTTCAGGTTCAACATGCGCGACAGCAGCAACGGGCCAAGGTCGGAAACGGTGGCGCGGACCGGATGGCCTTTCTCGCCGAATACATCCCAGAACGTGACCGGGCAACCGGCCCAGGCCGGCTCGGTGATGCCGAGCAGGTCGAACCTTTCCTTGATGCGCGGCGTTTCAGAACCTGGTTTGGCCAGCCCCGACAGATCGCCCTTGACGTCGGCCATGAATACCGGCACTCCTATGCCTGACAGTGCCTGTGCCAGCGTCTGCAAGGTGACGGTCTTGCCGGTCCCGGTTGCGCCTGTGATACAGCCATGGCGGTTGGCCAGATTAGGGAGAAGAGCGAGTTCGAGGTCCTGATGTTTGGCAATCAGCAGCGGTTCGAGAGGCATGTTTGGTCAGTCTTTCAGGCAAATTTCACGAAGGGCGATATGGTAAAATTGTAGATTGCTTTTCGGCTTGGCACTTAGTTATTTTGGCGACAAATATGCGCCGGAACGGGGCGCCCGGCCTTCTCTCGTTCATTTCCAAGAAAGATTTGCCATGGCTGGACATAGTAAATGGGCCAATATTAAGCATAAAAAAGCCGCGACGGATGCAAAGCGCGGCAAGATCTGGACACGTTTGATCAAGGAAATCACGGTGGCGGCCCGTTTGGGCGGCGGCGACATGAACGCCAATCCGCGCCTGCGACTGGCAGTGGACAAGGCAGCCGACGCCAATATGCCCAAGGACAACGTGACCCGCGCAATCCAGCGTGGTACCGGCGGCCTGGAAGGCGCCAACTATGAAGAGATTCGCTACGAAGGCTATGGCATCAACGGCGCAGCAATCATTGTTGATTGCATGACTGACAACCGGGTGCGCACGGTGGCCGAAGTGCGTCACGCCTTCTCCAAGTTTGGCGGCAATATGGGAACAGAAGGTTCGGTCGCCTTTCTGTTCAAGCATTGCGGACAGTTGCTGTTTGCACCGGGCACGAATGAAGATGCACTGATGGAAGCAGCACTGGAAGCCGGCGCAGAAGACGTGATTACCGACGAAGAAGGCGGCATTGAAGTGCTGACCCCACCGCATGATTTTTCTGCGGTCAAGGAATCGCTGGAAAAAGTGGGTTTTAAAGCAGAAGTGGCTGAAATCCTGATGAAACCGTCAACAGAAACCGTTTTTACGGGGGACGACGCGGTCAAGATGCAAAAATTGCTCGACGCGCTCGAAAACCTTGACGACGTGCAGGAGGTCTATACCAACGCCGTCATCGAGGACTAAGGGTCTCATTTCCTTATTGCAACAAACGATCAATTGACGGCACAGGTGGTGCCTGCTCCGTCCTGCAGACGCCAGCGTCTGCAACAAGCAATATTCCATAACGCAAGTAGATTCTCATGAAAATTCTGGTAGTCGGTTCAGGCGGCCGCGAACATGCCTTGGCTTGGAAGCTCGCACAATCCGAGCGGATTCAAATGGTATATGTCGCGCCGGGCAATGGCGGCACTTCGCTCGACCCGCACCTGCAAAACGTCGACATCACCGATCCGGTATGGCTCGCGCAGTTTGCAATCAAGGAGCACATCGCGTTGACCGTGGTGGGTCCCGAAGTCCCGCTGGCGGCCGGCATCGTCAATATCTTCCGCGAGCAAGGCCTGAAGATTTTCGGCCCGACCAAGGAAGCTGCACAACTCGAAAGCTCGAAGGACTTCGCCAAGGCCTTCATGAAGCGCCACCGTATTCCGACCGCCGATTATCAGACGTTTTCCGATCCCCAGGCCGCGCGCAAGTACATCCTGCAAAAGGGTGCGCCAATCGTCATCAAGGCGGATGGATTGGCGGCCGGCAAAGGCGTGGTCGTTGCCATGACTATCGATGAAGCCCATGCCGCCGTCGACATGATGCTGTCTGACAACAAGCTGGGCGATGCGGGCGCACGCGTTGTGATCGAGGAATTCCTTGCCGGCGAAGAGGCCAGCTTCATCGTGATGGTTGACGGCAAGCATGTGCTGCCATTGGCGACCAGCCAGGACCACAAGCGTCTGAAGGACAATGACGAAGGCCCGAATACCGGCGGCATGGGTGCGTATTCGCCCGCGCCGATCGTGACGCCTTCGCTGCATGCGCGCATCATGCGCGAGATCATCAACCCGACTGTGCTGGGCATGAGCAAGGATGGCATTCCGTTCACCGGCTTCCTGTACGCGGGCCTGATGATCGATGCCAAGGGGAACCCGAGAACGCTGGAATTCAATTGCCGCATGGGCGACCCCGAAACCCAGCCAATCATGGCGCGTCTCAAGACTGATCTGGTGAGCGTGATGGAACATGCGGTCAACGGTACATTGGATCAGATCGAACTGGAATGGGATCGTCGCACAGCGCTTGGCGTGGTGATGGCCGCAGCTGGCTATCCGGATGCACCGCGCAAGGGTGACGTGATTTCGGGTATCCCGGCGGAAAACCCGGAATGCGTGACCTTCCATGCCGGAACAACGATATCGGACGGCAAGTTGATGACGTCGGGCGGTCGTGTGCTGTGCGTAGTCGGTCTTGGCGACAATGTGCGCATGGCGCAAAAGAATGCATACGACGTCGTGGACCAGATCCATTTTGATGGGGCGCAATTCCGTCGTGATATCGGCTGGCGCGCACTGAAGAGGCACGGATAAACACCGCGCCCGGCCGGTCTGATGAATGTTTCCTGACCGGCCAACGTAGCACCGCAGCACTGCATCATCGTAATGAATCAGCAATGAATAATCCGGCCGAACCGGTCGGGCGCATCATGAGTTTCCCGGGAATTGCGTATCGCCCCGGATGGCCGAGTGTCGCCCTGGCATGCAAACAGGCGGCAAGATGGCAGTCGCAAGGGCGCTGTGCGCCAAACCATCCACCTTCTCAGCTTGCGCGCCGCGACCCGGCGATAAACAGGACACTCCATATAAATAATATCGTGACCACTATTACTTCCACTGACGTCAAGACTTACCTGATGGATCTGCAAGCCAGAATCGTCGCGGCGATCGAGCAGGTCGACGGCAAAAGCTTCCTCTTCGACCAATGGCAACGTCCGCATGGCGAAGGCCCGATCGCGGGCGGCGGCATTTCGCGCATCCTCGAGGAAGGTAATGTGCTCGAACGTGGCGGCGTAGGCTTTTCCCATGTGAGTGGCACCACGTTGCCCCCCAGTGCGGCCGCGAATCGCCCCGAGCTGGCTGGCCGTACATGGGAAGCAATGGGTGTGTCGCTGGTACTGCATCCGCGCAATCCGTATGCGCCGACCGTGCACATGAATGTGCGTTTCTTTATTGCCAGCGCCGAAGGCAAGGATCCGGTATGGTGGTTCGGCGGCGGCATGGACCTGACACCGTATTACGGCTTCGAAGAAGATGCAAAGCATTTTCACCAGGCTTGCCATGATGCGCTGGCACCGTTTGGCGACGATCTGCATCCGCGTTTCAAGAAGTGGTGTGACGACTACTTTTATCTGAAGCACCGCAAGGAAGCGCGCGGCGTGGGCGGCATCTTTTTCGATGATTTCCACGAACTCGGCCTGGAACAAAGCTTTGCCATGATCAAAAGCGTGGGCGACCGTTTTATCGAAGCCTATGTGCCTATCCTGAACAAACGCAAGGACATGCCATATGGCGAACGCGAGCGCGATTTTCAGGCCTACCGGCGTGGGCGCTACGTTGAATTCAATCTGGTCTATGACCGCGGCACGCTGTTCGGATTGCAATCCGGCGGCCGTACCGAATCGATCCTGATGTCGATGCCGCCAATCGTGAAATGGCGTTATGACTGGACGCCGGAACCCGGCAGCGCGGAAGCCAGGCTATATTCCGATTTCCTGGTGCACCGCGAATGGGTGTGACCCGCTCCATCGCCTTGCTCGGGGGGAGCTTTGATCCCGTCCATAACGGCCATGTCGCGCTGGGGAATTACTTCGTCACCCTGCTGGCGCCGGATGAGTTGCGACTTCTCCCGGCCGGCAATCCCTGGCAAAAACCGCCACTCAAAGCCAGTGCACAGCAGCGTATCGCCATGCTGCGGCTGGCTTTCGAGCGCACTGCGGTACCGGTGATCATCGACGAGCAAGAGATTCACCGCAATGATGCCTCGTACACCATCGATACTTTGCGGGCCATGCGTTCACAGCTTGGAGCGGAAGTATCGCTGGCTTTTCTGATCGGTGCCGACCAGCTGCTGCACCTGCATACCTGGAAGGACTGGCAGGCATTGTTTGACCATGCGCATATTTGCGCGGCGTCGCGCCCTGGTTTCGATGTCACTACCCTGCCGGCCGAAGTAGCCCGCGAGTTCTCCCGGCGCGGGGCAACCGCAGAACAGATTCGCACGACGCCGCATGGCTTGGCACTGCTGGGCACCAACCTGGCGATCGATATTTCGGCTACGCAAATACGTGCCGCGCTTCAACACGACGAACCCGTCACCACGCTCGTTCCGGGCGGGGTGCTAGACTATATCCAACAACATCATCTCTATAAAAGCTAATGGACATCAAAAAACTCCAATCCACCGTGATCGACGCGCTTGAGGACGTCAAGGCCCAGGACATCCGCATTTACGACACTGTCCATCTGACCAGCATGTTCGACCGCCTGGCGATTGCGTCCGGCACCTCCAACCGCCAGACCAAGGCGCTGGCCGCCTCGGTACGCGACAAGGTGAAGGAAAAAGGTGGCAGTATCGTCAGCATCGAAGGCGAAGACACCGGGGAATGGGTATTAGTGGATCTCGGCGACATGATTGTGCACATCATGCAGCCGGCTATCCGCGAGTACTATCGCCTCGAGGAAATCTGGGGCGACAAGGAAGTCAAGTTTGGCGCGGCCAAGCGTGTTTCCAAGCGCACCGCATCCGAGGATATGGAAGAGGAAGCGCCGAAGAAGCGCTCGCGCCACCTCGCCGCAAGCCAGACCACGGTTGACGATGACGAGAAGAAGCCGGCGCGCAAGACGGCCGTGAAAAAAACCGCCGCCAAAACCACGGCAGCCAAGAAGCCAAAGGCACCAGTGGGCAAGACCGTCAAGGTCGCTGCGGGCAAGACCGCCGCACCGCGCAAGACGGCAACCAAAACCGCCGCCAAACGTCCAGCCCGTAAAACCGCTGAATAAGCCGTCATGCAACTTGTGATTGCCGCGGTTGGGCATAAAATGCCCGGCTGGATCGAGGACGGCTTTGGTGAGTACGCGAAAAGGATGCCGCCGGAATGCCGCATCCTGCTCAAGGAAATCAAGCCCGTCGAGCGCTCGGGAAGCAAGACCGCGGACACCGTCATGGCGCTGGAACGCGTCAAGATTGAAGCGGCAATTCCGAAGGGCTCACGCATTATCGCGCTTGACGAGCGGGGCAAGGACATGACAACCATGCAACTGTCCCGCTTTCTGACGGAGTGGCAACAAGACGGCCGTGATGTTACATTTCTGATAGGGGGCGCAGATGGTCTGGATGCCGGCCTGAAAGCTTCGGCCGACATGCTGATCAGGATTTCCAGCCTGACGCTTCCTCATGGAATGGTGCGCGTGTTGCTCGCCGAACAGCTTTACCGGGCCTGGTCCATCACACAAAACCATCCGTACCACCGAATTTAAAGAATCTGGTCTCATGAAACCGGCAGATAACAAGATTTACCTTGCATCCAAAAGCCCCCGACGTCGCGAGTTGTTGCGCCAGATCGGCGTTGAGTTCGAATTGCTCCTGCTCCGCGACGCCGCACCGCGCGGCCCGGAAGTCAGTGAAGAAGTCCTGTCGGGCGAAAAGGCCGAAGACTATGTTGTCCGCGTTACTCGGGAGAAGGCCGAATTCGCGAGCAAAATGATGATGATGCGCCGTCTGCCCCCACGTCCGGTGATGTCCGCCGACACCACGGTTGTCATCGATGGCCGCATTCTCGGCAAGCCCGCCGATCAGCCCGAAGCGATGGAAATGTTACGCTCCCTCTCCGGTCGTACGCATCAGGTGCTGACAAGTGTTGCGCTGCATCGTGACGATGAAACCTGGCAGACGCTGCAAGTCTCGGATGTCCGCATCGCTAGACTGAGCGAAGAAATGATGCGTGCATACTGTGCAACGTCGGAACCCTATGACAAGGCCGGTGGATACGGTATCCAGGGACTCGCCTCGGTGTTTATCGAGCATATTGCCGGCAGCTACACAGGCATCATGGGCCTGCCATTGCATGAAACTGCAAAATTATTGAATCAGGCAGGGATCCCGGTACTGGGCACTGTCAGCTAAACGGGTGAATGATGCGTTCATTCCAAAATGTGTGATTGTCGTTCCGGGCGCATGCGTCAACATTGAGTGTCGAATTTGACTAGAGAAACACGCGCGCGGCCGCATATTTTGGAATGAACCCATAAAAATGAACCATCTTTGCTTCAGCGCGACGCCGGTCAAAGGTGCCGCGCCTGTGGACATGGTTCGCTTGCAACTTAACATCACCCGACAGGCCCATGAGCGAAGACATCCTCATCAATATCACCCCCCAGGAAACCCGGGTCGCATTGATTCTTCAGGGGGCGGTGCAGGAACTCCACATCGAGCGCACGCTGTCGCGCGGCATGGCTGGCAACATCTATCTCGGCAAAGTCGTGCGCGTCTTACCCGGCATGCAATCGGCATTCATCGATATCGGTCTCGAGCGCGCCGCTTTCCTGCATGTGGCCGATATCTGGGAAGCCCGCCCGCATGACAATTCCAACACGCCGGCCACCCCCATCGAAAAGCTTTTATACGATGGTCAGGCCATCATGGTGCAGGTCATCAAGGACCCGATAGGCACCAAGGGTGCCCGCCTGTCGACGCAAATCTCGATTGCCGGCCGCATGCTGGTCTACCTGCCGCAGGATTCGCATATCGGTATCTCTCAGCGCATTGAAAATGAAGCCGAACGCGAGATGCTGAAGAGCCGGGTACAGAAGCTGCTGCCGCCGGAAGAAAAAGGTGGCTTTATCATTCGCACGATGGCGGAAGATGCATCGGAAGCCGATCTGCAGATGGACGTCGACTACCTGCGCAAGACCTGGGCGACCATCACGCAGCAGGCCAAGACAAGGCCTGCCCCCAACCTGCTGTATCAGGATCTGAACCTCGCCCAGCGCGTACTGCGCGATTTCGTCAATGATGAAACACTGACGATACAGATCGACTCGCGCGAAAATTTTCAGATGCTTCAGCAGTTCGGCAATACCTACACACCTTCGGTCCTGTCGAAGCTTGTGCATTACACCGGCGAGCGGCCGCTGTTTGACTTGTATGGCGTCGAGGAAGAAATCCAGCGCGCGCTTGGTCGCCGCGTCGACCTCAAGTCGGGCGGCTACCTGATCGTCGACCAGACCGAGGCGATGACGACGATCGACGTCAATACCGGCAGCTATGTCAACGGCCGCAATTTTGACGATACGATCTTCAAGACCAATCTGGAAGCGGCACATGCGATTGCGCGCCAGCTACGGCTGCGTAACCTCGGCGGTATCATCATTCTCGATTTCATTGATATGGAAAATGTCGAGCACCGCAACGCGGTGCTCGCCGAGCTGAACAAGGCGCTGTCGCGCGACCGGACCAAGGTGTCGGTATCCAGCTTTTCCGCGCTCGGTCTGGTGGAAATGACTCGCAAACGTACGCGTGAATCGCTGGCGCATATTTTGTGCGAAGTATGCCCCGCCTGTTCAGGCAAGGGCCAGGTAAAAACCGCACGTACCGTCTGCTATGAAATTCTGCGCGAGTTGCTGCGCGAAGCGAAACAATTCAATCCGCGGGAATTCCGTATCCTGGCGTCGCAGGTAGTGGTCGACATGTTCCTTGAAGAAGAGTCACCGCACCTCGCCATGCTGGGTGACTTTATCGGAAAACCGATTTCTTTACAGGTTGAAAATGTTTATCATCAGGAGCAATACGACATCATTCTGATGTAGCCGCTTACCCGCTTATTGCTCGTTTACTGTGCGCTTTTATTAAGTGCGAAGCGGGTTTTTATTGCTAATGACAATGCCGATGCACATATCTGTTGCAATAGCTATTAACACCAAGGGGCGTCGTAACCCAAAAGCCGCAAAGGGCAATGCAGCATCCTGGCAGCCACACCTGAGCTGAGTGGACATGCATATGCCGGATTACAATATAAGCGCAGTGATATAGTTGCCACAGTGCCTGGAGACATCTGCCATGCCAGCCGACTCCGCACAATGGCAGTTCACATTATTTTTCACGGACGGCGTTTTTCTGCATGCATCGCTTCTTCATTCCATTGCTTGGGCTGACCTTATTCATGTCCGGTGCGCATGCCGATACCTTGACCGTCGCCGTCGCGGCAAATGTGCGATATGCATTTGACGACCTGCAGGCCGCATTCAAAAAGGAAACCGGCCACGACATCAAACCGGTGTTCAATTCATCGGGAAAATTCTTTTCACAGATCGCCAACGGCGCGCCCTTCGATGTCTTCCTGTCCGCCGACATGGAGTATCCCGAAAAACTTTATAGCGAAGGTCACGCCACTGCTGCACCCAAGGTCTATGCCTACGGTGCGCTGGTGTTATGGACGATGAAGGATCTGGACCTCAACCGCTGGCAAACGGCATTGACAGGACCGGCGGTGCGCAAGATTGCCGTCGCCAATCCGAAGACCGCGCCGTATGGCCGAGAGACCATCAAGGCGCTCGCCTACTTCAAGCTGGACGAGTCCCTGAAGAGCAAGATGGTTTTTGGTGAAAGCATCGCGCAAACCAATCAGTACATTCATTCAAGTGCGACAGAAGCGGGTTTTACCGCCAAGTCGGTCGTGGTTTCTCCGGAAATGAAAAACCAGGGGAAATGGGTGGAGCTCCCCAAAGAAGCTTATCAGCCGATCGCACAAGGCATCGTGGTTCTCCGGCACGGTCAGCGAACTAATAGCCAGCTGGCACAGCAATTCCATGATTTCGTCCTGTCGGGCACGGCGCGCCGCATTCTGCAGCGCTATGGATATCTTCTGCCATGAATCAGCTTCCCGGCCAGATCGTCGCCATTGATAGTCATGGCAGCATCGCGCTGGTCGATGCAGTCGCCGCCGGGCAGCGTTTCACCGCCATGCTGATCGGTGCGGGCGAAGAAGTAGCGGGATGGAGGCCGGACATGAACGTGACGCTTTTGTTCAAGGAGGTGGAGGTGTCGCTAGCCAGAAATCTGGCGGGCCAGATCAGCTTGCGCAACCGGCTTGCGTGCACAGTGACGAGTGTCGAGCAAGGTCGCCTGATGAGCAGGGTGTTGCTGAACTTTCAGGGATACCGTATTGCTTCGGTGATTACGACACGGTCGGCGCAGGCCCTGGCGATTGCACCTGGCGTTTCGGTCGAGGCACTGATCAAGGCCAATGAAATGACGGTGGTACCTGCGCCATGATGATGGGCTATGACTGGCAACCCTTGCTGCTGACGTTCCGGCTTGCCGCGCTGACGACATTGTTCCTGCTGCTGATTGGCATCCCGCTCGCCTACTGGATTGCAACCACGCAAACGCGTTTCAAACCGGTGATTGAAACACTGGTCAGCATGCCCTTGGTATTGCCGCCATCGGTACTTGGTTTCTATCTTTTGCTGGCGTTCAGTCCGCAAAATGCGTTCGGGCAGTGGCTGGAGCAATGGTTCCATGTCCGTCTGGTGTTCAGCTTCACCGGACTGGTGGTCGGCTCCATCATCTTCAGCCTGCCTTTCATGGTGCACCCGGTCCAGGCAGGCCTGCAGGGACTTTCGCCCTCATTGCTGGAAGCATCCCGCACCTTGGGAAAATCAGACACGAGTACGTTATTTCGCGTGCTATTACCCAACATCAAGCCTGCACTGTTGACCGGCGTGGTGTTGAGCTTCGCGCATACCGTCGGCGAATTCGGCGTGATCCTGATGATCGGCGGGAATATTCCGGGTGTGACCAAGGTTGCATCGATCGCGATTTATGACGAGGTCGAAAGCCTTAATTACGCGGCGGCGCATTTTTATGCGCTGGTGCTGTTTGTGGTGAGCTTCAGCATTCTGCTGACTGTCTATATCGTGAACAAGAAATTGCTACGGGCCGGAGGCTGATTGCTGGAGATTTCGCTTCGTCATTTACTGCACGGCGCCGGCGGCAGCATGCCGCTGGCCGTTGATACACGGATTGCCGCGGGAAGCTTCGTCACTTTATTCGGACCGTCGGGTAGTGGCAAGACCAGCGTCTTGCGGATGATCGCCGGATTGATGCAGCCGCAGAGCGGTCGGATCGTAGTCAATGGCACTGTGTGGTTTGACAGTACCAGCGGCATCAAGCTGCCACCACAGAAGCGTTCGATCGGTTTCGTATTCCAGGACTACGCACTGTTTCCTAACCTGAGCGTGCGTGAGAACATCGGCTATGCCATCGACAAACGCGATACGGGCTGGGTCGACGAACTGCTCGAACTCACAGGACTTTCGGAACTGGCCGGCCGTAAGCCCGTCAGCCTGTCAGGCGGGCAGAAGCAGCGCGTGGCGCTGGCGCGTGCAGTCGCACGTAAGCCCAGCTTGCTGCTGCTGGATGAACCACTATCCGCGCTCGATTTGGCGTTGCGCGCCGATATGCAGGATGAACTGGCGAACCTGCATCGGCGCTTGGGATTGACTACCCTGCTTGTCAGCCATGACATCGGCGAAGTGTTCAAGCTGTCGCAACACGTGCTCAAGCTGGAGGCCGGAAACGTCGTTGCATCCGGCACACCGGCCGAGGTGTTTCTTCAGCATCGTCTTTCTGGGCGGCTGAATCTGCAGGCACAAGTCCTCGCGGTTCGCCGCGAAGAAGTGATCCATATCGTCACCTTGCTGGTTGGGCAGGACATGCTTGAAGTCATCGCGTCCGAGGACGAAGCTGTCACACTGAAGCCAGGTGACGTGGTTTCCATGTCAGCCAGGGCGCTCAGCCCCTACCTTTTCAAGCGGCGATAGCTGTAAGGTTTGTCCTGCATATCGTATCAGGCCGTTCATATAAACAACGATTGATTTGTTTAAGGCAGCATAGTGCTTTTATCGCATGCCAAGGAAAGTGAAAAAATACTGCCACAGGACCTGAAAATTCTCGTTTTCCGTACTCAGCAATGCAACACCAGGTAGTCATTTTGAGACCTGCGCTGCTGTCCATGTAAGCCGTGTCCGTATAATTAGGGATATGTCGAACATCCTTTTTCAAAACAATAACTTGGGCGCGTAACATGTCCGTGCATACCGGACGTTCGCTGTCCGTATAAGTACAGCAGTTAAAATTTATGAGTTTGTTTACTAAAGCGTTGATAATCATTTCTACCGGATTTTTTCTCCTAACAGGGATCATGTTTGCGTTCGAAGGCCACATGAAGGCTGCAGGCGGCGCCTTTCTTGTTTTTGGAATACTTGCATTTGTAGGCTCGAGTGGGTGGTTCTTCACTCGTTTTCGTTTGCCACCCATGCCACCGAATTCTCCAGCGCCGAACTTATTTTCCGAAGTAAAAAGATTTGCTGAGCATTATCCTGGATGGCCAAGTCGTATCGCTTGTATTTTTATGCTCGTCATAGTTGGCGGGATGTTGTTGAATCTAATCACAATCATGAAATCAATCTATGAAAAGCTTTAACTCACTGCTTAAATCGGACGTTTCGCGCCGTTTAGCTCGGCGTTAGGCATCAAGATGAGATTCCAGGAGACCCACGTTAATTCGTCGGAGCGATTTTCCGTCGGCCGGGAGCTAGACAGCGGGCGCTTTTATCTCTCTATACCCGTGAGCAATAGGCTTGCTGATTATGAGGAATACTACGAGATTTCAAGAGAGTGCCATGACCGTTACTTGCATAACCTCGCCAAGCTTTCTGAATTGGCGAGGAAGTGCCGTAGTCGTGAATGTGACCATCTTTTATTTATCAAGCCGGGAAGTGATAGAGGTATTGGATGAGAATACACGCTATGCATAACACGACAGTGAACACAGATTCGCCCGCGGTGACCTGATTACCTTGACGTTAGGAATCATTGATGAGCAAGCCTTGGTCATATCTACGCCGCCGATACGGTGAAGAAGTTGGGTCACCATCGGACTCTGACTGCAAGAAGGCAGCTTATGAGCTGTTCAATGAGAACCTGCCAGGAATGACGACCGCAGATTATATTGAGCACGGGTCAGCTCATCTTCGCTATGGATACGATAACGGGCCCATGTATGTGCTGGAGATCGACCGGACAGGACATGCAACGCTCGAAGTATGGGAAGATCAAGATTACGAAGTTGAGACTTGTGCACCGCGAAAAATCAAGATGGTCAGCGAAGGTCAAGCGACTGAGTTATGGGCTTGGTTAGCGTCGGGGCAGACAGAAAAAGTGGAGGCAGTTTTTAATGCAAACTCCTAACACATGTATCTCGAACGGAGGGCACTATGGGACTCTTGACCTTCAGTATCAACGTCACCCTGGACGGCTGCGTCGACCACCAGGAAGGAATCGCAGACGACGAGACACACGCCTTCTTCACCCGTCTCATGGACGAGGGCGGGGCGATGCTGTGGGGCCGCGTCACCTACGAGATGATGGAGAGCTACTGGCCAGCGGTTGCCCGCGGCGACGCGGAGGCACCGCCGGCGATGCGCGAGTGGGCGGTCAAGCTGGAGGCCAAGCCGAAGTACGTGGTGTCTTCGACGCGAAAGGACTTCCCGTGGACCAACAGCCACCACATCGCCGACGACCTGCGCACGGGCGTACAGAAGCTCAAGGACGCGACCCCAGACGGCGTACTCCTCGGTAGCGGCAAGCTCGCGACCGAGCTAGACCGGCTGGATCTGATCGACGAGTACAAATTGCTCGTCCACCCCAGGATCGCCGGCCACGGCCCGACCCTGTACGAGAGCGGGCTGCCCAGCACGCGACGGCTCGAGTTGATCTCGGCGAAGCCGCTCCGCAGCGGCGCGGTCGCCATGCACTACCGGCGCGCGCGCTGACTCGGAGATGAGTCATGTCGCCTAACAACGCGCCGCACTCGGGCGGGCCTCGCGTTGCTTGGCCGACCGGTGAGTGCGGGCGTCAGATTTTTCATTATCTACGGCACATGCTTGGCGTATTTTCAGCAACCACGTCAATGCGAACGCAATACTTGCCAAGGAATGTGAAAAAACATCGTGAAATCAAAGACCATGTTTTCACTTTTCGTGTCACCCGACAGCTTCCCCGGGGCCAGTCCTCTACTATGAATCCAACTTCCGATACATCACATAGGCATCCACATACCCCAATTCCTGATGCAAAAACGCCTCAGGCAAAGTCCCGACCACAGCAAACCCCAACTTCTTCCACAACCCCACCGCCCGCTCGTTGGTGCTGACGACAAAATTAAACTGCATCGCTTTGAACCCGGCCTTCTTCGCCTCGGCAAGACAATGCTCCCCCATCGCCGTCCCCAAGCCACGCCCACTATAGGCTGGGTCCACCATGAACGAAGCGTTCGCCACATGTGCACCCCTATCCCTCTGGTTTGCAACCAGCTTGTACATGCCGACAATACGCCCCTGTTCTTCCGCGAGATACGACGTCACTCCGTTGGCAAACCAGTAATCAAACGCGGTTTGCCTGCTGGTCTCCGGTCCGAAGACATAGGTTGTACCAGTCACAATGACCGCATGGAAGATCGGCCACATGGCAACAAAATCGGATTCAACTGCTTTACGGATAGGCATAAGTCTTGAAATAAGTAAGTGCTACATGAATCGGCACACGATGACATCTACCAGGAATTGTTGTAGCGCTCCTGCGCCTGTTCACGCTTTCACATCATCGTTTCGCCCTGCTTCTGCTGGTCGCTTCAATGGTGTAGAAATCCCGGAGATCATTCAGCTGGAGATTCCGCTCCAGTTTGTCAGCCGCAACCCGGTATTGTCCACGCTCGGTACAGGCTTCCGCAAGGCTTTTCATCGGCATGTGGCCGGGATGCGTTCGAGGCCATGCTTGTACCGTGCAAAAGCTGCCCTATGACCGCTGCAGCTTTCCGCAGCGTCGGCGAAAGCGCTACGCCCGCTCCGCTGAAATCCCGCGGTCATTCATCCGAACTTGCCTGTTATCGTTGAAGGCGTGCATTTACTCGGACGAACCTCTCTATAAGGGTACATGCGATCAACCCAAGACGCTGGGAAAGGGTAAGACGAGGAGGCGTCGGGATGCTGACATACCTTTTCGGGTCTGGCAATACGGCATTCATGGGATGTGCTTCCCTCGATCTGTCGCCGGCGATGGCTGTCTTTGTACCTTGATGAAAGGCCCTGGGTAACCTGATGGTTTTGGGTTACAACCGCCAGTCAGTCGCCTTGCCGGATGCGTTCGCAGGCAGTTGCTCACCAAAGGTAAATGCCTTCGGGCGCTCGACGGCGGTTAACTGGGCATTGGTCCAGGATTCCAGCGCGGCATGTAGCTCCGCATGACTACGGCCATGCACACGCGGCACGATAAACGCTTTCAGCCGACTCCCCTCCTCAGGGTGCATCAGGCGGACAGCGGCATCGCGCACGTCGGGATGCTGCAGCAGTAATTGTCTTACACGGGAGGGAAAAACATTGATGCCGCCGACCTGGACCGCATCGTCCATGCGCCCGTGCAGGTGAAACTGGTGATCGTCACACCAGGCCAGCTTGTCCTGTACGCGAAAGGCGATACGGTGTCCGTCAGGGAGGGTACGGACCAGTTCGTCCCCATCGGGGCTGGAACGTTTCCAATGGGGGAATAGCTGGTAGGCCGCACCGGCCAGATCACGCCATCCAAGGCCCGCGGTTTCCGAACTGCCGTACACCTGCACTAGTCGCCCGATGCCTGCGCGCATAAGCATTTGACTGACTTCATCGGGGCAAGGGGCAGTCGACGTGACGCCGATCGTACCAATCGACAGGCGCGGAACCAAGCGTGCAACCGCACCCCAGAATGCCGGATGGCCGATACCCAGATCACCATCCTGCAGCTCATGCGCCAGGCGGGCAGGCGATCCGCCGCGAAGATCGATGATGGGCTGGTCGGATACACCGAGGGTGCGCGGCAACAGTACAGTAAAGATAAAGCCAAAGATATGGTGGCTGGGTACCGCCGAATAGATGCGCCGGGTACCGGCAAACAGGGGAGCGAGCGCTTCAGTTTCCTGCATCAGTGCTGACAGCGCATGCTCGCATGACTTTGGCGTACCAGTGCTTCCGGAGGTACGAAAAGTCAGTCTGTCGGAAAAGCGGCGCAGGCCGGTTTGCATGATTACGACCCAATCACCTAGCGTGGGCCGGGCAAGCAGATAGTCCTCGATACCCGACTCATGCATGTGTACCGATTCGGCCAATGCACTGGCCAGCTCCATGAGTTCCAGAGAATCGGCGCCGAGATCTTCACACAAATGCAAAGTGGGTGACCACGGAAGCAGCGGCAAAGATACGCCCGTCCGTCGCATCGACGCAAACTCGGCAGCAATGAGATCGGAGACGAAGCGATAGCTAGCATGCTCCTCTTCCCACCATGCTTCGTGACGGCAGGCCACGCTGTTCGACTCTGCTTTCACGATTCACAGGCGCTTGACGAATATCCAGTAACTGCCGCCGCTGATGGATTTTTTCATATGAACCTTCACCTTGGTCGGCTTCATCTGGTAGTCAAACACATACTCAAACAGGGTGTTGAGATTGTCAGCCTTGACGCCAGCGTCGAACACACCTTTGAACTTCGGGGTTGCCGTGCAGGGCGCGACATCACGGAAGAAGTTTTTTCCAATTACGGATGTCGGGTTACGTCCGGTAATTGCGCCTTCTGCCGCGTTGTATTTCAAAACAGTTCCCGTTTTGTCCAGTTCAATCGCACCAAATGCAAGGTTGTCGATGTCTTTCGCAGACATTCTGTTGAGGACATTGTCAATATCTGCCTTGCCAAAACCTACGAGCTGAAGTTCTTGCATGAGAGTGCTCCTGTAGAGGGTAGAAAGCAAAATTTCTTCGGTCTGTGACATGAGATCGAAAGCCGCATTCTTGATACTTATAAAGTATTTCCATGTATCAACATAAGCCGGATAATCTCATGGACTTTTTCTGGTGTCAATATTTGTCCTGGACAATTATTGATCTTGACCAATTTTGACCATAGTGATCTCCCGCTGTGTTACTTGATGGAGAGACAACGCGTTATTAGCGTTAGGCCTACAATTCCATGCATGAACGCTACCTCTACCCTGCCCGCACTGGTCGCCCTGACCGCTTCGCAACTTTCCCTCGCCATCCGATCACGCGAAGTTTCCTGCCGCGACGTGATGACCGCTTACCTGCCCTGGATCGAGAAGATCAATCCGGCAGTCAATGCGATCGTGTCATTGCAGGATGCGGAGTATCTGTTGCGACAAGCAGACGAATGCGACAATCTGCTGGCACGCGGTGAGTATCTGGGCTGGATGCATGGCTTTCCCCAAGCACCGAAAGACCTCGCGGCAACCGACGGCATCATCACGACACTCGGTTCCCCCCTGATGAAGAAACATGTGCCCCGGTATGACGCAATCGTGGTCGAACGCGCGAAACGGTCAGGCGCAATCCTGATCGGCAAGACCAATACGCCGGAACTCGGGCTGGGGTCGCATACCTATAATTCGGTGTTTGGCACGACGCTCAATGCCTACGATCAACGCAGGACAGCCGGCGGCAGCAGCGGTGGTGCGGCGGTCGCCGTTGCACTGCATATGCTGCCGGTAGCCGATGGCAGCGACATGATGGGTTCGCTGCGCAATCCCGCTGCATACAACAATATCTTCGGCTTCCGCCCGTCGTTTGGCAGAGTGCCGAATGGTCCGGGCAACGAAGTGTTTTACCAGCAGCTCAGTACCGAGGGGCCAATGGCACGCACCGTTACCGACCTCGCAATGCTGTTATCGGTACAGGCCGGCTACGATGCGCGCGCACCCTTGTCGCTTGCTACGGATCCTGCTGTCTTTGCCGGTTCACTGCAACGTGACTTCAAAGGGACGCGCATCGGCTGGCTGGGCGACATGGACGGCTACCTGCCGATGGAGGATGGCATTCTGAACTTGTGTGGCAGCGCACTCACGTATTTCGAGGACCTGGGCGTAAACATCGAACGCCTGGGCCCGGGGTTTGACATGGATCGTGTATGGAGTGCCTGGCTTGCGTTACGCGGCTTCCTGATTGCGGGCAAGTTCGGGATGATGGCAACCAATCCGGCAACGCGCCGTATGTTGAAGCCCGAGGCGCTGTGGGAAATTGAACAAGGCCAGAAACTGTCGGCTGCCGATGTGTATCGCGCGTCGACGGAGCGTAGTGCCTGGTATGAAGCCGTCCGCAAATTATTCGAGCAGGTCGACTTCCTGGTTCTGCCAACGGCACAGGTCTTTCCTTTCGATGCGACACTCGACTGGCCAAAGCAGATCGCTGGCAAGCAAATGGATACCTATCATCGCTGGATGGAAGTCGTCGTTCCGGCGACACTAGCTGGTTTGCCAGCGATCAGCGTACCTGCCGGCTTTAACGACGCCGGGTTGCCGATAGGACTTCAGATTATCGGCAAACCACAGGATGATCTGTCGGTATTGCAACTGGCCTATGCTTATGAGCAAGTCATTCCCTATACGCAGATAAAGCCTCGCCTGCTTGCGTGAGATGGAGTGCCACGCTCTGTCGCTCGTCAACCTGTCATTCCGTCATTGCGCGGCGTCCGGCCTGCTTGCCCGCCTTCTTCTTCGCTCAATGCCAGCAACGGGTTCAGCGCCGATCGGGTTCGTTTGATGCCTGCCTGGCCTGTTTTCGTTCGCGCAAGGATTTGCGGTGGGCCGCAAGCTCGCCAATCCGGATACCTTCAGGGTCACGACGGTACGGTTTTGCATGGCCGATACGTTGTGCCCTGTAGATACCGGTATGGCCGGAGAACAGATAACTGACGACACACGCGATACCCGCGTACGGGCCGATCGCCGGACCGAACAGTTCGATCGCCATAATGATGCAAGCGATGGGTGTGTTGGCCGCACCCGCAAACACGGCGACGAAACCTAGTGCAGCGAGCGTGGAAAAAGGCAGATGCAACAATGGAGCAAGACTGTTGCCGAGTGTGGCGCCGATATAAAACAAAGGTGTCACTTCACCGCCCTTGAAGCCTGTCCCTAATGAAGCGATCGTGAAACCCATCTTTCCGATAAAGTCCCAAGGCGACAGCGGCGTCTGGAACGACTCCAGGATGACAGGTATCCCGAGTCCAATATAGCGTTGGCTGCCCACCGCCCACACGGCGACGGCGACGACGATGCCGCCGACGAATGTACGGAGCGGGGCATAGCGAATGTGCGCCTTCATCGTATCCGACAGCAGATGCGTGCAGGTCGCGAACAGCATCCCGATCAGCCCGAAAATCGCGCCCGCTGCCAGCACCGCAACGAGGGTCGCCGGCGTAATGGCGGGTATCAGCGACAGTGCGTAATGCGTATGACGCACCCCTAGCAGCAACCCTATCTGATCAGCCACGATCGCCGCGACGAAACAGGGCAGGATGGCGTCATAACGCATACGTCCGATCGCCAGCACTTCGAGGCCAAACACCGCACCGGCGAGCGGCGTACCGAACACCGAGGCAAAGCCCGCGCTGATGCCAGCCATGATCAGCATCCGCCGTTGCTGGCTATCCATGCGAACCAAGTGCGTTAACTGATCCGCAAGCGCTCCCCCCATTTGCACGGCAGTGCCTTCGCGGCCTACCGAGGCGCCGAACAAATGCGAAACGAGAGTGCCGCCGAGGACTAAGGGCGCCATGCGCAGAGGGATGACATTCTTTGGATCGTGGATCTCATCCAGCAACAGATTGTTGCCGGCCTCCACCCGGGTGCCGACTTGCAGGTAAATCCAGCTGACGGCGAACCCTGCAAAGGGCAGCAGCCAGATGATCCAAGGATGGGCTTCACGCCACGTGGTCGCCCAATCGAGGCTAAACAGGAAGAGTGCGGACGCTGTGCCGGCGAACGCTGCGACGATAAGCGCCAATACCAGCCATTTCGCGATATGCGGCAGTAACTTGATTTGTTCAGGACGCGCGGGAGTTTTCATGTGACCAGGGTCTTGTGCAAATAACCTGGTCGGAGAATGCACGGTGAGCTTGCCGATTATCGTTTGTCGACTGCATGCAGGTTGAACAATCGGCGGCCGCACTCGTGACAGACCGGGGCGATTGGAAAAACAATGTCTTCCCTGCATCGCGCCATGATCTTACCAAACTGTCGGTCACTGTGACCGGCGCGGCACGCGTTTATGGCGGGTCGGAGGCTGACCTGCATGGCATCGTCTTATCTGCTCATTCGATGAGGAGCACTGCTCCGGTGCGGCCAAGCGGTACTCGCTGATTGAAATGAAATGACCGGTGCCGGGCTTTAGCGGCTGGTTAACTTAGTTGCGCGCGGCCTTCTGGATCGCCAGCATAATAGCAACGGCCTTCTCGATCACCTCGGCCTGACTTGCCGCACCCATTGATTCTTTCAGATCGTGAAGACCTTCCCGTGTTGCGCGTGTGACGGGAACATTAATGAAACCATCCTGCTGCGAACCACCATTACCGTTGTTTGCTTTTGAATTTTTCTTTTGCATGAATTTCTCCTCAGGGTGTAGGTTTATTGTCTTAAGCCGCATCATACGCGCTCGCAGAGCGCGTCAGAATTTTTACAAGGATAGGCGGGAGTACTTCTCTAAACAACATATTCTTGCAAAACATACAAGCATCGACCCGGCGGAAGCTCAAATCGACGGTACAAATTGTCAGGTGTCTATCTGAACACAGAATAACGTTTCCAAAAGAAACCATGGCTATTAGACGACTGGTCTAATATAATGCGTTTCATGGATCGCAGCCTTCAATACCAGGACACCCGTGAACGCATCCTCTCGGTTGGAGAGGGCTTGATTCTTGCGCGCGGCTTTTCGGCTGTGGGGTTGAATGAAATCCTGGGCAAGGCTGAAGTCCCGAAAGGCTCTTTTTATCACTATTTTCGCTCGAAGGAAGGCTTTGGCGTAGCCTTGCTGGAACGATATTTCCAGGACTACGATAACCGGATTGCCGGTTTGTTCGGCCCCGGCAGAAAAGGCGGCAAGGAAGCCGTGCTGGCCTATTTCCATCAATGGCTGGAAATACAAAGCGCGAATGATCTCCATCATTCGTGTCTGGCGGTCAAACTGGCGGCCGAAGTCTGCGACCTGTCAGAGGCTATGCGTGAAGAATTGTCAGCGGGCATGAAGCACATTGTTTCCTGTCTGGCCAAGGCCTTGGGCGAAGCCCAGACATCCGGTGCGCTCAGCCAGAATGCGAGCGCGGAAGAATTGGCGGAATCCTTGTACGCGATGTGGATCGGTGCCTCACTCATGGCGCGTGCGAACGGATCCAACTTGCCTCTTGAACGGGCGTATCGCCAGACCAGAATCATGTTGGAAGCAGAAGCATGATGACCGCGCGTCATGCGTTTTTTTGGAAAAGATCTAGACGACTGGTCTAATTTCGATCCGTAAGCAGGCAGTATTAACCGTTGATCACACGGTGAAGGCAGTTCGCCGACAAGGTAATACAGCGGCTGCGGCTGTTGCTGTTGCTGGTGCGCCATCGGCGTGGTGCAAAGCGCCAGACGGCATGTGAACAGGCGCCAGACGCGAGGTCATCGGAGGGGCAGTTCCAGCTGCCTGTTTTTTCCGGCCAGTGCTAGTCGACTGGTCTAATGCAATGTAATTGTGTAATTGAGGAATATTCATGGTCAAACATTTGCTGTCGCCGGTCAAAGCCGGTTCCATCACACTGAACAACCGCGCCATCATGGCACCACTGACGCGCTCGCGTGCGGGTCAGCCCGGGGACGTCCCGACCGACCTGAATGTCGAATATTATGCCCAGCGTGCGGGTGCCGGATTGATCGTGTCGGAAGGCACACAGGTTTCACCGCAAGGCCAGGGCTATGCCTGGACGCCTGGTATTTATAGCGATGCCCAGGAAGCCAGCTGGAAGAAAGTGACGGCCGCGGTCCATGCGAAAGGCGGCCGTATTGCTGCACAGTTATGGCATGTTGGACGCATTTCCCATACCCTGCTGCAGCCGGGCGGTGCAGCGCCGGTCGCCCCTTCGGCAATCATCGCCGCGAACAGCAAATGCTTTGTCGTTCAGCCGGACGGAACACCCGCCAATGTGCCGACCTCCCAGCCCCGCGCGCTCGATGCATCGGAAATCTCCGGCATCGTCGACCAGTATCGCCAAGCGGCCGCACGGGCCGGACGCGCGGGTTTCGACTTCGTTGAAATCCACGGCGCCAATGGTTACTTACCACACCAGTTCCTGTCCACCAATACCAACCACCGCGCTGACCAGTACGGCGGTTCGGTCGAGAACCGCGCGCGCTTTCTGCTCGAAGTGGTCGATGCCGCAGTCGCAGAACTCGGCGCCGACCGCGTTGGCGTAAGATTGTCCCCGCACTTCATCGGTCACGACATCGCGGATGAGCAAGCCGATGAAAGCACCTTATACCTTGCAAGGGAATTCAGCCGTCGTGGCATCGCCTATCTGCATATCGCCGAGCCGGACTGGGTCGGCGGCCCTGAACTGTCGGATGAATTTCGCCGGCAAATACGCGCTGACTTCACCGGACTGCTGATCTTCTGCGGCGGTTATACCGCGGCAGAAGCGGAGACCCTGATCGCCAATGGCATCGGCGATGCGGTTGGCTTCGGACGCCCTTTCCTGGCCAATCCGGATCTGGTCGAGCGCTTCCGTGACGGTGCCCAACTGAACGCCCCCGACAAGAGCACTTTCTATGGTGGTGGCGCGCGCGGTTATACCGATTACCCGACCTTGAAACAAGCGGCGTAATAAACGTGTTGCACGTGTTTCCCTGAACGGCTTTCAGCCCCGAGTGCGCAGTGCGAACCATGCAGCGCATTCCGGGCGGCAAAGCGCTTATCCGAACGGGGAAGTTTGTAGTACTGCTCTATGTCATTGGCCTTGGCGAACGCGCAAATCCGCAACGTGGCATGCTAATGACACTCGTGAACGCCAACCCTTACGACGAGATCCCGCAAGTCGTCCCACCACAGGTATCGTTACCATGATTCCCTTTTCCGTCCTCGATTTGTCCCCCATCACTGAAGGTAGTGACGCGGCACAGTCGTTCAAGAATTCACTCGACCTCGCCCAGCATGCGGAACGCTGGGGTTACCAGCGATACTGGCTGGCGGAGCACCACGGCATGCCCGGCATTGCCAGTGCCGCGACCGCGGTGCTGATCGGGCATGTGGCTGCCGGCACATCGACGATCCGTGTGGGCGCGGGCGGCATCATGCTGCCCAATCATTCGCCGCTCGTGATCGCCGAGCAATTCGGCACGCTGGAGTCGCTGTTCCCGGGGCGCATCGATCTGGGCCTGGGTCGTGCGCCAGGTTCCGATCAGGTGACCGCGCGTGCCTTGCGCCGAAACCTGATGTCCGATGCCGATGAATTTCCACAGGATGTGGTGGAACTGATGGATTACTTTTCGGGTGAACAAAGACGAGCGGTCCGTGCCGTGCCGGGTGCTGGCCTGAATGTACCGATCTGGATCCTGGGATCGAGCCTGTTCGGCGCCCAGCTCGCTGCGGCTCTCGGTTTGCCCTATGCGTTTGCATCGCATTTCGCGCCGTCGCAGATGATGCAGGCCATTGCCTTGTACCGCGCCAACTTCCGGCCTTCCGCCCGCCTCGACAAACCCTACGTGATGCTGGGCTTTAATGTTTTCGCAGCCGATACGGACGAGGAAGCAAAATTCCGGGCGACCTCGATGCAGCAGGCTTTCGTCAACCTGCGCAGCGGCCGGCCGTCACGCCTGCCGCCGCCGGTCGCCGATTACTGGGACCGGATCGGGCCGCAAGAGCGCGCCTTGCTCGAACAGGTGCTGTCCTGCTCGGCGATTGGTTCTCCGGAAACGGTAGCGCGCGACATGCAAGCCTTTATCGAGCGTACTGGGGCTGACGAACTGATGATCACCTCACAGATTTTCGAGCATGCCGCTCGCTTGCGGTCTTACGAGATCACTGCGCAGGTGCACCGGTCGCTGGCTTGATTGGCCCAGCATACGCCAAACATGGCTCTGTGATACGTCGATGGCATTGCGGGCTTATGCGTACGTTCTGAAGCAATCCCGCAGGTCACCATTACCACCATTGCTACATCTGCCGATGATCGAATTGCTTCAGCACCTCTTCATCAATCAGGTCGAGCGCGCTGAAGTTCGTGCTCTCCAGCACCACAGGCGGCGCCATGCCGGCGGCGAGCGCCTCGTTCCAGCGCAATGCACACAAACACCATTGGTCACCCGGCTTGAGACCGGGGAAACCCCATTCCGGCACTGGCGTGGATAGATCGTTGCCGCGACTGGCGCTGAACTCAAGGAATTCCGCGGTCATGATCGCGCAGACCACGTGCGTGCCGACGTCCTCGGCACTGGTCTTGCAGCAGCCGTCGCGAAAAAAGCCGGTGACGGGATTGAAGGAACAGGGGACGAGCGGCTCGCCGTAAATGTTGCGTGCGGGTTGGGATGCGGTTGCCATATCTTTCGTGTCAGGTTTGATGCTATCTGGGTGCGCAGGTACGGAATCCGACAAAAATGTCGTCTCGGTGCGCCTGGTAATAGTTGCGGAAATGCGCGGAGCGCAGCCGGTCGGATGTAGCAAACGATGCGCCGCGTACCGATTGATGATCGCCAAAGTAAGGCGCCGAATATTCACGATAGGCGCCGGGCGAAAAACCGGGATAGGGTTGGAAACGGGAAGCAGTCCATTCCCATACCTGCCCCCATTGGAAATCCGGATGGCCGGAGCGCGCCGCCCGCTCCCATTCCAACTCGTCGGGCAGACGACGTCCGGCCCAGGCGCAGTATGCCTGCGCCTCAAACAGAGTGACATGGCGCACGGGTTCATCTTCGTTCAATTGATGCATTTTGCCAAAGCGCCGGCAGCGCCGTTTGCCATCGCCGTGCTCCCAACCTGCAGGAGCGGTACGCCCGGTATGTTCCAGCCATGTGCGACCCTCCTCGCTCCAGTGTTCCAGCTTAAGGTATCCACCACCATCGATGAAGGCGTAAAAATCCGCGTTGGACACCGGCGTGGCATCGATCTCGAAAGCATCGACCCGGCATGCATGCCGCCATCGTTCGTTGTCAAAGGAAAAACCTTTTCCGGGCTCGGCGCCACGTTCCAGTATGGCGCCGTCGAAATGCAATGCAGGTGCCCGTTCACACCGACCGGCATTGCATGACAGCGCGGCCGGCAACGCGATCTCTAATGTATTGAGCGTGTAAAAAAACGCTTCAATGTGCATGTCTTCATGCGAAAGAATCAACCGGTACGGATAGAGCGCCTCGTCGCTCTGGCTACCATTCTGAGCGGTCTGTGCCAGCCTTGCCGTTATACGCTCATGGACTTCGAAGAAATAATTTTTTACCTGAGCCGTGGACGGCAGGGCAAGACTCCAGCGCGTATCATGCCTGACCGTATTAGAATCGAACCATGCATCGGCATCCGGCAGCAATGACGGATGGCGCACCGAGCGCGGATCGCTGCTCGCCGCTTCGCGCAGCGTGTACCATTCGGCGAACCAGGCGATATGCCCCAGTTCCCACAGCGGCGGATTGACGATGTCCAACCGCGGGACCCGGGACGCGTGGTCGAAACCGGCAGCGGCAAGGCACTCAAACAGTGCAAGCGTGCGGTCATGGGCATCACGCAGGGCCGTGATCAGTTCAGCTGGTCCCGCGTGTCGAAACGAAGAAGTCATCAGGTCTGAAACCGCCTTCAGTAGGAAGCAGGATTGAAAAAACAGCACGTTACCATTATCAGTCCGGCAACGGCAAACGCCAACAACGGTAATTGGCAAACCGCAAGCCGATGGGCGGCTTTTCTTTCCTCCAAGTATGAAGTCCGCATCCTGGAACACTGGGACGGCCTTCCCTGCGACCTGATGATTGCCTTGCATGCGCGTCGATCGGCGACTTCCGTCATGCGTTTTTCACAATCCTTTCCCGACCGTCCCTTGCTTGTTGTTCTGACCGGAACCGATCTTTATCGCGACATTGTTGCTGACGAACAGGCTCGCGAGTCATTGCGTCTGGCCTCGAAACTGGTGGTATTGCAGGAGGCCGGACTCGATCAGCTGGATGACCGGTCCCGGGAGAAGACCCGCGTCATCTATCAGTCGGCACCCTCAGGCGGCGTGGCACATGAAAAGAAAGACAAGCAGTCATTCGATGTAATCATGATCGGCCATCTGCGTCCTGAAAAGGATCCGCTCGTCTTCATGCAGGCTGCAGCACATATCGCCCACGTCGATGCCGAACGCCTGTGCATGACTCATGTCGGCGGTGCGCTGGACGCCAAATTGCAAGAGCAAGCGCTGGCGACCCAGCGCCGTCATCAGCATTACCGCTGGCTCGGCAACCTGCCGCACGCAGAAACACTGGAACGCCTTGCGGCGAGCGATATTATGGTGATCGCGTCGCGCATGGAAGGCGGAGCGAACGTGATCATCGAAGCCGTCAACTGCGGCGTGCCGGTGCTGGCCAGCGACATTGCAGGCAATCGTGGCATGCTGGGTGATGATTACGCAGGTTATTTTGCGGTGGGTGACAGTATCGCACTCGCCGCACTGATCACTCGTGCATCGCACGATGCGACGTTTCGTCGCACCCTTCGGGAACAATGTGCAAAGCGTGCGCCGTTATTCCAACCCGAACGCGAACAAAAGGCTGTGCAGCAGGTAGTGAGAGAATTGCTGTCGAACGTAAACATAAATGCACCCGAACTCGATACCTCAACCCGTCCTCCATGCTCTCCATGATGAATAGTGGCAACCTTACTTCTGCACAACTGAACGGCATCCTCAGCATCGCGGACGACGCCATTATTTGCGTGGACGGCCAGCATAAGATCATTCTGTTCAACCAGGGAGCGGAGCGCCTGTTCGGCTGGACCGCGCAGGAAGCGAACGGTTTGGACCTGAATACGCTGTTACCGCAGCGTCACCACGCGACCCATCGCAACCACATCGCTAATTTTGATCGCTCGGGGCAGAGTGCGCGCAGGATGGGTGAACGCCGTGCGATCTTTGCCATGCGCAAGGATGGCACCGAATTTCCTGCTGAAGCATCGATCTCCCGCCTGGAAGCGGATGGCAGCGCGATTTATACCGTCATCCTGCGCGACATTTCCAGTAGAAAGGCCTATGAGCGCGAACTGCAGGAAGCACGCGACAAGGCGGAAGCGGCCACCCAGGCAAAGAGCATGTTTCTCGCCAACATGAGCCATGAAATCCGCACACCGCTCAACGCGGTGATCGGCATGACCAGCCTCTTGCTCAATACCGCGATCGACGACGAACAGCGGGATTACGCGGAAACCATTCGCGCCAGCAGCGAAGTGCTGCTGACCATCATCAACGATATCCTGGATTATTCAAAAATCGAAATCGGCAAGCTGGAAATCGAGCGTCAGCCTTTCGACCTCCGGCGCTGCATCGAAGAATCCCTGGACCTGCTGTCGCCGGATGCGAGCCACAAGAACCTCAACCTTGCTTATTTCATCGATGACGGCGTTCCGGCTTCCGTGGTCGGCGATGTCACGCGGCTACGCCAGGTGCTGGTCAACCTGCTGTCGAATTCCATCAAGTTTACGCATCACGGCGAAGTGGTCATTACGGTGTCATCAACGCTGGTCGGCGACGGGACACACGAAATCCGCTTTTCTGTACGGGATACCGGCATCGGTATCCCGCCGAATCGCCTTGGCGAACTGTTTGAAGCATTCACGCAAGTCGATGCGTCGACCACCCGCAAATATGGGGGGACCGGTCTGGGCCTGGCGATCAGCAAGCGCCTGACCGAGATCATGGGTGGACGCATGTGGGTGGACAGCGCGGTCGGCAATGGTTCGACCTTCCACTTCACCATTGTCGCCGCTGCTTCCGGGCCGGGGCTGGCACAAAACGTATTGCAGGAGCGCTCCTCCGCCCTGTCGGGCAAGCATGTGCTGATCGTCGATGACAACGGCACCAACCGCCGCATTCTCGTCAAACAGGCACTGCTTTGGGGAATGGTGCCCTCTGCGCTGGCGTCCGGCATCGAGGCTCTGGACCTGTTGCGGCACGGGCATGCCTTCGATGTGGCAATCCTCGACATGAGCATGCCGGAAATGGACGGCCTCGCGCTTGCACGCGAAATCCGCAAGCACCGCAGCGCCGATGCGCTGCCGATGATCATGCTCACGTCGGTGGCGCACCGGCCACCTGAAATCAGCATGAGGGAAATCCATTTTTCGGCTTATCTGAACAAACCGATCAAGCCTGCCGCGCTATTTGAAGTGCTATTGCATGCGATGCGCATTCAGCCACTGGCTCCAGGCAGGGACAAGGTCCGTGCGCCGCGCGGCAAGCTCGCCGAAACCTTGCCACTCAGCATCCTGGTTGCGGAAGACAATACCGTCAACCAGAAGGTGGTGCAGCAGTTGCTCGCGCACCTGGGTTACCGCGCCGACGTGGTGGCCAATGGTGTAGAAGTACTGGATGCGCTGGAACGGCAAACGTATGACGTGGTACTGATGGACGTGCAGATGCCTGAAATGGATGGGCTGGAGGCAACGCGCCGCTTGCGCGCCCGCTTCGGTGGGAATGGTCCCCGCGTAATCGCAATGACGGCCAATGCGATGCCCGGCGACCGCGAGAAATGCCTCGCCGTCGGCATGGATGCGTATGTATCGAAACCGATTGAACTTGATGATGTGCGCGCCGTGCTGACGGCGGTGGCGCCGCGCCGCAAGCAGGACGACAGCGGGACAATTCCCGTCATCGATCAGCGCCGCATTGACCAGTTGCTTGAACTGCAGGATGAGGAAAATCCGACCATTGCTGCCGATATCGTGCGCTTGTTCATCCAGGATGCACCGGGACATCTGGATAACATCGCACGTGCGATTGCCGATGCCGATCCAGCGCGATTGAAGGCGGCCAGCCATCGTTTCCTATCGAGCATCGAGAATCTCGGTGCGATGCGCATGCGTACACATTGCATGGAACTGGAGCGCATCGGCATCGGCGGTTCCGTGCAGGACGCCCAGAAGCAGCTTACGCAGTTGCAGCACGAATTCGATAGCGCGCGTGTCCATCTCGAAAACCTGATTGAGAAACACTGATCGCTAAAAAAGCTTGCGCCATATCATACGAGACAAGAACTGCAGGCATACGCTTTGCTCTGAAGCCGCTCGTTGCTGCAATTTGTGACAGCTTTCCGTTCCAGATCGGGGCAGTTATTTTGCCGTCATGTTTATTTTTACAACGCCTGATTTCCTGTGGCAGAATCAGTCTGCATTCAATTTGCATTAGTAAGCACAGCACTGTTTTAGTATTGCCCGACGTCGGCATGTTGCACAGACTCTGCCGTTTTGATTGTTGAAGAATTAGAGAAGTACGATTCGAATCAATACAAAAAGGAGACGAAACATGCAACGCTCCCTGCTTATCGAGCCGAACAAGTATACCGGTTGCCTGCAGTGTGAAATGGCCTGCAGCTATGAAAACTACGGTGCATTCAATCCCGCCAAATCCCGGATCAAAGTGTTCGAGTGTCACCAGACCAGCGCCAAGGTGGTCAACGAAGACATCTGCAATGGCAACGCCGCCGACCAAGCGTATTGCACGAACGCGACGGGGCGTCGCGCGCTGCAGCGCGAGGTCGCGCAGATCAATATGCTCGACACGTTGGGCCTGGCCTCGACATCGTTCGGTCAATGGCATGGCGTGCCGGGCAGCGCAAATGCCATAGGCTTCACCGAGCATGTTGGCATCCTGCGCGGACTGATCGAATCAAAAGTTAGACTGGGCGCGTGGAAACAGGCCTTGCTGGCCAATCCTTTATGCCTGCCCGAAGCATATATTGCCACCACGCGCAAACAACCTGACTGGCGACATGCATGAAAGTGACCTTCAAACTGTTTGCATCGCTTACGGACTATCTGCCGCCCGAGCGGAAATATAATGCGATTGAACTAGAGGTCGCAACCGATACCGTGCTTGGTGAACTTATCGCACACTTCAATATGCCACCCAAGCTGGTGCATCTGGTATTGGTCAATGGTATCTATGTGGAACCAAGTGATCGTGCTGGGCGCAAACTTGTCGATGGAGATGTGGTGGCAATCTGGCCGCCGGTGGCAGGCGGCTGATGCAGGACGAGGCGGATTTTCTATTTTAGGCACTTCTCTTCCCTCAACGCTCTCAATCTTTCTTTTCCCGGACTTCGACGTCAATAATGGTCGCATCCGTGCTCATTGGACGAGCCGGATCAAGGGAGGATCCGAAGAGAGACGACAGCGCGCGGTTGATAAACGCCTGTCTCATCCATCTATAAGCGAGCAGATAGCCTACTGCCAGACCGAGAAATAGCGACGGCACCAGTGCGCCCCGGTAAAGCAAGGTCAGCAAACAGACTGCGAGCAAGGCAAGCAATACTGGTCGCCGGGCATGTTTGGGGAGCAAGCCAATGGTACGAAGTTTCCCCTGGCTTATATAAGGCAGTCTGGCAAACAGGCCACCAAGGAGAAGTCCTGCTACAAAACGTCCGGTGCCCAAGTAGTCAGCGACAATGCCGACAACCAGGTAACCGGCATAGGAAATGGTGCCCGCGATAGCCACCAGCACTAATATCAACACAGCGATTGCCAGCTTTGGCATACGCATCGCGGCTGTTACCAATAATCGTAAGATTTGTTTTACTCCTGCAAAGTCGCGCAGCCATCCGGCAAGGCAGTTAGCTTAAACGTGTTAGTCAATGTTGTTTGCAATGGCTTGAGATCATCGGTAGATCAGTGCTCTCAGCGTTCTCCGTTCCATGCCCGCTTCCATGCCTTCTTCCGATGTACGTTTTTGCCATTGCCAGCGTCGTGCTGCGCTAACGATGCGCGGTCACACCAACCTGCTGGCACATATCCAGCACCGGACAGCTAGAGCAATGCGGCAATTTTCCGGTGCAGATATGCTTGCCGAATGGTACAAGCAAGCGATTGATATCTATCCAGTGGCGAGGCGGAAGCTTGGCTTCCAATGCCAGTAAAGTTTTTTCGGGTGCTGAAGTCTGTACATAGCCCCAGCGCCCAGTCACGCGATGGACATGAACATCTACGCTGATAAAAGGCTCTTCGCAGGCAATCCCCAGTACAAGATTTGCACACTTGGGACCGACTCCGGCGAAGGAAAGTAAGACCTCACGATCGCATGGAAGCTGGCCATCAAATTCATCGATCACCCGGCGGGCAATCGCAAGAATCTGATTCGCTTTGTGTTCATGGAAGGTACTTGCTTTGATCAACGTGTCCAGTTCCTCATAACTCAATGTACTCATTGCGGCCGGCGTTCGGGCACGCTCGAACAGCTTGCGCGACACGGGCAACGTCACTTCGTCAAAAGTGCGAATGGAAATAATACAGGCCACCAGTTGTTCGAAAGCCGACGTAAATCCTTCTTCAGCCAACTGAAAAAGTGCCGCCTTCGGCCATGGGCTTACGGCAGTTTCAATGCGGCTGAACGCCAAGCCAATATCCATTGGCTTTTTCTCCATCGGGCTTACCTCCGTTCGGATGGACGCAAGGTCATCAGGGGTTGAACCTACGCATCGAGACTAATACCAATCCCAACCTATAACGTGACAAATGAAATCGATGGATTTTTTCGACTGGCAAGGCGCAGGAGGAGTCAATAGCCATGCTATTGACGACGAGTGCAACGCAGGCAGGCGGAAAAAGACACGATTTCATGGCGCGTTATGGATTGGGATTGGTATAAGAGCATCCATCAAAACGACGCTTGCTGCATGGCCCCTTTGACAGGCGCGGTGCAACTGCGTTGGAGATGAATGGGGACGTATTCTGGCCCCGCATGTCATCTCAACGCAGTAACCAACGCCACGACAGCGACCGCAGCCACTACCGCGGTTGCACAACATAACCAGATAAAACGGACACGTTGGGTTTCGAGCCGCTGGATCAACTGGGCATTCTGGTCCGCGAGTGCCTTGATCAACTGTGATGAGGCGTGCATCTGTTCATGCAACTCCGCTGCCGTTTTTTCCGCTACGCTGATCCGTTGGTCCAGACCGTTGATTGCGTCGACGATTGTTGCCTGGTGGCTGGCAGCACCTGGCTGCGGCGGCGAGGCATGGGGTTCGGTGGCGTTCCATAACTTCCTGGCCCCTTCCGCCACCTTTGGTGCTGAACTGATAACGTCGGACCAGGGAACGTTCTTTAATAGCGATAACCAATTGTTTGCCACGGATGTTCCAGTATGAAATGTTCTGAAAGGTTTTGACAGGCAAGTATAGTCGCAACGTTTTTTACTGCAGTGTTCCCACGTTGTTTGTTAGAGGGTACAAATGCAGGTTCGTTTGAAAATACTCTATAGAATGATACCGGCTGGTTTGCCGATGTTATTTGACTTGACGCCATTGTGCTGTTCTCGGCCAATGTACTCCCCCATGCCAACAAAAAAGGCTGGAAACCCTGCGGGTTCCAGCCTTCTCTATCACATTGATTTGCAGCTTGTATCAGGCTGCATGCACCGCCGTCGTTCCCGGCACCTTCGGAGCATCGAACTCCTTCAGCAATGCCGCTTCCTTCTCCCTTGCCACCTTCAGATGACGCTCTTTCACATGGCCGAAGCCTCGGATGTCTTCGGGGATGCTGGCGATCGCCGCAGCCTTGGCAAGATTATCCTTGTTTAACCTGGGCAACAACACGGAGATCGTTTCCTTGTACTGAGCAATCAATGCGCGTTCGGTTTTGCGTTCCTCGGTGTAGCCGAACACATCAAGCGCTGTGCCGCGCAGAAACTTCAGTTTTGCCAGCATGCCGAAAGCCTTCATCATCCAAGGGCCGAACTCCTGCTTGATCAAGTGACCTTCCGCATCGCGCTTGGCCAGCAACGGCGGCGCGAGGTGGAATTTGACCTTGTAGTCGCCTTCGAACATGCCATCGATCTTGGCCTTGAATGCCGTGTCGGCATGCAGGCGGGCGACTTCGTACTCGTCCTTGTAGGCCATGAGCTTGAACAGGTAACGTGCTACCGCTTCGGTCAGGCGAGTCGACTTTTCTCCCGCGGCGTTGCGCTCCGAGTCCCTGACGCGCTGCACGAAATCACGATATTGCTGCGCATACTGTGCGTTCTGGTACTTGGTCAGGTAATCGACTCGGGTCGCAATCACGTCGTCCAGCGACGGTGTGCGCTTGAATTCGATCACTTGCGCGGCGGTATCATTGACCTTGGCGAGGCGCTCGACAGCAGCCCAGTCGTGCGCGGCATTGCGGCCCCACACAAATGCTTGCTTGTTGAACTCGATCGATACGCCGTTCAACTCGATGGCTTTGATGATCGCTGCTTCGGACAGCGGCACCCAGCCTTTTTGCCATGCATAACCGAGCATGAACATGTTGGTCGCGATGCTATCGCCCATTAGGGCGGTCGCCAGTTTACCGGCATCGATGAAGTCGACACGATCGCTGCCGCAAGCGGTGCGGATCTCGGTTTCAGCCGCCTGCCCCGGATACTTCCAGTCGGGATTCTTGACGAATGCAGCGGTCGGCGTGCCGGTCGCATTGACGGCGGCGTGCGTACGTCCCTCACCCATGCGTGACAGCGCATCGCGACTGGCAGTCACGATCACGTCGCAGCCGATGACAAGATCCGCTGCGCCGGTGCCAACACGGGTCGAATGAATCGCATCCGGCGTATCAGCCAAGCGGACGTGCGACATCACTGGTCCACCTTTCTGCGCCAGGCCGCTCATATCCAGCACCGAGCAGCCCTTGCCTTCAACGTGGGCCGCCATCGCCAGGATCTGGCCGACTGTCACCACACCGGTGCCACCGATACCGGTCACCAGGATACCGAAAGGCTCGCGTGTTGTGGGCAGAACAGGTTGCGGCAGATTGCTGCCTTCCAGGATCGGCAGCTTCTTGGCGCCAGCCGAATTGTCGACCGAGGCTTTCTTCGGCTTGCGCAACTGGCCGCCTTCGACCGTCACAAAGCTGGGGCAGAAACCCTTGACGCACGAGAAGTCCTTGTTGCACGACGACTGGTTGATCTGGCGCTTGCGGCCGAACTCGGTCTCCATCGGCTCCACCGACAGGCAGTTCGATTGCACGCTGCAATCGCCGCAGCCTTCGCACACGGCTTCATTGATCACCGCGCGCTTGGCCGGGTCGGGGAACCCCGGCTTCCCGTCCTTGCCGATTTTTTTCCGGCGGCGGCGCTTTTCGGAGGCGCAGGTCTGGTCATAGATGATGGCCGACACGCCCTTCACTTCACGCAATTCCTTTTGCACCGCGTCGAGCTCGTCGCGATGGCGGATCGTGACGCCGGGCGCCCAGTTGACACCGGCCGGATATTTTTCCGGTTCATCGGTGACGACCACGATCGGGTTCACGCCTTCCGCCGCAATCTGACGCGAAATCATCGCCGGATCCAGCGGGCCGTCAAACGCCTGGCCACCGGTCATCGCGACTGCATCGTTGAACAGGATCTTGTAGGTCATGTTGACCTTGCCGGCGACAGCTGCGCGGATCGCGAGCAGGCCGGAGTGGAAGTAAGTGCCGTCGCCCAGGTTGGCGAACACATGCTGCTCGGTGGTGAACGGCGCATGGCCGACCCAGGTCACGCCTTCCGCGCCCATGTGGGTGAAGGTCGCGGTCTGGCGATCCATCCACAACACCATGTAATGGCAGCCGATACCGGCCAGCGCACGGCTGCCTTCCGGTACCTTGGTCGAGGTGTTGTGCGGGCAGCCGGAGCAGAAATGCGGAATGCGATCCTTGTTCGGATCGGGCTTGCCGGTGCTGACCTTGAGGACGGATTCCTTGGCTTCCAGATAGGCAATGCGTTCCTTGACGCGCTGTTCAATCGGATGGCCGGCGAAGTACTTCGAGATGCGGGCTGCGATGGCGCGGGCAATCTGCGCCGGGTTGAGTTCATACGTCGCCGGCAGCAGCCAGTTACCATGGCCTTCGCGATGGTTGCCACTCCATTCGCCGGTGTCATCGAACTTGCCGACCACGCGCGGGCGTACGTCGTCGCGCCAGTTATAGAGTTCTTCCTTGAGCTGGTATTCGAGGATCTGACGCTTTTCCTCGACCACAATGATTTCTTCCAGGCCTTGCGCGAAGTGACGCACGCCTTCCGCTTCGAGCGGCCAGGTCATGCCGATCTTGTACAGGCGAATACCGATGTCGCGCGCGACTTCTTCATTGATGCCGAGATCGTCCAGCGCCTGCCGGGTGTCGAGATAGGATTTGCCGGCAGTGACGATGCCGATGCGGGCATGCGGGCTGTCCCAGATGATCTGGTTGAGCTTGTTGGCACGCACATAGGCGAGCGCCGCATACCATTTGTAATTGTTCATCCGTGCTTCCTGATCGAGCACGGCATCCGGATAGCGGATGTTGAGGCCGCCGGGCGGCAGTTCGAAATCGGTCGGCAGGATGATCTTGACGCGGTCCGGATCGAGGTTGACCGAGGCGCCCGATTCGACCACATCGGTCACGCACTTCATCGATACCCAGAGGCCGGTATAGCGCGACAGCGCCCAGCCGTGCAGACCATAGTCGAGGTATTCCTGTACCGATGAGGGAAACAGAACGGGAATGCCGCAAGCCTTGAGGATGTGTTCGCTCTGGTGCGCCGTCGTCGAGGATTTGGCCGCATGGTCGTCACCAGCGAGGACCAGCACGCCGCCGTTCTTGTCGGTGCCCGCCATGTTGGCATGCTTGAACACGTCGCCACAGCGATCGACGCCCGGGCCTTTGCCGTACCACATCGAGAATACGCCGTCATACTTGGCGTTCGGAAACAGGTTGACCTGTTGCGTACCCCAGACCGCCGTGGCCGCGAGGTCTTCGTTCATGCCGGGATGAAACTGGACATGATGTGCTTCGAGGTGTTTCTTTGCCTTCATGGCCGTCATGTCGACGTTACCCAGAGGCGATCCGCGATAGCCGGTGATATAGCCCGCGGTATTGAGGCCAGCCGCGACGTCGCGTTGACGCTGCATAATTGGCAAACGAATCAGTGCTTGTGTGCCTGTGATAAAGGCACGGCCGCGCTCCAGCGTGAACTTGTCATCCAGCGAGATGTTTTCCAGCAGGTTGCGCTGGTCAGCGGAAAGGGGTGCATTCATGACGATGGTCTCCGTAATTTTTTAACCCTCATTGAAGTATAGTAAGCCAGTTTGGTATCGTAAAATCACAAATACACAACTCTGATATCTGAAAAACGCATGGCTGAAAATGTCACCCTCCGGCAGCTCCGTTACTTTGTTGCGGCCGCCCGAACCGGCCAGTTTTCGATGGCGGCAAGCAATGAACATGTATCGCAGTCGGCGATCACCAATGCTGTCCTGGCGCTGGAACAGCAGTTGGGCGTCCGCCTGTTCGACCGGCTTCCGCAGGGCGTGTCACTGACTGCCGAAGGCGAAGATTTTTTTCACCATGCGCGGCACATTCTTGATTCCGTGCATGATGCAATGCACAAGCCACGCTTCCGGGCCAACAACCTGCGCGGCACAGTCAAGGTCGCTGCCTCGTACACTGTTTTAGGATATTTCCTACCGGAGTTGCTGGCGCGATTTCGCGCAAGTTATCCGGATGTGGAGATTGATCTGCGCGATATGGACCGCGCCGGTATTGAAGAGGCGGTGTTATCGGGGGAAGTCGAACTCGGCGTAGCGATTCTTTCAAACGTGCAAAAGCTCAACCGTTTCGGCCATGCAGTGCTGGTCCGTTCCCGACGCCAACTTTGGGTGGCCCCCGAGCACCCGCTTGCCAAGCTGGAGTCACCATCGCTCAGGGACATTGCCCACCATCCGTATATTCTCGTAACGGCGGATGAAGCGGAAGCATCGACCGCTGCATACTGGAAAGCAAAGCGCCTGAAGCCTAATATCGTATTCCGCACCAGTTCGATTGAAGCGGTGCGTGGCCTGGTGGCGCATGGTTTTGGCGTCACGGTACTGTCGGACATGGTGTTTCGCCCGTGGTCACTGGAAGGCAAGCGCATTGAAGCACGGCCTATCCTCGACGTCGTCCCGCATATGGAAGCCGGGGTATTGTGGAAAGAGGGGAGCCCGTTAAGCACACCGGGTGAAGCACTGCAGCAGTTTCTGTTGCACGCCTATGGAAGCTAATTGCGAGTTATTTCAAATACTTGAAGGTCCCGACTGCGCTTGCCACAAGTAAATCATCGTCGAGCCAAATTTCCGACCGTGTGAAATAGATCGATCGACCTTTTTTCTCCGCCATACCCTTTGCGGTCAGTTCGCGACCGACACCATTGCCAAGAAAATTTGTCGTCAGTGACAGCGTCACCGCATGACGGGCCGACTCGCCAGGCTGCGCATGCAGGCCGGAGTAGCCAGCCACCGCATCGAGCAGAGTGCAAATGATTCCACCATGGACCACGCCGCTACGATTGAGGAGGTTCTCATTGAGCAACAAGCGCATTTCTGCATAGCTGTCGCGCCATTGCGTCAATCTGACGCCGAGGAATTCGAGAAGAGGATTATCGAGCCCGGGTAAGGCGTCGAGTGGTAATGGTTGATCCATGAAGTTGTCCCTGAGGCGGTGCTAAGGATATGGACCGCCGTGTGTCCTTGAAAGCCGTCATTTTGCCGGGAATGCACGCACCCTGCCTGTGCTGAACATGGATATGGAACCTTTGGACGGTAAACGACCCTATCAATGACAAATTGACACCCTCCATGATCTGCACCGCTAGTGTGTCGTCACCCCATCTTGAATAACCGAAAGGAGAGCTGCCATGAGCACGACTTCCATGTCCCCCGAGATGAAACAATGCCTCGCCAATTGTATGGAATGCCATCGGATTTGTACCGAGACTGCCGCCCATGTCTTGCATGGTGGTCACGTCCATAGCGAAGCAAAGCACTTGATCGCGCTGCTCGACTGCGCGCAGATCTGTGGCTTACATGCCGATTTCATGGCCCGTCGTTCTCCGCACCATACCCATCTGGCAAAAGAATGCGCAGAGATCTGCAATGCATGTGCCGACTTGTGCGAAGAGCATGCTGATCCCGACGGAGAAATGGCTGCATGTGCTAAAGCCTGTCGTACCTGTGCGCAAACCTGCATGGCCATGTCGCAATAATTAAAGCGCCAATGATGACTTGAGGTAACACATAACTCCCGGCAATCAAATTTAGTTGCATGAGCTGTACAAGATGTGTCTGATCTGCATACACCATTGCGTTTGGTCGAGGCGTCAAGCCTACAAACGGGTATGATCGTTTTGTCATCATCTTGATGTGGAAAAGAACTAGATGCAAATCAGGGAGTATTGCATCTGTTCAAAGTGACGCCTATGTCGCCATTATTGCGCCTGCGTGCGCCGAGTCCGGCCGCCCTCGCTACATTTATCATCGGGCTGGTACTGACCGCACTGCTGTTTGGCCTGACCTATGAACTGGAAACCGATAAGGCGGATCTGGACTTTCGGCGTCGCGCGGAAAGCTATGTCAGCGATCTGCAGCAAGGTGTCGGCGATGCTGTCGCCAGTCTGCAAGCGGTCAATCAGCTGGTCGCGAGTGTCGGCGAAGTCGGCCAGGAAAACTTCAGCAGCTTTACCGACCCGCTGCTGAAGAGGCAGCCCTATATCCAGGGATTCAGCTACCACCGCTTTATCTCTGCCCGCGAGCGCACGATGTTTGAAGCGTCGATGCGGCGCTCGCGCCCCGGTTTTGTGATCCGAGAGTTTGGCGATGCGGGATCGGTCCCGGCAGGGGCGCGCAATCAATATCTGCCGACTATCTACGTTGCCCCGTTTGCGGGTAACGAATATCGTATAGGTAACGATGCCCTGCATAACCCGCAACGGGCGGCGGCTACCTGGCGCGCCATTGAACAGGGCGCTCCTTCCGCGACCGGGATCGTGCAAAGCATCCTCAACAAGACCCAATTACCCACCTTTTTTGTCGTCATGCCACTCTATCGCAGCGACATGCCGCTAGGCACCGCCCAAGAAAGACGTGCTGCGGTGTTCGGTGTGACGCAGGCAGTATTCAATGCGAACGACCTTGTTGCGAAAATTCTTGGTCGCGAGGCCTTGTCCATACCGGGCCTCGAGGTCAGTGTGCACACAGCCGTCGCAGGCGAGGCCGAGCATCTGGCCTTCCACCACCAGGTCGGCACCCTGAACGATGACACCGTACTGTCGAAATTGCGTCTTTTCGGCGCACAAACACTGACGGTATCCGAGTCCTTCGACGTGGGCGGCACGATCTGGAATATCCGGATTTCGGGCACGCCGGCAACATTTACCTACAGTCATCGCGCCTCCCTGCTGGTTCTCGTATTCGGTTTGCTGTTCAGCCTCGCCGCTGCCCTGAACCGGCAGTCGGCCGCCGCCAGGGCGATGCATATTGAACAGCTGGTAGAACAACGCACGGTGGAGCTGGGACGAGCCAGCCGAGACCTGCAGTTGCGTCAGCGCGCAATCGAGGCAAGCGCCAATGCAATCCTGATCACTTCTGCGGCGGGACCGCATTTTGCGATCGAGTATGTGAACCCGGCATTTACCCGCATCACTGGCTACCAGTCTGACGAAGTGATCGGCAAGCCTTTCGATTTTCTTTGCGGCACCGACCATGACCAGGCGGGCGCGATGGAACTCCGCGCAGCCCTGGGCGCGGGTACGGAAAGCCAAGCCATCGTTCGCCATTACCGCAAGGACGGCACCTTGTTCTGGAATAACGTCTATGTCGCGCCGGTGGCATTGGCCGGGCGGGTAGCCACCCACTTCGTCGTCACGCAGTATGACATCACCGAGACCAGACGCTATCAGGCCGAGCTGGAGTTCCAGGCGAACTACGATCTGCTGACCGGCATCGCCAACCGCAATCTGTTGCGCGACCGCGTCACCCAGGCACTGACCATGGCGGCACGCCATGACGAACACGTCTGCGTTGCCTTTATGGATCTGGATCGCTTCAAGTTCATTAATGACAGCCTGGGGCACAGGGCCGGCGATCTGTTTCTGAAAACGATTGCACACCGCCTCAAGCGCGCGGCACGTGACACCGATACGGTGGCGCGGTATGGCGGCGACGAGTTCGTGCTGGTGCTGCCGGAAGCGGAGGACATTGCCGAGTCGGCCAGGGTTGTTCAGCGCGTGATGCAGGCCTTGTCACGGCCGATCCCCATTAACGGCAAGGACTTTTTCCCGAGCTGCAGCGTCGGCATTGCAGTGTATCCGACTGACGGCGAAGACTTCGAGACCCTGCTTACCCATGCGGACATGGCGATGTACAGCGCCAAGGAAAAAGGCAGGAACACCTTCCAGTTTTATGCGCCGACCATGAACGAACGTGCCGCCAAGCGGCTACGGCTGGAGGGCGACTTGCGACGTGCGCTGGAACGGCGCGAACTACTATTGCATTACCAGCCGCAGGTCGATGTAATTACCGGCCGGATTGTCGGCGCCGAAGCACTGATCCGCTGGCAGCATCCGGAACTGGGCTTGATCCCGCCATCGGAGTTTGTCAGCCTGGCCGAAGAGACCGGCCTGATCGGCGCAATCGGCGACTGGGTCTTGCGCACTTCGTGCACGCAGGCGCGTCACTGGGAGCAGGCCGGCCTGGGCAAGCTGCGCATTGCCATCAACCTGTCGGCCCGGCAGTTCAGCCAGCCTAATCTTGTCAGCATGGTGGAAAGCGCCCTGGCCGACAGCGGCCTCAGCGCCTCCGACCTCGAACTGGAGATTACCGAGAGTACCGTGATGGTCGATGTCCAGCATGCGATACGCACGCTGCATGAACTCAAGAACATTGATGTGCACCTGTCGATCGATGACTTCGGTACCGGATTTTCCAGCCTGTCCTACCTGAAGCAGTTTCCCATCGACGTACTCAAGGTCGACCAATCGTTCGTGCGCGACCTGACCACGGACCCGGACAATGCGATGATCGTGATGTCGGTGATTTCATTGGCGCACAATCTGCGCCTGAAAGTGATTGCGGAAGGCGTGGAAACGGCAGAGCAGCTGGGTTATCTGCGCGACAACAAGTGCGACCAGGTGCAGGGATATTATTTCAGCAAACCGCTTCCGGCCGACAAATTCGAGCGCTTCCTGAAGCAGGAGCTAGGTACGGAAGCATGAGTGACGACCGACTCCGGCTGATTCTGCGGGGTGCGTAACGGTCGGCATACAGCCGACCTCAGGCCAGCAGGACCGACACCAGATCGCGTTTGGATTCTTCCACGCTCTTGTCGAAGTGCAGCGCCGATTCAACATGGTCAAGGTGTTCGAGGATCAGCTTGACCGCGCGCTCGGTCTTTCCTGCCTTGGCAGCCTCCAGAAATTCCGAATGCTCATCCGACGAGCACACGGCGTCCATATCGGTCTGATACAACATCGTGATGAGTGAGCTGCGTGCGACCAGTTCCTGCAGGATCTCTGTCAATACCTGGTTGCCGACGATTTGCGCCATCAGTACATGGAAATCACCGAGCAGTTGCGACCTCACCTTGGAATCATGACCTGAAATTGCAGCCCGCTCGGCCTTCAGGTGCTTTTCCAGCATGCGGTAATCGGCTGGACGTGCCTTGGCGACAAACTCTCTGGCAAGCGCGGCTTCCAGGATGCGGCGGGTGGCAAAGATTTCACGCGCTTCGGTCTCGGTCGGCTGGCTGACAAAAGCGCCGCGATCCGGGATGATATTGATCAGCTTGTCCTTGGACAGCGTCAGCAATGCAGCGCGGATCTTGGTCCGGCTGACCGAATAAAGTCGCGACAGCGCTTCCTCGCGTAGCTTGGTCCCTGGCGGCAACCGGCGCGCGCCGATCGCGGCGGCGATGTCTTCCGCGATTTCGTTGGCGCTTTTCGCTGCCGCCGTTTCTTCTTCTTTACGTGACTTTGGCATAACAATGGAATCAGGTGTCAGGAGCCGGGATCCGATCGTGTCGGACCCGGCGGCGCAAAGCTTAACATGAAGGCAATCTTTCCTTCATGCCGGTATGCTTTTACCGGCAACCGCACTTTATTAGAGCAGGCGGCGAACCATGGATGATGTCGTTCCGCTGATAGATACTATATAGCACCGGATTCGCTGAGAATAACATTTTTGCCCTCTATTTTTGTATACAATCTTTGAATACGATATTATACTTTTTACTTACCGCTATGCTGCAAATACGCCGCAACAAGGAGAAAGCATGAATCAGGCAAGCAACAAGGGCGCGACCATCATGCGCTGGGCCGACGATCTCGCCGGTCATAGTGAAGCAGAAGGTATGCTCACCCGGACCTATCTGACCGCGGCGCACAGCGGCGCCGCCGAACAGCTCGGGCAGTGGATGCGCGAAGCCGGAATGAACGTGCGGCGTGACGCTGCCGGCAACGTGATCGGCCGTTATGAGGGGCACACTGCGGATGCACCGGTGCTCCTGACCGGTTCGCACTTCGATACCGTGCGCGACGCCGGCAAATACGATGGCAACCTCGGCATTCTTCTTCCGATTGCTTGCATTGCGGAATGGAACCGACAGGGCAAGCGCTTCCCGTTTGCCATCGAGGTGATCGGCTTTGCCGAAGAAGAAGGCGTGCGTTTCAAGGCCACCCTGCTTGGCAGTCGTGCCTGTGCCGGCACCTTCGATAGCAGCGTGCTGGACAAGGTCGACGATCAGGGCCAGACCATGCGCCAGGTCATGCATGCGGCCGGCTTCAATCCCCAGGAGTTGCCGCGCGCCGCTTATCCGCGCGAGCAGGTCCTCGCCTTCGTCGAAGTTCATATCGAGCAGGGTCCCGTACTGCTCGACGAATCCTTGCCGGTCGGCGTTGTCACGGCCATCTCGGGCGCGACGCGCTTCTTGGTGCAAGCAACCGGCCTGGCCGGACATGCGGGCACCGTACCGATGACACTGCGCCGTGACGCCGCCATGACGGCAGCCGAAATCGGCCTGACTATCGAAAAGCGTTGCTCGGGCATTCCAGGACTGGTAGGCACAGTCGGTCAGCTCGAAGTGCCGAATGGTGCCGCCAACGTGGTGCCAGGTAAGGCAGTCTTTACCATCGACATCCGCGCTGAAACCGACGACGTGCGTGAAGCGGCTGTCAACGATGTGCTGCAGGCCATGCAGGAAATCTCGGCACGCCGCGGTGTCAGCCTCAATATCAACAAGACGCATGAAGCAAGGAGCGTCCCTTGCGCCGGCTGGCTGCAGCAGCAATTCGCAGATGCCATCACCACGTCCGGCATTCCTCTTCGCTACCTGCCTTCGGGCGCGGGCCACGATGCGATGGCCATCGCCGCGATCGCCGATGTCGCGATGCTCTTCGTCCGTTGCGGCAATGGCGGCATCAGCCACCATCCGGATGAAATCATGACGATCGACGATGCGGAAACCGCGGCAGAAGTTTTCAGCCGCTTTGTCGAGCATTTCAGGCCGCAGCACTGACACCCGTTACATCTTTTTCGTCCCAAGCCAATACTGATAATTCATCATTCAACAAACGAACACCACGGTACCCAACATGACAACAACGACATTGATCGACGGCTTCAATCTGACAGCGGAACAAGTAGTCGCCATTGCGCGCGATTCGAGCGTGCAGGTTGGCCTGGCCCAATCCTCGCGCGATGCGCTCAAGCAGAGCCGCGACTACATTGAATCGACATGGATGCATGATGAAGCGCCGATGATGTACAGCTTCAATACCGGCGTCGGCTTGCTGAAGGATACCCGCATCAAGGTCGAGCACATCGAGCTGTTCCAGACGCAAATGATCAAGGCCCATGCGGCTGGCATCGGTGAGCCCTTCTCTGAAGAAGTCAGCCGCGCCACCATGCTGCTGCGCGCCAATGCGTTCGCCAGCAATTATTCCGCGCCACGCGTCGAAGTGGTCGACCGCCTGCTTGCCTTCATTAACGCCGGCATTCACCCGATCATGCCGCAGAAAGGTTCGGTCGGCGCGTCGGGCGACCTCGCACCGCTGGCTTATCTTGCCGCAGCGATTGCCGGCTTTGAAGAAGCAGAAGTCATGTACCGTGGCAAGCGCATGAGCGCGCCGCAGGCGATCACCGAATCCGGCGTCGGCCCGGTCCAGTTCGACCTGAAGGCGAAAGACGCCTCCGCACTGATCAACGGCTGCACCGTATCGCTGGCTGTCGCGGTGCTGGCAGCGCATGACGCACGCAATCTGTTGTCGGATGCCTGCCTGTCGCTCGGCCTGACGCTCGAAGCGATGCGCGCCGAAATGTCCGGCTTCGACGAGCGCATCCAGCTGGCCCGTCCGCATGCCGGCCAGATCAAGACGGCGGCGATTATCCGTAACCTGCTCAAGGGTTCGACCCGCACCACCCACGAGGCACGCGCGGTGCAGTTTCCCGATGAACTGCGTCGTACCGATATCGCCTATACGCCGCGCATCCAGGATGTCTATTCGCTGCGCTGCGCACCACAGGTCTACGGTCCGGTGTTCGATGCGCTCGATTACATCGACACGATCGTGACACGCGAAATCAATTCGGCGACCGACAACCCGCTGATCTTCTCCAAGGATGGCGGCGGTTTCGAGATCATCTCGGGAGGCAATTTCCACGGTCAGTATCTGGCGCAGGCAATGGACTTGCTGGCCATGGCGGTGACTGACCTCGGCAGCATCGTCGAACGCCGCATTGCGCGCCTGATCGACCCGACCTTGTCATGGGGTTTGCCGCGCAACCTGATGAGCGGTATCCGCGGCGTCAACACCGGCTACCCTGTGGTGCAATGCTCGATGAGTTCGCTGGTAATGGAAAATCGTACCCTGTGCATGCCGGGTAGCGTCGACAGCATTCCATCGAAGGGCAACAGCGAAGACCACATTTCCAACTCGACCTGGTGCGCACGCAAGGCGGCGACCGTGGTGGCCAACACCCAGTACATCGTCGGCGTCGAAATGCTGCTGGCCGCGCAAGGTCTCACCATGACCGAATCGCTGTTGCCCGGCTTCGTTCTCGGCCAGGGTACACAGGCTGCGTACGACGAAGTGCGCCGCCAGATTCCGGCTTGCCTGGATGGCGACCGCTGGTTCCATAAGGATATCCACGTTGCGCAGTCCTTCGTCACCACCGGCTCGGTACGTGCCGCAGTTGAGCAGAAGATCGGCAAGTTCGCGTAAGTAGAATAAGGTATCTGCCCTTGGGAGGTGAGCTGAAAGGCTCACCTCTTTTTTTGTGTCGACTATGGTCCTCAAGCTTTTCAAACACAGCCGGCCTTGCGCCGGCTGTGTTTTCTTGCATCTGCTACAACCTGAATTCGGCGACCGCGCGATTCAATTTTTCCGCCTGCTCTTCCAGAGATTCGGCCGCTGCCGCTGCCTGCTCCACCAGCGCGGCATTCTGCTGCGTCACTGAATCCATCTGCGACACCGCCAGACTCACCTGATCGATGCCGGTGCTTTGCTCGACCGACGCGTGGCTGATCTCCGCCATGATGCTTTCCACCTTGGCCACGGCATGGACGATTCTTTCCATGGTTTGGCCGGCGCGGTCTACCATCACCGCGCCTTCGCTTACCTGCCGTACCGAGTTATCGATCAATTCCTTGATTTCCTTGGCAGCCGCAGCCGAGCGGTGAGCCAGGCTGCGCACTTCGCTGGCCACCACGGCGAATCCCTTGCCCTGTTCACCAGCGCGTGCCGCCTCGACCGCCGCATTGAGTGCGAGGATATTGGTCTGGAAGGCAATGCCTTCGATCACACTGATGATGTCGACGATGCGACCCGATGCACTGTTGATGCCATCCATGGTTTGCACCACCTGGCTGACGACTTCGCCACCCTCCTTGGCGATGGACGACGCTTCCAGCGACAAGGTGCTTGCCTGTTGTGCATTGCTTGCATTCCGGCGCACGGTCACGGCGAGATTCTCCATGCTGCTTGCCGTCTCCTGCAGTGAAGCGGCCTGCTCCTCGGTACGCTGAGACAGGTCGGCGTTGCCCATCGCTATTTCACGCGTTGCGGTCGCGATCAGTCCGGAACCCGAGCGCAGGTCGCCGACCATGTGCGACAGGCTGGCCTGCATGCGCTGCAGTCCGGCCATCAGATGGCCGATTTCGTTGCGGCCGGCATCGTCGATTTTTCCGCTCAGATCGCCGCTCGCAATACGATCGAACTGCACCATCATGTTGCCCAGCGGTTTGACAATGGATTTGCGGATCAGCCAGGCGACACCGGCGCCAAGCAATATGCCCAATGCGATGAGTCCCACCGCGTAACGCCTGAAAAGTGCGAACTCTTCCTGTGAAGCGGTGTATTCCTTGCGCGCACTATCGATCTGCCGCGCCGCCAGTTCGCCGCCACGTGCATTGAGTTCGCGATCCAGTGCCGGCACTATCTCCATGACATGTCTGGCAAGACTTTCCTTGTCGCCCGCCTGCAATGCCTTGATCAAACCCGAGACGCCGGTATTGAAAAATGCATCACGACGCCGGGCCACCTCCGCGGCAAGCGCCTGCTCTTCGGTAGTGTGCGCTAGCTTGGCATACGCTTCCCATGCCTCGTTGGACTTTTGCATGAAACCTTGAGCCGCCGTAATGCGCTTTGCCGCCTCCGGCGATTCGGGGGCGAATGCGGCCTGGTCCAGCAGTATCCGGACGAGCGCCTGATTGGCGCGGGCATCGGCCAGATGCATGCTGGCCGCCAGTTGGTTTTCATAGATATGGCGGGTGACTTCATTGCTTCTGTTCAGTGCGGCGAGGGAAGCCAGCCCCGCAACCAGAAGCATCACGCTGTTGAAGGCGATGAGATAGACAAGGCGCATGCCGACTGTCGTGTTGCGAAACATGGATCCTCCGATGATGTACTGCGGCATCCATATGCCGGCATGTTGATAAAGCTGGTCAGGATACATATACATACAATTTTTGTATACAATGTGTTTTTAAAGTGTTGCGCGAAAAATGACCGGCGGCTGTGCGGTCGTATCCTCAGGGGATGTCCATGTCGGTGTTGTCCATCTTTCAATCGCGGCGCATGCCATGGATATCGGCCTGGTGCCTGCTGGCTCTTGTCGGTACTGTTCTTATATGCCGCGCCGAACTGGCTTCGCTGCGACGCGCGTTTGAGGCCGACAGCCGTATAGCCCATCGACTGCTCACACAGCGCACGGTGCAGCACGACACCATTCTGGCAACGCTGGAGGCTGGTGCCGGCGCGCATGACGGTGACTGTGCGGCGTCAGCGCGTGCACAGATCACCGTCATTTATCCGCAGGTGCTTTCGGTACTTTGTAATGCCATCGAGTATCGCTGGGATGCCGGGCTGGTCGCTGCGGAGAACACGTCGCGCAGCCGACGCCACGCCGCGATCAGTGTCAATGCAAGGGATTTTTCCAAGGGGCGCTACTGGCTGGTGCTGGCCGGTGAATCGAGAAGCTGGGCATTGCAGATCGACATTCCACAAATGATCCCCCGTAATGAATGGCCAGCAACGCCCATGAACATGGAACTGCGCTCGGAGACACATCGCCTTGATCTGCAGCGTGTTGCGGATAAGGGAATGTGGAACCTGGAATTTGAAAAACATCTTGCGTCCGAGTCGCAGCCCTTCGACCTCAAGGTACGGCGCACATTGGGCTGGACCGATCTGCCATGGGGGTCGATCACGACCTGGTTGCTTGTCATGTCGGGCGCGCTGCTGGCTTACGCCAGTCTCCGCCGGCAGGCGGTTGGCCGCCGTCGGGCCGAAGGTCTGTTGCGTCTGCGTCGTGCGGAGCGGCTCAATACGATGGGAGAACTGGCTGCAGGTGTTGCGCATGAATTGAATCAGCCATTGACCGCGATCCTGTCAAGTTGCCAGGCCGCACGCCGCCTGCTGGAGCAGCCGCAGACTGAAACAACAGTCTTGAAAGAAGCTATCGAACATGCGGTAGCACAGGCGCGCCGAGCCAGTGCAGTCGTAAATCGCCTTCGCACCGCACTCGAACAGCCAAGCCAGCGCGGATGCATGCAACCTGTCCCGCTCGTCACTGCGGTCGAACGAGCCCTGCATCTGCTCGAACCAGAATTCCGCCAGCGGCATGTCGTGCTGACCAGGGACATCGCCGAACACGCCATTCATGTACTCGCGGACCCGGTTGCCCTTGACCAGATCCTGCACAATCTGTTGCTCAATGCGCTGCAGGCAATGGAAACAAGTGCTGTCGGCAATCGCCATCTGCATATCGGGATCAGCCATCGCGGTAGCGAGGTCATGCTGGCGATCGCGGACTCCGGGCCGGGCATACCGCAGCATCAGCTCGCACAACTCTTCGAGCCCTTCTTTACGACAAAGACCGCCGGCCTCGGGCTCGGACTCACACTGTGCGAACGCTTGATAGAAAGCATGGGTGGACACATTATCGCGACCAATCGTGAGGCGGGCGGCGCTGAATTCATTGTCCGTTTTGTTCAACCTGCGATGGACGCACAAACATGAGCACTATCCTTCCCGTGGTTCATCTTGTGGATGACGACGATGCCGTCCGCCGCGGACTGTCCTTGCTGTTGTCGACTGTAGGCATGCGCGTGCTGCCGCATGCAAACACCGATCAGTTCTTGCGCGAATTCGATCCGGATCGTCCCGGTGCGATCGTCCTTGATGTACGCATGCCTGGTGGAAGCGGCATGGCACTCCTTGACCGGCTGGCCGCGATGGGTGTGACGCAACCCATCATCATCCTGACCGGCCACGGCACGGTGGATCTTTGCCGGAGAGCTTTCAAGGCCGGAGCAACCGAGTTTCTTGAAAAACCGGTCGACGATGAAGTCTTGATCGATGCCTTGCAGCGAGCGCTCAGCGATCACTTGCTGAACCGCAGTCGCAAGGAAGCGGAGCGAACAGCGCGCGAACGGTTTGCGCGTTTGTCCGCGCGTGAGCGTGAAGTGCTCGAACTGCTGGTGGCCGGCATGACCAATCGGGAAATCGGCCATGCGCTCGACTTGTCGCCGCGCACCGTGGAAGTGCATCGTGCCCATGTCATCGAAAAGCTGGAAGCGGAAACCCTTGCACATCTCATTCGCCAGTATGCGCCTTTGATAGAAAGCTGAGGTTGAGGCAGCGGCTGAAGTTGGGCCCGAGACAGAGAAAGGAACGTGCACTACGTAGAGTTACGTAACAAATCACGGTGCTTACCGGATTGGGCGGTACGCCAAAAATCTCTACACTGCGGTCACGGCTCGAACGAGCCGATTGCCAATCTATTCGTGGAGATTTCAATGATTACTTCCAGCAAAGCCCTGTGCGCCGTTCTGCTCTGCAGCGCCGTCACCACCGCATTTGCGCAGGTCCGTACGGAACGCAATATCAGCCTCTCGCTTGCCAGCCAGATTGCCTCGGCGGGTGTCGCCGCCTGTGCCGAAAAAGGCTATGCCGTCGCAGTCACGGTGGTTGACCGCAGTGGACAGGTGAAAGCCATGCACCGTGCAGATAACGCAGGGCCGCATACGCTCGCATCGAGCCAGCAGAAGGCGTACACGTCGGCTTCAGCAAAAAGCGCCACGCTCGCAATGATGGAAGGCGCCCAAAAGAACCCGGGTGCTGCGAATCTCGTCTATCTGCCGGGATTTCTGTTGCTGGGTGGCGGCTTGCCGATCAAGGCAGGCGATGAAGTGATCGGAGGAATCGGCATCGGTGGTGCGCCCGGAGGACATCTGGATGACCAGTGTGCGCAGACGGCGCTGGAAAAGGTGAAGGATCAGTTGAAGTAACGCCACACCCGTACGAGCGAGGTGCGCTCATCATGAACGCACCTCGTGGATGATGAATCAGAACCGGTGACGCACGCCAATACCAAAGCTTTCGGAACGGCTAAACGCAGTGATCTTGTCCGACATCAGCACCGTGTAGATATCGGTACGCTTCGATACCAGGTAGTCGTAACCCACCGACACGGTATCACGCTTGAGTTCGGTGCCTACCAGGCTGCCATCGCGCCTGGTGTTCGCGTAGCCAAGCAGGACCTTACCCGGACCGACCGGTGCGCTCATGCCGAGACTGAAGGTCTTGTCTTTCATGCTGGCAGCGGTGGCGGTGTCATCGTCATTGATCTGGTAGGTGGCAAACAGCTTGGCGATATTGAAGTCGTAGCTGCCGCCAACAAAGAATGCTTTCTGACGCGTGATCGCGCGGTAGTTGACCGGTGCCGCAGTTGCATCGATCAGCGCCGCGCCGGGATTCGGATTGCTGGCTTCGGCATCGTGATAGAAGGCCGACAACCCGAGCGGTCCCTTGAAGTACAGCAGGTTGAGCGCGACATTGTTGGTGCTGTTGCGACCCGCAACTTCGCCGAACTGATAATGAACGTTCGCGCGCAAGCCATTGAAGTCGGGTGTCGAGTAAATGATCTCATTGCTCCAGCCGCTGTCGGACGCGTTCGATGCAATCCAGTTGCGTGCGCCAAACGCGCCGGCCGGCACATAAGCATGCAGCACCAGCGGCGAAAAGGTGAACGAGTCGGCGAAGGGATTGAACAATACGGTAGGGAGGAAGCTCGGCGCCAGACCACGTCCGAACTGAATCTTGCCGAAACTTCCAGCTAAGCCGACGTTGGCATCTCGCGAGAACAGGTTGTCGCCGCCGAAACGACCGGACGTGCCGGTATCGCCCTGAAAAAATCCGTTGAGCGCAAATTCCGCCCTCAGTCCGCCGCCCAGGTCTTCACTCCCCTTGAAGCCGAAGTAAGACGTGGTCATGCCGCCGCTATTGACAACGGAGCGGCGGCTCGGGTCGCCACTGTATTTCAGCGAACCGGCGAACAGGTCGACCGCGCCTTGCACGGTCACGTTGGTTTGGGCAAATGCGCCCTGGATGGCGAGGCAACCGACGGCTGCCGCAATTGCGGTGGTTTTTTTCATTTTGTCTCCCGAAAAGAAAGGTGGTTATGCGCCTACCCGACATGCGGTTTTTCAACCGCATGCCAAGATTGATATTGTTATTGTTTTCTGGTCCTGCGTCGTGTTCTTGTTGAACACGCTTATTGCACAGCGTCCGCAAGGCGGAATCCGCCGATGCGAATGATCTGTTCTATGCATTCCTTTGCTTCCACATCACGTTCATTGGCAAGGCGCCTTTCAAAGTTCTGCAGAATGCTTTGGCGATTGTGTCCCTTCACGGCAATCACAAACGGAAATCCGAATTTCTCGTTGTAGCGATTGTTGAGGTCTTGCAGCTTTGCGAATTCCTCGGCGCTGCACTGGTCGAGTCCCGCACCCTTTTGTTCACGCGTCGATTCCTCGGTGAGCTCGCCGCGCACCGCCGCCTTGCCTGCCAGTTCGGGGTGGGCACGGATGAGCTGGATGCGTTCCGCCTCACTGGCGTTGCGGACTGCATCGGCCATGGCAGCGTGCAACTGCTCGACGCTGGCAAATGGCCGTTTGGCCGCTGCGCGCTCCGCCACCCAGGGCGAGTGTTCAAAAATTGCGCCGAGGGCCGACGTGAAATCGGCGGTCGACATGGTATTCAGGCTGTCGAGAGAAAAATGTTTGGTCGTCATTTTGCTTGGTATGGATGAGTGTTGATCCAGTGGTTGGCGATATCGATGCGGCGGCAGATCCAGACATTGTCATGGGACTGCAGATAATCAAGGAAACGTTGTAGCGCGCGGAAGCGTCCCGGCCTGCCAAGCAACCGGCAGTGCATGCCGATCGACAGCATCTTCGGCCTGTCCTGCCCATTTGGATCGCCTTCCGCGTACAGCACGTCGAAGCTGTCCTTCAGGTATTGATAGAACTGCTCGCCGGTGTTGAAGCCCTGTGCCGTTGCAAAGCGCATGTCGTTGCTGTCAAGCGTGTACGGCACGACCAGGTGCGGCCTGGTTTCACCTGCGGAGGTGTCGACTTCGGTCCAGAACGGCAGATCGTCGCCGTAGTAATCCGAGTCATAGGTAAAGCCGCCCTGCTCGACCACGAGCCTGCGCGTATTGGGCGAATCGCGGCCGGTGTACCAGCCGAGCGGCGCGCTGCCCGTCAACTGGCGCTGGATATCGATCGCAATCCGCATATGCTCGCGCTCGGTGGCTTCATCCATATGCTGGTAATGAATCCAGCGCCAGCCGTGGCAGGCAATTTCATGACCAAGTTCGACGAATGCCTGTGTCAGCTCGGGATGCCGCTGCAAGGCCATTGCGACACCGAATACGGTCAGCGGCAACTTGCGCTGCTCAAACTCGCGCAGGATGCGCCAGACACCGGCGCGCGAACCGTATTCGTAAATCGATTCCATCGACATGTGGCGCGCCTCGAATGCCGCCGCGCCGATAATCTCGGACAAGAATTGCTCCGAAGCCTTGTCACCATGCAGCACGTTGTTTTCGCCGCCTTCTTCATAATTCAGGACGAATTGCACCGCGATGCGCGCTTGGCCGGGCCAGCGTGCGTGGGGAATCTGCCGGCCATAGCCGACGAGGTCACGGGGATATGCGTTATCTTTCTGCATGGTGAAGTGGTAGTAAGTGAATTATTCGCTGCCGTGGGTATTGGCTTTGGCCGCAGCCTCTGCCTCGTCCTGGGAAGCGATGCCATTGAAAAACAGGTTAAGCAACACCGCGACAATCGCCGCCAGCAAAATCCCGCTATGCAGCAGCGGTGACAGCGCCTTGGGCATATGCTGCGCATAGCGCTCAGCCACCAGCGGCAGCATGCCGAAGCCGATAGAGATGGCGACGATGAACAGGTTGTTGCGGTTGCTCTTGTAGTCGACCGCTGCCAGGATGCGGATGCCGGTTGCGGCAACCATGCCGAACATGACCAGGCCGGCGCCGCCAAGCACGAATTGCGGCACGGCTTCGGCGGCTTGCGCGATCTTTGGAATGACGCCCATGATGATCAGGATAATGCCGGCGGCGACACAGACCCAGCGGCTCTTTACACCCGTCACGCCAACCAGGCCGACGTTCTGCGAGAACGAGGTATACGGGAAGGTATTGAAAATCCCGCCGATCACGGTACCGAGTCCATCGACGCGCAAACCGCGACTGATGTCGTCCCTGCGGATCTCCTTGCCCGTCAGTTCTCCAAGCGCGAGGAACATGCCGGTCGATTCGATCATGACGACGAGCATGACCAGCGTCATCGTCAGGATCGCGACGACGTCGAAGGTCGGCATGCCAAACTGGAAAGGCGTGACGAGGGCGAATGTCTTGGCCGTCGCGACTTTAGCGAAGTCCACTTTGTCGAGGAAATAGGCGACCACGGTACCGGCGACAATGCCGGTCAGTACTGCGATATTGGCAAGAAATCCCTTGCCGTATTTGGCGACCAGCAGGATGACAATCAACACGAACAGTGCAATGCCGAGATTGTCGAGCGCCGCGTACTGCGGATTGGGAATCATCGGAGCCGGGCCGGCGGGCAACGCGGTCCCCGCTGCCTTTGCAGCGGCGACAAGTTCGGCAAACGCGGGATCGGGAATCGTCGCCATGTTCGGTGTGCCGCCCATGGCCCAATTGACACCGACGCGCATCAGGGAAATGCCGATCACTGCGATAATCGTGCCGGTGACGACCGGTGGAAACAGGGCAAGCACCCGACTGACAAAGGGCGCGATGAATATTGAAATGACACCTGCCCCGATAACGGCACCGAAAATGCCGGTGATGCCCAGTGTCGGATTAGCGGCCATGGCCAGCATCGGACTGACTGATGCAAAGGTCACGCCCATCATGACCGGCAAGCGGATGCCGAACAACTTGCCGATACCGAGCGACTGAATCAGGGTCACCAGGCCGCAACAGAACAGGTCCGCACTAATCAGCGCAGCAACCTGTTCCGGCTGCAACTTGAGCGCACGGCCAATGATCAGCGGGACGGCAATTGCGCCGGCGTACATCACCAGGACATGTTGCAGTCCCAGTGTCGCCAGCTTGCCGGCAGGTAGACGTTCGTCGACCGCATTACTGGCCGGTGGAACGGAATTGGCTGCCGGCGAGGATGCCACGGCAGTATGTGATGTGCTCATCATGTCTTCTCCAAAACTTGCGGGGTGAGAGGAATATTGTTGTTATGGTTATGGTTTGTGGTGGTAACTGCCCTGCTATGCGTCCGGTTTACCTAATGCCGAACGCAAATCGAATCGCCTGTCGGAACGCTTGAGCATCCGGCAGGCACATTGCTCCAGGTGATGCGCCATTTCATGTTGCGCACCAGCGTGGTCTTTCTTTTCCAATGCATCGACAACCGCAAGGTGCTCATCGAATGAGCACGGCTGCTGGCCTGTTGTCTCGGTCGTTGAAATCAGCAGTGTGGTGCGCGATACCAGGCGACGCAGCATGTCGACTAGCAACGCGTTGCCGGCAAGCTTCGCCAGTTCGATATGAAAATCAGCGGAAAGCCGTATCCACAACGGGCGGTTTCCCTGCATGTAGGCTTCGCGCTCACTGTCTATCATTCGACGCAGGCGCGCAAAGTCGGCTGACGTCGCACTGTGTGCCACTTTCTGCATGGCCATCTGTTCCAGTGTCTGACGCAACTCGAACATGTCATGTGCTTCCTGTTCGGTAGGGCTTGCAATATATGCACCGCGATTGGGTTCAAGATCGACCAGGCCGTCGGCGGCCAGCTTGACAAGGACCTTGCGTACGTTATGGCGCGCCAGGCCGTAGATTTCCGTGAGAGCCTGCTCGGTCAATTTAGTGCCTGCCGGCAAGCGGTGCCCCATGATGGCGTCGTAGATTTCCAAATACATACGTTCATCCGATGCAAGGCGAGATTCTTGCGGTATGGGAGAGGCGCTCACTAGTTTGGGACGTGCAGCCATAATCATCCGGTCGTGGTTGGACGGTGTTCATCAAAGCCGGGCTTTGCTCACCGTTGCGGGCTTTAAACAAACTGCCACGCTTTCAATGTTGACGAGGATGCCAACGGCCCATAGAATTGTCAACAATTTGTTATTAGTTTTGTTCAATCTCTCGAGCAGCTGCAGTCACCCGTCGCGGCGGCACCTCATGCTCAACGCTGGCGCCGTTTCTGGCAATGCCAGGTTTTATCCCAAATAATCATGGAGTTATGATGAGTCGTCTGACTACACACGTGCTGGATACCGCGCACGGTAAGCCTGGCCAAGGCATCACTGTCGATCTTTACGAAATTGTCGACAATCGTAGAAATAAATTGCTGTCAAAAGTTACCAATGCCGATGGCCGCTGCGACGGTCCGCTGCTGGAAGGAAACGCTTTCCACGCCGGCGTTTATGAGCTTGATTTCCATATCGGGGCCTATTTCGCCGGACTCGGACTGGCCTTGCCCAAGCCGGCCTTTCTTGATGTGGTCACCCTGCGCTTCGGCGTGGCCGACGCCAGTCAGCACTACCACGTGCCGCTGGTAGCCAGCCCCTGGAGTTATTCAACCTACCGTGGCAGCTAATTTGACGATCAAGAAGGAGACATGACAATGGAAGGTTATTTGCTCGACTGGGCCAATTTGCTGCTGCGCTGGCTGCACGTGATCGTGGCAATTGCGTGGATTGGTTCCTCGTTTTATTTCGTATGGCTGGACAACAGCCTGCAAGCTCCCAAGGATGCGGAGCTGAAGGAAAAAGGCGTAGGCGGCGAACTCTGGGCCGTGCACGGGGGTGGCTTCTATAACCCGCAAAAATATCTCGGTGCGCCACGTCATTTGCCGGACGACTTGCATTGGTTTTACTGGGAGTCATATAGCACCTGGTTATCCGGTTTCGGCCTGTTCTCGGTGCTGTACCTGTTCAATCCCAAGGTCTTCCTGATCGATCCCAATGTCGCGAACCTGACACCCACTGTGGCCGTCATTCTCGCGCTGGCATTCCTGGTGGTTGGATGGCTGGTGTATGACGTGCTTTGTCGTGCGCTGCAAAAGAAGGAAGGATTGCTTGCGGTGCTGGTGGTTGCCTACGTAGTCATCGCGTCATGGGCGGCCTGCAACCTGTTCTCAGGGCGTGCTGCATTTCTGATCATCGGTGCGATGATCGCGACCATCATGAGCGCCAATGTGTTTTTCTGGATCATTCCGGGACAGCGCAAGGTCGTCGCGGCAATGAAAGCAGGCCAGCCGGTCGATCCGATCCATGGCCAACGCGCCAAGCAGCGCAGCGTGCACAACACCTACTTCACGTTGCCCGTGCTGTTTGCGATGCTGTCGAACCACTACAACATGACCTACAGCCACCAGTACAACTGGCTGGTGCTGGTACTGATCATGGTGGCCGGCGTATTGATTCGCCAATTCTTCATCCTGCGTCACAAGGGCGTCGTCAACGTTGTCTATCCCATCGTTGCGGTCGCATTGCTGGCCGCCGTCGCCGCGTGGATTGCACCGTCCAGGCCGGCCGCTGCGGTGGCAGGGGCAGCCGCACCCGCCGTCGATGTCGCACAGGTCAAGCAGGTCACGGACAAGCACTGTATTCAGTGCCATGCGGCCGCGCCCACGCTAATGCCGTCGCCGGCAAAAGGCATGATGTTCGACCAGCCTGAGCAGATCAAGGCCCATGCGCAGCAGATCTATCAGCAAGTCGTTCTGCAGAAGGCGATGCCATTGGGGAACATGACGAACATGACCGAGGATGAGCGTGCATTGATCGGTCGCTGGTTCGAAGCCGGCGCGAAGTAAAGTTCTGCAAACGTAGCACATGGCAGGCGCGCCCTGCCTTGCTCCACACAGGGATCCCTGGAATGGCGTCGCCGTACAGGGATCCTTTTTTATTTATGCCGCATGTTATGCCCCACCGGGGGGCGCTGCTATCTGTGCGATTCAGCATGGCTTCGGCTGTGCGCTGTGCGCCGTGCCTCAACATGCTATATTCGTCCTTGGCTGCAAAGCCAAAACGTTCTCAGGGCGGGGCGAAACTCCCCACCGGCGGTAATGATGCCTGCGCATCTAGCCCGCGAGCGCCTGCAAGACGCCAACGTACGCGCGTAGGCATTTCGCAGGGTCAGCAGACCTGGTGTGATCCCAGGGCCGACGGTCACAGTCCGGATGAAAGAGGACGGGATTCATCAATCTGACTGCGAGAACGTTTGCGTTCCCTGCGGCGTAGCGATGTCCTCACACGCCTGGAGCTGCCAGTGCGAACTGAACGACCGCGTCGCGACCACATGGGCAAAAGCCTACCCGCATGTCATTGCCATCCCGTGCGCCCTATTTATTTTTCTCGTAAATAGGAGCTTCAGAATGTCTTACCCGTCACATCCATCACGTAACACCACTTCCACTCCCGGTTCGGTCACTGGAAAACGCATTGCCTTCGTTCAGGCTTGCTGGCATCGCGATATCGTCGATCGTTGCCGCGTCTCGTTTGCATTGGAAATGGAAAAGCTCGGTACCGATGCGAACCTGATCGATTACTACGAAGTGCCCGGTGCATATGAAATTCCGTTGCATGCCAAACTGCTGGCACAGAGCGGCAAATACGAGGGTATCGTTGCCGCCGGACTGATTGTCGATGGTGGCATTTATCGGCACGAGTTCGTTGCACAGGCCGTCATCTCCGGCTTGATGCAAGTGCAGCTTGAGACGATGGTGCCCGTGTTTTCCGCTGTGCTGACACCGCATCACTTCCACGCGGGCGATGAACACCAGCGTTTCTTCTACGACCACTTCGTTGTCAAAGGTGCAGAAGCGGCGCATGCCTGCGCAAGCACCCTCGGCAAGTTGCGAATTGTGCGTGACGCGGTCAATCCAGTGCCGCTTGCAAACGTCGCATAAGCAGGAAAGTGCCGTAGCGCTCATTGCGTGAGCACTACGGCGGCGCACTCTTCGCCGCCTACGGCAAGCTGCGTAATGCCGTGGCACAATCAATAAGCCGTTGATGAACAATGGCCGGAAAAATGTGGAGGGACCGTGGTCAAACAGGATCAATTGCTGACGCTGTCCGGCAAGTTTTACGAGGGCATTCTTGCTCCTCAAGGCTGGCAGGACGCGATGATGCACCTGGCCGGTGTCACTGCATCGGAAATGGTGTCGCTGCTGCTATGGAACCGCATGCACGACCAGATCATCATCGGTGATGCCGTCGGCATGGATCCGGCGCTGCGCAACGATTACGAGACGCACTATCAAGCACTCGACCCTGGCAAGGAATTCGTGAACCGTGCCCGCTTCGGCGAGTGGTATCTCGACGAGCGCGATGTTGCTCCACAGATCCGCAGCGGTTCGGCCTTCTATCAGGACTTCATGCGCCGCCATCGCATTTCGGGTGTCATGGCGACGCCTATCCTGCGCGCCAGGAGCGGAACAGACGGCTTGTTGTCACTGGTCGGGCAGCGCCCTCACAACAGCCTGGTGCAGGTCGCCAGCAGCCTGTCGCCGCTGCTTCCGCATATTCAACAGGCAGCAAACCTGCGCTGGAAGCTGATCGAGTTATCCAGCCAGCTTGACCTTGCAACACGTGTGCTCGACCGCGTCCGCTTCCCGCTACTGGTAATGAACGCCGCGGGCGACGTCAGGATGGCCAACACCCTTGGCCAGCAATGGCTTTCCTCATCAAGCTGCCTGCCCGGCCAACGCGTCGAAGAGGATGACGCCAGGCAACGCTTGCAGGCGGCGATCCGGGCAGCATGCGGCCTGGCCGGACCAAAACGTGCTTCTGGCGCAAAACTGGCGCGGCCGGACGGTAGTCCCTGCGTCGTCAGCACGGTCCCCTTACCGGCGCAGGCGGAGAGCATGCTGCACAGTCTCGAACCGCTGGCGCTATTGCTGGTCAGCGAGCCGCAGTCCGGTGCTGGGCCGGCAAACGACTTGCTGAAAGAAGTTTTTTATTTAAGCCCGGCCGAGATTCGCGTTACCCGCATCCTGTTGCGTGGACTTACGCTGAAGAACGCCTGCGAGGAACTCACTATATCGATTGAAACCGGACGCAAGCACTTGAAGTCTGTCTTCAACAAGGTTGGTGTACATCGGCAATCCGATCTGCAGCGCGTACTTGGTTCGCTCGATCTGATTTAGCGTAGGTTGTGCATTGTTGCGTGGCCGGATCTGCCTTGTCATCAATGCATGACCTCACATCTCACGCTTCCGGAAGCACGACAAACGTTCCTGCCAGCCGACCTGCCTGCTTGCCCTCGCATTCCAGCACGGACTGCACCGTGATGCGGGCCATGCGCCCGCGACGTACCGCATTGAACAACCGTTCCCAAGGCTGCTCATCGCCAGATGAAGCGATGGCGCTGAATGCCGCGCTCATCGGTTTCTGATACAACATGTTGTTTGCCTGAATCACCACGCGTCCGGGCAATCCTGACGCCTGCAGTCGCAGATAGACCAGTGTCCAGGCGGACAGAATGGCGACCGCGGATGCACTACCACCAAAGACGGTAGCTTCATGATTGATGTTCGGGCCAATGGGAGCGCGTAGTTCGACACGCTCCTCAGTAGCCGCGTGTACCAGCACACCCATTGCCTGGGACAGCGGAATTTGCCTGTGAAGGTAAGACTGCAGTGCAGTGATTTCAATTGTGTTCATGTATTTGCCAAGGTATCCAGGAATGGCCTGCACTGGCCAGAGATTTCAATGTACCGTGTTTACAGCAAGCATGCTCTGGCCGGCAGCGAAGCAAACCTTTCTTCTTGCTGCGTGTCTTTTGATTTACTTCGTCAGCAGCAAGGGCGCATGCGCCTATTGTTCAATTCTTTAGTGCTCTTGCGAGCCGCGCTGAACGGCCGCCAGCAAACCTGTCTTGCAAAAAGAAACCCATATGGAAATTGAACTCAAGCTTTTGTTGACACCGCAGGCCGCGCAGTCCTTGCGGACCCATCCCTTACTGAAGAAGTACGGCATCGGAGAGCCACGGGAAGAAAAATTATCAGGCACCTATTACGACACCAGCAACTGCGACCTGCGTCGTGCCGGTGCCGGACTACGGGTCAGGCAAGTTGACGGCCACTGGGTACAAACCATGAAAGCGGGTGGTGGCGTGGCGTCAGGCCTGCATAGCCGCCACGAATGGGAATCCCCTGTTGCCGGGCCGACTCCTGATTTGGCCGCCCTGCGCGAACTGGTCGATCACGGATCGTCATGGAACAAACTGCTGAGATCCAGGGAAGTCGAGCAAGGGCTTTTACCCGTCTTTATGACTTCAGTAACACGCACGATATGGGATCTCCGCCTTGCGGAAGGCACCGAAATCGAATGTGTACTGGACCTGGGCAGCCTTGAACGTGGCAAGGATAAGGAGGCAATCTGCGAAATCGAACTGGAATTGAAATCCGGTAATGCCGATCAGCTTTATGGATTGGCGCTGGAATTGCTCGAATCAATTCCCATGCAGATCGGAAACGCGAGCAAGGCTGAACGGGGCTATGCGTTGCTGGCTCCTGTGCCTGCGCGCGCCGTGAAAGCCGAGGCACTTGTGCTGTCCCGGCATATGAATATCGAAAAAGCTTTTCAGCTTATCGTGGCAAACTGCAGGGCGCAGATACAAGCCAATGAAGACGGCGTGATGCACAGGCATGATCCGGAAAGCCTCCATCAGATGCGCGTCGGCATACGCCGCCTGCGTTCTGCTTTCAGCCTGTTTGCGCCTGTGCTGCAGGTGCCCGAGGACATGCGGGAAGACCTTAACTGGATCGCAACGCAGCTTGGCGCGGCGCGTGATTGGGACGTACTGGCCGATTCAACTCTGTCACGACTTGCCGATGCACCGACGGATGCTGCGCTGATCGGCATGGTCCACAATGCGGCTCAGAAACGGGCGCAACAACTGCATGGAGAGGCCGCGGCGGCAGTCACTTCGCCGCGATATACGCGTCTGGTGCTGCGCTTGTCGCGGTGGATGCGTGCTTGCGACTGGCGCGAGACGCCGCCGCGACAAGCGAGCGCTCGCCTGCGCGACCCGGTGATCCGCTTCGCCGACGATATGCTCGATCAACTCGATCGGAAGTTGCGCAAGCGCGGACGGCGCTTGCATAAAGCGACGCCGGAGGCGCGCCACCGTGCGCGCATTGCGGCGAAAAAAACACGCTATGCCGCCGAGTTTTTCCAGTCGCTTTATAACGGACGGAAGCTGCGGCGATATGTCAATGCACTTTCACACTTGCAGGACGAGCTGGGATTTCTTAACGATGCGGCGGTCGCGGACCGGTTGTTGCAGGATCTTCACGGCAAGGATATCGATCTTGCAAGTGGGGTTGGATTTGTCCGCGGTTATCTTTCTCGTAGCGCCGATACCGATGCAGGCGTGATTCGCAAGCGCTGGAAGAAATTAAAACGCTTAAGCACACCCTGGTAAATGGATATTCGCATGCAGTGATCAGCCGCAGAAAAACGCTTCAGCTGGCACCGACATCAAAATCATCGTCGAGCCGGTAGACGCCGCGATGGAAGGCATCGATGACTGCGACCGCTTCACGCTCGCGATCGGCCGGCACCAGCACGCGTACGCCGCCCAAGGCCGGCGTGAGGAGCGAATGCAGCTGCACCAGATTATCGTCGGCCACCATAGCGGGAATGCCCGCGGCGGCCAGGCAGGAGCGGACGATATGCGCCTCAGTCGGAATAAAATAGCGCGCTACCGCGACCATGTCGTTTGCACCGGCATCATGCGTCATGAATTAACCTTCCTGCGGCGTGCGCCGCATGTAGTATCAATCTCAACCCGTAACGCAACATGACATCGCGTCTTTTTCCGGGGCGCCGAGCCGCCTGCGCCTTGCCAGTCAAAAAAATCCATCGATCTCATTGGTCACGTTACAGGTCGGAATTGGTACAAGCTCCGGAAAATACTTCCGATTTTGCGGACACGCCTGATACCTCTGACGATGCAGTGGATGCAGACGTATCCCGGACATTTCAATTCCCTTCGGGTATCCAGCGCAGTGTCAGCACGGTGCACTCGGCATCGACCGAATAACGGTGATAGATACCTGCACCCCACGTTGCAAAATCACCGGAGTCAGACAGCACAATCTCCCGCGTGGCATCGGGTGGAAAATCCTTTGACCCGGAAAACGCGATACGGAATCTGCCGCTGCCAATCAGGATGGACATCGTTCGCCCCTCACTGATCGGTTTATCAATGCCGCGCGGATCGCCGGCGGGATGAACCATCCATTTCATGCACAAGCCGTGCGACCGGCAATCGACCGGCATATGACGCAAGCTGCCGGCGCCGGCCTCTGCAGACTGTGTCCATTCGCTGAAGCCGAGAAACCAGCCTGTTCCTTGTGTATCAAGCTTACCCGCATTGCCAGTTTCAATCTGCAAGGAACACCTCCGAAGTACGGTGAAAGTGCGGTGAAGGATAACCGGTAGACCGGACGCACACCTTAGAACGCTTTTGCTTTAAAAGTTGAACTGCTTTCCGATCCCTATCATAAGCGTCAATACCGGCGAAGCGATTGTCGGCCGTCACAAGCCATCCAAACGCCCCTGGTCGGACGCAGTAATCACACGCAACCGACATTACAAAATACTTTGTTATCTGGCAATTTTCGTTGTCTGTCCGTCTATACTTTCGGGTATCGGACATTCCGGTCAACTATCCTTACCGTCTATCATCATGAAAAACACTTTGTCCCTTGCGGCAGCCGTCGTGATATTGGCCGCATGCGGCTCCACCACCAAGCCCGGCGCGGTAGGCGTCACCCGTCCGCAATTGCTGCTCGTTTCTGCTCCTACCGTTGAGCGCATGGCGCTTGTCAGCTACGCGCAGCAAGCGGAAAAAGCGAAGTCGGAAGGCAAGCTGATTACGTCAGGCCCGGAATACGATCGCCTGCTGCGTATTGCCAACCGCCTGAAGGCGCAGGTCGGCATATTCCGTGAAGATACCTTGCAATGGAAATGGCAATTGCTGCTGATCGATGCGCCAGTCCTGAATGCAAGTTGCGCACCGGGTGGCAAGGTGACGTTTTACACCGGCATTGTGCGGCAACTGAAGCTGACCGATGACGAGATCGCCGCCGTGATGGGTCATGAGTTTGCGCACGCCTTGCGCGAACATGGACGCGAGCGGGTATCTCAGGCGGTCGCCCAGAACACCATTGCCAGTGCTGCCCTTGCCGGCGCCCAGAACCGGCAGGCGCAGGTCGCCCTTGCCAACCAGTTTGCGCAATATCTGTTTGTGCTCCCCAATTCTCGCCAGAACGAAAGCGAGGCTGACAGCATCGGACTGGAACTTGCCGCGCGCGCCGGCTTCGATCCGCGCGCCGCCATCACGCTGTGGCAAAAGATGGGTGGCGCGGCGGAAGGCAAGAGTCCACCGGAATTCCTGTCCACCCATCCGGCAAATACGACGCGCATTGCCGAGATCGGCGCCGTGCTTCCTACGGTCATGCCCTTGTACGACGCGACGAAAAAGGAATAAGCCTCGCTACGGCGGCAAGCCGGAATGCCCTGAAGAAAGCCTTACTCATTCGGCGAAGCAGGACGCTTTCGCTCACGTGCCCCGTGACTGGTAAAAAATTTGCTTGCGCCTCCCTTGCGCCATCCCCACGGAGTTGATTCCTCCATCCGGTAGGATGGAGGTTTTCGTCATGTCCACGGTACTAACCGTTTATCCGAGATAACAATGAATAATCCGCACTTGCAACACAAGACCTTCCTCGCATTGCTTATCGTCGTATCCATTGCGTTCGGCTGGATCCTGTTGCCGTTTTACGGCGCCGTCTTCTGGGCGGCGGTACTGGCCATTCTGTTTGCACCGTTTTACCGGCAGCTGCTGACCAAGATGCACGGCCGCCGTAATCTGGCGGCGCTCGCAACGCTGCTCCTCTGTCTGCTCATTGTGATTTTCCCGCTGTCGGTGATTACCGCGTCCCTGTTGCGCGAAGGGAGTGCGGTGTACGAGCAGATACGATCCGGCCAACTGGACTTCGGTGCGTATTTCGAGCAGGCGCTCAATGCGCTGCCGCCATGGATCGTCCAGCAACTGGATCGATTCGGCCTGACCGATTTGTTCAGCTTGCAGAACAAACTGTCCGGTGCCGCCGCGCAGGGCAGCCAGACCATCGCCACCCAAGCGTTCAGCATTGGTCAGAACACTTTCGACTTCCTTGTCAGTTTCGGCATCATGTTGTACTTGTTGTTCTTCCTGCTGCGTGATGGCGTTGCCCTGTCGGCACGCATCAGGCAAGCCATTCCGCTCAGCGTTGAACACAAGCGCAGTCTGTTCAGCAAGTTCACGACCGTCATCAGAGCCACCGTGAAAGGCAACATCGCGGTCGCCGCGACCCAGGGTGCCCTGGGAGGCGTCATGTTCTGGTTTCTCGGTATCCAGGGCGCGGTCTTGTGGGGCGTATTGATGGCTTTCCTGTCGCTGCTACCGGCGGTCGGTGCGGCCCTGATCTGGGGCCCGGTCGCCATCTACTTCCTGTTGACCGGCGCGATCTGGCAAGGTATCACGCTGATCGTGTTCGGCGTGGTGGTGATCGGTCTGGTGGATAACATCCTGCGCCCCATTCTGGTGGGCAAAGATACGCAAATGCCGGATTACGTGGTGCTGATATCGACGCTTGGCGGCATGGCCTTGTTCGGGCTGAATGGCTTTGTGATCGGGCCCGCAATCGCGGCACTCTTCATCGCCACCTGGGATTTGTTTTCGGCGGCGAAGGAAGAATATAACCAGTAAACGCCAAGCGAGCGGGCCATTGAATAAATTGCAAACAATGCAATTTCGTATAAATGTATTTTGTCCCCTTGAAACGCAAACGCCTTATCCCTATATCCGAATCAGCGGATGCTCAATGGAGGTCCGCGAATTTCATATCGCTTACTAATGAGGATATTGCAATGCGTACTTACGACTTTACCCCCCTGTATCGCTCGGCCATCGGTTTCGACCGCCTGGCACAACTGTTTGACGAAGCCGCTCGCACCGACGCGCAGCCGAGCTACCCGCCGTACAACATCGAACTTGTCGGTGAAGACAAGTACCGTATCACCATGGCCGTTGCCGGTTTCGACCGCTCCGAACTGGAGATCGAAAGCGAACGCGACCAATTGAAAATCGTCGGTCGCAAGCAGAAGGACGAAACCAAGCGCACCTTCCTGCATCGTGGCATCGCCGCACGTGATTTCGAGCACCGCTTCCAGCTGGCAGACCATGTCAAGGTCGTCGGGGCCAAGCTCGACAACGGCTTGCTCAACATTGAACTGGTGCGTGAGATTCCTGAATCGCTGAAGCCGCGCAAGATTGAGATTAATGGCGACAACGTGCAGTTGCTGCAACGTGAAGCCGCCTGAATGACGCTTGATTAAAGCCCGCTTGCCGGCATGAGTCGGCGTAGCATTCGGATGACTCATGATAAACGCCGGAAGCGTTACCGCTTCCGGCGTTTTTTCGTATCTGCCAGTCTTGTGTAACAGGCGGACGGTAAGGTCAGCCAAAGTACGCCGCCTACTCTTACCGCAAGTCTAGGTTTCCAGTTTTGCGTCGAGGGTAATGGTTGCGTTCAGCACCTTGGATACCGGGCATCCGGCCTTGGCCTTATTCGCAGCCTCTTCAAACGCTTTCTGATCGCCGCCGGGAATGCGCGCAACCAGCTCAAGGTGCACCGCCGTAATCGCAAAGCCGCCTTCCACCTTGTCGAGCGTGACGGCCGCCTTGGTCGTGAGGTTTTCTGCGGTAATACCGGCCTCACCCAATTGGGCGGACAAGGCCATCGTGAAACATCCCGCGTGCGCGGCCGCAATCAACTCTTCCGGGTTGGTTCCGGGCCCTTCTTCAAAACGCGAAGCAAAGCCGTAACGTGTATTGTCGAGTATGCCGCTCTGGGTGGAAATGCTGCCTTTGCCGTCTTTCAGGCCGCCACTCCATGATGCCGATGCCGTGCGTTTCATTATGGGTTCTCCTGGTGATGTTGAATGAAGACACAAGAAACAAATTCGCTGCGTTTCCTTCTCCTGCATGTTATCGCCGTTCATCGCCATTCCTGGCGCAGGTGATTGAACACGAAAGCCGACAGGGGTTGTGGCCCAATGAAGGAAATCCGCGATCGACCTGCGGAAGATCAAACACATTGCCGCTATTCAACCTGGTGTAGGCGGAGCCTCGGGAAGCGTGCTTTCAGGCATGGTGACAACCGACGTTGATTTGCTATCCTCACGGGAACCGAAGATCATCTCGGTCATCCAGCTGACCAGTAGTGACGTGTAGGCCCGCTGGTAACTTTCTTCGGATAAACCATGGTCCGCACCTTTGATCACGCGATAAGTCATCGATCGCGGTTCGGTACATGCTTCCAGGTAGCTGGTAATGACTGCATGCGGAATGATCTTGTCGCGTTCGGATTCGACCACCAGTACATCGCCGCGAAAGTCCGAGCATGCGCGCAGCGCCCTGTTCTCCTCCGCTGGCACTTGGCTCTGCCGATATTCGCCAAGATCCTGCCCGTTGTGCAGTTCGCGTTTCGGCATTTCCCAGTTGCTGTCCCGGTAGAGGGCGGGAACGCGCAGTGCAAGCCACTTTACAGGTCGCATCGATGTCAGTATTGCCGCGAGATAACCGCCATAACTGCTGCCTACCACGGCTACCGAGGATGGATCGACGCCACGCTGCGAGACCAGCGTATCGTAGGCGGCCAGCACATCATGCAAATTGTTTTCGCGCGACACCGTATCCTGCTGCGGCAGAGTTTCCGCATGTCCGCGCAGATCGAAGGTCAGACAGACACATCCGAGCGCCGCGATTTCGCGCGCGCGCGCGAGATACTGTTCCTGGCTTCCGCCCCAGCCGTGGACAAACAGCACGGCTGGCATTTTCCGTCCGGGTGTGACCAGCGTGCCGTCGATCGTTTCGCCGTCCACCTTTATTTTGATGTTGTCGTTATGTATCGGCATAGTCTTCTAGTCGCGCATATTTCAAAATTGGGCCCACCTTTTCATCGTGCCCATGAAAATAGATCACTACATTGTCTGGCAGTTCGACATCGGGGCCATACAGTTCTACTGTGGAAGCCCTCACCACATTTAACGCGGGATCCGCATGAAAGGCTTCCAGTGCGGCAATCTCCGCCCCGCTGGCGCCGCCGACCCGCCACGATTGCTCCAGCACGCCGGAGCGCCACTGCCCGCGCTCATCCCTGCCTTGCGCAATATCGTAATTGCAGCGCGATGCAAACAAACGCGGGAAACAGGACATGGCTGCGTTGTGATAAGTGCAGGCTTGGGATACCGCGGTACTCACGTCGGGTGTAAGACCGAGTGCCAGTAGCGCATCGAAATCGCCGCGCGCTACGGTGAGCGTGGAACCGCCGTACACTTCTTCGCCGCGATTGTTACGGGTCAGTTTTTGCACACCATAGTAGGTGGCGACAAGTCCGTCCACCTTCACCTGCCCCACACTGAGTGTTGTGACGTCACTCAGGTTGCATTCGAGGACGATACCCTCCTGAATCGTATTGTCGGCATGCAGTGAATACAGCAAGTCGTCGAGTTCATGCGCACTGCCAACAACCCATTGACCCAAGCCGCCGACACCGCTGGACTTCTTGACGCGGACTGAACCGCATTCCAGCAAGCGCGTTCCGGCATCGCGTGCGCAATGCAGATCAAATGCAGAATAACCGGGCAGCACGACTTCCTTGACCTTGCTTGCGAAGCTGGATGACCATCCGTCCGGTGCAGTGGAAAAAGGTCCGGGCAAGCCATGCGTAATGGTCTTGGTCGCGACGAAGCCGTAGGGTACAACGCCGCCAAACAGATCCTGTTCAGCATGGATGTGCAATTCCTCGGCGCCGGCATTACCGACAAGCGTATCGCTAGGAACAAAATATAGACGGCCACGATGTCGTGTTTCCGCGTCGAATTCACCAGCGAATTCGCACCCTTTGATCGCAGCGAGCCGGCGTGCAATCTCCGCATGCGAGGCGCGTTCATGCGAGGCGCATTCGCCGATGGCTTTTCCCGGAAGAATCACCACGGCATCATGTGAAACACGTTGCCTGGCACCGGAAGACAGGATCTGTTGATCACTATCCGGAAATATTTTTTCCATACCTTCCGTCCCTTCTGCCTTTATCGGTTCCTGATCATTGCGATGGCTTGGTGCAGGGATGAAAAAGCAAGAAGCTTGCCGCAATTCCGTACTTGCATTCGAGAATGAAAACCTAGCCTGTGTCCTTGCGTGATGCCGCTTCGCTTCGATAGTACAATGTGCGCTTCAGATTGGCGGCATCGTAGGTCCGGCCAGAGTTACGCCAGACATGGCGCTTACCGTTCAATTCAATTCAGGATTGCATGAAAAAAACTTCCGCCGCGCTGCAAGCTTTGCGACAGGCAACCGGGGACATACACCAGCAACTCGAACAATCGCTGACCATCAACCGGCCCGGGGCTGGCAAGCGCGAATATCTTGCGTATCTCGAGGACTTGCGCGGATGGATGACGTCGTTCGACGCCGTATTATGGAATGCGCCATGGCCGGCAGAAATGGAGGCGCGTGAACGTGCCGACAAACTTGCATGGATCGATACGGATTTGCGTGCGGGCGGCATGAACAGCCATGCAATTCAGGCTATCCCTGTGGCAGGATTTACACCCGACCTCGCTTCGCTGCCGGCCCGATTCGGTGTTGCCTATGTGATAGAAGGTGCGCAACTGGGGACCAAGGTGCTGAGCCGGACGCTTGCTCCCAGTCTGCATCCATGGTCACCGCGCTGGCTCGAAGGCTATGGCGACCAGAACGCGAAAAGATGGCGCGTTTTCACCGATTGTGTGGAGCATTACCTCACGACGGATGAGGCACATCGTGTCGCGGCATCGGCAGCGAGAGAGGCGTTCACTTCACTGGCGGACTGGTTCGCGGCGCGCCGGCTGGCGCGCGAAACCGTTGTTGGAGAAGCGTGGTGAGCACACGGCGTGGCGCGCTTGGCAAGGGGATTGCGTACAAGTACGCGGAGACACCGCTTTCTACAGAATCCCGCTATGTTGCCGCGAACGTCGGCGACGTTTCATTTTTGTTTGGCAGAGTACATGGATAGAACAAGTATTGATTCGCTTCCTGTCGACCTGACGTCATGCGACAGGGAGCCCATCCGCATTCCAGGCAGTATCCAGCCACATGGTTTTCTGGTCGCCATCGCCAGCGACAGTCTTCAGGTCATCCAGGTCAGCGACAATATCGCCGCCTTTACTGGTACCCCGCTCGACAAGGTACTCGATCTTGGTCTGACGGAACTCATCGGTGAAGAAGCAGCCTCGCATATTCGCGTTGAAATAAACCATCAGCGGATCGCTGAACAACCGGCGTATCTTGGCGCCATCGAAGTATCCCATGGTGGATACTTCGAGGTGCTGGCCCACGTGCGGGACGGCTTGACGATACTCGAGTTTGAAGCGGTCGCGAGCAAGGTCCCGGCCAATTTCCGGCTGCTGTACTCGCTGATCGGCAACTTCATGTCGCAGTTGCATGACTCGGATACCTTGGCCTCGATCAGCAGTTTCGCCGCCGCAGAAGTCAAGCGGGTGACAGGCTTCGGCCGCGTTCTGGTATATCGCTTCGATGAGGACGGACATGGGCATGTGGTCGCGGAGGCGCGCGAGCCAGACTACCATTCCTACCTTGGTCAGCGCTTTCCGGCTTCCGACATACCGCGTCAGGCACGCGAACTTTACCTGACCAGCCGCGTCCGCCTGATCCCGAATGCCAACTATGCTCCTGCCAGGTTGCATCCGGAACACAATCCATTGAACGGCCAACCGACCGACCTGAGCTTTGCTGCATTGCGCAGCGTATCGCCGGTCCATTTGCAGTACATGCGCAACATGGGCACGCTGGCTTCGATGTCCATGTCGATCGTGGTCAAAGGCAAGCTGTGGGGATTGATCTCCTGCCATAACGCCGAGCCCTGTTTTGTGCCGTTCGAAGTGCGCGCCGCATGCGAGCAGCTGGCGCAGATCCTGGCGCTGCGTGTCGCCTCGCGTGAGGAAGGCGATGAATATCATTACCGTCTCGAATTGCGGCGCATGGTAGTGACCATGCTGGCGGGGCTGACGCAGGGTCCGGATTTTGTCGACAATATCAAGGCGATCGCGCCCGAGCTGTTGCGTTTTGCCAGCGCCTCCGGTGCGGCTCTTTCTTTTGAAGATCGTATCGTGCGTTTCGGTGATACCCCGGACGAACCGGCGATTCGCGACTTGATCGGATGGATAAGCACGCGCGCGCACGGCGACCTGTTTCACACCGACAGTCTCAGCACAGTGTATCCGCCAGGCGCAGCGTTCAAGCGTAATGCCAGCGGCATACTCGCCATCCCGATATCGCGCATTCACAATCACTACCTGATCTGGTTCCGGCCGGAAGTCATTCATACGGTGGACTGGGCGGGCAACCCACACCTGAAGTCCACTTCCGACTCACCGGTCAATCCGCTCACGCCTCGCATGAGTTTTGAGATTTGGCGCGAAACCGTCGTCGGGACCAGCATGCCGTGGCGCGCAAGCGAGATCGAGATGGCGTCCGAGTTCCGATCCGCCCTGCTGGGCATCGTCCTCGAACGTGCCGAGCAGATGGCTGAGCTTGCCGAAGAGCTCGGGCGCGCCAACAAAGAACTGGAAGCCTTTTCGTATTCCGTATCGCATGACCTGCGCGCACCGCTGCGTCACATCGTGGGCTTCAGTGACCTGCTACTGGAGTTCGAAGGCAATGATGCGCCTGAGCGGCGAGTGCGCTTCCTGAAAAATATCAAGGATTCGGCGCGCTTTGCCGGAAAGCTGGTCGATGATCTGCTGAGCTTTTCGCAAATGGGACGCGCTTCCCTGCGGCCCTATGATGTCAGCATGGCGGAACTCGTCAATGCGGCAAAAGACAAGCTGTCACTGGAGATCGGCGACCGGCAGATAGAGTGGCAGATCGACCCACTGCCAGTCATCCAGGCCGATCCGAACTTTCTCCAGCTCGCCGTGTACAACTTGTTGTCGAATGCGGTAAAGTACACAAGGCCTCGGGCTCACGCGATCATTCGGGTGAGCGCTGAAAGCCGCGACGATGAACATATCTTTCGCGTAGCGGACAACGGTGTGGGCTTCAATATGGAGTACGTGCATAAATTGTTCGGCGTGTTCCAGCGTCTGCATCGCATGGAAGACTTCCAGGGTACGGGCATCGGCCTTGCCAATGTGCGCCGCATCATCGAGCGCCATGGCGGTAGTGTCTGGGCCGACGGTACCGTGGACCAAGGCGCGACATTTTCGTTCTCCATCCCTAAAACCATCGCTCTCGATTAGAGGCCAGCATGTTAAAGCCGATTCTTCTTGTCGAAGATAATCCCAATGATTTGGAACTGACCCTGATCGCACTGGAAAAAAGCCAGCTCGCCAACGAGGTGATCGTGCTGCGGGACGGCGCGGAAGCGCTCGATTACCTGAACTGCCAGGGTGCCTTTGTCAGCCGGCCTGCCGGCAATCCCGCCGTCATTCTTCTTGACCTGAAGTTGCCGAAGGTTGACGGACTCGAGGTGCTGCGTCACATCCGTTCGACCCCTAGTCTCAAAAGTTCTCCGGTAGTGATGCTGACCTCTTCCAAGGAAGAGCAGGATCTGCTGCGCAGTTACGAATTGGGCGTGAATGCGTATGTCGTAAAGCCAGTCGACTTCCAGGAATTCGTCCGCGCCATTTCCGACCTCGGTATTTTTTGGGCAGTGCTGAACGAACCGCCGCCTGGCTCGGCACGTTACGTACGCAAGTCCTGATCTGATCCGCTACGATCCAGCGGCAGTCAGCGGATTTTGTGACGCCGCTGGCGCTCTCTACTCTCTAATGATCGTAATGATTCTTTGACGTAGTGGGCTATTGCAGCAGTACCGCCTTGCGTTCCCTGCGGCGCAGCAGGTGCCTGATTTTCTGCGACAGGGCATCTGCGCTATAAGGCTTGCGCAACAGGCTCACCCGCGGGTCAACCCTGCCACCATGGGCCAGAATACCTTCTGAATATCCGGACGTAAACAAGACCTGCAGATCGGGCAGCAAAGTTCGCGCCTTGTCGGCAAATTCCGCACTGCGCAGGGGTCCCGGCATCACGACATCGGTAAACAGCAAGTCAACGTGTGCACCACTTTCAATGATGGCAAGGGCAGACAGTGCATCTTCTGCTTGCAGGGTCATATAGCCCAGATTGGTCAGCAGTTCGACAGTCGTGGCTCTGACATCGGCTTCGTCTTCGACCACCAGGATGGTTTCAATACCGCCGAAAATCGGTCCGGATGCCGACTCATCGCCACTCGCTGCATCGCCGTCGACGCGCGGCAGGAAAATCTTGACCGAAGTGCCGCAACCCGGCTCGCTTTCAAGGCGGATATGTCCCCCACTCTGCTTGACAAAACCGTAAGCCATGCTGAGTCCTAGACCAGTACCTTGCCCGGCCGGCTTGGTGGTGAAAAATGGTTCGAAGGCGCGTTCCAGGACTTCCGGCGGCATGCCGGCGCCGGTATCGGCCACTTCAATCAGGACAAAGCGGCCGCGACTATTGTCAGGCTGTTCGCCGGGAGGTCGATCGGGTCCCGCATTGACTGCCCGGATAGTCAGCGTGCCGCCGCCGTCCATGGCGTCGCGTGCGTTGATCGCCAGGTTCAGGATGACATTTTCCAACTGGCTGGGATCAACCATGGTATTCCACAAGTCATCGGCGACCTCGGTCTTTACAGTGGTGAGGTCACCGATGGAGCGGCGCAGAAGCTCATCCATGCCGCGCAACAAGTCGCCTGCATTGACGATCACCGACTGCAGTGGCTGACGCCGCGCAAACGCGAGGAGGTGTGCGGCCAGCTTCGCACCGCGATCAACGCCGACCGATGCGGCGGCGATCCGGCTTTGCGCTGCCTGGTTGCCTTCGGTCAGCAGTCTGAGCAATTCGAGGTTGCCATTGATGACTTGCAGGACGTTGTTGAAATCGTGGGCAACGCCGCCAGTAAGCTGACCTACTGCTTCCATTTTTTGCGCCTGATGCAACGCGGCCTGGCTTTGCGCGAGTTCCTGCGTACGTAACAGCAGTTCTTGCTTGCTCTTATGCAATGACAGGAATGCGTCGTCGCGTTGCCGGTGCGCGATATAGGCACTGGAGTGATACCGGATGCGCGCGACCAGCTCGCGCTTGTCCGGCCATTTAACCATGTAGTCGTTGGCTCCCTCGGCAAACGCCTGGGCTTTGATCTCGGCATCATCTTCCGAAGACAGCAGCACGACTGGAATTTTCTGGGTCAACGGATGTGAGCGCAGACTTCGCGTAACGCCAAGGCCATCGACCGTTGGCATCCTGAGGTCGACCAGTACCACGGTCGGAGACACGTCCAACGCGATTTCAAGCGCATCTTCCGCGCGTGACGAATAATGCAGCCGGATATCGGGCTGGTCATGCAGCATGTGCCTGATCAGGTCTTCGGCGAGATGCTGATCGTCAATCAGCATGACATTGGGCGCGGTGTTTTCTACGGTCATGTTTCGGCGTGCTCGAGATCGTCGTGCAAACGGCTCTGTCGCAGGGCAGTCATCCCTCTACAGTATAGGCAGGCCCGCTTATCAGTTGAGAGGTTTCAGGTCAGTCGGTGCCGACGGTATTGATGTGCCCACGGAACCCGTGGCGGAAAGCTGACGATCGGCCCGCCGCACATCTTCGAGTACCGCCTGGATCTGCGCAAACTTCACGGGCTTGGAAAATACACGATCGAACCCGGCTTCACGGGCGCGGGTATGTGTTTCGGGCGTATCGTATCCAGTCACGGCAATCAGCCAGGTCTGGTCGAGCCGAGGGTTGGACCGGATCTCGCGGGCCACGTCAAAACCATTTTTTTCACCCGGCATGGTCAGATCGCAGAACACGAGGTCGGGCGGACTCTCGAAGGCCGCGCGCAATCCAGTTGCAGCATTCCATTCAATCTGAACCGTACAGCCGAGGACTTCGAGCAGATCGCCGAATAAGCGGGCGAGGTCGCAATTGTCTTCAACAATCAGGGCGTGAAGGGGTGAATTGGTAGTTGTAGCCATAAAGTTGAACGAGTTGAGCGCTATCCTGCCCGCTCGGTGCATCAGTACACAATTGATCTATATTAAATCATCTTTCCGTAGCGGCTTTGCTGTAGATTAAGATTGGTCGCGGAAATTTCAGGTTTGCATTGTTATTCCGTCATGCTTGGGTTGGCGGTGCGCGGTTCCACAAAAAGCAGTGTTCACATCTTGGTCACGGCGCACTGATGACTACTATCGTTTAATATACGAAGCCCTTTATCCATCCGGGCGGGCGCCGATGGAAAACCCATACCGATTACCTGCTGCTGCATGAACGATCCCATAGTGTTGTCCGTTTTTTCCACAACGCCGCTGGAACTGGTGTCCTTCCTGCTCGCCATGTTGACCGTAGTCCTCGACATCCGCCTGGTCCACTGGGCATGGCTGTTCGCCATCGCGTCATCGGCGACCTATGCCGTCGTGTTCTATGGCGCTCGCTTGTATGGCGACATGGGCTTGCAATGGGTGTTCATCGCGACTTCCGCCTGGGGCTGGTATCAATGGCTGCGAGGCCGGGGAACCGACACTGGATTGCGGGTCTCGCGTTTGTCTGTGGCGGGCCGCTGGTGGGCGCTGGCGGCATGGGCCGCAGGCTTCGTTCTGCTCTCGCTATTTCTCAAGTCCTACACGGATACCGACGTTCCGTATATCGATGGCTTTCTCACGGCGGGCAGCCTGGTCGGCCAGGTGCTGCTTGCACGCAAAAAGATCGAGAACTGGCATGTGTGGATTGTCGTCGATCTGCTCTATGTCGGATTGTATGTGTACAAGAACCTGATGCTGACGGCCGTCTTGTATGCCTTGTTTGTCGTGCTCGCCTGGGTCGGCCTGCGTGCCTGGAACCGGAGGCCGGATGTCGTGGCAGCGTGAAGCGATAGATACGATGGATACACGCCGCAATCCATGAAGCCGCCCCTTCGCATTGCCATTCTTGGCGCCGAATCCACCGGCAAGTCCACCCTCGCCGCGGCGCTTGCGCGGCATTACCGCAGCAGTTGGGTGCCGGAATATTTACGTGAGTTTGTCGAGTTGCAGGGCCGTACGCCGCGCGAGGAAGAGCAGATCGTGATTGCCCGTACACAAGTAGAACGCGAAGACCTGGTGGCCAGGTCTACCGGCACGTTGCTGTTTTGCGATACGACGCCATTGATGACTGCACTGTACAGTTGCTTTTACTGGGGACGCGTCGACCCTCAACTTGCGAAGATGGCGCGTGATCGATCCTATCACCTGACCCTGGTGACAGCGCCGGATACGCCTTGGGTTGCGGATGGTTTGCAGCGTGAATCAGAAGCGGTGCGTCAGCAGCTGCACGAAAAATTGCTGGAAGCGCTGACGCAACTCGGAATGCCTTATACCCTGGTGCAAGGTACGGAGCAGGAAAGGATGCAGCAGGTGATCCGGCTACTGCATCCCTTTCAACACTCGTAGAGCGGATTCCGATCTAGAAGTCGAACTGGGCCGACAGCTTGAAAGTGCGCGGCGCACCAGGAAAGAGGTAACCGCCGAGTGACTGGGTAACGTCACGCCAGTAAAATTTGTCCGTCACGTTATCGATACCAAAGCGGATCGTCGTGGACATTCCCGCTACTCGCGTGAGGTAGTGTGCGCCGACGTTGAACACGTGATACCCGGGGACCGTTACGCTGTTGTCCGGACTAAAGGCCTTGTTCGACGCGTAATGCCAGCTACCGTTCAGGGACAGTCCGGAGATCTTGGGGATAGTGTAATCGGCATAGACAAGCGACTTGAGTTTAGGGACATTGGTGACGCGTTTACCGTCCAGAGTCGGATCGCCGGTGTTTTCCTGACGACTGTGCAGGGCGGTCAGGCTTGCGCCCAGGGTGAGGTTGCGCGTCGCCTGGCCTTGCAGGCCAAGTTCGATGCCCTGATGCTCGGCTTCGCCTTGGCGCACGTAGGTATTGGATGCGTTCAGGAATTCAAGCGGTTTCCGGATCTGGAAAACGGCCGCGTTCAAATTCCAACCATCGACAAGACGCGCTTTTGTACCAAACTCAACTTGATAGGATTTAGCCGGATCAAGCGCCTGGTTAGCATTGTTAGTAAAGTTTGCGGGAATCCCACCATGCTCGAGACCTTCAGCGAAGGACCCGTACATACTTAGCGTCTGATTCGGGCTATACACCAGCGCGACATTGGGAAGCAGAAAACCCTTGTCGAAGGCACTTCTTGCGTTGCCATTTTCGTCAAATTGATGGCGATCGATGCGAACGTAGCGAGCGCCGGCATGCAATTTCAATGCGTCGTTGAGTGACATGACGTCGCGCGCGAATACGGAATGTTCATCGTCGCTGCGCCTCAGCAAGACTGGCCCGGTTGATATTGCCGAAGCAGGTACTGCAACGGGCGTATAGAGATTGCTTGTTCCATTCGGTGCACTTCCCAGACAATCGACGCTACCGTAGACGCAGTCACCGAATTTTTCACGACGACGCAGGCCGGAGACGCCCGCAACCAGTTCATGCTGCATCCTGCCGGCCATGAACTTTCCCTGGATCATAGCCTGCGTGGCAAGCAGGGATTTTCTTTCATTTTCGCTTTGGTAATCGTAGACGTCATAGTCACCGTTTGCACAAAACCCCGCGAAGATTCCGGCACTGGCGCATCCGAAGGGAAATGCAGCGAAGTCGTCGCGCCGCAAAGTATTGCGATTGACCGCGACCGACGTTGTCCAGTCCGGATTGAGTTGGTATTCAAAACGCAAACCGACGTTCGCGCTGTCGGTTTTCACCGGCCTGCTCCACGGCTGGTTGTTGAGCATGGTGCGCGCCGATACGCCGGTCGGCAAATCGGTTCCGTTGATCAACTGGAAACCGGGCGCAGTAAGCTGCGACTTGTGCTGGTAATCGACATCGAGTTGCAGCAAGGCCTGCGGCGTCAGTCTCCAGTCGAATGCGCCCGAGACGAACTCGCGCTCGCCATCGGCGCCGCGCACATAGGAGCGCAGCTTTTCGGCGGCAGCGTTGATACGATAGCCAAAGCGCTTGTCGTCGGAGCGGCCGCCAAGGTCGAGTGCGCCATACAGCGTGCCGCGCTCGCGCGCTTCGATGATCACCGACCGCAAAGGATCGTTGGTCGGACGCTTGGTGACGTAATTAAGAATGCCACCCGGCGTGGCGATTCCTGCCTGCAGGCCGGCAAGGCCTTTCAGTATTTCGATGCGCTCCTTGTTTTCCAAGGGTATCGATGCGTCGGCGGAGATTTCGAGCCCATCCTTGCGATAGCTTGCCGTGTTGTCGAGGGCGAAGCCTCGAATGGAGAATTGTTCTGCGTACCCGACCGCATTGTAGGATTCGTTGACGCTGGCGTCGAGTCGGGTAATGTCGGTAGTCTGCCGCACTCCGCGTTCACGCATCTGCTCGTTGGTGATGACGGTGATGGAGGCAGGCGTTTCTTGCAACGGTAGCTGACCAAAACCGCCGATCGCCGAAACGGCGGCGTTGTCGCCGGCAACGCGCGGCGCCGACACCGATACGGCCGGCAGCACGGTATCGGGTTGCTGGGCGCGCGCGGCGAGCGGAACAGCCAGGGCTTGCACGGCCGAAAGGACAAGAAGGGGGAAACGGGTGGTCGGTGTGGACATGTTTGGTTCGTTCGCAGTCAATACGGAGCCAGCGACGGAGCAAACAAAGTAATGTGTCTTTGCGCTTCCCTACGCTGGCATTATCCAGATCAGGTACGGAGGGTTTTTCTCACCCGCAGACAGTATGCTCCGGGACCCCTAGCGTGGAACGAATCCTACCATGAAGCAGCGGCGACAAGCCGGCTAACGCACTTTGACCCTGATTGGACCAGGCGAGGCCGAGGTAATTTTCCCGCAGCACAGCATCGACGATACCGTCGGGATGACAGTGCCTCAGACTGCAGAATGCATCTCATCATCGGTAAAGCAAGACATCAACCCTTGATGACCCCCAGATCTACCCGGCCCTTGTTGGGGTAACGCTGGTCTGCCAAAACCTGCTGTTCGTTCTTCATCCGTATCGCAAGGTCGGTCAGTTCGTAATCGGACGGCTTTTCCCATCCATCTTCCCAAACGGCATTGCCAAGAAATTTCAGGAACACCGGGCGCACGATCTGGCTGGCAATGCCCTTACTCTGGAAAGCCTTGCGGATGGCACCGGATACCGGCAAGGCTTCGCGCTCGAACCGAGCGATCCATTCAGCTTGATCGGCCTCCGGCATTTCCTGGAACATTTCGTTGAGCTGAGTCCGCTTCATCGCCATGAATTGCTCGATGAGCTTCATGCGCTCAGCTTTGGTGTCGTAAGTTTTACGCATCGGAGCAGCGGCCGGCTTTTCAGCACCAAACTGTCCGGACTGCAGGATGGCAGTCAGGTATTTCTCAGGGGTGCGGACCGGCTCCATATTGGTACGTCGATGGCGCTCGTTCATCACCGCAATTGCTTCATCGACCGCCTTGGCGCCATAGCGCAATAGCAGCTTTTCCGCACGGTCCTGAGGGATGCCGGCACGGATGATATTACCGATGGTCTTGAGGTCAACCGGCTCGATCGGACGCTCCGCAAGGCCGAGTTGCGGATGCTTACGGCGCACCTTGAACTGCAGATCCTGTACCGAGCGTCCGCTCTTATGTTCGATCAGTTCGATTTCGAGGTCGGTGACTTCATTGACCTTCTTGACCGCCTTCTTTACGACATCCCGATTGAAGATCTTGTATTCCTGGTAGGCGCTCGCGGGACTGTCGGGCGCGCCGGTGAGTACCGGTCGCCACCAGGCCCAAGCCTGTCGCGCGGTCAATCCGCCGGGATTATCAGCATAACGGCAGCAGATCTCATAAAGCACGAGCGACGCCATCGTATTCAGCGCTGCCAGTACTTGCAGCGACATTTTGGCGAAGCGCTGAGGGTCAAGCAATTCTTGCTTGATGTTGGGAGCGTAACTCCACTCAAGGGTCAACTCGTTACCACGCTGGATCAAATCGGCATGGGCGATCAGCGCCGAAATGCTCCAGCGTGCACCTTCACCTGTGGTCGGTGATTGCCATTCGACACCGGTGGTGGCCATTTGCCGGAAGTATTGCTTGATGACTTCCGTGTTATTGGAATTGAAGTCGATGCCAATCGCAATTTCGGAGAGCCTTGCGCGATAGCGCTCTTTCTCGACGCCTTGCCGCTGTGCGTACTGCAGCATGACGTTATAGATTTTGCGGGCGGTAACAGTGATCTTTTCTGACTTGGGGACGATCGCGAGCGTGTTAACGGGTTTGCGCAGCAGATAATCATGCTCGGCAGGTTTGCTGCTACGACTTCGCTTCGTTGGGCTTGCGGTCTCCGCCATGGTATTAACCAGTTGTACTGTTTACCGAAGTCTATAGTGAGTCCAAATGAAAAGCAAACTCACCTTCACTCCGGTTTGAGATTGTTTCAAGAATCAAGGTGAGAACAGTACGAGCTCACTCTCCCTTTTGTTCCCAAAAGTTCTCACCGAAAGGATTTTCCTATCCGCTCTCCCTGACGGGTGGCCGTTTCGGTGCCCATGCCCATATCCACTCACCTCAGCTCCCAAAACTACTCACCTTGCATCCCAAGGGCTTTCACCTATCATCCCAAAATCTCTCACCTAGGCAACCAAATGTTCTCACCCAAACCTTCATAAGTTATTGATTATAAATAGGAAATTGCATCCTTTAGATGTTATAGAAGTTATAGGTTTTTCATATTCTTTTAGCGGCATTTGCCTGATAGCAGGTGAAACTGCTACGTAAACCTCAGAAATTTTACGGATTTTGAAAAAAATATGAATTTCCACAAAATTTGTGGTTACCGAGAAATAGGTCTATAACGTAAAATACTGAATTACTTTGAAACTTACGGGAAAACTATGATCGCACCGACGGTTACGAATGCGCAGAAGATACATATAAGCGACATTGTGGATCAAGCTGAGCGCGCGGCTCAGATGGTGAATCAGATTCGATCCAGGATGCTGGCACCAAACGCCAACAAGAACCCACCGGTATTTTCGCTAACGCAACTGGCTAGCTTGTGTGGAATTGATAAAGGACAGGTCGCTTATCGTATCAGCAAAGGTGATTTGCCGGCAGGCCAGCTGAATGACAAAGGTTCGCGCAGGGAGTTTTCACTACAGGAAGCGCGTGTTTGGGTTCAACAATACAGAGCAGCTTACTTACGTCCCGAAGGCGCGCGCGCAATCACGCTTGCAGTGGGAAACTTCAAAGGTGGTGTGAGCAAGACAACCACGGCAATGGTGATGGCACAGGGGTTGAGCTTACGCGGGCATAAAGTCTTGGTGGTCGATGCGGATCCACAAGGCTCGCTAACTACTCTGTTCGGCATCATGCCGGATACCGAAGTGTCGGAGGAACAGACTATCGCACCGCTCGTGTACGGTGACACAACATCGATTCGACCTTCTATTCAGTCGACGTATTGGGATGGAATTGATCTGGTCGCAGCGTCAGCAAGCTTGTTTTCCGCAGAATTTGTGCTGCCTTCACGTCAAATGAAAGACCCTGAGTTTCAATTCTGGGACGTATTGAATCTTGGGCTTGAAGATGTCCGGGATGATTACGACATTATCATCATCGATACACCACCCTCGTTGTCCTATGTGACGATCAATGCATTCATGGCGGCAGACGGGTTGATGGTTCCGCTGCCACCAAATGCCTTGGATTTCGCGAGCTCCGCCCAGTTTTGGAGTTTATTCAGTGACCTGGCGTCTAACCTCGTCGAAAGCGCTGGAATCAGCAAGACATTCGATTTTATCCATGTGCTACTCGCACGTGTCGATTCATCGGATGTTGCGAGTGATGTGGTGCGCTCATGGATTTCGGCAACGTACGCTGAAAAGGTTTTACCCGTGGAGATCCCGAAAACTGCAGTCACGTCGTCAAGTTCTGCGGAGTTTGGCACGGTGTATGACATTAGCCGTTACGACGGCAGCATGAAAACTTATAGCCGGGCGCGTGACGCCTATGACAGAGTGAACGACCTTGTAGAAGTGTCGATCCGAAATTCCTGGATGTCCCAGTTAGCTTAAGGAGGCGGAGATGTCGATTAAGGATCGTTTGGCGAAGAAGACGGAGGGGCTTCTCGTACCAGGGAAAACTGACGGTGGAACTGGTGCAGCCCCGTTGCGCACCGGCCCTGGCCAAATGTTGATGGTTAACTCTTTAATGAAGGAAAGCAATGAAAAGCTGGCAGTTCTTGAAGCCCGGCTAAAAGAATTTGAAGGTGTCCTGCCTGTAAAGCTTCTCGATGCCGATAAGATTGTTCCTTCCAAATGGGCGAATCGGGATGTTCGTAGCTATGATCTTGTCGGGTTCAAGGCGCTAAAGGACGAGATTGCGGAAGCTGGGGGAAATGTCCAGCCGATCAAAGTGCGCCCTGTAAAGGGGCAGGTCGAGCAGTATGAGGTTGTATTTGGACATCGTCGCCATCGTGCATGTCAGGAATTAGGGTTGCCTGTACTAGCGCTGGTAGAAGAGGTCAGCGATCAGGACCTGTTCAAAGAGATGGATAGGGAAAATCGTACCCGCGCTGATTTGTCCCCATGGGAACAGGGTGTCATGTATCGCCGTGCGTTAAATGAACAACTATTTTCCTCGCAAGATCAGTTGGCTAAGGAAGTGGGAGTGGACCCGGGTAATTTAAGTAAAGCGCTTCGGCTTGCCGACTTGCCAGAAGCGGTGGTTCAGGCTTTTCCGTCCCCCCTGGATTTGCAGTATCGCTGGGCAAAGACACTTAACGACGCGCTGCAAAGTGACCCGGAAGGGGTGCTTGCGCGCGCAAAAGAACTGGCCGAAAACCGGGAGATGGCACAGGCACCGAAAGAGGTCTTCGAACTGTTATGTGGGCAAGTTGGGAATTCCCCCAATGTTGAAGAAATTGTTGTCGATGGAAAATTGGTGGCTAGAGTATCGACTACGGGCGGACGTGTCACGGTGCAGTTTTCAAAAGGTGTGCTCAAGGGAGACATGCCTGAAGCACTGACAGCATACATTAGGACGATGTTTGCTTCCTAACTGCTTGGTTCTATGAGAGCAAGGGAGTTGTACTGTACAACTCCTTTTTTTTCGTCTGCCGTTTCCTTGTTTTTGGGGTCGCTTGCAAACGAGTGGTTATTTCCCTTCTTCTCGGAACCGTTACTAACAGAGCGAACTTGTACGGTACAACCCTGTAGATGTCTTCCGCGCAAACTCCAAGACTGGCCCGGGCTTGGTTGCTGGCAATTAGCGCTCCTATGGATAAACCTTGCGTCCTTTGCTGGATCGTGCGCCCTTGTACAGTACAAGATCACTAAGATGACAAAGCAAGGTCATCCCAAATATTCTCACCGAATCATCTGAGGCTATTACATATTTCAGTCTCCATCGACGTACATAGAAGTGTCAGAGCCCATACTCTGTAATGACATACATGTTGGCCATAACGGACCAAACGGCCGGATTTCCGCTGCGAATTTTCAATGAATATCGGAAATCTTCAGCGTTACTGAAGTTTGACTTCCATGATCTTCGGTGATGTTGGATTCAAGGGCACACTACAATGCGGCAGACAGAACACATGACTGGCATGCGAACATTGAAGCACGCAAAGCGAATCTCAAGCGAGCCTCAAAGATTAGCCTTCTAAGACCGTGAGCCTGTTCGCAAGCACCTACGTGCCATTGCGGTTCTAATACGGTTGTTCCATCGCCTTGGTTTGCACAGCATCCGCAGGCAAGATCGGTAGTGTCTGGTGTGCCCGACGTCCTTGCTTGCACACCAAGCGATTGACTTTTCAGTAAACCGACTCCACATCAGAGTTCACTAGTGTTCTCTTAGAGCAGCCATCTTCATGAAAAATTTGGTACGTGGAAATCTCATGACTGCCAATAGGCCTCATTTTCAGTGAAAATGGTTTCCAAATGACCGGCGCTCCCGACAAATAGTAGCTGTCGCAAGCATGGTTATCTCAATAGCCAAGCCGACAGTAGCCTGTGTGAATCAAGCTTCTTTGTCCTACTGTTGAGGATAAGACTGCTTCGCGTATAGATGACGCATATTTGCGAATCGCTCGAAATAGGTGGTGGAAAAAGCCATGCTAGAGGTCGCTTACGAAAGCGTATCAAATTGGGCGCGGACTAATTTGTGTCAGATTTGGTTTTGTACGGGACTCAACATAGACGGGAAGCGGAGCGGCATTGGAGCACTTGGGCTAAGAACTTGACCCAGGCTGTCGCATTCATGTCAGAAGCTTTCAACGTGAAGCGGTGATTCAGGCCGTGACTCAATCAGCTTAACCAGGTCTACTCGGCGGAACCGAGAAGACCACGCGCAACAGGGCAGAAAGTGCCGCTACCTGCATGCCGAAATGCTCCAACAACGGAGCGCAGAACTAAACTCCATCTTGCAGGATAGAAGCGTAGTGATGAAACATGCGAGTTTTACAGTTGGGTACTGATCTACCTCTAGGTAAAAAGCTGTAGATAAAAAGCTGTAGATCAATTACTTACTCACGTCCCAGCGTATTCACCCGATGCGGAAAGCCGAACCGCATAACCTTTTCACAGCTTATCAACACACTTTCGCGGAAAAATCAGTGAGGTAACATGCTCCCAAAACCTCTCACCTTTCCTAAATGCCCGCTTACGTTCTCCCAATTAAAAAGCTTTACTTATCTCATTTTTATGGGAAACCACGTTCGATAAATGATAGCGTTTGAGCCGAACATATTTGAATCAAGGGCTTATAGTTGTACCGTACAAGCGTGTAAAGATCCCAACAGGAAATCTACGCGTTCTAGAGCTAACCCAAAAGTTCTCACCTAGCGATTAAGCCCATTCTGCCTACAAAACGCGTCGTTCCCAAAAGTTCTCACCATGGATTCGCACTGTCCCTCTGTCGATCGATATTGCAGGTAACGCAGCAATACCAGCAAATATGGTTAAAAAGTTCTTTGCTAAAACAGTGTGGACCTCCTGTGCGCGATGTCCTACACCGGCTCCAATCCCGGTCCATAACGCAATATGACATGGCATCAATTCCCGCTTATCCGCATTGCACTGGTCGTCAATAGCAGAACTATCGACGACCAGTGTGCCTTGGCGATAAAAAATCTGTGAATCTCGTTCTTTAGGTTGTAGGACCGAACTAGTCCTACTTATGCTGACATCAGCTCGATACCAGCGCTCTTCTTTTATAGCGCTCCACATCAGTCAAGGAACAGCACCGGGTTAGGGACTGAACGACCAAGACCAAATAATCTCGCACTAAGCCTTTGAATTTGAAGGAAAACCGATGAGAGGGCCTACCGATACTGTCTACTTGCAACATTTTTTACGATCAATGATAATGATGCGACACTGCACATGCAGCACTTAGTCATCAACTGTCAGCCTCTATGCCATCTCATCCTGTTCTCCCCGAGCCCATCAGAGAAACCAACGCCATACCAACGCGTAAACTCTCGCCGGCAGCACAGGCACAACTGCCCGGAGCCCGACGACTTCACATGGGACATTTCGCCTTCATGCGGGCAGTGGTTCAAGGACTCGACACACGCGATAGCTGGAATCGTTACTTGCGCATGGAAGGCGAGCACGACGACATCCGTAACGTCCGTCGCACCATTCAATGGATTCGTGACGAATTTGCCGCCGCTGCCCGCCGAAGCGAGCGTCATGGCATCGCCAGGCTGATTCAGATTGACGCAAACGTCATCGATGACAAAGCCGAAAAAATTCCTTCACTGGAAGATTTTGCAGCTGAACATGGACTGGAAGACTTTTCACAGGCAGAACAGATCGAACATTATCAAAGTCGTTACGGTAATGTTCAACCCAACCAGTCACGACGCAGGCGGCTGATCGTCCGGCAACTCGACGCTATCCGCTGGTTGGAAGAGCTGGCGGTGCAACCGCCACAGCCTGATGACCCGATTGCTACCTGGCTGAATCCAGACCTCGCAGCGCATCTTGAAAAATCCGGCATTAATACCTTACGACAACTGGTCGACAGAATTAACGGCATTGGCTATCGCTGGGCAGCGTCGGTCCGTGCGATTGGCCAGGGAAAAGCTGAACGTATTGTTTCATGGTTGCGCGCGCATGAGGCTACACTCGGATTGTCCATTGGTGAGCATGTGCTGAAACGCCGCAACGCACTTCAGCCAACGGAGCTGGCCGGGATTGTTGCACCGACCACCGCAATCGTTCCTTTGGAAAAATTGATCATCCCGGCCGCACTGGACGGGCGAAACGGCCACAATCGCTTGCCGCAAGCGGAATGCAGGATTACGGCCGACCATGATCTCGCAGCGGTACATGCGTGGATAGACGCAAAAGGAGGGACTGCAAGGCGAACGGAGCACCACGGAAGCGCTGCCGAGATTCACAATGCAGACTCTCCAGATACGTCGAACAGCAAGAGCGTGCCGCTCACGCATACCCAGCGGGCATATTTGAAGGAAGCTGAACGCCTGCTTTTATGGGCTGTCGTTCAGAGGAAAACGGCCCTGTCTTCCATGACTGCGGAAGATTGCGAGGCCTATCTGCAATTTTTAAGCGATCCGAAGCCCACCGACGTATGGTGTGGTCCAAGAGGCCGCGGAAAGTGGAGTCCATTGTGGCGCCCTTTCGAAGGCCCACTTTCGGGCGCTGCGCGCCGACACGCTGCAACAGTTTTGAAAAGCCTGTTCAGTTTTCTGGTCGATACGGGCTACTTGCAACATAACCCCTGGACTAGCATTAGACATACCTCGGCCGCCAGCGAACCACGAACGCAACAGCTTCAACGTCGTTTGAGTCGTGATCAATGGCGATTCCTGCACGACCGGCTTTCCGCACTGCCCGACACATCAGCAAACCGCCGACTCCAGTTTGGCTTACGGCTTATTGAAGCCACATCGCTAAGACTTTCAGATGCGGTAACGCTACGAGTCGACGACCTACAACACATTACAGCGTCGGATCAGGGACAGGCCACACCAGCAACATGGCGTGTAAAGGTCGGATCTGGTCCTAAGCAGCGAATAAGATATCTTGTGCTCGACAATAGCCTGATCGACCTGCTGAAAGCTTACCTTCAGTCGCGCGGCTTGCATGCCGATCCGCTGCATCCTGACAACAGGGGCGCACATCTGCTTGGGAAGGCAGTCGATATTGGCAAACAAGCTCCTTGGTCCGAGCCTTACCGAAAAGCTGTTGATCCCAAAGACGGAATTGCGCCCGGTACGCTATACGATCAACTCAAGGCGTTCTTTGCGGATTGTGCCGACGTCATCGCCGATAGTGCATCGGCTAAAAAACTGGCGGCGGCAAGTACGGACTGGCTACGATATGCTGAGGCCGACAGGGGCCTAGAGTCCTGATCACCGTAGTTCGATCGACATGCCGTAGGGTAGTATTTCCAGATGAGAAGCAAATGTTTGCCGCAATTCCTGGCAAGGCGGAACACGATAAAATGGCGGTTAGTTCGGAACATGGCCTACGTGGTTAGGGCAGCCATGCTCAGGTGTTTAACACCATCAAAATCGCGGCTGGCTTGAATTTGTTCAAATAAGCGCAACCTAAAGCTGTGCTCCATTCCCTGTAGATATATGCTGTTACGTTCATCGACAGCATATGCCTCATATCACCATGTTAGTAACCCGCTTTCATCATGACATTTGAAACGCTGCGCAGCAGACACATTCCCGCCATGCAGGCCGAAGTACAGGAGTACGAGGACAGCACGACGGGCGCCCGGCATATTCACCTTGCCACCAACGACGCAGAGATGGTTTTCCTGGTCGGTTTTCCTACCGTACCCGATGTCAGCGACGGCCGCGCTCACATTCTGGAGCATCTTGCGCTGTGCGGTAGTGACCGATATCCGGTTCGGGATCCGTTTTTCGCCATGTCCCGGCGCTCCATCGCGCATTTCATGAACGCGATGACGTACTCGGATAAAACCGTGTATCCCTTCGCAAGTACCGACAAAACAGATTTTTTCAACTTGCTTGACGTGTATCTCGACGCCGCGTTTTTCCCACGGCTGGATTACCTCGATTTTCTGCAAGAAGGCTGGCGCCTTGCACTGGAAGACGGCAAGCTCGCATACCAAGGCATTGTATTTAACGAAATGAAGGGCGCATTCGCTGATCCGGTACGCGCGCTGGATAGCGGAATAGCCGCCCGCCTTATGCGCGGTACCACCTACGCGGTAGAATCCGGCGGCGACCCGCTTGATATTCCTTCGCTCACGCACACGGCACTCAAAGAGTTTCACGCATCGCATTACCATCCTTCGCAGGCGGTTTTCATGACCGCCGGCGGCGTCGATCCACGCGAAGTGCAGGCGCTTATTGAAGAGCGTGTGCTGTCACGTCTGTCCGGACGCAGCCCGCGATTGCTGCCTGAGTTGGCTGACACCTGGACCGCCCCGGAAACCGCGGAACTGCAGATTCCCAGCCGCGACCATGGAGTACAGATTGCCTGGTTGATGGGCGAGTCGGTAAACCCCGTTGCTTATTACCGCGCAGAACTGCTGGAGGGTGGCCTGCTCGGCAACTCGGCGGCGCCACTGATGCGCGCCATGGAGTCGGCAGGCTTCGGCCGCCCGTCAGCCTTGAATGGTACCGACGCCGGAGGGCGCCAGATGGTGTTCCACCTTGGCATGGAGGGCCTGACCAAGGCACAGGTCGGCAAGGCACGAGATCGTATCTGGCAGGCATTGGAACAAACTGCGAAGGAAGGCGTTTCGCCGGACGTATTGCAGGCCACGCTGCGCGATATCCGTTTTCATCAGCGTGAAATCAGCGGTGGCTCGACGCCGCACCTGCTCAAGCGCTTGCTACGTGCCATGCCACACGAAATGTACGGTGGCGACATCATGAATGCGTTCGACAGTGAAGACGTTCTGCAGCAGATGCAGGAAGACATCGCCGACCCGGCATTCTTCAAGGGCCTGGTGAAGGAACTGCTGGCCAATACGACACGCCTCGATTCCAGTGTCCTGCCCGATCCGGACTACTTCCAGAAGCGCAAGCAAATCGAAGAAGAACGTCTCGCCACGCTGCAGGCGACCTTGCCAGAAAGCGAAAAGGAGCGCATCCGTACGGAATCCGTTGCCCTGCTCGAGCGTCAACGGCAACCGGTCAATAACGACTTGCTTCCGCGCATCCATCCCAGCGATGTCAGTGCGACGTCACCAGCTGCCTATCCACTTCCCCCAAACCACACTGGTACGGTCATCACACCGATCGCTTCGAACGGCATTACGTACGCACGCGTGTTGTACGACATTACGCATCTGCCTGAAGAGGCATGGCCCTGGTTGCAGCTTTACGTCGAAGTGGTGCCGGAACTCGGCGTAGCAGGGCGCACTTATGAAGAAACCGATGCCTGGCGGCATAAGCAGGTGCCGTTCTTCGATATCAATCTTCAGGTGTCGCAAGCGCAGGATGACAGGATGCTGCGCATCCATGCCGACTACTATGCGAAAGGTCTGCGCGAAGAGCAGCGCGCGATTGCCGAAGTACTGTCCGAATCGATCAGGTCGCCGCGCTTTGACGAACTGGAACGCCTTGCCTTCCTGATCGACAGCAAGGTGCAGGATATTCGCGACGGACTTGCCGATGAAGGCGATGATTACGCCCGCTATACGGCGGCCGCGGCCCTGTCGCCGCTGCGCCGTTTCGAAGACCAGGTGAAAGGCGTCTCGTCACTCGCCTTCTTCCGCACGCTGCATGAGAAGCTACAGTCCGAACAGGGCTTGAAAGACATTGCGTCACGGCTTGCCGAAGTGCATGCCAGCATCGTTGCCTCGCCATCGGTGCAGTTCGTTGCCGGTGATGAAACCGATGCCCACGCACTGGCGCAACTGCTGCACGTACCCCAGGGCGGGGAGAGTGTTACCCGCACGGCGGGCGATGAAGCCCCGGCAGCACCTGTGTCCGTCTCAAATGCCGCCGTTCACGCAGATGCCCAGGTGAATCACTGTTTCGCAGTCTGGCCGACACCGACACTGGCCCACCCCGATGCGGCCGCCTTATCGGTGCTTGGTGAACTGCTAACAAATGTCGTTCTGCATCAAGCCCTACGCGAAGAAGGCGGCGCGTACGGCGGTAATGCTTTTTACTCGCCAGCCACCGGCACGTTCTCCATGACCTCGTATCGCGACCCGCGCCTGGCCGCAACCTACCAGGATTTTGAGCGTGCGATCGCATGGGTGTTGAGCGCGGAACTAAAACGGGAAAACATCGAAGAAGCGATTATCTGCGTCATCCAGAATCTCGACCGACCGCGCTCACCCTATGGGAACGTGATGTGGGCCTGGGAGCAACAGCAGCAAGGGATTACTGAACAGATGCGCCAACAATATCGGGAAGGCGTTCTGCGCTGCACGGCCGACCGCCTGAAGCAGGTTGCGGCAACGTGGCTGCAAGACAAGCCATATAGCCGTGCCGCTTTCGTCGGCAACCCGACGCAGCCGCTGGCTGGGCTAGAAGTCATCGAGCTGGCAGCACTGGCAGGGTGAAGCAACGAGCAGACAAACCGCACATATCCGTGCCATGAATGTCTGCTATCACTAAAGGAAAGCAGACACACTTGATGCGCTGCATTAATCTTGCCTTGTCTCCTCCAACTCTCCTTGAATTGGATTTAACCCGCGTACCGCAAGGTTCGCGGGTTTTTTTATGCGCCGGCAGTGTCCTCGACGTCGTATTCCGCCATACGATCACCCGCTAACCGTTTCAGCGACCGGATACATTGGGAGCCTCCGGATGTATCGCACGGGAAAAGTCAAAATTTATCTCCGTTGTGTTCGCCACCATACCGAACTGCGTCGTCGTAAAGCGCAGAATACAAGATTCAATCAGTCTCCTTTCCGCAGCAGCCATGCGTCCCTTACCGCGAGGAATGTCCCAATCCTGGATCTTCGGATCGTTTGCAATGTATGCGCAAAACCCGTATGCGGCACGCGAAGCTTACGAACGTGTGAGAAACGAATCCTCACATTCCGAACCGTTCGGAACAGTTCTCCTCGATACCGGCGAAAAGGTCAACTGGGTCAACATCCGCTATCCGGCGTCGACACCACCGCTGTCGACCTGAGATGTGTTCAGACCGGCCTACATCAGGCAGGTAGGCGGGCGGCGCCGATGTGTCGAAACGGCACGCAACGGGCGCGCCGGTGCAACGTTGCGCGCCTTGGGTCTGCAACAGGGTATGCTTGCACATGTTTACCGCTTTCGCGCCTCACAAAACAGCATGACGGTGCCTCGCATGGAACCCGTTGCCGAGCGCCGCGTCCTATAAAAACCAAGCCCTTTTTGCCATACCAATCCAGCGCGATCCAGACTCCATCTCCATGACCGAAACCGATAACCCTCAGCTGCACCATCCACAAGAGGAACAACAGCCACAACAGCCACAACAGTCACAGGAGGCAACGGCGACAGGCCAGCCAGCGCATCCCTTGGCGGCGGAGCAGCATGTGCAATCAGTCGGCGCGGAACTGGTCAAGCTGGAAGGGCGCGTCATGGTGCGATACACAGGTATCGCGGAAGTCGATGGTCTTAACGTGCCCTATGATCTTGTGCCCGGCGATGGTGTACTGGCAAAAACCAGCAAGTGGCGCAACATGGGGCCGGACAAGCAATTGCAACTGGTCCGGGAACGCGTGCATACGCAGGCGCAGCAAAAACTGCATCAGGAAGTCTGTCGCTTCGTCGCAGGCCTGAGCAGTGAAGCGCGCGATTATGGTCTTGATCCGATGCAGTTCCTGCATGCTCTCGAAACCAAGGAAAGCGCCGTGCCCTTCGACCATGTGTTCGACCGGATAGGACAAAGGCTGGAACACGCGATTGAGCGGCAGCAGGAAGAGCGCCATGCGGCCCGCACGCGGGAAAGCATCAACCTCGCGGAATATCCGGAATCCTTTGAGCTCGCGCGGCGTCTGCCGCGGCGTATCATCGCCGTGCTCGGACCGACCAATTCCGGCAAGACGCATGAAGCGATGGAGGCATTGGCGCGCGCCAGGACCGGCGTGTATCTGGCGCCACTGCGCTTGCTGGCGCTGGAAAACTACGAGCGACTCGTGACCGTCGAACGCGATGGTGAACCGCTGAAAGTCAATCTCGTCACCGGCGAAGAGCGTCGTCTTGTCGAGGGGGCCACCCATACCTCGAGCACGGTCGAAATGCTGGACACCAACACCCGGGTCGATGTGGCAGTGATCGATGAAATCCAGATGCTGGCCGATCGGGATCGCGGCGCTGCCTGGACCGCTGCCGTTTGCGGCGCGCCGGCGGCGACCATCTATCTGGTCGGCGCGCCTGAAGCGCGGCGTGCGATCGAAGCCCTGGCGCAGCGGCTTGATTGTCCACTGGAGATACGTCTGCTCAAGCGCAAGGCGCCGCTCACCATGGAAGCCACCGCTGTTCGCAAGCTGCGAAACCTGCGCAAGGGCGATGCGGTCATCGCCTTCTCGCGCAGGGATGTACTGATGTGGCGCGACCTGATCACCGAGATCGGTCTTTCGGTATCGACGGTCTACGGCAATCTTTCTCCCGAAGTCCGGCGCGCGCAGGCGGCTCGCTTCCGCGACGGATCGGCTGACATCGTGGTCGCCACCGATGCGATCGCGATGGGGTTGAACCTTCCGATCCAGCGTGTGGTGATGACGACCGCCATCAAATACAACGGTATCGAGGAAGAAGAACTCAGCGCGGCGCTGGTCAAACAGATCGCCGGGCGGGCAGGGCGTTTCGGCGTGCATGAAGAAGGTTTCGTTGCCGGCTATGATGAACAGACGCATTACGTCATCCGTTCGCTGCTGCAGGAAAAAGCACCGCCGGTGCCGCCACTGGGATTTTCCGTCGCGCCGACGCTCGAACACCTGAATCGGATTGCCTCGGTAACGGGAGAACAGTCACTGTCCAAATTGCTGCGTCGCTTCGCGCACAACATTGATGTGCCGGATGGCTTTTTCACACCGCGTATCACCGAAGACCAGTCTGAACGGGCGCTGTGGCTAGATACCTTGCCACTATCGCTTGAGGACAAATTCACGCTTTCGCTGGTCCCCATTTCCTCTCGTATCCCGATCCTGCACGAAGCATGGCAGCGCTGGGCGAGGGCGCTGGCACGCCGGCAGGAAAGCAGGCTGCAGGCACTGGAACGAATGGAGAGCCGGCGCAACCTGCAGGAAGTCGAAGACGACTGCAAGTTATATTCGGCCTATGCATGGCTGAGCTATCGCTGCCCGGAATTCTTCCCGCAAGGAGAGGAGGCACAGGAGCGGGCACGCGATGCATCGGAGACAATCGACCAGATGCTGCAATCTCAGAATGCAGCACTGCGTCGGCGCTCAGGCAAGCGCGTTGCCTGAGCTGTCGTTCAGGATCCGCATCAAGTCCATTGCACGTAGTTGGGGAGGCCCGGATCAACGGACTCGACAAAATACCTGCGGCGGACCCTGTCGTCTGCTGGAGGAACTGCAGCATGCCGGCTGTCTTCACCGAGCCGGTATTCGCTGCGCCGGTCACCCATCCAGCTTCGCAAGGTGCGGATATTGATGCCCGACAGTTCGTTGATCCGGATCAGCAGCGACGGCGCCATCAAGGCCTCGCCGCGACGGATGCTCGAAACGAGGTAAGGCGGGATGCGTAGTGCCGCGCACAAGGCTTCGTCGCTGTCGAGATGCATGGTGCGGAGCAGGGCGTCGAACAAGCGGCTCGGATCATAGGTAGGCGTGGGCGGGCGTTCGGTCATCTTCATGGTCAACCGGCTTGGTAAGGAATGCGAGCAAGGAATGCAATCGTGGATGCGCTACAGATAATGACCATGTGCGCGAGCATAAATTCCCTTTCCAGTGCACGCATGCGCCGTCTTATGGCAAGTGCACCAGCCGGCACCAAACGCGACGGCGTGGTGCCCGATTGAAAATTGAACTGCCTGCTTTAATCAGTCTTCGGTCTTCTCTTCAATCACCGGTTACTACTAAACAGGGGAAGTGTATGAAATACGAACGCATCCTTGATGCACTTCTATGGGCTCAAGGTGAGCAACTTAAACGAAACGGAAATCTTCAGGTCATATGATGGCTTGTGCGTTGAAAACGCATCGGTGTTACCGCACCATGTGCGGGCTTGGTTCCATCACCCTCTATCCTCCAGACTAAACACAACATGCACGTATCCGATCTTCCAAGCCCACCGTCCGGCATGATGCTGGTGAGGACCGGTTGCGTGCTGACGTATGAAGCAAGCGAAGCGATCAGCCTGCTGCTGCTAATCCGGCCGCGACGCGGTCCGGAGCAGATGATGCTGCAGGAGTTGATGGACACCTCTTCGGTATTGCCACTGGAGGAACTCGGCGACAGCCATGGCAATGCCGTCGTTCGGACCACACTGCTGCCGGGAACAACCCGTTTCCGGCACGATGCATTATTCCTGGTCTCTGCGCAGCCTGATGGCGACAAGCCTGTTGCGACTTCGCGCACACCGGTCGCGCACCTCCCGGCTGACGCACTGAGGTATACCTTTGCCAGCCGTTATTGCGAATCAGACAGACTCTCCGGTTTTGCCGCATCCGAATTCGGCCACATTAGCGATGGCGCCGAACTGGCGCAGGCGATTTGCGAATGGACTTACCGGAACATCGAATACCGGTATGGATCGGGAAGCACGCTTCTTTCCGCGTGCGATGTCATCGGACGCGGCTACGGTGTATGTCGCGACTTTGCGCATGTGATGATTGCCTTGTGTCGCGCGCTCGACATGCCGGCACGCTATGTGGCCGGACACATGCCCTATCTCGGCGTGCCGGAAGCCGATATCGGTGTCGACTTCCATGCCTATTGCGAAGTGTATTTCGGCGGGCAATGGCATGTCTTCGATCCGCGGCATAACAAACCCCATCCGGCTCGCATCAAGATTGCCCACGGCATGGATGCAGTCGATGCGGCCTTTGCCACCATCTATGGCAATGCACGGCTGGTCGACTTTCAGGTTTGGGCGTATGAGGTCACCGGTACCGGCGAACAGCCAGGCGATGCCGTGACCGTGGTACGCGGCAACGACGGCAGTGCGATGAAACTTATGCAAGCCTGATCGTGAATAGTGCACAGTGAAACACTGGCGTTCAGGATGCCGGCGTCTTGCTGCGCACGACTTCATGGACAAAGCGCAGCTTGTCGATCACCGGTGTTGACAGCGCGAACGGATACGGGTCCGGCATGCCTACGCTGCGATTGAGGCTGTTGAGCACATAGGTCAGGGCAAACCATTCCCGGATGATGTCATCAAACGCATTGCTGCGCGCCGGATGCTCTTCGATGCGTAGCTCTGGTTCATCCGGCTTCTTCGGCTTGAGCATCATCCCGCACGCATAAGCGGTGTCCAGCGTATCCACCATGTGCAGGTAGTGCGCCCAGGTTTCCGCCCAGTCTTCCCAGGGATGCGAACTGGCGTAGCTGCTGATGTAGCGCTGTTCCCAGTCGGGTGGCGCGCCATTCCGGTAATGCTTTTGCAAGGCCTCGCCATAGTCCTGGCGCTCATCGCCAAACAAGGCACGATAGGGTTCCACCCATTTAGTACCGACAATCAGCCGGTCGAAATAGTAATGCCCGCTTTCATGGCGGAAGTGCCCGAGCAAGGTGCGATACGGTTCACCCATTTGTTCGCGAGTGCGTTCACGATGGGCTGGGTCCGCTTCGGCGATATTCAGGGTGATGAGCCCGTTCGCATGACCGGTCATCACCCGCGTGTCTGGCATGTCTTCTAGGAAGTGGAATGCGAGGCCGGTATCGGGATCATCGGCCTTCGGCGTGGGCCGCAGATGCAGCTCCCATAATGAATACAACAGGCGGCGCTTGGCCGCCTCCAGCCGTTTCCAGTACAAGCGGTTCTTTTCTGACGACAATGCAGGAATGATATGCGTCAGCTGGCAGGACGCGCATAGCTCATTCGACGCGTCCGCAGCCAGCATCCAGTTGCACACGTCCTCGCGTGAATAGTTGATGCACTGCTTGTACAGCAGGCCCGCGTTAGCCGGGTTGAGGCTGCGCCATACGCCTTCACCAGCGGGTTCGAAGGTGCTGATCGCACGATGCTCAGGCTGATAACCAAGCATGCCGCCACAGTTTTCACAACGTATGTTTTCAAAAAACACCTGCTGTCCGCACTTGTCGCAGTGAAACGTTTTCATCCCGGTTCTTTCTCAAAGTCGTAGGCCATTCGAGCCAGCCGATGGAGCCTTTCATGGGTTTATCGTTCCCGATCTTTATTTCCATCAAATAAAGATCGGCGATGCTTTCCTGCAAGTATTGAATTTTCCGCTATGCATGGCCGTTGCTAATTTGTCAGGAACCAACAGCACTTTTTTGTCTCTACATAGGTAACTTTTTGAACTTGTAGGGGTGCGGGCATGATGAGGTGCTCCTGCCGCAAGCGCATAGGAGAAGAGTAAGGTCCGGTGCCAATGAATACCATAGTGTACGGCTACCAAATGACACTACTCAGCGATTTCTTGCCGTATTGCCGCGGCGACATCACCAAAGATTTCTTCGATAACCCCACCCATCCACTCACTTCCATATCAGGAGCTCCTCCTCTATGTGCGGTATCGCCGGAGAAATACGTTTCGATAACAATTTAGCCGATATACGTGCGGTCGTTGACATGACGGAAGCACAGTCACGACGCGGCCCCAACGGTGAAGGCTTGTTCAGCCTCGGCACGCGCTGCTTCGGTCATCGCCGGCTCAGCATCATGGACTTGAGCCAGCGGGCTCATCAGCCGTTTATCGACAACATGCTGGGCATGGGCATCGTGTTCAACGGTGCCATTTACAACCATCACGAATTACGTGAAGAACTTAAAGGCGCCGGTTATCAGTTTGTCTCGACCGGCGACACCGAAGTCATCATCAAAGCCTGGCATGCCTGGGGTCCGAAGGCGCTGGACCGCTTTTACGGCATGTTTGCGTTTGCGCTGTGGGAGCGCGAAAGCGGCATCACCTATCTGGCGCGCGACCGCCTCGGCATCAAGCCCTTGTATTACACCAGCGATGCCAATCGTATGCGCTTTGCCTCCGCGTTGCCGGCACTGCTCAAGGCGGGCGGCGTCGATACCGCACTGGACATGCAGGCCTTGCATTTCTACATGAGTTTCCATGCGGTGGTACCGGCGCCGCATACCATCCTGCGCGGCGTACGCAAGCTGCCGCCGGGCAGTTACATGACCGTGCATCCTGATGGTGATTGCAACATCAAGGAATGGTGGCGTCTCGACTTTACCCGCAGCGAGGACGACGAAAAGCGCAGCTTCGAAGACTGGAAATCGGAAGTGCTCAGTGCCCTGCGCCTGTCAGTCAAACGCCGGCTGGTGTCCGACGTGCCCGTCGGTGTCCTATTATCCGGCGGGCTCGATTCCAGTCTGATCACGGGCCTGCTGGCAGAAGCCGGCACCACCGGCCTGCGCACCTATTCCATCGGATTCGAAGCGGTCGATAGCGAGGCGGGCGACGAGTTTCATTATTCCGACCTGATCGCACGGCATTACGGTACCGTGCATGAAAAGCTGCATATTCCGGCAAGCGATCTCCTGAGTGCATTGCCCGATACCATCAACGCCATGGCGGAACCGATGGTCAGTCATGATTGCGTTGCCTTCTACCTGCTGTCGCAAGCGGTTTCACGCCACAGCCGCGTGGTTCAGAGCGGACAGGGCGCCGACGAAGTGTTCGGCGGCTATCACTGGTATCCGCCGTTGACCGATGTCAGCGATCCCTCTAAAGGCGTCGAGGCTTATCGACGGGTGTTCTTTGATCGCACCCACGACGAATTACTGGGACTGTTGAGTCCCAATCTCAAGCTCGATGATGCCAGCGGTCAATTTGTTGCATCTCACTTTGCACGCCCCGGTGCCGACAGTGTGATCGACCGCGCAATGCGCCTGGATACCACGGTGATGCTGGTGGACGACCCGGTCAAGCGCGTCGACAACATGACGATGGCGTTCGGCCTCGAAGCACGCGTGCCCTTCCTCGATCATGAGCTGGTCGAACTTGCCGCGCGCATTCCGGCACAGCACAAGATCGCCAATGGCGGCAAGTACGTGCTGAAGGAAGCGGCCCGTGCCGTGATTCCGGCCGAAGTCATCGACCGTCCCAAAGGTTATTTTCCGGTCCCTGCGCTGAAATACCTGCGCGGCAATTTCCTGCATTTTGTGCGTGACACGCTCGATTCCCAGGCGGCACGCAATCGCGGCCTGTTCAGGCGGGACGTGGTCGACCGCATGCTGCAGGAGCCCGACAGCCACATTACGACCTTGCGCGGCTCCAAGGTATGGCAGATCGCCTTGCTGGAAGCCTGGCTGCAGTCGCATGGACTGTGAGCGGACCGGTTTCCCATCATGCGCGTGCGAAGGCATAGGCGCAGATGGACCAACGCATACCCAACATTTGACAGAAAGTCTCCAATGAGCGCACTTCAACACGATCCGTCTATCCAGGAAGGACAAGGGCATAACGCGGCAACACCAAATCTGTTCAACGACACCCCCGAGCTTGCCGGCCAGTCCCGTTTGCAGGTTCCAGCCAACGCAACACTGGAATGCGGCTGGGGCCGCCTGCTGTATGGACCGGCCTTTGAATCGCCGCAGGCGCTGGCTCAGGCGTTGCAGCAAGAAGCTCCCGGCAAGCGTGACATTGCCTTGCACGTCGAATCGCCGCAGCTGGTCCTGGCGGAGGCGCCGTCGGCGCTGTTTCTCGACCCTTCAGTGATTTTCCGGCGCCAGCTGGATGACACGCCGATCGAAGCGCCGCCACCCGGCGTGGTGATTCGCCCCTTGACTACACGCGCTGACATCGCCGCCATCAATCGCCTGTACAGCATGCGCGGCATGGTGCCGGTCGACCCGCGCATCGTCTGGAAGCAACGGCATTCGGAAGCGGTGGTGTTCCTCGTCGCCGAAGACGAGCGTACCGGCGACATCATCGGCTCGGCGATGGGGGTCGATCACTACGAAGCGTTCGGCGACCCGGAGCATGGCAGCAGCCTGTGGTGTCTCGCGGTCGACCCACAGACAGGTCTGGCGGGCGCTGGCCGCGCGCTGGTCAACTTCCTCATCGCTTACTACGCGGCGCGCGGACGCAAGTTCCTCGAACTGTCGGTATTGCATGACAATGAAACCGCCATTGGCCTGTACCAGAAACTGGGCTTTGAACAGGTGCCCGGTTTTGTCGTCAAGAACAAGAATGCCATCAATGAAAAGCTGTTCGTTGAAACCACGGATTTTGGCGGACTCAACCCCTATGCCCGGCTGATCGTGGATGAGGCACGCCGACGTGGCATCAGCGTCGAAGTGATCGATGCGCCCGCCGGCATCTTCAAACTGCGCTATGCCGGGCATGAAATGCTCTGCCGTGAATCGCTGACCGAGCTGACCGGCGGGGTTGCAATGACCTGGTGCCAGGACAAGGTACTGACCTCGCGTCGTCTTTCATCGATCGGCCTGCGGGTACCGCGCCAGCAGGTCGCCGGTGACCCGGAGGCGGATGCCGCCTTCCTGCGTGACTGCGGATCAGTCGTCGTCAAGCCGGCGCTGGGCGAACAGGGCAAAGGCATCAGCGTCGATGTCCGCACCGAAGATCATCTGGTCGAAGCGATAGAGCGTGCCGCACAGGAAGGCGGCCACGTCATTATCGAAGAGTTTTGCTCCGGACAGGATTTACGCGTTGTCGTCATCGGCTACAAAGTGGTGGCGGCGGCGATTCGCCGGCCCGCTGAAATCGTCGGCGATGGCAGCTCGTCCATTCTTCAGCTCATCGAGCGCCAGAGCGCGCGCCGTGCTGCGGCAACCGGCGGCGAAAGCAAGATTCCGATCGATAGTGAAACCGAGCGCTGCCTTGCCGGACAAGGCCTCAGCTACGACTCCGTCCTCGAATCAGGGCGTGCGGTGAAGGTACGAAAAACCGCCAACCTGCATACCGGCGGCACCATTCACGACGTCACCGCAGAGTTGCATCCCACGCTGCGCGATGTTGCCGAAACCGCAGCCCGTGCGTTGCGCATACCGGTCGTTGGTCTCGACTTCCTGGTACCGGAACCGAGCTCCGAGGAATACGTGATTATCGAAGCCAATGAACGGCCTGGCCTGGCCAATCATGATCCGCAACCGACTGCGCAGCGCTTCGTCGATCTGCTGTTTCCATTCACCACCGCCCATGCGTGAGGCGCCATGCACAAGTTAACAATCGATGTTGATTTCCTGAAGACGACACTGCTCGAACTGCTCCATATCCCGAGCCCGGCCGGCCTGACCGATGAAATCGTGCATTACACCGGGGCGACGCTCGACGCGATCGGTGTGCCCTACGAGCTGACCCGGCGCGGCACCATTCGCGCGGTGCTGCGCCGGAATATGCCGGAACGCCGCCGCACCAGTCCGGCCTGTGCGATCGTCTCGCATCTGGACACGCTGGGTGCAATGGTGCGCGAGATCAAGCCCAACGGCAGGTTGGCATTGACACCGGTCGGTACCTGGTCGAGCCGCTGGGCGGAAGGCGGCCGCGTCACGTTGTTTACCGAAACCGGTCGCTATCGCGGTTCGGTGTTACCCTTGTTCGCATCAGGGCATGTGTATAACGAACAGATCGATACGCAGCCGGTCAGCTGGGACCAGCTCGAGCTGCGAATTGATGAAGACATCGAGACTTCCGCCGACGTGGATGCACTGCGTATCCAGATCGGTGATTTTGTCGCCTTCGATGCCAATCCTGAAATGCTGGAGAACGGCTACATCGTCTCGCGTCACCTCGATGACAAGGCGGGCGTTGCGGCAGTCCTCGCCGCGGTAAAAGCGGTGGTAGATTCCAGGGTGCCGGTCCCCATGGATTGCCATGTCGTCTTTACCCTCACAGAAGAAGTCGGCTCTGGCGCGCGTGCCGTCATCCAGAGCGATGTCAGCGAGGTGATCGGCGTCGACATCGGTCCCGTCGCAGCCGGGCAGGGCGCGAAAGAGCGCGGCGTCACGATTCCGCTGATGGACTCCGCGGGACCGCATGATTATCACCTGACGCGCCGCCTGCTCAAGCTCTGCGAGCAACATGGCATCCGCAGCAACCGCGACGTGTTTCGTTTTTATCATTCAGACGCCAGCGCCGCGGTCAATGCGGGACATGACGTACGCACCGCGCTGCTGTGCTTTGGCGGCGATGCTTCGCATGGCTATGAACGCACACATATCTCGGTCCTCACCGATCTTGCGCAACTGATGACCTTGTACATACAGAGCGGGCCAACCCTGGCTGAAGATCGGCATCATCGTCTCGATTCGGTGGATTCGTTTTCGCATCAGCTTGATGCCGATCAGCTGGCTCCGGTGGAAACCAGCCAGCCCGACGTCAGTGAACTGGTAAGACTGAACGAAGCACGTGAACCCGCCGATCCTGAAGAAATCTGAGCGCAATTTTCACTACAGGAAACAACTTGCGTAGTTCGATCTGCGTCAAACAACGTGGCGAACTAAGCGGCGATAAATTGACCTGATACCTCGGTATCCGCGCTTGCGGTTGCCGTTTTTAAAGGAGAAATAATGAGTCGAGAAAACGATGTCAGCGCGCTGCTGCAACAATACGCAGCCGAAACCGGTGTACGTTCCGTGCAAAAGGTTGAACAGGACTTCGTTGAGGTGGCGCAACAAGTACCATCCGAAACACTAACCCATGGATTGTCGGAAGCGATCTACTCGGACCAGACCCCGCCTTTCGAACAGATGGTCGGTGAATCGTTCGAACGCGGCGATTCGCGCCAGCGTGCCGGCATGCTGAAAGAGCTGCTTGATGCAGCCGGTCCCGCTGCCGCACAGCCACTGATCGATAACGGCGTCTTGCCTGCCACACCGGATCATATCGAGACCACCGGAGGACTGGTCGATTCCGAGCTTGCAGGACGGCTGCAATCTTCACTGGTCGAGCAGGTTGCGTATGAAGCGGCACAGGAAGACCCGTCGGTGATCGACAGGATGAGTAGTCTGTATGCCGAAGATCCCGAACTCGGCAAGACGCTGGGCGGCGTGACGCTAAGCGTTGCGCTTGGCAAGATGGCGGAAAAGCGATAAATCCTATCGCCCGTAACACTAACATTGCACCGCACGGCGGCCATTGGCCGCCGTGCTCTACAGTAATTCGAGCATCGCTAATACCATCATCGCTATACCATTGGCGGCTGTCCGTTGGACGCGGTCAAACCACCATCGATCGGCAGATTGACGCCGTTGATGAAGCGCGCATCGTCGCTGGCCAGAAAGGCGATCACGCCAGCAACTTCTTCCGGCTCCGCCCCACGCGCAAGCGGAATCCGTTCACGAAACTTTGCCATCATGGCGGGATCGGCAAACATGTCGTCCGTCATATTGCTGCGCGTCAGGCTGGGACACACCGCGGTGATGCGTATCCCGTCCGGTCCGTGGTCCATCGCCAGCGCACGGGTGAAGTTGGTCACCGCGCCCTTGGCGGCATTGTAAAAACTTAGTCCCCAGTCGCCACCCAGCCCCGACACCGATGAGACATTGATGACCGAGCCCTTGGTCTTGATCAGTTCGGGTATCGCAACCCGGTAACCGTAGAACACGCCATCGAGGTCGATAGCCATTACCTGCCGCCAATCATCGACGCTGGCCTCGGTAATCTTGCCTTCGGGCGCGATCCCGGCATTGTTCACCAGCACATCCAGACGCCCGAAGCGTTGCAGCGTGTCGGCAACCAGGCCTTGCACATCGTCGAGACGTGACACATCGGTGACCCGGGCCAGAGATTTTCCCTGGGGCAGCCTGGCCGCTACGCTATCGAGCTTGTCCCGGGTGCGGCCAGCAAACACAACCAGCGCACCTTCGTCGGCGAACCGTCTCGCCGTTGCCGCCCCAATACCTGAGCCGGCGCCAGTAACAATTACCACTTTTTCGACAAATCTGTTCATGCCCATTCCTTCATAGATTGGTATGCATCGATGTAATAAAAATTCCACAGGTATGGATGCCGTTGCTGCGGAGGGAGTTCATGGGCCCGGCATGAAAATTGATTGCGGCTGAAGCAATGCGCGTGCTTGCATTTTTATTTTGTAGTTCCGATGCAGTACGCAATGCTGCCATTAGCGTTAACATTCCTGATCACAAGTCCGCATGATGGAGAAGAATAATGATGACCCGGTCACACACCTGCTTTAAACCCACGCTGGTGGCGTTCGTATTGCTACTTGCTGCCTGCTCGAAATCCAATGACGACGCGCCGGCGGCAGGTGTACCGCCACAGGCGCCTGCGCAGGTTCAGCAAGCACCGGCTCCGGCGCAGGGAGCAGCGGGCAGCGTCGCGACGCCGGCCACCGGCTCAGGCGTCGAACTGCCAAGCTTTGTCAACCTGGTCAAGCAGCAAGGTCCCGGCGTGGTCAACATCAGTGCAGTCCGGCTTGCTCGCAACCAGGGCGATGCAACGGGGCTGCCGGAAGGCCATCCCTTGCGTGAATTCTTTCGCCGTTTCGGCGGGCAGCCGGATGCCGGCGAAGCGCCTGCCGGCGGCCTCGGTTCCGGCTTTATCATCAGCCAGGATGGCTATGTGCTTACCAACGCACATGTCATCTCGGAGACTGATGAAGTCACGGTCAAGCTGACGAGTAAACGGGAATACAAGGCGAAGGTCATCGGTGCCGATCCCTACACCGACGTGGCGCTACTAAAGATCGACGCAACCGGGCTGCCGGTGGTAACGATTGGCGATCCATCCAGGCTGGAACCCGGAGAATGGGTCGCGGCGATTGGCGCACCATTCGGCTTCGATAATAGTGTCACCGTTGGCGTGGTCAGCGCAAAAGGCCGCATGCTGCCCAATGGAAGTTATGTGCCTTTCATACAAACCGACGTCGCGGTCAACCCCGGCAACTCGGGCGGGCCGCTGTTCAGTACACGTGGTGAAGTGGTCGGCATCAATTCGCAAATCTATAGCCAGACGGGCGGCTATATGGGCATCTCGTTTGCGATTCCGATTGATATTGCGATCGGCATCTCGGACCAGCTGCGTGCAACCGGAAGGGTCTCGCGCGGACGCATCGGGGTGCAGTTACAGGAACTGACTTATGACATTGCCACGTCGCTGGGACTCAAGGAAGCCAAGGGCGCGCTGGTAGCCGCAGTACAGAATGGCGGCCCGGCGGACAGGGCCGGCATCCGGCCAGGTGATGTGATTACCTCGCTTAACGGCCAGCCGGTACAGACGACAGCTGATCTGGCTCGCCTGATCGGCGGCACCAAGCCAGGCTCGACGGTCAATGCCGAGGTATGGAGCAGAGGGGCAACCAAGACCGCTACCGTCAAGGTCGACGAACTACGTGGTTGAGCGCACAACGCACAGGCGATGCCGTCATTGCCTGTGCGTTGCCAACGGCAACTTCAATCCAAAGTCCAGCCGACAAATCGCATTATTTCATCGAGGCACGCATCGCGTGCGGCATCGTTGAGCCACCTCAAGGCCGTGCGACTTTAGTCCTCGCCTCAGAGCCTATTCACTACGCTGTCCTATGCTGGGTATTAGCCTGGCAACCGCAGGGCCGCTGTCACAACCACTTCCTTTAACGTTGTACAGGTTCCTCTTTCTTTGGAAAACCGTCAGCAATGAAAGAAATCAACTTACCACGCCCTTTTTTTCGCAGGTATATCGCTACTCTCAGAGGGCCTGTCGCCTTTATATGCCTGATAGCAAGTGCAGGTCCGGTAGCTGCGCAAGTTGTCATTAATCCTGTAACCGGTTCCACCGTCATGACATGCCCGGAAGGGCCAACACACCAATGCAGTGGCAACAGTGTTTTGCGCGTTGATAACGGCGTGACGCTCACCAGCTCGGGCGTACAGGTATATGGGCGCTCGACCAGCGATCTTGCGCCAAACAATACCAACCTTACCGGCGCGACCGGACTGGCGCCGGCAAGCGGCGGTCTGGCAGAAGTCAGGCTGGCCAAGGATGCCAACGCTATTCCTTCAGCGCCTGTACTGTTGCTAAGCAACCTTGGACTAACCTGGAATGGCAGGACGGAGCGTCCGCCGATCATCGAAAATTTCGGGACGACACAGGGACGTACGCAACTGGCAGCCAATGGAACCGTTACGGATGTACCGCTGCCACCCCCGACAAACTTTAATTTCTTCGACTTTGCGCTAAGGGGAGCTAACGGGACGCAGGCTAACTATGCCAATAATCGCTACTTTCCACGTGCTGAGCCAATGCGTTGCCCGGCCGGTCAGCCTTGCCCGACATCAGAGTCAACCGGCATGAAAGTTGGACTGGGCGACTGGCGACTGGGAGGCGTGGTCAGCGATCTTTCGATTGCGAGCCGCCTGCATAGCGACGGCGACATCCGCGCGGGAGCAGCACAGGGTCCCAACGGCACTCCTGTTGCGTTTCCCGGTGGCGATGGCGGCATCGGACTTCCAAATGCCGGCACCAAGGGATATCGCAGCATCTCCACCTGGAATTATCATGTCGCAAATCTGGCTACCTGGGTGTCCCAGGATACGGTGGATATTGCGGAATGGGGTGGCGGCGTCGAGCACAACAAGAATCGGCGCGGTGTCGTCGCGTTTGGTGCAGTGACCGACCCTGCCGCCGTACCGGTTGCGGGTGCTGCCGGCTATGCTGCAATGGTCGTCGGCTGGTACACACCCAACAGCCAAACCGACCCCGTCCCTTTCCGCGGCACCGCTACGGTAATTGCCAATTTTGTGACACGCCAGCTGCAGGTCATCATCGGAAATTCAGTGTCCGATACTGAACCGGTCGTCCCGGTCCCAGCCACCATCGGAACCACTATCACCGCCGGGGCGGCGAACAGTAATGTCGCCAACTATGCGACCGGTACGGCGACTGCCGGCACACTGACCGGCGGGATCAGTGCCCGGTTTTTCGGCCCAGTCGTCACCACGGGTACGGAAGGTGTAGGGCCCATGGAAATCGCAGGCGCATTTCAGCTTTCCGATGCCCAGACGGGTGCCACGATCACGGGTGGTTTTCTCGGGCGCAAGCCATAAAAAGCAGCCTGCCGACTGGCGACGAGGTTCGGCTACAGTCCGCGCCGATACGGCTATCGTTCGGGTTGCCGGAACTGACTATCGATCCACTTGGCGGCCGAGGCCTTGTTTAACTTGAACGTCGGTGCAACGCGGACTTGTGCCAGTTGCACCGCGAACTCGTCATAAGCAGTCAGCGTGGCAGTCGCATTGTCTTCGTCGGGACTGATGTCGAGTGCCACCGTGACCATGGCGGAGCGGGTCGCCACCTTGACGCTTTTGTGCAGCATTGCGTGCAACTGTTTCTCGTGCTTGCGGCGTTCTGCGGCAGCATTTTTAATTAATGTGGCAACTGCCGTTACATCGAGCGACTTGGGCTCGTCGCTGCCGCGTTCCTTGGGCCAAGGCATAACCAGGGACGGACCGGCATCGCCATCCATCGTCATTTCGACAGCCCAGCCGTCGCTATTGTCATTCTTCGTGACCCGCGCAGTCCATCCGCTCTCGGACCACAGCCGTGGCTCCTGGATCACCGCCTGTAAGGCTTCTTCCGATCCCGCATCTGATTCGGGCCCATGCTCAGACTCAGACATAGATGCGGGTACAAATTCTGATGCCGGTGGCAATGCCTGTTCCGCCAACGTATCGTTCGCCCGCACTGGTGTTGAAACAGGCGAATGCGGAATGGTGGCTGGCCTTGTTGCTGCATCTGTTTCGTGCCGACGCTCCGTGTCAGGGCTGAACAGAAGCCCAAGCTCAAGCTGATTGGGATCGACAGTTTTTTTCCGCTTCATTTACCTTCCTACAAATCGCAGGCATTTCCGGAAAATTCCCGGCCAGCCGGCAGACTATTAAAACATTGATAACGACAGCGCGCCGCGTTGCGTCGCATTGGACGGTAGACCGACATGGGAGTTTCAGCCCTGCATCAGCGCTGCTGCACTAAAACCCCCGACTTGGCAACATTCCAGAATTGCCACTTAAGAAAGTTCCGGTCTGAGGTTGATCATTTCAGCGCGGTTACGAGCAAATTTTTTCGCTTGAATTCGTTACACAACTATTTCCGCGTTATATGATATTTACCAGAACAAAATCGAATTCTGCTTGGCGGAACAGATGGCGTTCGAGCTTAAGGCAGGGTCCAACACTGCCGCAAAACCCGATGTCCATCCGGATCGGATACACCTGCATCGGATAGCACGGATAGTACTGCAGAAGACGCTTGCTGGAGCAGTAAGCACCGCAGGTTTTAAAATTACTGGAGACAACAATCAATGAAGATTACATCAAGGCATACCGTCGGGCTGACACTGCTCGGCGCAGTAATGCTTACCGCTTGTGGCGGCAGCGATAACGGAGATAAGCGCGGCACCCTGCTCGAGACACCGCAACTTCTGGCGACGGTCACCGCCGCGCAGGTCGATGCCGGCACCGCATCATCCGGCCTGCAACCGGTTTCGGGCAAGGCTAAATGCGATGTACAGATCATCTCGCTCAACTATGCCACCGTGGGTGTTAACCAGGAGGAAACCAATTCTTCAGGCGTCATGCTGGTGCCGGCAGGAACCTGCGCCAGCAACAGTCTGCCGCTGGTAGCCTATGCCAAGGGAACCGATGTGCAAAAACCGCGCACCCTGGCAAATCCGAACGATCCGGAAACCTTCCTGCTGATGGCAATGTATGCGGCGCAGGGCTACGCTGTGGTCGCAACCGACTATCTCGGCTTCGCAAAATCAAGCTATTCGTACCATCCCTACCTGCACGCCGATTCCGAGGCCAGTTCCGTCATCGATTCCATCCGTGCCGCGCGCAGGACTGCCTCATCACGCAACATCAACCTGTCGGGCAAGGTGATGCTCACCGGTTATTCGCAGGGCGGTCACTCGTCGTTCGCCGCCCAGCGTGCGATCGAGCGCGACCTGTCCGGTGAAATTGGTGTTGTCGCCGGTGCGCACCTCGCGGGCCCCTATAATTTGTCCGGCTCGTTCAAGCTTACCGATGCCATTGCCGGCTATCAGTTTTTTGTCCCTTATCTGGTCACTTCATGGCAGAAGGCATATGGCAATGTCTACAGCAATGTAAACCAGGCTTTCAAGGCGCCTTATGCAAGTTACATTGAAAACCTGTTACCGAACCCGACGCTGAACTACACCACCCTGGTTACTTCCGGCACCCTGCCCGGCGGTCCGGGTGTGACGCCCAACCAGGCGCGCGATGCGGTATTCCAGCCGGCCTTCATTACCGATTCGCAGACCAACCCGAACAATGCACTGTTCCAGGCTGCGAAGCGTAACGACCTGCTGGGCTGGAATCCGAAGGCACGTACGTTGCTCTGCGGAGGCGCGGGCGATCCAACCGTGCCGCCTGCCGTGCACCGGGATGTGGCGCAAGCCGACTTCAGCAGCCGTGGCCTGACGAATGTGACATCCGTCGACGTCGACCCACAGGTGCAGGCAGCCTTTGGCGTCGGTGGCAGGGCACCGACCGATCCGACCAGTGCAGCATTTGCGACCTACTACGGTAATTACCACGGTATCTACGAGCCGCCGTTCTGCCATGCTGCCGCACGCGCCGTGTTTGATGCGCTCAAGTAGTTGACTGTTTTTCTGTAAAAAGAGAAGGCCCTGCGGGGCCTTCTCTTTTTTGTGTCGCTGGCAGTCGTTATTGCATCCTCTGGGCATCCACAGCTGTTGTGTCGCGCTCAACATTTGTCTTTCGGCCAGCAAGTCGCGCCGAATTAAGATATCCTTCATGATGCGTTGCGGCAATATTGCGCACGCCCAGGACGCCCTCAAAACATGCCGTCCTGACAATCTCCTGCGTGTATGCGCGTGACGATCGGCACCTGCCGGCCAACCGGCGGTCCAGATGCCGGTCGCCACATTGCTTGCATAGCCCAACAAGTTTCATCCTGCCCGTCTAATCGATGTGCTTTTCTCATCGACGAAGCATGGCCTCCATCTGCGTGCCCTAATCATGCCGCGCATTGCCGTATGACGCCGTATGTGGACACGCGGCGTCAATCTGTCGAACCTAATTTCGGGCGTCCGCTTCAGGCGGGCGACATGTCATGTTGCAAGGCTCCTATAGTTATCCGCTTGTCATCGCGTCTTTGTTCATCGCCACGATTGCTTCCTACACCACGCTGGATCTGGTGGGGCGTATTGCGACGCTGGGCAAAACCACTTATCGCAGCTACTGGTTAATTGGCGGCGCGATTGCGATGGGCCTGGGTGTATGGTCGATGCACTTCGTTGGCATGTTGTCCTTTTCATTACCCATTCCATTGGGATATGACCCGGCCATCACTTTTTATTCGCTGCTGATCGCCGCTTTCGTTTCCTACTTCGCCCTGAATCTGGTCACGCGTCGCGATCTCTCGTTCCGGCGGCTAATGTTCAGCGGCGTCATCATGGGATTAGGCATCGCCTCGATGCACTACACCGGGATGGCAGCCATGCGGATGGAACCCGAAATTGAATATACGATGACCATCCTGATTGCGTCGGTGATCATTGCCATCGTCGCATCGATCGCCGCCTTATGGCTGGCAAATGCGTTACGCGGGACCCAGCCGGGCAGACTGTGGTTAAGACGTCTCGGGGCGGCGCTGCTGATGGGCTTGGCCATCACCGGCATGCATTACACCGGCATGGCTGCGGCGAAGTTTCCGACGGACTCGATTTGTCGTGCTGCTTCCGACATCAGCGCAAGCTGGCTGGCGGTGTCCGTCAGCGGTGCGACGCTGAGCATTCTTGCCATCACCGTCATTCTCTCGGTGCTGGATGCGCGTCTCGAATCACGCACCAATCGTTTTGTGGAGCGGCTTCAGCACCAGGCCACCCATGATGCGCTAACCGGTTTGCCCAATCGCACCTTCCTCGTTGATCGCATGCAAGCGGCAATTGCTTCTTCGTCCACGGGCGGGAAGCGTTTCGCCGTGTATTTCATCGACCTTGATGGGTTCAAGTCAATTAATGATTCTTTCGGGCACAACAGTGGCGACGCCGTGTTGAAAGACCTGGCCCAGCGTTTGAGAAGTGTCGTTCGCAAGCATGACACCGTCGCCCGTTTCGGCGGGGACGAATTTATCCTGCTGGTGGAAGACATTCCGGACATCGGGGCCGCGGCGCAAATCGCCGAAAAAGTGCTGGCGAGTTTCTGGAATGATTTTGAACTGCCGGGCGTCCGCATGCCCATCTCGCCCAGCATCGGCATCAGCATCTACCCACATGACGGTGACAACGTGGATGACCTGCTCAGCCGCGCCGATGCGGCAATGTACGAGGTCAAGTCCAGCGGACGCAACAACTACCGTTTCTATGAGCGCAGCATGAATGCGGCGACGCTGCGCAAAATCACGATTCAGCAAAGCCTGGTATCCGCAATGAAGGATGGGCAGTTCTTCCTTCACTATCAGCCGAAGTTTACGTGCGCTGACCGCACCATCCTCGGTGCCGAGGCCTTGCTGCGCTGGCAGCATCCCGAGCTTGGCATGGTGTCACCGGTGGAATTCATTCCGATCGCTGAGCGTTCGGGACAAATCATTCGGGTCGGGCAGTGGGTAATCGAAGAAGTATGTCAACAGCTCAATGCGTGGCGGGCCAAAGAGCTGCAGATTGTTCGCATTGCGATCAACTTGTCCCAGATCCAGCTTCGCTCTCCATCGCTGGTGGAGGACATCCTTGGTGTGACCGAACGTTATGGCATCGTCCCTGCAATGCTAATGTTTGAGATTACCGAATCGGTTGCCATGGAAAACGCCGAAGAGACTCGCAAGACCATAGACAAGCTGAAAGAAGCGGGTTTCAACCTGGCCATTGATGATTTCGGTACCGGCTACTCCAGCCTGAGCCATCTCCAGGAGTTCGGTGTCCATCAGATGAAAATCGACCGGGCATTTGTCCAGTCCCTTGTCGCTGGGGATAAGAAAGGCAGGTCGATCGTATCCGCCATCATCGGCCTCGCCCATACGCTGGACATGGAAGTCGTTGCCGAAGGCGTCGAAACCCACGCGCAGCTGGAAATGTTGCGGGAACTGGGATGCGACCAGACACAGGGCTTCCTGCTGGCCAAGCCCATGCTCGGGGCGGATTTCATTCAACTATTGAATGCGCCGCCGGGTAACCATGCGGATGACATTGGTGGTCGCGCTGTAAACCCTACGTCTGCCAGCATGATGTGATTCCGCCTAGTATCAGGTGAAGCAGTGCCAGCGTACCAATCCGCAGCAAAAGGAAACAACAGCAGCAAGGATGTTGCATCTGTTCATCAAATTATCTTGTAAGTGATGGGCGCCGTTCTGGCAAAGCGGCAAATTCAGGGGATGGGATTATCACGGAATTCACCGCGGCGGCCACGGAACTCGCGTTTCGGCCCATAGCCATAAGACTTTGGCACACACGGCATGCTTAACGTTTCGCAAAAATGCACCTGCAATTAAGCCTATGCTTTTGTGATTGCCCCTCAACATGGCCCAGCGACATGCCCGTTGCAGCAACTCATGGACAAGCCTATAACATCCTCGGAAGGCGTCAACGGCGAGTCATCGCGGCGCAGGCGATTGCGAAGCCGAACAGGCGCCGTGTCGCGGGTTCTGTATATCCCCGTTATCTGGCTGGGAATCGGCATCGTCGTCGTTGCGGTAGGCTGGATATCGCTGTTGTCAATGCTCTCTGCGGAACGGCGCCAGGCTGAAAATTCCGCATTGGTCGAGGCAGGCATTCTTGCCAGAGGTTATGCAGGCCACCTCGCGCGGACGCTGGACACGGTCGACCAGTTATTGATGGTGCTGAAGTTGCAGTGGGAAAATAGCGAAGGCAAGCTGCGTCTCGAAGACTATAAGAACCGTGGCGTATTTCCTGAAGCGGCACCGTTCAATGTCAGCATCGTCAGCCGGGACGGCATTCGCCTGACGAGTACCTTCGGCCCAAACGTGGAACGCTCCAGTCCCGATGTAAGCGACCGCCCCTATTACATGGCACATGTAAACGCACCGGGCGATTTTCTATTCATGGGGTTGCCGACATGGGGACGTGCAACAGGCAATGCGGTCATCCAGTTTTCACGCCGATTGACATCGCGGTCAGGTGCGTTCGACGGTGTGGTGCTGCTCACCGTGAAGCTTGAATTCTTTACGGCAAATTACGACACCGTGACGCTGGGGGAACATGGCTTTATCGGAGCCATTGGTACCGATGGCCTGGTCCGCGCGGCACGCACCGGCGCCACGGTCTACGATCCGGCAACCAATCCCATTCCAGCGGCACCCGACTTCAGCATAGCGGCAGGCAGCAGGTATTTTGCTGAAAACACGATGTTCAGGGACGGACGCAGTCGATATGTGGGATGGCAGCAGCTGTCGGGTTATGACCTGATTGCCCTGACCGCGCTGGACGAGCAAACCTTCATGGCGCCGTACGGGCAACGCCGTACCAGCCTGATCAAGACGGCCGTCAGCCTGACGTTTGTGGTGCTGCTCCTGGCTTGCGCCGCGGCGCTCGTCGCGTTGCGGATGGCCGCCCGCAAACGTCAGCTGGAGATGGCGCAATCGACCTATCGGATCGCCACTGAGGCGGGCAGCGAAGGATTTTATATTGCACGACCAATCGCTGACGAATCGGGACGCATTGTCGATTTCGAAGCACTGGACTGCAACCGGCGTGGTGCCGGCTTGTTTCAGCTGCGGCAGGAGGAATTCATTGGTTCCAAATTATCTTACCTGCATGATCCGGTCAGCTTCCATCGCGCGTACCAGGCGCTGCTGCAAGCCATCGACAACGGTGAGTTCGAGGGAGAACTGGAGCTGTCGTCGAGGGATGAATCGTTACACCGCTGCGTTTATCTGAAGGCAGTCTATGCTGAAGGCAATCTGGCCATCACCATGCGCGACATTTCGAAGGAGAAGTCGCATGTGCGCGAACTGGAGCGGCGCGGCAACGAAGACGTGCTGACCGGATTGCCGAATCGTTTGTGGGTGCAGTCGTTTCTTCCCGATGCGGTTGCGCAGGCGTCACGCAGCGGCAAGAAGCTGGGCGTGCTGTTTATCGATCTGGATGGATTCAAGAAAGTCAACGACACCATGGGGCATGCCGCCGGCGATGAAGTATTGCGCATTGCGGCACGTCGCCTCAAGGATGCCGTGCGTCCACATGACAAGGTAGTGCGCTTGGGCGGTGACGAATTCCTGGTCATCGTTGAGAACATCGTTGTTGAGGATGATGCTGCGCATGTAGCGGAACGCGTGCTGCAAGGTTTCAATAAGGGTTTTCGCCTGCAGGAAGGCACGGCCAGTATCGGGACGTCCATCGGCATCAGCATCTATCCCGGCGATGCCACCGATGCAGGAAGTTTGCTGGAGCATGCGGACATCGCCATGTACTCCGCCAAGACAGCCGGCAAGCGTACCTACCGGTTCTTCGATGCATCATTTTTCGATGCCTTGCGTGCACGCCTTCACAGGGAAAGCGAACTCCGGCATGGCATCGAGCGTGATCAGTTCGTCCTGCACTACCAACCGCGCATTGAACTGGTTACCGGGAACACCTCCAGCCTGGAAGCCCTGGTACGCTGGGTCCATCCGTCGGAAGGTCTGCTGACACCAGTTGATTTCATTGACCTGGCTGAAGAATCGGGCCTGGTCGTGCAACTCGGGGAGCTAGTCATCGAGAAGGTCTGCGCTCAGATCGCCTATTGGGCAGCGCAGGGAAATTACGTCGTGCCGGTGTCGGTCAACGTTTCATCCCGTCAATTCAATGAGGCCAATATCTCTAAGGTATTTCAGCGCACGATCAGCCGCTACGGCATCGATCCGCGTCTGGTCGAGGTCGAGCTGACCGAGGCCGCGATGATGGAAGACAGTGAACAAGTGACGACTGCATTATGCGATATGCGCAACCAGGGAATGGCGTTGCTGGTCGATGACTTTGGCACCGGCTACTCTTCCCTTGCCAAGCTTCAGCAACTCGATTTTGACGTGCTCAAAGTTGATCGTGCCTTTACCACCCAACTCGGGAAGACCGATCAGGGCAACGTGTTCTTTGAAGCGATTATCACGATGGCACATGCGCTGGGCATGCGCGTCGTCGCGGAAGGCGTCGAAAAAAAGGAGCAGCTCACCATTCTTCGCCACCTCGGGTGCGACGAAATACAAGGATTCCTTGTCGCCAGGCCACTTGCACCAACCGCCAACCAGGCCGACCTGTTCCGGAAAGTTCTCGCAATGCCTACATGAACAGGCCGCGGCATGGTAAAACACCGACTTGGTGAATGTCGAAATCCCGGTTGACCATTTTCTTCAGTCAAATCAGCGAGGAGCCTTATGCAACAGAAATCACGCGCCGTTGTCTGGCGGGAAAAAGACCAGCCTGTGGTGGTGGAAGACATTCTTGTCGAAGCCCCCCGACGTGGTGAAGTCATGATCAAACTGGCGGCTTGCGGTGTCTGCCACAGCGACCTGTCGGCAACCAACGGGACCATCCCTTTTCCGCCACCGATCGTTCTCGGCCATGAAGGCGCAGGCGTGATCGTCGCGCTTGGTGAAGGCGTCGATGAGTACAAGGTGGGCGATCATGTTCTGAGTTCCTTTGTCAGCATGTGCGGCAAGTGCCGCTATTGCCAGACAGGACGCCCGCAACTGTGCGACCAGGCCGGAAAAGCCACCATGACACTGCCAGATGGCACCGTCCGCACAAGCGACCTTGCCGGAAATCCCTTGAGCGTTTTTTCGGGATGTGGCGTGATGTCGGAGTATGCAACGCTGCATATGGATAACGTGGTCAAGATCGATGCTTCCGTACCGCTGGAAAAAGCGGCGCTGGTCGGTTGTGGCGTGATGACCGGCGTCGGTGCCGCGATCAATACCGCCAAGGTATCGCCCGGAACGGTTGCCGTCGTGTTTGGTTGCGGCGGTGTAGGCTTGAACGTAATCCAGGGTTGTGTGATTTCCGGCGCGGCAATGATTGTTGCGGTCGACACTTCCGACATGAAGCTGGAAATGGCCCGCGAGTTTGGCGCAACGCATGTTGTCAATGCGAAGAGTACCGACAACGTGGTCAAGGCAATCAATAACTTGACGCAGGGCGGCGCTGACTATGCATTTGAATGCGTCGGGTCAGGGGAGATTGCCGCGCAAGCTTACGGCGTGCTCGGCAAGGGCGGAACCGCCGTCGTCGTCGGCGTTGCCGGACTCAAGGACATGACATCGATACGCACCGCATCGCTGACCTTCGGTGAAAAAACGCTGACCGGCAGCTACTTTGGCTCGGCGCGTCCGCGTGAAGATTTTCCGCGTCTGCTTCGCCTGTACAACACGCATCATCTCAAGCTGGATGAATTGATCACCAGGACGTATTCGATCGAAGAAGCGCCGCAGGCGTTCGCAGACCTGAACTCGGGCATCAATGCACGTGGCGTGATTGTCTTTTCCTGATACGTTTCCTGTTTGGTCTTTCATGCACTTGCAGGCTTCCCATTGATGTCGCGAGTGTGCACCGCCGTGTCGTCAATGGGGAAATGCAGCATGGCCGCAAACAGTCCTGCCGCAGCAGTCGCCGCCCATATCCAGGTATACGAACCGGTCAGGTCGAACACAAAGCCGCCCAGCCAGGCACCAAGAAAGGAACCGATCTGGTGGCTGAGAAAACAGATGCCAAACAAGGTGCCCAGATGCTGCACGCCGAATAGCTTGGCCACGAGTCCGCTGGTCAGTGGCACCGTGCCCAGCCAGGTCAGGCCCATCACGGCGGCGAACACGACGACCGATGTGGTTGACTTCGGCAGCAGGAAGAAGGCGGCAATCACAACTCCCCGGATCAGGTAAAGCCATCCGAGCACGGTTTGCTGCCGGATGCGTCCACCCAGCCAACCGCATGCCCAGGTCCCCACCATGTTGAAAAGACCGATCAGCGCCAGCGCGGTCGCGCCAAGGCCCGTCGGCATGTGGCACAGGAACAGATATCCGGGCAGGTGCGTTGCGATGAACGCGAGCTGGAAGCCGCAGGTAAAAAACCCCAGTGTCAGCAGCAGATAGCCGCGATGCTTGCTTGCCACCAGCAAGACTTCCTTCAATGAAAACGTAAGGGAACCGGCGGCAGGTAACACCTCCGTGGGCCCTGTGCCGCCAATATTGCGGCGATCAAGAAGAATGCCGAGTGGCGCGGCAGCGAGAATCAATCCTCCGAGCACCAGCAGCGAACCTGGCACACCGATCATTTCTCGTGTGGTCTGCGTTAGCGGAACCAGCAGGAACTGACCCAGCGATCCACCCGCGCTTGCCAGACCCATTGCCATGCTGCGCTTTTCGGCGGATGCGACGCGACCCACGGCGCTGAGTATCACGCCAAAGCTGGTACAACTGATGCCGATACCAACCAGCAGTCCCATGCCAATCACAAGGGCTGTGCCCGATTGCGCAATGGACGCAAGTGCCAGGCCGGACGCAAATGTGACGGCACCAAACCCAACGACCGGGGCCGACCCATAGCGATCCGCGGCAGCGCCGGCAAACGGCTGTGCGAATCCCCACACAAGATTATGAAGAGCGATCGCAAATGCGATCAGTGACACCGGCATGCCGCGATCAAACGAGAACGGCCCGATGAACAAGCCGAAGGTTTGCCGGATTCCCATCGCAGCGCTCAGGATGAGCGCGCCGGCGATGATGATGAGAGTCGTTCTGTTTTTCAGTGCTGCAGAATAAGTGGTGGTGCTTGCCGACATGATGTTGTCCTCCTGGGACAATGTTGGCAGCGGGATGCTGATGCAGCAAACGAAAAGTGTTTGATCACAGGTGAACTGGTTTCATCTGTTCGATCCAGCAAGAGTATGCGACGATGCGCTGTAGTCGAACGAATCAGTTCTGAGCGCTGCCCGCGTGGCGCTCCGCTGCGGCCGGGTTGGACGGCTGCGGGCTTTCCTTGAATGCGTCTGCCTCTTTTAGCAGCCATTGCTTGAAGCCTGCAAGGTCAGGCCGATGATCGACGCCTTCCGAACTTACCAACCAATACGCGGTGCGTACCGGAATTGCGTCCAGGCCGACCTCGACCAGTGCACCTGATCCGAGATCAGGATCCACCAGCGGCCGTCGTCCCAAGGCAACGCCAAGGCCGACCGCTGCCGCCTCAAACGCGAGCTGGATCGTATCGACACGCAGTCCGCCGGACAGCGCGACACCCTCCAGGCCGGTGCCTTCCAGCCATGCCTGCCAGTCCTCGCTGGCCGGATTGACATGGATCAGCGTGGCTCGCTGCAAGTCGGCCTTTCCGGTCTCGTCAAGCAAGGTGGCGCGATACGAAGGGCTGCAAACGGGAACCAGCTTTTCACCGAACAAGCGACTCCATGCGGCTCCCGCAACGGGCGCCCGGCTCATGCGTATCGCAAAGTCGAAGCCATCGACCGGAAAGCCGACCTGCTGGCGCGACGTATCGACCGTCACGCTGATGTTGGGCCAGCGCTGGCGAAAGCCATGCAGGCGCGGCAGCAGCCAGCGAGACGCGAGTGTCGGTGCGCAACTGACCGCAATGGTCTGGTGGGCACGGCGATTGGGCAGGCGCTGCGTTCCGGTGGCAATCAGGGAAAACGCTTCGGAGATGTAGAGCAGGTAATCCGCTCCCTCCGGCGTCAGCGAAAGTCCGCGCGGTTCACGGACGAACAGTTCGACGCCGAGGGCTTGCTCCAGGCTGACAATACCGTGACTTACCGCACTTGGCGTCACATTCAGTTCCGCTGCGGCCAGCTTGAAACTCTGGTGCCTGCCGGCCGCTTCAAAGAAACGCAGGGAAGAAAGCGGCGGCAGGCGAAGTGGCATGACACATCCTCGGTAGGGGCCGGTCACGCGTGCCGGATTACTCTCATGACGCGGCCCGGTTGCACAGGAGAAGAATTTTCATTCTACCCGATAGAGCAGCCGGCATTTTTGAGTGCGGGGCTGCAAGGGCCGCGCCGGTAGGCCCTCAAACCGCTACGTCGGTAAACACTTTGCTGACGATTTGCCATGTATTGCATGATAAGCGTCGACCAGGCCGGGCATGTCAGCCTGGCCGAACGTACGATCAGTGTGCGCATTCCCAAAGGCGTGCATGAAGGTCAGCTAATCCGTCTGGCGGGACAGGGCAATGCAGGGATGGGAGGCGGACCAGCCGGCGACCTGTATCTCGAAGTGCATTTTCGGCCCCACCCGCGCTATCGCACGGAAGGGCGCGATGTTTATGCGAACCTGCCGATCACGCCATGGGAAGCTGCGCTTGGCGCGGCGATACAGGCAAAAGTACCGGACGGTACCGTGGAGATCCGGGTGCCGCAAGGATCGCAAAGCGGTCGCAAACTTCGTCTGAAAGGCCGCGGCATTCTCGGTCCCACCGCCGGAGATTTCTATTTTGTGCTGGAAGTCATCGTGCCTCCGGCGAATACGCCACGGGCGCGTGAACTATATGAAGCGATGGCGCGTGACCTGGCATTCAACCCACGTAAAGATTGGGGAGCCTGACGATGCAGCATGAATTGATTGCGGTATTGCTGGAAGAAGTGCCTGTCACGCTCAACGAAGTCGCCATCAGTTGCACGGTGAGCCGGGAGTGGGTCATCGAACACGTGCAGGCTGGCGTCTTATTGTCAAACCCGGAAAGCGATCCAGACCAGTGGCGCTTTTCAGGGCGCGACCTGTTGCGGGCACGCCGTCTGCTGGAACTGGAGAGACAGTTTGATGCTAATCCCGAACTGGCCGGCCTGGTTCTCGACTTGAGCGAAGAACTTGATTTATTGCGTTCGCGGCTGCGTCGGCTTGGCGTGCCGGACGGCGTTGCTTGTCGCTTGTGTGGCTCGCCACACGGCACTTCGTGCGCCTTGCCCTGCACCCCAATTCGACCCGCTTCTCCGTACGCCACTAAGAAATCCCTCTGGCGCTTTCGACCTGACTGCTCCGCCGATGCCGGAAACCGGAACGAGAGAAAGGGAATGCGAACTGGAAAAGACAACTGGCGAGTCGGGTCAGCAAAATGACGAGCTAGCACAACTCCCCAACCGTAGGTCAAAGCAGGTGCAATCAGGCAAGGTTCATCAAATCCTCCGGCTGCCTGCAGGACCGTGAGCAGCTACTCCGAAAAAGAGCGATGCCGCAGTCAACCCGAAATTTTGCCCTGGATCAGCCACACACGGCTTTTCTTGCCTTGCAGAAGACTGCTGTTGACAATGGCTATGTTCCCGTCGCGGCTCACCGCAAGCTTGTTCATCATCAGTCCCTGATGGCTGCCGTTCGTTCCTTCGCTTGGGTCGCGGCTGCCAGGCACTAGCGCCGGCGCGGTAAAACTCTTGCCGTTGTCAATGGACACGCTGAAACCAAGTCCGCGCGGCCGTTCCCGGTAATCGGGGAATAATTCGTACACGACATATAGCCGGCCTGCAGCATCAATGCTGAATGAAGAATAGGCTGCACTTTCCACGCCCTTCGGCAAGGGGGTCGAAAGCACGCGTGGTGCATCAAACTTTCTCCCGTCGGCCGACCGCGTATACATCACCTGATACTGGTCGAAGGGACCGTCCCTGCTCTGGGCATACACAAGATGAAGCATGCCGTCCGGTGAAGCGGCAAGTTTGGGGGCATCCGAGTAGCCCTTGCCCGGCGCGACGATCTCCGGTGCGCCGAACCTCATTCCACCGTCGACAGAGCTTGCCACATGAATATCCGCATCGTCGTTCTCGCCCGTGGTCCATGCAAGGTAGACCCTGCGGTCACTGCCCAGCGCAAGCGACGGTGCACGTATTGGGGCGGTATTCTTGCCGCCGGCGACAAGTTGCGGCACTGAAAAGTTCTTCCCGCCGTCGATCGAGCGACTAAACCACAATGCTCCGTCGTACTCGGTCCACGTTGTATAAAGCGTGCCATCCGGTCCCGCAACCAGATCGTAGCTTCCGTTATGCCAGACCTTGGCATTGATCCGTCCCTTACCGTCACCGCCCATAGAACGGGAAAGGTTGAGAGGTTCGGAGAATGTCGCGCCGTTGTCCTCGGAGCGAGCGAACAGCATGTCGCCGCCGTGCGAGCCGCCCGAGAAAATAATTTCCTGCCAGAGAACATAAATTCGTTCTGGCGATTCCGTGGTACGCGCCATCCGTGGAATCCAGGAAAAGGTGTCCGGACTGCGCGACACGTTTACCGGTTCGGCAAGCTGCTTGCTGCCATCCGGTGATAGCCGCTGGAACAGGACGTCCTTGCGCGTCTGGTCGACCCAGGCCACGGTCACGTTACCGCGCTGATCAATGCTTACCGCTGGATCGTCAATATAGTTGTAGCGGGAATTGTTTTGCTCCCACGGCCCCTTGTCGCCGGGCCCTGTCGCGATCTCGGTCGTGCCTTTCCAGCTGACGACAGAAACGGGAGCCGCGGCAACAGCCACTGAAAGAAAAATTAAGGCAAGAAAGGCGTAAGGGTAATGGCGATCCATGAGTGCAATCGGTAGAAATGTATGAGGCCTCGCCCTGTTTGAAAACACGAATGGCAAAAGCTTCGTATCACTAAATCTATAACAGATCCGGATCGATAACCAGGATTTCCATAAAGCATAAGCAATCGTTCGGCATGGGATTGGGGCAGTATCGGCGAACGCAAAACCAATCGTGAAATCAATCGCAATCCCATGAGGTTTATTTCGCGTAGAGTGTGAGGCCTGCACATCATGCATTGCCGGCACGCCACACTTCGACAGGAGCCTTATTATGAAACCACGCATTTCCGTCATTACGCTTGCGGTAGAAAATCTGGAGACGGCAGTACATTTTTACCGAGACGGGCTTGGGTTGCCGACCGAAGGCATCATCGGCACGCAGTTCGAAAATGGCGCGGTCGCCTTCTTCGACCTGCAGGCCGGGTTAAAACTGGCGCTTTGGCCGCGCCAGAGCATGGCTAATGATTCCGGTATCGCGGTTGGTCAGACCGATGCTCTCCAGTTCAGCATTGGTCATAACGTGTCAACGCGGAACGAAGTCGACCAAGTCATGCGCGACGCGGAACGCGCAGGTGCGTTAATCGTCAAAGCGCCGCAGGAAACATTCTGGGGTGGCTACGCCGGTTACTTCCGCGATCCCGATCAACATCTATGGGAAGTAGTGTGGAACCCGGACTTGTTACCTGCCGAATAAGGTTACGCATGTTCACCGACAGCATGCTGACTTCATAGACTGTCATCCGCAGGTGTCATGGCGCGAGCCTGTTCAGCCATGTTGACGACGCTTTTCCTGATTCCTCAGCGATTTTTTCTTCGGCCTCGACTTCATCCGATACGTTTGCCTCAAGCCCTTGCTGATTTACGCCCGTGGCGGCGTCGTAGACCAGTTCCACCAGTACCGGGAAATGATCCGAGCCAAATGCCGGTAGCCGTTTGATGAATGACAGAGTGAAATGGCGGCTGTGAAAAAGATGATCCAGCGGCCAGCGCAGAAACCAGTAGCTGGCATGAAAGGTGTTGAACATGCCGCGTCCGACACGCGGGTCCAGCAATCCGCTGATCTTGCGAAAAAGCCTGGTCGTCGTCGACCAGGCGACATCATTCAAATCGCCCGCAACAATCGTCGGGTGATCAAGGCCAGCCACACGTTTGGCTACGATGAGCAGTTCCGCATCACGTTCTGTCGACACATCGTTTTCAGTAGGACTCGGCGGCGTTGGATGCAGGAAGTGCATTTGCACCTCCCTTCCAGAAGGGAGAACTGTCACGGTATGCATGGAGGGGATATCCGGCTGGACCAGAAACTGCGTTGTGCTATTTTTCAGGCGCAGCTTTGAATAGACGTGCATTCCGTACAGGTTTTCAAGCGGACATTTGATGGAATAGGGATATTCGCTCTCCAGCGCATCAAGTTGCTTCTCCCACCATCCATTTGACTCGAGCGTCACGAAAATATCAGGTTGGTAGTGTCGTATCAGGGAAAGGAGGGCAGCGGCATTCCGATTTGACTGGAGAACGTTCGCCGACAGAATACGAATACGTTCCCTTGGTTCCTCGCCGGCAAATAACTTCACTTCATTGGGAAACGGGCGTGTATAAGGAAGTATCCACCAGGCTTGATATAGAACGCAGCAGATTGTAGTCGCGACAATTACCTTGACGCCGAACGTCGAGAAATCCAGCAAGACTGCTTGCGCAAGGAGGAGGACGATGCCGGAACTGACAATTTGCAAACGCGGAAAATCCAGATCGCGTACCCACCACCGTGACGAGCGTGACAAAGGCAACAGTGTGGCAACTGTCAGGATTGAGGTACATATTGCGATGATGAAAAATGGCATACTCAAATTGTATGCATTGCATCGCGGAACGCGATGACACGACGCAATAAAAAACAGCATAAGATCTAACCATAAACAAACCCCGCATGCGAGAAAGAGATGCGGGGTTGTATGGGTTATTCCAGAGATCAACGAATTTTTGTTGATACTTAGATAGTAACGCCTGAATCTTTTCTAACGGACGGGGAATCGGTAGGTAAGCCCACGTAGGCTCGTAATATCCGTGGCGTGGTCCTTTGCACGTGCATTCTTCCTTGTACTCCCCATGTTACGCATTCTGGTCCAGTCCCACATCGTGCAAAGGCTGACCTTACCCCTTATCCTCTACCTGTTCCGCGCAGGCGAAGCGCATTCGTGATTACCGAAACCGAGCTTAGGCTCATCGCCAGTGCCGCAATCATTGGCGACAAAAGCTGTCCAGTAAACGGATACAACAGGCCTGCAGCCAGCGGGATTCCCAAGGCGTTGTATACGAACGCAAAGCCAAGGTTTTGGCGCATGTTGCGCACAGTGTCGACGGAGAGCATTCGGGCCTGAGCAATTGCACGCAGATCTCCCTTTACCAAGGTAACATGCGCGCTGTTGATGGCGACGTCGGTACCGGTTCCCATGGCGATACCAACATTGGATTTTGCCAGCGCAGGTGCATCGTTGATGCCGTCGCCGGCCATGGCGACCATCTTTCCTTCTCTCTGGAAACGCTCGACAAGGTCGAGCTTGTCCTGCGGTTTGACTTCACCATACACTTCCGAGATGCCTAAATGTTTCGCCACAGACCTGGCGGTAGTTACGCCGTCACCTGTCGCCATGACCACATTGAGCCCGGCCTCTTTCAAGGTCAGCAGTGCTTCCGGAGTCGTACTTTTGATTGGATCGGAAACCGCCAGCAGACCGACCAACTGGCTATCCGCAGCCAGATACATCACGCTCGCGCCCTCGGCGCGCAGTTCTTCCGCTTCGCGTACAAGTAAATTCCAGTCAACATTCTCGCGGTCCATCAGTGCGGTATTGCCAAGCGCAATTCGCCGTCCCGTGACCACGCCTCGTACGCCGATCCCGCTCGACGACTCAAACTTTTCCGGCTTGTACAGCGTGATGCCGCGCTTCCGAGCCTCCGCGACAATGGCATGAGCCAGAGGGTGTTCGCTGCCCTGATCGATGCTTGCCGCCAGCTGAAGCACATCTTTTTCAGTAGACCCCGGTGCGGCGATTGCGCGGTCGAAGGCAGGCTTGCCTTCGGTCAGGGTGCCAGTCTTATCGACGATGAGCGTGTCGATTTTGCGCATGGCCTCGATAGCCGCGGCATCGCGGAAAAGTATCCCTTGCGTTGCCGCGCGGCCTGTTGCCGCCATAATCGACATCGGCGTAGCGAGTCCCAAGGCACAAGGGCAAGCGATGATGAGCACTGCAACAGCATTGACGAAACCATACACCCAGCTTGGTTCGGGACCCAAAGTACCCCAGCCAAGCAAGGTCAAGGCGGCAATGGCTACGACTACCACAACAAAGTAGGCGGCGACCACGTCGGCAAGCCGCTGCATCGGCGCACGCGAGCGCTGCGCATTCGCCACCATCTGAACGATCTGGGAAAGCATGGTTTGGGAACCGACCTTCTCAGCCCGCATTACGAGGCTGCCACTGGTGTTGATGGTGGCACCGATAAGCTTGTCTCTAGCGCGCTTGGTGACCGGAACGGGTTCCCCGGTCAGCATAGACTCGTCCAGTGCGCTTTCTCCTTCGAGCACTTCGCCGTCGACGGGCACTTTTTCGCCCGGTCGTACCCGGAGCAAATCTCCGACATGGACATGGGTCAGCGGCACATCTTCCTCTGTGCCGTCACCCTTTAATCGGCGGGCGGTCTTTGGCGCGAGCCCGAGAAGTGATTTGATGGCAGCGGAAGTCTGCGACCGCGCCCTGAGTTCAAGAATCTGGCCGAGAAGGGTTAATGAGATGATCACTGCTGCCGCTTCGTAATACACGCCGACGCGGCCATGCATCTGAAATGCGGGAGGAAACAGTTCGGGAGCGATCGTCGCAATCAGGCTGTAGCCATACGCCGCACCTGTGCCGGTGCCAATCAGCGTCCACATGTTAGGGCTGCGATTGACGATGGATTGCGCCCACCGGACAAAGAATGGCCAACCGGCGTACAGCACAACTGGCGTGCTGAGAACCAGCTCTATCCAGTTTTGGCCCGGTATCCCTTGCGGGAATATCTGATGGCTAAACATTGCCAGAGCGGTCACGATGACCGTGAGCGGCAGTGTCCACCAGAAGCGATGACGAAAATCGACCAGTTCCGGATTCTCCTCCTCGTCGAGTGCAGGCATCATGGGCTCAAGGGCCATCCCGCACTTCGGGCAGTTGCCTGGTTTCGATTCCTGAATTTCGGGATGCATCGGACAGGTATATATCGTCCCTTCAGGCGCCGGCGTCTCGGCCCGTGCGTTTTCTTTCGGCTTTACGTAAGCCTCCGGATTCGCCCGAAACTTTTCCATGCAGCGCGCGCTGCAGAAATGGTAGGCGAGGCCATCATGGTCGAGAGTCTTCTCGGGATCAGCAGCAACCTTCATTCCGCAGACCGGGTCGGTGAAGGGTTTTTCCGCAGAAGCAGTGGCATCATGCCCTGCATGCGCATGGTGGCCATGTCCTGAACCGGCATGGCCGGTATGGGCGTGGTGGTGATCGTGGTGATCGCGGCTTCCGTGCTTTCGATGTTCCATGATTCCTCCTGGCGGGCAATTATTTCTGCATCGGCATGATCCCGTTAAGCGGCCTCGTTGGCCACCCTGGCCGGATAACCGGCGCTCGATATTGCCTGTACCAAGTCCGAGACCTCGGACGTCGAGGTCACGTAAATCCGCTTGGTCTTCAGATCGACATTGACCTTTGCATCTTCATCCTGGGACAGGACCGCTTTCGTTACCCGACTTGCACAACCTCCGCAGGTCATTTTTTCCACGTGAATCTCGACCATTTTTACCTCCTGTGTTGAACTTCAATTCACTGTAGACCTTTCCAGGGTGGGAAGGTCAAGACTTTATTACTCCCGATTCATTAGTGCCGGACTGCGCACTGTGTATCAAAGAAGTCCGCTTTAAATGGCCACGCCGCCAGCCTGTTGTCGTTGCCTCGTATTGACCGCAGTACCTGCGAGGATGGCGGCAAGCAGCAGCAACGCAGCGCCTGCACCGAATGCGGTGGTGTGGCCATAAGTCAGCGCCTCGCCAGCTTTTGCCACGATGAACGGATCGCCTCCTTGCTGCAAAAGCATGGCCGCCTGAGGCAACTTGCCGTCGGCTGCAGTCACCGAAACCGTGGTGAATAGGGCGAGGCCCAAAGCGGCTCCGATCTGCTGGGCCATGTTAACCACGGCGGAGGCGACACCGGCCCATTCCTCGGCTACGCCATGTACGGCGGTCAGCGTCATTGTTACGGCGCTCATCCCCAGACCGAAGGACGTGAGAAGGACGGCAGGCATGACATGGCCGACGTAGGGCGAATCAACTGTCAGTGTCGATAGCCAGTACATGCCGGCGGCACCCAGCAACAGTCCTGGCATGGCGACAAGCCGGGGCACGAGGCGTTCAACCAGTTTGGAACTGATGCCTGCGCCGAGGATAATGCCGACGCTGAAAGGCAGTGCGGCGAAGCCCGTTCTTGCAGGACTGAATTGCGCAACTTGCTGCAGAAAAAGCGTCAGCAAGTAAAATGTACCCATCAGTCCCGCGCCCGTGAACAGCATGGTGGCGTAAGACCCCGCGCGATTACGCTCGGCGAGCAACCAGAGAGGTAACATCGGATATTTGCTGCGTGTCTGAATAAACAGGAACAAAAGCAGCATTGCAATGGCAATGATGAAAGCGGCCACCGTCACCGGATCGGTCCACGCATGCTCGCCACTACGGGTCACGCCATAGGTAAGTGCAACGAGGGCAACGGTTCCGGTAATGGCACCGAATGTGCCGAGCCGCCCCGTATTGCGTTGACCTTCGATCAAATTGCCGGTTCCTGCCAGGACTCCGAGGCCGATGGGAATATTGATGAAAAAGACCCAACGCCAGCTCAGCATCCCGGTTAGAACGCCGCCCAGCAGCACGCCGACGGTGATCCCTAGTGCGGACATGCCACCGTACACCGCCATGGCAGAATTACGTGCTTTGCCTACGGGGAAAGTCGTCGCGATCAGCGCTAATGCATTGGGGGCAGCAAGCGCTGCGCCAATACCTTGCAGACCGCGTGCAGCGATCAGCGACTCTACATTGGGACCAAGGCCGCCAAGCAATGACGCACCGGTGAACAGGACAAGTCCCGTCTTGAACACGCGACGCCGGCCGAAAAGGTCGCCCACTCGACCGCCGAAGAGCAGCAAACTGCCAAAGGCGAGGATGTATGCGTTGACGATCCAAGGCAAGAGAGATGACGGGACAGAAAACTCCCGCTGGATGCTGGGCAATGCGATATTCGCAATCGTGTCATCGAGGACCAGCATCAGCTGGGCAGTGGCAATGACTATTAGGGCAACGCGCTGTTGTCGCTTGCCCAGAGGCTTTGCTTGAAGATTCGAAACAGACATCACAAACTCCGAAATACATTGTGGATGCCTGTATCATCAACCTTCCAACGATGTGAAGGTCAATGCTTAAATGACGGCTTTTGCTGCATTCTTTGTTGACCTTCCCACAAGCGCAAGGTGCATTCTCTTTCAAATGATTAACAAATGCGCTCTGCGCGGAAGCTGGAAATAATCCCCAATGGAATCTTTTACACTCGGACCGTTCGCATTGTCTTCTGGGCTTCTCCTTTTCTTTGTCACTATCCTCTTATCCTTTTTCGTCGGGGACCGGGTTGCGAAGCGATACGGGACCGACATCGAGGTCGCGTTGTGGTCCATCTTGTTTGTTGGGATAGCATCGGCGCGTCTTGCGTTCGTGTTGGTCTACTGGCGGAGCTATGTAAGCAGCCCGTGGACGATTGTTGACATCCGGGATGGCGGGATGAATACCATTGTCGGCATCAGCGGCGCCGTCCTCATGGCCATTGTGCTGGTGATAAAAGACCGAACACGGCGGCGTCCAATCCTTGCGTCACTGTTAACCGGACTGGCACTGTGGGGAGGAATGACGACGGCGCTTCAGGCAGGCAGGCCCGCCACATCCATTCCGGAAATCGTATTGCCTGACCTCGCAGGCGACCGTGTCTCACTCCGATCGTTAGTCGGGAAACCGGTTGTCATCAATCTGTGGGCATCCTGGTGCGGGCCGTGCCGCCGCGAGATGCCGGTACTTCAGGAGGCGCAGAAGATGCACAATGACGTGGTGTTCGTTTTCGCTAATCAAGGCGAATCTTCCAAAGTCGTGCGCGCGTACATCGACTCTGAATCCCTGCGGTTGGAAAATGTCTTACTCGACAGGGAAGGAACCATCGCAAAGCATGCAGGATCTGCAGGCTTGCCAACCACGTTGTTCTTTGATCGGCATGGAAAGCTGGTGGACACGCGAGTAGGCGAACTTTCCCGGGCAAGCCTCGAACAGCGGCTCACGCAGCTGCAAGGCCCGTGACCGTCGCAAAGCGCCGTCTGCACGGTTTGATGCGTTGCGCCGAGCACATAAGCGCATCGAGGACAGGTTGAGTGCTTCCCTCGCTCTGCGACAGCATTTCAGGGTTGCCTTTCGAACTTCCCATCAGCCTACCGTGCCTTGTATCGGCCAACCTCCGGAGGGGAACAGGATCGCAACGAACACCTCGCAGAAACAGCGCAATTCTACGTTGCTAACCTTGAGGTGATGGAAACGTGCGCTGCCAGCGACCCTGTGGCAATGCAGTCGTCATACGCCTTCCCTTGGCAAGGCAGCGATAATCCGAGCTGCGATCGCGCGAAGGTGGTCGAGGACTGCGGGAACTGCGCCATGTGGCTTTAGTGAATCCCCTTCCCATCTTGGAACCACATGAAAATGAACATGTGGCACAGTCTGGCCCGCCGCCTTTCCATTGAATTGGCCAATCACAATGCCAGGCGGGTTTAACGCAGCCTTTACTGCCGTTGCTACTCTTTGAGTGGTCCGGATACATGCGGCAGCACCCTGTGCGGAGAGATCAAAGATTTCGACGGCCGGTTCTTTTGGCAGAATCAGAACGTGTCCGTCGGCTTGCGGCATGATGTCCATGATCGCAATCGTGAAGTCGTCTTCGTACACCCTAATGGATGGCAACTCGCCACGTAAAATTCGTGCAAATGGGTTCTGAGAATCGTATTCCATGACGTTTTCAAGGTCGAAGTGCAATCGCCGGTTAGTTGTTCATGCGGCCCAATATATCTCAGCTGATTGATTTTCGCTATTTCTGCCGGAATCACTCGTCGCACCTCACTCCAATCCTCGCTTTCATTCATGGCTCACCGGCATCACACCAGCCCTAAAAGCAGATCACTGCCATGGTCTAACGCACTCAGATTGAGAAGACAGATGAAGAATATCACCGAACAATTGGATTAAGTGAAGGTGACTCCATTCTTTGAATGTCGGCTTTCGAGCATCGAGTAACTATTAAGACAGTCTGGTTATGGCCATGCGCGGCAGGCGATCCGCTGCGCACCGTTGGCTGGTGTCGACCCACAGCCGACTCTCGACCTTCTCTATACCGGACGGTCAACGTGTGTAACTGGAAATCGATAGCTTTATGCTGTCATTCCAAATCCGAAGGTGGATTTAAGGAGACGCTGAAGAAAGCGAACGTGCGCAATACTGGATCTTCTTGCGAGAACCGGAAAACCTGTTGTTCGACTATTGGGAATATCACTAAGTAGACTTCGATGCCGACATGGCGAAGCCGATCCGAAAACCCGGCGATGGTGGAGCGTTTGCAGGCCCTCTATGGTCGGCGCATTCGCGTCATCAATTCGAAATAGATGGCTTCGGTGGTGGTGATGACTTCCGGGACAATTGCGTCGTGTGCCTGCCCCTCGTTGTAATCTTCAGCCAGGTTCTTCCATCCTTTCGCCGCCGCAAACATGCCGAACGCTTCCGGTGCTTCCAGCACGATCAAGCCTGCATCTTGCAGATCATCGCCGGCAAGGCCGAAATCCGGTCCGACATAGCCGACGCTGCGCAGTCGGGATATGATTTGCCTGATTACAGCCGCGTCTTCATGCAGGCTGTGTTCTTCATCACTGGAAGCCAGGGCCGCATGCACATCGATCAGTCCATACCCTTCATCGTAAATGTACACCGAGGTAATACGATGCACACGACCCGCTGAGTCGGTCAGGTCGAAGGGGCCGCTCAGGTGGATCGTGTAATCATTACTCATCACTATTCTTTTCTCCTCGATTTTCATTGCTGCAATGAGCCGTGATCAATATACATCCATCAAAACTCGATCGTTGTCCTGGCTGGCCTAAACCGGCTGTCCTAATCAGGCAAACCCAAAGAAGTGTTCGATAAATGGATTCACGCCGCTTTTCATGCTTCGCAAATAAAAAGGTTTTTATATCCCTTGGGGAACACGATTATGTCAGGACATGCAGAAATACTCTCTGCTCTCGAAATACAAACGCGTAAATGGGGAAGCCTGCTATCCTGAAAAAGACTTATGACAGTTGGCGGTGTCTGAAGCAGTATATCTGCTTGCGCTTGCCGAGACGGTAAAGGTAAGCAATCGAGCTTTCGATTCTGGACGCGATCAAAAGGTGGTGCAATCATGATGTACGAGTTCCTTCTAAATAATCGCACCGCCCTGATAGAACGATGCAGAGCAAAAGTTGCCCAGAGGCCAAAACGAGCTGCAACGCAGCAGCAACTGCAAAACGGTATACCGATGTTCTTGAACCAGCTAATCAAAACTCTGCACATAGAACAGGGTAAGGATCCCATGGAAAGCCGAAAGGTGTCTGGGCCAGCCGGTGGCTCCGGAGGTCTGCCTGTGAGCGAAATCGGTCTGTCGGCGGCACAGCACGGTCATCAGCTGTTGAAACTCGGATTCTCGGTGGATCAGGTGGTGCACGATTACGGAGATCTCTGTCAGTCGATTACGGATCTCGCATTCGAGCGTGACGCGCCCTTCTCGGTAGACGAATTCAGGACGCTTAATCGTTGCCTGGATAATGCAATCGCCGATGCCGTTACAGAGTTCAACTATCAGCGCGACTCCATTCTGGCCGACAGGCAAGCCAACGACCTCAGGGAGCAACTCGGGAATTTTGCCCACGAACTGCGCAACCTCCTCGGTACGGCTTCGCTGGCATTTACTGCCGCAAAGGCCGGGAATTTGACCCTGACAGGCGCTACCGGAGCGGTTCTGGAAAAAAGCCTGTTAGGACTTGGCGCCCTGATCGACCGCACTTTGGCAGAGGTTCGGATTGCTGTCGGTCCGCCGCGAATACAAACTCGATTTCCGCTTGCGGCGTTCATTGCAGACACAAAGAATGCTGCGACCCTGGAAGCCCAGGCGCGCGGATGCAGACTCCTGGTTTCCGATGTCGATCCCCTGCTGGCTGTCGAAGCGGACCGCGATCTGCTATTCGCCGCAGTAGGAAATTTGCTCCAGAATGCATTTAAATTCACGCGCCCGCATACCGATGTCAGCCTGAATGCGCATGCACTCGGGGATCGCATCCTGATCGAGGTCGGTGATCACTGTGGAGGCCTGCCGCCAAGGAGCAGCGAAACGCTGTTCTCACCCTTCCATCAACAGAGTGACGACCGATCCGGACTTGGACTTGGACTGTCAATTGCAAGGCAAAGTGTCGAGGCTAGTTCGGGAATATTGAGCGTACGCGACGTACCGGGAACTGGATGTGTTTTCACAATCAGCCTGCCCCGATATTCGGCCCAATGAACTGTGCGGCATTGCGTACCTACGACGGTCAATCGATTGATATTGTGGTCCGACCAAGCCTTGCTAGTGATCAAATGGCAAAGTTAAAAAGGTGAACAGGCACCTTGGGTTGGCACTCGCGGCAATTGAACGGCCACAACCAGTCTTGGGCACCAGTACAAGGCCATGTCCTCAATATCTGCTTCTGGCCGAATACCGCGCTTGCTTGACAGTATGGTGCTGACTGCTTTGCACTACGTTCAAGCCCTTGGCTAGACGTCGGTGACAGACATAGGCAAGACGCAACCCTAACCTGTCTCTCGCGCTGTCCAAGCAATTAGTTTGCAGCACTTCTTCCTGCAATGTTCGTTGGATGAAAATTCATCCTTTCAGTGTTCTAGACAATGTTCCACACCTCTATACCTTTGGACCTCTATCCCTATGAACATCTTGCGGCCTGCTTGCCAGCTGCCCCTTGGTGCTGCTGGCAAGCAGTTCAGCGATAATCGACAGCACCTCCGGGTGATGCACTAAGCCCATATGACTCACGCCATCGAGTGCGATGGCATGATGGTTGGGCAAAGCGGTGGGTACACAGCCTTGCCATGCCACTACTCCATCAGACTTAGAGTAGATCGAGAATGCTGGCACCGCGGCAACTGCGTCAGCGTCGATATCGCTGAGGTTGACTGGTGCAGCGCCAATGTGGTGCAGTTCAGCATAGGGGGTGCCGAGTGTGATGATCTGACGCACGCAAGCTGGATAGCGTTCCAGTAGCGCTCGTGCATACAGGCCACCCAGACTCCAGCCAACTAGCGTCACGGTACGACCGTCTCGTGCTGCTAAGCTCCTCAATTGCTTCGCCAGCCGCGTAATCCATGCGTCCAGGTCGCCGCTTGGTAGCTGGTTGATGCCTTGTTCCCAATCATGGACTTCATAATCGAGTTGCTGCAAGCGTGTGCGCAACATTGCGGTGGCACCCCCAGACGCCCCGAGTCCCGGAAATACGATCACGGAATGCCCATCCCCTTTTGGCAGACGCTCGAGTGGAAGGGCTTGCCCTGCAAAAAAATCCATCATTGAACGCACTGGTTCGAAGGCGAACAGCATTGGAGAGGACGGTTGAATGTTAGTGATATGCATAATGCTCCATGGAAGCTCAGCTGAGCATTGAATTAAGATTGTCCAGTATGCTGCGACGCAGTATAAAAGGGTAATTTTTATTTAAGTAATTGGCTAGAATAAGATTGAACTTATGTCTATGCTGCATCGCACAAATATATATTGAACGTTTGACCAGATGCCGGTTCAGACCTTGTGTTAGCCCCTTATGCAGATAATCGTTTGCATAAAATGTTTCTTAGGAATACTTATGAATAACTTCTTCGCGTCATCATCTTCGCCCGCCGTAAAAGCTCAACTTGAGGCGCAATTTGCCTTCTATGCCGATGTGTCGAAAAAAATGTTCGACAGCATGCAAAAGCTGAATGAGCTCAACATCCAGGTGGGGCAAACGTTGATGGAAGAAACTCTGTCGACCACTCGGCAAGTGCTGCAGGCCGATGACCGTACCGAAGCCGTATCGATTGCGGCTGGTCAGGCACAGCCTGCAGCAGAGAAAGTCCGCGCCTATAGTCAGCATGTGCAAACCATTCTCGCTGAAGCTCAGGTTGGCATAGCGAAGACCGCAGAAACGCATATCCCGAACGCCACCCGCACTGCAGAGGCAGTTGTTCAGGAAGTCGCCCAAAAGGCATCTGAGCAGACTGCGAAGGTGACCCAGCGTCAGAAAGAATCACTGGAAAAACTCACCACGCCGATTCGTGGAGCTGGTGAGCGCAGTTCTTCGTCTAGCGGTACTACGCGCCCGCAATAAAGCTTTTTCGGGACGCATGTAGGCAAAAGGCCGCGGCAATTAATTGCCGCGGCCTTTTTTCGACAGTGCGGTGGAGACGTTCTTTGCCAATTCATATTTTGTGTTGAGCGAAATAATAAATGGTGTTTGCTATTCATATCCAGTCAGCGCATTGTGTACCCATCCAACGCTTCTTCTCGTCCGTCTTCGCATCGGCATTTCCACTCTCAAACAGACAGACGACTCCACTGAAGGAGCCGTCATCAGCGTCCCCGCCACTGATGACTTGGGCTTTAGCCTGAGTGCGTAATCCTAGAAGATTTATCCGACCTGTCACGCGTTCTCGGCAATTTTCTAATCCCCGCGCGGTTTATTACGTCGTAGCGGCACACTATAGGAAGGGATTGTGATTCTGTCCTGCTTCAACGTCGCGTACAAAGTCAGAGGTTGGGAGAAACTCGAGAACGAAGCCAGGCAGGTCATGGCGAACAACGAGGAGGAAGCACGTGCAAAGGTATTACTACAAGTACTTGCGTACAGAGATACTGCACCAGAAGCCATAGTACTCAGCACCCCTCCTGAGGCCGTGCTTTCACCCCTGGAATACAAGTGCCGGTCGGGGTCGCTGGTCGACTAGAGAGCGGCTCTTTTTTGAGATGACTACCGTGGCTTTTTGCACTGGAATCAAATGGACCCTTATAGGGCACTAGCGCTCAAAACAAGAGCACTTTGGAACGCCTATGTGTAAAAGCAACACCAATTGTGGAAGGTCTTCGACCGACCGGTATTGGCCGACATGCGCCTTAGGCGATAAATGACAGCGGCCGCTCTACACCGCATTTCTGGGCGTGCGCTTACGAATCGGAAACGACTGACTCAACCCGCTCCGGTCACTTGCACCATTCTCAAGTGAACAAGCGTACGTCACTGATTAGCACTTTGCCTGCTATCCACTTCCGTCAAGAGCAACTTTGTGACTCGAAGCTAGTCCCGGCTCAGTCTTTAGTTGTGTGGCCTGGGCGGCGATAGGGTACTTGTGCTGCTCCCTTCAGTGCTTCAAGGGTTTCCTCGACGGTCATAAGGACATGTGTTTCCTGTGACTTGATAGCGCCGCGGGAGGAAAGGGCAAGGGCGACGGAGGCCATCCTGACATTGTCAGGCGCTTCCCAGAGCGTATAGCCATCGTACTGGCCAAAGGCGTACCAGAAGCCGTGGAGCCTGCCGCCGACCGACTCGATGATCACGCGAGCCATATCCCGTCGGTCTTCCGGACGCTCGATCATAGCGCTCCAAGTTTCTGCCGTATAACTGAAGCGGGTGAGATATAAGGACATGGTGGCCTCCTTTCCTCATGATTCAGTGTTGATACAGCGTCTTTTCTTTGTCAAGCACAAATGAGGCTATGTTACTGGGGGACTGGCGCCGGCGTTGCCGGTGCTGAGAAAGCAACCAAGCTTAATTCGGTAAGAATCGTCATGGTTTCGCCGGCACGTACCGTCACACGCTGGCGCGAGGATTGTGGATTGAATCCTCTGACGGTAACTATCCGACTGATCGTGAGCGGTCCAAAGGGCGCTTCTGCAGTCGAACCTTTTTCCGAGAATAGTGCGCTTGTTCCCATCATGGTTTGAAACGCCGGATACTCCAGATCCGTCACTGGAGGACCGGCATACTCACTGTCGTCCGGCTTCGACCCCATGCCGATCACGTCAAGCGGGATATCAACGGAAGACTTGTTAATGACTTGTATCTTCTCGGAGATGCGTGACAAACCGCTTTCCGGCGTATCACCCTCCAGCGTGTAAATGATCCCTGCCAATACCTGGCCTGCAGGGACGCCGGAAATCCCGGGTGTATCCAAGATACCCTGAACGTGTATCTGATTCGGGCCGACATGAGCACCTGGATGTAAATGGTCTGCGTGAAAATTGAAAGTAAAGATTCCACCGGCCGGAAAAATCCAGATGTCTCCGCGGCCCTGGACGTTCCACTGAAGCACCAGAGGACGATTGTTGTTGGTTTTGTGGTATGTCAGGGTGGCGTTGCCGGAGACGGCGGTTGCAGACTGCGCCAGAGCCCAACAAGGGCTAAGCAGCAGGGCAATCACAAAAAGCAGGGTGGATTTGGTTCTCATGGGATTTCTCCATTAAAAGTTTAGAAATGTGGTTTGCTTTTTCACGAATGGAAGCGCGGCCAGCTTTCACTCCACTGCATCTGTTATTGCGCATGCGGGTCGTACTTGCAGCAAGCGTGCCAATATGCAGTGGGCGCGAGGGAGACGCTGTTAACCCCTTGAATATCCAAGGTATTCTTGTTGATGGGCTCGCGTCGAAAATGGACCAGGGCCCACATCCCCGGGTTAGGTATTGGACATTCCCGAACACTTTCGGGCGGCCGTTGGAAAACAGCCAACACGTAAATTGCTGGGAGGCCGAACATCCGTGTGGAGGTAGGGGAAAAGTAAGCGGAGTCGGCAACTAAAATTTGACCGGGCCCAGTTCAAGGGCGGTACTTTGCCTTTGTTCAAAATGACAACCGAGTTATCTGGCTACAGTGAGCCTAGAACGGAGGAAAACATGTCTAGCATATGGCGCCTGTCGGCTTCGGAGTTGGCTGCAAAAATCCAGGCAAAAGAGATCTCGGCGCGGGAGGCGGCGCATGCTGCACTGGAAAGGCTGGCTGCGGTCAACCCCTTGATCAATGCTGTGGTGGAATGCCGGCCGGAGGATGTGCTGGCGCAGGCCGAAAGCATCGACGCGGCCATCTCGCGCGGCGAAGCTCTGGGCGTCCTCGCCGGCGTTCCGGTCACGGTAAAGGTCAATGTGGATCAGGCAGGCTACGCGACCACCAATGGCGTCGCACTGCAGCGCGACCTGATTGCGCAATCGAACAGCCCGGTCGTGGACAATCTATGCAAGGCAGGGGCGATCATACTGGGACGAACCAATACACCTGCGTTCAGCTATCGCTGGTTCACAAGCAATCTATTGCACGGGAACACGCGCAATCCGCGCGATCCCGCATTGACCCCTGGCGGGTCGTCCGGCGGCGCGGCGGCAGCGGTGGCAGCGGGAATCGGACATCTTGCACACGGCACGGATATCGCCGGATCGATCCGGTATCCTGCGTACGCTTGCGGCGTGCACGGACTGCGGCCGACTCTCGGACGGGTGCCCGCCTATAACGCATCGTTACCCGAACGGGCGATAGGGCCTCAGCTTACGGCGGTCTCCGGCCCGATCGGACGTACCATTCAGGATGTGCGGCTCGGCCTTGCCGCGATGGCGGCGCCTGATCTGCGGGACCCATGGTGGGTGCCGGCGCCTTTGCAAGGTCCAGCAGCGCCGCGTGTGGCGGCGCTTTGCATACGGCCCGATGGTCTGCAGACACGGCCCGAAGTCGAGGCGGCGTTGGTTGAGGCGGCACAGCGGCTCAGGGAGGATGGCTGGCGCGTCGATGAGATTGATAATACTCCTCCGATGAAAGAAGCAGCCGAACTGCAGATTGTCCTCTGGCTTGGAGATGGCTTCGACGCAATGGAAGCCGCCGCCATCAAGGAAAACGACCCCGGTGCGCTAACCGCGCTTGCCGGGCATAAGGCGAGAGCGAAATCTCTCGATCTGTCCTCGTTCTCGCATGCGTTCACACGCAGGGCGACACTCTTGCGTCAATGGCGGCAATTTCTGGCCGACTATCCGGTACTGCTGCTTCCGGTATCGGCCGAACTACCTTTTCCCGACGGGCTTGACCTGCAAGGCGAGGCTTCCTACGCTCGTGTGTGGGACGCGCAAATGACACAGATCGGGATACCTTTCCTCGGCTTGCCGGGATTAACGGTTTCGACCGGAATGGCGGGAACGGCTCCGGTCGGCGTCCAGCTCGTTGCAGACCGGTACCGGGAAGATTTATGCCTGCTTGCCGGCGAGTCGATCGAGCGGGGTGGCGTACCGCCCGCACCGGTCGATCCGGCCTGATACGCCATGGTATGGCGTTTTCCGCTCATGCGAGAGCGCTGACACGCCGCCGTTTCGTGGCGACCTCGCGAGGTCGCCGTGCCTGAGTAGGGGTTATTCAACCCCAAGGTAAATCTGGCGGATACGGTCGTTGCTGGCCATTTCGGCCGCCGTCCCGCACTGTACGACACGTCCATGCTCCAGAACATAGACGCGGTCAGCAATGCGAAGCGCCGACTGCGCGTCCTGCTCCGCCATCAGGATGGCGACGCCGCTGTCGCGGATGGATTTGATGGCGCCGAAGATCTCCATCTTGAGGCGATGCGCAATGCCTACCGAGGGTTCATCGAGCAGCAACAGTTTGGGTGCGCCCATCAGCGCGCGGCCGATGGCGACCATCTGTTGCTGGCCACCGGACAGGGTGCTCACGATCTGCGAGGCACGCTCGCGCAAAATGGGAAACAGTTCCACCACGCGCTCGTAATCGCGGGCGATCGCATCACGATCCTTGCGTAGATAAGCGCCAAGCATCAGGTTCTTCCTGACCGACAACTCCGAGAACAGGCGGCGCCCCTCCGGACAATGGCATATGCCGCGGCCGACCACGGCATGCGCCGGCAAGGCATGCAGTGAGTCTCCGTTGAAACTCAGCTTGCCCTGGGCGGCAATCGAACGTGAAATGGCCTTGAGCAGGGTTGTCTTGCCGGCACCGTTGGGACCGAGTACCGCAATCATTTCACCGTCGCCAACGTTCAATGTCGCATCTTCCAGTGCCAGCGCCTTGCCGTAAGAGGCGGACAGGTTTTCAATTTCAAGCAGCATGTTCAGCCTCCTGCCGTCCGATATAGGCTTCGATGACGCCCGGATGGGCAACAATTTCTTCAGGCGTGCCGGCCGCGATCACCGCGCCGAAATCGATCGCCACCACGCGGGCTACAAGTTTCATGAATTCGCGTAGCTTGTGCTCGATGAGCAGGATGGTCAGCCCCTTCTCCGAATGCAGGCGGCGTATCAATGCCGACAGTTCCGCGATCTCGGAGGAGCCCAGGCCCGCAAAGGGTTCGTCGAGCAGCAGAATAAGTGGCTCAGTGGCAAGCGCACGCGCGATTTCCAGCCGGCGCTGGTCACCGTAGGATAATTGCTCCGCCGGGAAATCTTCCTTGCCCTTCAGTCCTACATCGGCAAGCAGACCACGCGCCCGGCTGTCGAGATCACCGGCGGGAACGCGCGGCCCGAGGCTTCCGACACGCACATTCTCCAGCACCGACATACCGACGAAAGGGCGGCAGAGCTGAAAAGTGCGTGCCATTCCCAACCCCACGATCTTGTGCGGCGCGAGGCCGCGCAGTGAACGGCCATTCAAGCGAATTTCGCCGCTGTCGGCAGGGATGAAGCCGGTGAGCAGGTTGTACAAGGTGGTCTTGCCAGCGCCGTTCGGTCCCAGGATACCGACGATCTCACCCTGCTCAATACTGATGCTGACGTTCTTGACGGCATGCAGGCCGCCGAATCGTTTGTCCAGGTCTTTCACCATGAGCAGACTCATGCCGTCTCCCTCCCAGATGCTGTACTGCCGATGTCACGGCGATCGGAAGCAAGGGCTCCGGAGGCACGCTTGCGCTCGAGCGAGGCCTTGCCGGCAAGCCGGTTGCGCAGCCATGTCCAGGCAGGTGCAACGAACCCGTTCGGCAGGAAGAACAGAATGGCGATCAGCACCAGGCTGTAAATCATCAGTCTCCATTCGCCGAAGTCCCGCAGCAATTCGGTCATCAGTGTCAGGAGCAGAGCGCCGCCGACCGCACCGTAGATCGACGTCATGCCTCCGACGTAGACCATCGTGATGACGGTAATCGACGTTACCACGGCAAACAGTTGAGGGCTGACCTGCAACTGGTAGTGTGCATACAAGGCGCCGCCAAGCCCGGCAAATGCTGCGCTGATCGCGAGCGAGGCAATCTTGTAGTACGTGACATTGATGCCCGCAGCAAGGCAGGTTGCTTCGTCGCCCCGGATTGCGCGAAGAATCAGCCCCCAGTTCGAGCGAGCCATGGCCAGCAGCAGCAAGGTCACGAGTGCCAGCGTCGCCAGCACCAGCCAGTAGAAGTGCAGTGGTGAACGCAGTAGCGGCTCAATGCCAGTGATGCCCTCCTCACCGCCGGTGTGTTCCCAGAAAATCAGCATCAGTCGCTGCATGATGACGGCGCCAGACAACATTGCCAGCGCAAAATATGGTCCTTTGAGCCGCAATGTCGGGAAACCCATGAGGAGGGCAAACAGCACCGCGACTACCATTGCCGCAGGCAGGCTCCACCATGGCCCCAACCCGAAAGATGTATTGAGGAAGCCTGCGGCATAGGCGCCGACGCCGATGAACAGCGAATGGCCGAAGTTCTCGCGCCCCGTCAAGCCCGACATGAAGTCCCAGCTTACCGCCCAGATTCCGTATATCGCCGCTACGGTGAGCACCCCGATCAGATATCCGCTTCCGAAAATCAAAGGAAGCACGGCGAGCAGCGCAAGCACGAAGCCCGCGCCGGCCAGATCAATCGTCTTGTCTCTCATATGTCTCCCGATGTTGATCAAGGGTCTAGAATGCGGCGCGCCTGCCGAACATGCCGGCGGGACGCAGCACCAGCATGAGCAGCGTTGCCAGCACCGATACGATCTCCGTCCACGACGTCGAGATCAGGTAGGCGACCAGCGTCTCGGCATAGCCGAGCATGAATGCCGCCAGAATGCTTCCGGGGATCGAGCCGAGCCCGCCCACCACGACGATTGCGAATGCTTTGACGAGGGGCAGCAGGTGCATCGACGGATTCACCGAGAGGAAGGGCCCGGCCATGATGCCGGCCAGAGCTGCCAGCGCAGCCGATAGCGCCATCACCAAGGAGAACACCCGATCAGCGGGGATGCCCATGTATTGCGCTGCTTCAGGGTCTTGCGAAATGGCGAGAATCGCGCTCCCCAGCCTGGACGTCTGAATAAAAAGATACAGCGCGCCAATCGCCACCGCGCCGACCGCCAGCGTCAGAAGCCGCTGCCCGGCGATATCCACGCCAGCAATCGTAAATTTCTCGTCGATGAACGCGGGCACGTTGCGGTATTCGGAGCCGAAAACCAGGAAAAGCATTTGCTCCACGATTAATGCCACGGCCAGAGAAATCATCAGTACTGCCAGCTGCGACTTTCGCATCGGGCGGATCAGGATGCGTTCGACGAGCACACCGAAAATCGCGACCGCAAGCACCGACAACGCGGCGGCCTGCCAGAGCGGCAGTCCGGCGACAGAAGTCAATGCATAGGTGCCATAAGCGCCCAGCGCGTAGAACGATCCATGCGCAAGATTGAGTATGCGGGCGACCCCGAAGATAAGCGTGAAGCCGACTGCGAGCATCGCATAGATCGAGCCGGTAACCGCACCGAATATTAGAATTTCTGACAAGGACGTCTCCCGGGCCGGAGCAGCCGTTGGCGCGCCAGCGCAAATCGGAATGCATGGAAATCCATTCCGGACACAATAGGGCAAACTGTAAATGCGAGGATCGGTATCCGGCGCCGGGCTCAGGCCCGGCGCCACTGCAGCCTTATTGCTTCATCCACGGAGGCATGATCATTTTCCCGGTCCGCAATTCCTTGGGCCACATGACCACGCGGTTGCCCTTGTCCTGCCACTGCGCGAACAGCAGGTTCATATATTTTCCGCCCGCCTTGACGTCATGAGACTCGTCATATTCCAGCGTGCCCGCAATGCCGGGCATCGACGTTTGTTCGAGTGCCTTGATGACCGCATCGGTATCGAAACTTTTCGCGCGTTCCACGGCTTGCGCATAAGCGTAAACCGAGTCATAGGCGCCGAACGCGGTATATACCGGCACGCGGCCGGTGCGTTTCTTGAACTCGTCGAAGAATGGAACTGTCTTGGGCGTCAGTGGCGCGCGGACTGCGAAGTTTGCGGCGATCTGGCTGATCGACTTGCCGCCGACGCGGTCGAAGAAATCGCCATCCTGCGATTTGACGTCGATGCCGCCGTAGGGAATCGGGACGCGCGCGTCATGCCATTGCTTGGCAAATGTGTCGCTTGATGCATGAGAGAGAATGACGATCAGATACTGGGCCCCGCTGGCGCGCACTTTCGACAGAAGCGGCGAAAAGTCCGATGTGCTGGTGTCGAAGAATTCGGTGAGCTTGATGTCGGCGCCAACTTCGCTCGCCCCCTTCTTGAGTACCGGCACCAGGTCCTGGACCCATTTGGCGTTCTCGCCAACGATGGCAATCTTCTTGAAACCCAGTTCGCCGATCAGCATGCCGGAAATGAAGTCGACCACACTTCTTGCCTGATGTGCCGCATTGATCGGGCCGGTGCGGAATATGTACTTGTAATTCTCGTAGTCCTGTTTCACCTTTGCGGTGATGGAAGGCGACGCCGCACCTATGCCGAGATAGATGGTCTTGGCTCGCGAGATGTGCGGCAACTGGGCCAGGGTCACGCCGCTGGTGTAGCCGCCAATCAGGACATCGGCTTTTTCATCGGCGGTCAATTTCTTGATCGCGCTGATGCCGGTCTCGGGATTCTCCGTTTCATCCGCAACCACCATCTCGAGCTTGCGGCCAAGAATGCCGCCCTTGGCGTTGATCTCATCCATCGCCATCTTGATCGCTTCTTGCGTGTCGCGTCCGACCTGTAGTTGCACGGCAGTCGGAACGCCGATCTTGATCGGTTTATCCTGAGCGATCGCAGGAACACCTGCCAGCGTCAGACTGGCCGCAACGGCGACCACGGCCATGCGGATGTTCATCAGAATCGGAATGCGCGAAACACGGGAAACGCGCATCGCAAGGCAGGGCGCGCCGGCCCACAAAGAATCGGTCATTTGTCTCACTCCTTCTATATTTATATATTGAAAGCCGTGACAAGCTTCGATCGCCGTCATGGCATCCCGAAGTAACGCAACCTCATTCTTCGCCGCTCTGCGAACAGGCCAACTGGAAAACGCGCGACATGCAAAGTGGCCTTACCAATGTATCATGGTAGTCGCTTCCAAGAGCTTGATTAAAGTTGCATCCGCATGCTGCGCCAGGCAATGTTTGGCCCGGCAGTTCCTATTATTGGATGCCCGGTTGATGACGAAGTTTGTTTTAAATCAAGGTCACGGCCTATAGCATGCGCCGTAGTAAAAGGCAGCGCGTAGCGGGAAGCTTCGGCAGCGCAATGCTTGATCGTCCATTCCTATAACAATGTTGAAATTGATTTCGAGGAGACAAATATGACGGTTCTTCAAGGCAGCATCGCCTGGATCACTGGTGCAGGGTCGGGAATCGGTTTGGCCGGCGCACAGGCCTTGGCCGAAGCTGGCGCAACGGTAGTGATGTCGGGGCGTCGCCCCGAACTGCTTAAAGCCGAAGCCGATGCCATCGTTGCCAATGGCGGGAAGGCAGAAATCGAGGTCCTTGATGTCACCGATTCCGAGTCAGTACGGCAGGCAAGCCAGGCCATCCTGGACCGGCATGGCCGCATCGATATCCTGATCAACAGTGCCGGTCTGAATGTACCGAACCGGTTCTGGAAGAATCAGGATGCCCGGGGCTGGAATGAAGTCATTCGTGTCAATCTTGACGGCAGCTTCTATTGTATTTCAGCGGTGCTTCCGTCCATGCGTGAACGCAAATCAGGCCTGATCATCAATATTTCATCCTGGGCCGGCAAGTACGATACCTATATGACCGGACCTGCTTACAACGCAGCCAAGCATGGGGTGGTGGCCATGACCGAGCACTTGAATCAGGAGGAATGCATCAACGGTATTCGTGCATGTGCTGTGTGTCCCGCAGAAGTCGCAACGCCGATCATGGACAAACGGCCGATACCGCCTTCGCCCGAAGAACGCGCGAAGATGCTGCAGCCGGCTGATCTCGGTCGCACCATCCGTTTCATTGCGGAGATGCCCCCACATGCATGCATTAACGAAATTACGATCAGTCCGACGTGGAATCGGATATTCCTTGGTGCGTCGGATATCAAGCGCGCCTGAGCTCGCACTACCGAAGCTCGGGAAGTACGGGAAAGCTCTTTGAACGAGGTTGCCTGAGCCGAAGTTGTCGCGCAGGCCACCCTTGTTCGCAGCGTTTCCTGCTCAATCGCTCATACCGGAAAAGCTGCGATGCCGGCTTTCCATTGAGCGGATTGGGACTGTCTGCACCTGGTATCGCTCAAATTCGGATTGTCCATGGAGGCTGTTCTTTGCGATGCATCAAGCCGGCCGGATTTGGTAAGAAGACCATATTCAAAGGCCTATCTTCTTGCCGCCCGGCATAAACTGGCGGGCTGCAAAATCGCTACCGTCTTCCCATGTTTCTCACCTATCCCACCCTCTCCTTTAGCTACTTACCTGGAGGTTGATATGGCCACTACCAATGCGTCGACCGGCACCAATGTTCATGAGATCGCTGACGGCATATATCGTATTAATACGCCGGTGGACATCGTACCGGGCGGGTTTTCATTCAATCAATATCTGATCCTTGATGACCAGCCCCTTCTTTTTCATACAGGCCCCAGAAAGATGTTTCCTCTGGTTCGCGAAGCCGTCGAAAGCGTCATGCCTGTCAGCCGTCTGCGGTTCGTTGCACTGTCACATTTCGAAGCGGATGAATGTGGTTCTCTGAATGAGTGGCTTGCTGTTGCACCGGATTCTGTACCATTGTGCAGCCGGATTGCCGCAATGGTGTCAGTGAATGATGTCGCGGATCGACCAGCCCATCCAATGGCCGACGGCGAAGAGATCACGTTAGGGAAGCATGCGGTAAAGTGGCTTGATGCACCGCATTTGCCCCATGGCTGGGAAACGGGCTATCTGATGGATACCGGAACCAAAACGATGTTCTGTGGAGACCTTTTCACCCAGGGTGGCATCGGCGCGCGTGCCCTGACCGGGGAGGATATTCTGGAGACAAGCGAGGCGTTTCGGAAGCCGCTGGATTATTTTTCGCATTCAACCAATACCCGCCAATTGATCGAAAAGCTGGCATCCGAATTACCCGACACATTGGCATGCATGCATGGGAGTGCCTGGAAAGGAGATGGAGCCAACCTGCTGCGCGCTCTCGGTGAACGACTCGTTAGCAGCTCATCGCAGCAATCGTGATTTCCTCCAGAAGGATTTGCTGAAAGGGCAGGTGCGTTCGCCCGCCCGCAAATAGCTGAATATCGCTGATTGCCGTTACGCGCCAGGTAAGATAATGGCCACCTGTACGCGTCTAACGCTGCGTCGACCGGCGTGCTTACGCTTGACGGTGGTTAGTGAATTCTGGAATCTGTATGAAAAATAAGCTTCGAGGCTACCGGCTCGAACTCATACATGTTTAGCGGTTTAACCAGATATTTGGTAATGCCCAGAAGATTGCTCCGGTATATATCCTCATCCGTCTTCGATGCGCTAAGGATAAAAACAGGGATGGCGGACAAATTAGGCGTAGTCCGAATCTGTTTAAGGACCTCAAATCCATCGAGATTGGGCAACTTCAGGTCAAGCAAAACAAGCGACGGATTCTGAGGCTGCCTGTCAGCGTAACGGCCTTGGCAGTTAAGGTATTCCATTGCCTCTATACCATCACGCACGACGTCAATTTGTGCAGTGAATCCACACGACTTAAGCACTTTCAGCGTGAGGTAGGCTGCTGTGTCGTCATCTTCAATGAGTAAGAGGTGGGATGTCATGCCTGCATTATAACGCTACGGGCGGCGCGCAAGGATAAGTAGCGTTTCAGGGTGTCGATGTAACCCGTGACGCGTTGCTTAGCTTGTCAGATGTATCTCGTAACCTGAGATCACCAGAAGACATCATCTACCAGTCGACAGCAATTCTGGATGAAACAACCGGTATGAGCGAGGAGGACAATGGAACCATTGACCCCAAGGCGTACCGCGCTTTGCAATGACGATGGCGGCCTACGCTTGCCTCCAATCTCTATAGAACGATAGCGGCAGACAGGCTTCGCAAAGCCCGCCCCTGCCGCTACCGTTACATCGCTTTAGACATTCATCACGGCGACAGCACGCACGTTCAGGTACGCGTCCACTGCCTCTGGGCCACCTTCGGAACCATAGCCGGAATCCTTGAGTCCGCCGAACGGCATCTCGGCCGACGGCAAGGCAGGCATATTCACCCACAGCATGCCGACTTCCACCTTGCGAGCCAGCAGATCGGCATTCTTCAGCGAACGGGTAAACGCATAGCCGGCCAAGCCATAAGGCAGGCGGTTGGATTCGGCGATCGCTTCGTCCAGGGTGTTGAAGCTACGGATCGCGGCCATCGGGCCGAACGGTTCGTCGTTGAAAACTTTCGCTTCCAGCGGTACATCGGCCAGGATAGTCGGCTGCCAGAAGTTGCCACCGTCGCCAATGCGTTCGCCGCCGGCAAGCACTTTTGCGCCGCGCTCGACCGCGTCCTTGGTGAACTCTGCCATGGCGGTCAGGCGGCGCGGATTGGCCAGCGGTCCCATCTGTGTGCCTTCGGTCAGGCCATCGCCAACCTTCAGACCTTGCGCATGCTTGACGAGTGCCTGTTCGAACTCGCTGCGAATGCTTTCATGCACCAGAAAGCGTGTCGGAGAGATGCAAACCTGTCCGGCGTTGCGGAATTTGGCGGCGCCGGCGGACTTCACCGCGAGCGCGATGTCGGCGTCTTCGGCAACGATGACCGGCGCATGGCCACCCAGTTCCATCGTCACACGCTTCATGTGCTGGCCTGCCAGTGCGGCGAGTTGCTTGCCCACGGGCGTGGACCCGGTAAAGGTAATCTTGCGAATGACGGGGTGTGCGATCAGGTAGCTCGAAATCTCGGCCGGGTTACCGTAGACCAGGCCCAGCACACCGGGTGGAATGCCCGCATCGATGAAGGCCTGGACCAGTGCAGCGGGACCTGCCGGCGTTTCTTCCGGCGCCTTGACCAGCATTGAGCAGCCTGCCGCGAGCGCGGCGCCGACTTTGCGTACCACCTGGTTGATCGGGAAGTTCCATGGTGTAAACGCGGCCACAGGACCGACCGGATCCTTCAGCACCATCTGGCGGATTGCGAGGTTGTTGCGCGACGGCACAATACGGCCATACACGCGGAAGCCTTCTTCCGCGAACCACTCAATGATGTCTGCCGCAGCCAAAGCTTCCCCCTTGGCTTCGATCAGCGGCTTGCCTTGCTCCTGCGTCAGTACGCGGCCAATGCTTTCGGCGCGTTCGCGCATGAAGCCGGCGGCCTTGCGCATGATTTTGCTTCGTTCTGCCGGCGTCATGTCGCGCCAGGTTTCAAAACCCTTTTGCGCCGCTTCCAGCGCCTTGTCCAGGTCGGCGCGGCCGGCGTGCGCGACACGGCCGATTTCCTGGCCGGTAGCGGGGTTATGTACAGCAAGCGTGCGGCCATCGGCGGCATCTTGCCACTGGCCGTTGATAAAGAGTTGGGTATTCGGATAAGTCATGTTGTACTCACTTTGGCCAACGCAGGACGAGTGAATCAGCAGATCAAGCTGTCGCGCTGGATCTGGCAGGCCTGCGCGAGCTACCAGATACATGGACGCGATCAAATGGTGTGGCGGTGTGCACAGGAGAAAAGCGCTTGCCTGCAACAACGCCTTGCTTGTCGGGATACCGCTTTGACGGTTCCCGTAGTTTATCAGTGACGGGCACAGGGCGTACGACAGCGCCTTGCAGTGCAATAAACCCTTGACATCGCCTTGCGGGTTATCGCCGCACCAGAGCGAGGCGCATGATTGCTGAGCGGCTCGGCAAGGTTGAACCGAAAGAATGGTTAGCGTTCTCATAGGTGCAGTGAAATGCACAGTAAAAAAACAGTTTTGCCCTCAGCAATTTTCCGTGACATCTCTATCGTCACAAAAATCCTGCTGCCGGGAAAATGTTTTCTCGTGCCCTTTCTATCCATTTGCGCTGCTTCAAACTTGCAAAAGGGATGAAGGGAGCATGGCAATATCGGCTGCTATGATCGGTACAGTGCCGCATGCAAGCAGCGCACATCGAACTATTGCACCTGCGCTATTCGGTATTTGTTATTGCCATAATTTTCCATACAGGCCGGCGCATAGGCGCATGCAAGAACAGGCACAAGGATATGACCCTTTCGTCAAGCAGGAATAACAGCAAACCGCTTTCCATCGGCCTGGTTGGTTTGGGCAAGATCGCCATCGACCAGCATATTCCGGCGATTAACGCCAACCCCAACCTGGAACTCGTGGCCGGATGCTCACCGCATGCGCGTCCCGAAGGTGTCCGGGCTTACAAAAACATGACGGAGATGTTGCAGGCCCATCCTGAAATAAAAGCAGTAGCCATTTGTACGCCACCGCAGGTCCGCCATGCGATCGCGAAGGAAGCCATCAATGCCGGCAAACATGTATTCCTGGAAAAGCCGCCGGCTGCAACGCTGGGCGAAGCCGAAGCCATCAGGCGCCTTGCACAGGAGAGCGGCATCACGCTGCTAGCCAGCTGGCATTCACGCTTTGCGCCGGCGGTGGAAACCACGCGGGACTGGATCGCGCAACGCAGTCTCCGGAGCGTACATGTCGTCTGGAAGGAAAACGTGCGGCAGTGGCATCCAGGCCAGACCTGGATCTTTGCACCTGGCGGGATGGGTGTGTTCGACCCGGGCATCAATTCACTTTCCATCCTGACGCGTATCCTCAGTGGCACGGTCATTGTGCAGAAAGCCGACCTGCATATTCCTGTCAATTGCGATGCGCCGATTCAGGTCGGCATGGACATGATGACTGACACCGGTGTAAGCGTGCGCGCAGATTACGACTTCCTGCAGGAAAACGAACAGACCTGGAGTATTTTCGTCGAGTCGACGAAAGGCGAAAAACTGGCACTGCACAAGGGCGGTACGCGCTTAGAGGTCGACGGCAAGCTCGTCATGCAGGAAAAGGAAGCCGAATATCCCGGCCTGTATGCCCACTTTGCAGAGTTGGTGCGCAATGGGAAATCGGACGCAGATTTCTCGCCGTTGCGTATCGTTGCCGATGCCTTCCTTGTAGGCAAGCGAATCGCCGCGCCCGAGTACATAGAATAAGGATTGAACAAGCCGCATTCCACAAACTGCCGGGATGGTGCAGCGGCGGGAATGACTTATTCGAGTGCACCGCCTGGTGTCTTTGACGTGGTGCCAGCTGCGGCCTCTATCCTGGCGTGATAGACCGTCTTGACGTTGACGAACTCCTGAATGCCGAACCACGATAGCTCCCGTCCGTAGCCCGACTGCTTGACGCCGCCAAATGGCAGGCGTACATCGGACTTCACGAATGCGTTGACGAACACGCTACCAGCTTCGATACGGCGTGCAAGCCGGTTGGCCCGCTCCTTGTCCCGCGTGAACAGCGCCGCACCCAAACCGAAGGACGACTGATTTGCCAGTTCGATGGCATGGTCTTCGCTGTTCGCTTCGATGATTGCCGCGACGGGGCCGAAAATTTCTTCGTCAAAGGCGAGCATGCCTGGTTTGACGTCGGTCAGTACCGTCGGTGGGTAGTAGGCGCCTTCGCCGGCCGGAATTTTTCCACCGGTAAGCAGGCGCGCACCTTGCCGTCTGCTTTCCTCAACCTGCCGATGAATTTCGTCACGCAAGTCGACGCGAGCCATCGGGCCGATGCTGGAGTTTTCATCGCGCGGATTGCCATAACGGATTTTTTCGAAACGCTCGGCATATGCCTTCTCGAACTGCGTGCGCAAGGATTTTGCGACGATAAATCGCTTGGCCGCGATGCAGCTTTGTCCGGCATTGATCAGGCGGCTCTTCACGCAGATGTCGACCGCAGCGTCCAGGTCCGCATCATCGAGCACCACGTAAGCATCGCTGCCGCCAAGTTCTAGAACCGTTTTCTTCAGTTCGGAACCCGCTGTCGCAGCCACCGAGCGGCCGGCCGGCGTGCTGCCGGTCAGTGTCACGGCCTTGATCGCCGGATGACGGATCACCCGTTCGACACGCGCGCTTTCAATGAGCAGCGAGGTAAACGCATGTTCAGGAAAACCGGCGGTTTGGAAAATGTCCTGGATGGCGAGCGCACAACCGGACACATTGGAAGCATGCTTGAGTACACCGACATTGCCGGCCATCAGCGCCGGCGCGGCGAAGCGGAAGACCTGCCAGAACGGAAAATTCCAGGGCATGATCGCCAGCACCGGCCCGAGCGGATCAAAGGCAATATAACTATCTTCGGCATCGGTCGGCACGGCATGACTCGCAAGAAAGCGCTGCGCGTTATCGGCGTAGTAGTCGCAGCAGCCGGCGCATTTTTCGATCTCGGCGATGCCGTCGCGCATGACCTTGCCCATTTCATCGGCCATGAGTTCCGCGAGTTGCTCCTTGCGGTCGCGCAGTGCCGTGCCGGCGGCTTTCATCAACTGCGCGCGGTCGGAGAACGAACTCTTTTTCCAGTCATGAAAAGTCGTTTCCGCTGCGCCGAGCAGACGATCGACTTCCGCATCGTCTTGCGGATCGTAGGAGCGGATTATCTGTCCCGAATGCGGATTGATGCTTTGCATGTTGTCGTCCTTCGCCAGAAGCATGGGTTTCGGTACGACTACCCCCCTTGCTGCAAGTTCCAGGATGTAAATGTCGATGGTGTACATCGGCACCCATCGCGGCATTGATCACAGGCGAGATCGTCAGTCTTCAGGCCGATGCCCTTGTCAGACGACCGATCATGGCCGGGTCGAGTTGCAGCCTGGTAGCCCCGATCAGTTCGTCGAGTTGCGCAATGCTGGTGGCGCTGGCGATCGGGGCAGTAATACTGGGATGCGCGATAAGCCATGCCAAGGCCACTTGCGCAGGCGTTGAGCGCGTATCGCGCGCCACATCATCGAGTGCTGCGAGGATGCGCATGCCGCGCTCGTCAAGATATTTGCTGACGCCTTTGCCGCGCACGCTTTTGCCGAGATCTTCCTTCGAGCGATATTTACCGGTCAGGAAGCCGCTGGCAAGACTGTAGTAAGGGATGACGCCAATGCCATGTGCAAGACAGGCCGGTTCCAGCGTGCTTTCGTATTCGCTGCGTTCGGCCAGGTTGTAATGCGGCTGCAGGCTTTGATACATCGGAAGCTTGTGCTGGCGGCTGACTTCGAGTGCCTGCTCCAGCCGCGCAGCACTGTAGTTGGACGCGCCGATGATCCTCACCTTGCCTTGCCTGACCAGGTCCGCATACGCTCCCAGCGTTTCCTCCAGCGGCGTGTCCGCATCATCGCTGTGGGACTGGTAGAGGTCAATGTAATCTGTCTGCAGGCGGCGCAGAGAATCCTCTACCGCTTGCTGGATATATGCCTTGCGCAAGCCCTTTCTGTCAGGTGCCATTTCCATGCCAACTTTTGTTGCAATGACGACGCGATCACGCTTGCCGCTGCGCTTTAACCACTTGCCGATGATGGTTTCGGACTCGCCGCCGGTATGTCCTGGTACCCACACCGAGTACACGTCGGCCGTATCAATCAGGTTCATACCTGAAGCGACAAAATGATCGAGCAACGAAAAAGAAGTTGCTTCATCGGCTGTCCAGCCGAAAACATTGCCACCGAATGCCAGTGGCGCGACTGCGATGTCGGAAGAGCCGATGTTGCGCATCATGGAAACATCCTTTCACAGCTTGGGTTGGTTGCGGTTAGACGTTCAAGGGTCAGTGTACGGCTAATCGAAAAAGCCTGCGTCATTGTGAAGGGATTCGGAATGCCGGTGTGCGTGGGTAGATGCGGGATGGAAATTAACAGGCGGCGGCATATGATCCGCAGTATCTTGTCCTAAGACGTCCTTGATGAGCCTTTTGTCCCGTGCCGATATGCACGGATACCCTTACTCAGGCATCGTGCGCATGTCCGCCAACAGGTCGACCACCTCGGAAATTTCATAAGGCTTTGCCAATAGCTGAACGCCGGGGATGCTGACACGCTGGTCGCTATAGCCTGTGGTCAGAATGATTCGCATGCGCGGGAAACGTGATTTGGCAAGGCGCGCCAGTTCGATACCGCTCAGTTGCCCAGGCATGACAATGTCGGACAGCATCGCATCGACCGACAGGCCGGACTGGAACATCGCTTCCGCCTGTTCTCCGGTTTCAGCGACGAGCACCGCAAAACCCGCCGCCTGCAGTGCGGGAATGACCGATTCCCTGACCAGCTGGTCGTCTTCAACAAACAGGACTACGCCATGTGCGTCCTTCGCCCCCGCCGTGTTCGATGATATTGCAGTAGTTGCTGCATGCCCGATCACATCGCTGCTTGTCTCGGCCGGCGAACTCGATACGGTGCCGCTTGCCCTTGGCAGGTAGATCTCTACGGTCGTACCTTGTCCTTCCACGCTCTTCAATATCAATGCGCCGCCGGCTTGCGTGGCAAAGCCATACGCTTGCGGCAAGCCCATACCGGTACCCTTGCCCACGGGCTTGGTCGTGAAGAACGGGTCCAATACCTTGGGAAGCAATTCGGCAGGGATGCCTGAACCGCTGTCGGCGACTGTAATGCGCACATACTCACCCGGCGGCAGTTCGTCCAGTGTTTCAGTCAGCGGCTGGTTGTCCGCAACCAGCCGCAAGCTGCCGCCGTCAGGCATTGCATCCTTTGCGTTCAGTGCAATATTGAGCAAGGCGAGTTCGAATTGCAGTGGATCGATGCGGACAGGCCACAGCTTGTCCGCCACATGAACGCTCAAGTCGATATTGCCGGGTAGCGTGCCCTTGACCAGTTGCAGGAAGCCATCGATCTGTTCATAGGGCTGCACGGTCACCAGCCGCGCGTCCTGCACGCGACCGAATACACTGAGTTGCCGCGTCAGCGCGGCCGCGCGTTCGACCGCCTTCTTGCCGGTCTCGATCAACGACTGTACCCGCGTCTCCGTCGAGGTTAGTTTGGCCAGCTCCAGCGAGGTGGAAAGTGTTTGCAGCAAATTATTGAACTCATGCGCAATGCCACCGGTCAGGCGGCCGAGCGCCTCCAGCTTCTGGCTTTGCAACAATGCGCGTTCTGCACGCGCGGTGGCGGTCACGGCTTCGGCGACGCGCTGTTTGAGATCGGCGGTGGAATGATGTATTCGCTTGCTGGCGTCCACGATGCTGCGGCCGACCAAGTCGACTTCATGCAGGCGCTGCGGTACGTACGTTACCTCGTCACCGCGCCCCAAGCCTTCGGCAGCCTTGCCGAGTTCTTCAATTGGCCGAATGACGCGATTGGCCACCAGGCGGGCGGCGACGACTGCCAGCACCAGCAAAATAATCATCAGTCCTGCAAGGAAGGCGGCGGCGCGTATGGAGCTGCGCTGCAATTCGCTTTCCGGAATGCTGATCAGGACTTTCCAATCGGCGAGCGGGACGTGGCTATAGAAAGCCTTGACCCGGATACCTTCGAGAGTCACGCTGGGGTAGGTGCCTTCCCGCGTTGTAGCCAGGCGATGGCGACTCTGGTCGCGAATGCGCTTGCCCGTAAACTGATCGTGGTCGCGTGAACGCGCGACCACGACGCCGTCCCGGTCAACAATGGTGCCAATCCATTGTTGCGGGAAACGCTGTGTGGCGAGCAGTTTCTGCATTTGTGACGTGCTGATCCCCATGATGAGGAAGTAGGCAATTTCATGACCGAACTTGACAGGAACTTGCACCGTGAAGTCATACTGCTTGCCGACTGGCGCAAAGAACAAGTCGGATACCAGTGTGTTATCTGCACCATGCTTGCGCATCAGTTCGGCGAGGTTGGACGAACGCCGGGTTGGCAAAGGTGTGCCCAACGGCACACGGGTATTCAGCAATTGTTCGCCGTTGGGTAATGCAAGGATGACCACGGTTTCTGGCGTCGGCGCCATTAGCTTCGCGTATTCATAGAATCCGTTCCAGTCACCCCGGACCAATATTGGCGAATTGGAAAGCGTGCGCAGGATGGCTTCCTTTGTCTGCAGTTCCTGGTCGACCAGCAATGCAAAGGCGCGCGCAGCTTCGTGCATCGCCTTCTCCTGCGATTTCTCTTGTTCCCGATAGACGTACGATACCGCCACCGCTGCAGCAATGAACGCGGGGATGAGAATCGACAGTACAAGAATCAGAAGACGGGTGCGAACGCGCATGTTGCCATGTCTTAATGCAAAACCCGTCAGTGTATAGGTTTTCCGTGATGCTCAATTAACAGAAAATTACTACCTTACAAAAAATCCTTGTTACCTGACATACGTCAACACGTGCATGCCATGTCGCAGCAAAAACTGCGATGTCGTCCATCATCTTTTCATGTCCGGAACTACTATTGCATGAGGTGCGGAAGCAGGGCCGTGCCTTCCATTCGACCAGTTATCCAGGCTGCGACCTTTGGGATAGTTCATAACAGGCGCTAGAGTTCCAACGGCTTCAGATCGCCAAGCAAGGTCGGAATCAGTTCTGCCACCGTCGGGTGAATATGCATGGCACGTTGTATCACCGTGTAGGGCGCGCCGGCATACATGACATCCAGCAGCAAATGGATCACTTCATCGGCCTCGATGCCGAGCAGCGTTGCGCCGAGAATCTTTTTCGTGTCGGCGTCGACCAGCACCTGCATGAAGCCATGTGTCTCGCCGCGTTCCCGCGCGCGTGCGACGCGGGTCATCATCATCTTCCCTTTCAGAATTTTTTTGCCGGACGCGCGTGCTTCCTTTTCATCCATGCCTATCCGCGCCAGTGGAGGATCGGTATATAAGGCATAGACCGGGATGCGGTCGCTCAGCTTGCGCGTATCATCGTCGAGCAGATTGGCAGCAAGGATTTCATAATCGTTATAGGCCGTATGGGTGAAGGCGCCACGGCCGTTGACATCGCCCAACGCATAGATGCCGGGTACATTGGTGGCAAGCCGGTCATCGACAACGATATAGCCGCGCTTGTCGGTCACGATGTCTGTCTGCTCCAATCCGAGATCATCGGTATTCGGCATACGGCCAGCGCCGATCAGCACATGTGAGCCGCTGGTATCGACTGGTGAGCCGTCGCATTCGGCATGCAGGGTCGTCGCGCTTCCCTTACCGGAAATGCGCATGTTGCTGGCGTTGAAGTGAAACCGGATTCCTTCGCCTTCGAGAATCTGCTGTACGGCTAGTGACACCTCCGCATCTTCGCGGCCAATGAGGTGGGGGCCGGCTTCGAATACCGTGACCGCACTCCCGAAACGGCGGTACATCTGCGCGAATTCCAGCCCGATATAACTGCCGCCGATGATCAGCAGATGTTCGGGCAGATGGTCGAGTTCCAGTATGGTCGAGCTGGTGAGATAACCGGCCTGGGTCAAACCTGGAATATCGGGAATGGCAGCCCGACCGCCTGCGTTGATGAAGATCTGCGGCGCTTCCAGCGTTGCGCCATTCACGATGACCGCATGGTTCGAGACAAAGCGGGCATGGCCTTCAATCACCGTCACCCCAGGCGTCGTATGCAGCCACTTGCGCACTCCGTCGCTGGATTGCCTGACTACGGCATCCATGCGCGCCTTGACTCGCGCCATGTCAACGCGCGGCGTGCCGTCGATCATCACTCCGTAGGCCTCGGCATGCCTGGCCATATGGGCGGCACGCGCACTGGCGACCAGCGTCTTGGTCGGCGTGCAGCCGACGTTGACGCAGGTGCCGCCATACAACTTGCGTTCGATGATCGCAGTCTTTTTTCCGGACTGCGCGAGACGCACCGCCAGAGAAGGGCCGGCCTGGCCGGTACCGATCACGATTGCGTCGAATTGTTCGTTCATGGCAAGCCCCTGTTCAAAGTCGTCACGTCTGGCATGACGTTGGTTGGCTGCTGCGATGGTGCACTCACGGTATGCTTGTCAAACTGCTTATCGATGGAAAGTTTGCCTGAGAGTGATGTGACGGTGCTGCATAACGTGTTGAGACTACACCAAAGTGCGCTTTGCGTTTGCCGAAGTGCCCGTCGCGCAGATCCATGCGGTTACGCTAGCTGCGCTGGCTAGCGGTTTTTCCACTGTGACGCCATCATTTCGCACTGCCTGATGTTTGGTGCCGGATCCCATTGGGTGATATTACGCGGCGATATATCTGCTATCACAGATAAAAAGCAGACAGCATGGCAACGGGAGCCTATCATTGCACCTGTCTCCTCCAACTCTTCTTGAATTGGATTAGCCCGCAGCCGCAAGGCGTGCGGGCTTTTTTTTGTCCTGTCAAAGATCAGGAATGGCGGAATGCTCGGCTGCATATGAAAACCGCGTGGCCGCGGTGATGCGACGACGGCCGTCCGTATCTGGAAAGCCGGTCGACAACGCTGATACACTTGCCATCACGCTTTCCCTCCACCATTCACATTCATCTCGCGCTTTCCTCAACGTGCCCACGTATTCCCTTGCTGCAGCAGTCAATGCGGAGCTAGACATCCGAAAGAGCAAATTCATTGCCCTCGTGGTGCCAGTTGCCGATCGTGTCTCGGCGATGCGCATTATTGACGGATTGCGTGCGGAGCACCGAGCGGCTTCGCACGTATGCTGGGCATTGATGGCGGGAGGACAATCAGGGATGTCGGACGATGGCGAGCCATCGGGAACCGCAGGCCGGCCGATGCTGGAAGTGTTGCGGCATCATGAACTTGACGGCGTGTTGGCAACCGTAGTCCGGTATTACGGCGGCGTGAAGCTGGGGGCGGGTGGACTGGTGCGTGCTTATACCGATGCTGTAGCAGCGGCCTTGAAAAATGCGGAACGCATCGAACGTGTTGCGCTTGCCAATTTGCAGATAGAGATTGATTACCCGGATGAAGCGCGTGTGCGGCGCTGGGTAGAGCAGCAAGCTTACATCCTCGCAGAAAGTAGCCATAGCTCAGTTGTAAGATTGCTGGTGCATTTGCCAGCGGGTGCGCTCGATGCAGCCAGCGCTGCGCTGCGTGACCTGACGCAGGGTCGCATCAGGTTCCCATCGTTGCTCCCATAGCGCAGGCGTCGACGTGAGCGTGTGGTACTGCACAGGTACGGCGCCACCGTGACGGTCTCTGCCTCCGACTGGATCCTTTTTAGATCAGCATCAGCGACGCCGCGAATCCTGCCATGAATTGCCATGCGTGCTCGGCACGCCGGCATGTGTCCCTGCATGATGGCCGCTCATCCATTGCATGAGCTTCGCTACTCCCACCGACAAAAGTCCAAAAAGCGTCATGAAAAGAATGACCACCCCGGTCAGCATGGCAAACAAGGTCAGCGATATCACCGCGAGAGTGCCGACACCGGCGACCTTCCACCGCCAGCGACGTCCCAGTACCGACTGCATCATTTGTCGAAACGATTTGCGACCATTCGGTGCGGACGGGGTATCGACGATTTCCCATTCGGTATGTTCAGGCATTTTTGCGCTCCAGCACTTAAACATTGAAAGTCCCTATCCTACCTGTGTCGCCGCATGGATAGAAGCGAAGAATTCAGTTGGCATTCTTCGAAAAAAACGAAGAAGGTCTAATGCATGATCAGGTCGAGCCGCAGTTTCTTATCAATTGGCAATCCTTTCCTTGTCTGTCTGCTGGATCTGATGCCAAAAGGTAAATCAAGATGCTTTGGCTGCGAGATTCAGCAACACGACACCAACCAGGATTGCAAATAAACCAATAAGCTTGATCGCGGTGACTGTTTCGCCAAACCAAATAACGCCAATCAGCGCAACGGATGCGAGACCGACACCGCTCCATATTGCATAAACAATGCCTACTTCCAGCGTTCTCAGAATTTGTGAAAGAAGATAGAGCGATATAGCGTAACCGCACACGGTCGCCAAAGAGGGCCAGAAACGCGTGAAGCCACTGGATAGTTTCATCGAACTCGTTGCGACCACTTCCGCGACGATGGCCAGAGCCAGCATGATCCATGCGTTATTCACTCTCTATCTGTCCTTTTTACAGTTATGCACATTTACACACTGACGGCATCGAGGGCAGATCTCCCAGCCACCATTTCCGTCATGCCCGGTTGTGCGTCAACGAGGCTTGAATTCGTAATGAACGACATAGGCATGCCCCGAGTAGATCGCAGAGGTACAGCGTTCTACGCCATTGTCGAGGTAAAGGATATTCACTTCAAGGCAGTCAGGCATGCCTGCCGGCAAAGCTTTTCGCACGGTGAAGGCATTGCGACGAGAATTCGCGGATGCCGGGAGTACCCATTCACAGGCGGGCAGAGACGCTTGCGCTCCTGCGGGAATATATGGTGCGTCCGGTGTAAAAATCTCTCGCATGATTTACCGTGTGACATGGAAGATGGAGGCACCTGGTGGCCGGTGTGCCGGTGTATTAGCCACGGCGTCGATGTCGATACTAAAAATGATTCGACATTTGCGCCGGGGTACTTCGTCAGTCAATGCGTTTGCGGTATTGCGTAGGTACGTGCATATAAACCTGCGCAACTGTCGGAAGAATAACTGGAAGTGAAATTCCGCATTGTCACGCCTCCCGGATATTGGCAACTTTTTTCACCGACAGGTTCCCTGGGAAATTGCAGTTTCCTCGCAATGCATTGTACTTCGCTGTGAGGTGGATGAGCCGATAACGGATAAATCGGCCCTGGAGTGCCTTATTGGCTTGGCACAATGCCGGCTAATGCTGAAAGACTGCCGCGGCTGGGATATCGGTGACAAATGACGATCAGGGTGTCCGTCACTACACTACGATGCCAAGCCGAGTAACAGAGGACAGACCCGGACGACGCGTGGAATAGGCGACAATCGCTGCAACCGGATGTCGCCCTGTCCGCATGGCCTGCGGCGCCTAGCCGCAATGCCGGACTTAGTGCCTGGTTTCGACGCCAAATACCGGCGGGTTCTCGTCCAAATCGCGCAAGGCTGTCTGTAGCCAGGCGCGAACAAAGTCGTCTCCCTCTACATCGCGTAGCAGGTTGTAATTGGTCATCATCAATACGCCGAGCGCGTCCGCCTTGGCGGTAGCATCGGGCATTCTTTGCAAGAGATTGCTTACTGCGTTGACTGCTGCGATTGCGACTTTGTCTTGAGCCATATTCTTTCTCCGAAATAAAATTAGAGAGCACGTTCTCGTCAGCGTAACGGCAGAGGCTCGTTAGCGTCTGCCGGGGTGAAGCTGAGGTGCTTCAGCCGTGCTATTCACGGACATAGTCCATCATTAGCAAACGCTGTGCCGGTCTCGCTAGCCAAGCCTAGATCTGCCGCAAACGGCGCCAAGCTGCGGCTCGGGCGCGCGGTGGTTTTTACACGGTGCAGGCAATGGCAAGGCCAGTGAATGTAATCCCTACAAGGACAGCGTAATGTCGGCGCAGCGCTGTTGTGGTTGCAGACAAAGTGCGGGAATCGGGCAATGCCGTAGAGCGCAATCCTGTTCACGCTTTCGCAGGCAAGGCGGGTTTGCCAGTTTTCGGTTTTTTGGGCTTCTTCGGTTTTTTCACCACCTGGCCACGCGCGTCCGTCATTGGGACACGATGATCTGGCTCAAAGCCAGGCTCCTCAAATCGTGGCAGGAGCTGTTGTGTCAGCGTCTCTATCGCGGACAATAATTGCACTTCGTCCGCGCATACTAATGAAATCGCTTCACCCGTTGCCCCCGCGCGACCGGTGCGACCGATACGGTGCACATAGTCCTCGGCAACGATCGGCAAGTCGAAGTTAACGACTTGCGGCAAATCGTCGATATCCAGTCCGCGTGCGGCGACGTCCGTCGCCACCAGGATCTGTACGTCCGCACGTTTGAAGCGTTCGAGAGCGCGCAAGCGCGCCGGCTGCGGTTTGTCGCCGTGGATAGAGTCAGCGCCGATGCCTCGGGCGCCCAGGACTTCAACCAGTTCTTCCACACCCCTGCGGGTTTTCACAAAGACCAGTACTTGAGTCCATGCCTTCTTTTTCAGCAGGTGACAAAACAGTTCGGTCTTGCGTTTCTTGTCGACAGGAACAATCCATTGTTTGACTGCCTTCGCAGTCGTGTTGCGCTTGCCGGCATCGATGCTGAGTGGGTCGACCAGCAATCTCGCTGCAAGCGCACGGATCGCCTCCGAAAAAGTTGCCGAAAAAAGTAAGGTCTGCCGGCGGATAGGCAAGGCAGCGAGCACTGCATCGATTTCTCTGGAAAAGCCAAGGTCGAGCATGCGATCAGCCTCATCCAGAACCAGGGTTTGCAACTGGTTGAAGCGCACGGCGTTTTTCTGATAGAGGTCAAGCAGCCGGCCCGGTGTCGCGACCAGGACGTCCAGCCCTTTGCGCAACTTCATCATTTGCGGATTGATACTCACGCCGCCGTAGGCGACATGGGTACGCAGCGGCAGGTTCTTGCCGTAGGCGCGAATGCTTTCATGTACCTGTTCGGCGAGTTCTCGCGTCGGCACCAGGATAAGTGAGCGTATTGAATTACTGGCAACTGGCGCACCTTCCATGCTCAGTCTTTGCAGCAGCGGCAATGCGAAGCCGGCTGTTTTCCCGGTGCCTGTCTGCGCGGCAGCCATCACGTCACGGCCGGCAAGAATGGCGGGTATGGCTTTGGTTTGTACCGGAGTTGGCTGCGTATAGTGCAAGGCATCCAGCGCACGCAGGAGTGGGTCGATCAGGCCAAGGTTAGCAAATGTCATCAGAAAAGTGGATCTTGCAAAAGATTAAAAATACAGGAAATGTGACGATTTCCTGTCTGGTTCATTAGCGCGCTGCGTCCGCTTCATGCCGGATAAACGGCAATCGTCCGTGTGCCGCCGGCAAGTGCCCGTGCTCTTAGCTGACCGCAACCGCCGTCAACTTCCTGCGCCGCCGAGTCGCGCAGCTTGCAAAGCACGCCGCGGCGATGCAGCCAGCGGGCGATATCGCGAGCACGCTCCCAGGATGGACGCTTGAACGCAAGATCCGGAATAGTGTTGTAGGGAATCATGTTGAGCACTGCATACTTGTCCTTAAGGAGCGCAACGATACCCTCCAGTTCGTCGTCGCCATCGTTGATGCCTTCGAGCAAAGTCCACTGGTATTGCACGGGGTAGGCCGTTGCGCGTGCATAGCGTTCGCCTTGTTCCACCAGTTCTTGCGGAGACAGACGCGGCGCGCGCGGCAGCAGCTTTTCGCGCAATGCCGGCTTGGTGGTATGCAGTGACAAGGCGAGCGCCGGCTTTACCGGGCCACGTGGCAGGCGATCGAATACACGTGGGTCACCGACTGTCGAAAACACCAGGTTCTTGTGTCCGATGTCGCCTTCCATGCCCATCAGTTCAATGGCGTCCATGACGTTATCAAGATTATGTGCCGGCTCGCCCATGCCCATGAACACGACCTTCGACACGGCACGCTGGCGGCGGGCAAGCGCAAGCTGCGCGAGGATTTCGCCGCTGCTTAACTGGCGTATCAGGCCGCTACGGCCGGTCATGCAAAACTGGCATCCCACCGCGCAACCAACCTGGCTGGAGACGCAGAGGCCGCCACGCGGCAGCAATACGCTTTCCACGGTTTGTCCGTCATGAAGCGCGACCAGCAGGCGCGCCGAGCCGTCTTCGGTCGGATGGGACGACAACAGCTTTGCCATACCCTGCAACTCGGCATCCATTACGGGCAAGGCATCGCGCAGTGACTTCGGCAAAAAGTCCTGGGGGCGTCGCCGGCCGTGATCATACGGCCGTGCCTGCAGCCAGTCGCGCAGCACGCGCTGCTCATGGGTCGGTTTGGCGCCGAGGGCACGCAGGCGCTCGCGGATAAGTTCAATTTGCATGGAAGGAAACAGGACCGGTGTTACGCGAAATGCGATTCGCGCCGGTCACGGCGAATCTCAGGATTGATGAGTCGGGAACAATGATGATCAGGTGCGCATGCCTGCAGCTCAAGGCAACTTATTGCAATCGGGGCCGGCCCTGCCGTCACGATCGATGATCGTCTGCGCATTGCCAAATTCCTGGTCGCGCTGCACAGTATACTGCCTTATGTTCCCGGTCCGCCCCGGGATGACACGACAGCCACCAGGGAGCAGTACGCTTTCGCAAGATGACGATGTTGCAAGCGCTTTCTTTTCCGATTCGCAAAGAGTGCCCGCCCGGTGCCTGCACCTGCAATCGTGAGCTTCTGCTCGCCGATCCGCATGCGGACTTGCGCGTCCTCCGCCTGACCAGGGAAGAGGAAAAGCGGCTCATCGAACGCATCGAACGCGTCTCCAGCCATGCGGAACTCTTGCATGTCTGTGAACGGATACAAGCTCAACTTGGTTTGGTCCTGAAGATTGCGCCAGGGTCGAATGAGGTGCGCACCGTGCGTGGACTGATTATTGAACTCGAAGACCGCCCCGGCTTGTGCCGGAAGATCCGGCAGTCGGTTCCCGCGGCAGTGCGGCGGTGCATGGATAGGCATCCTGAAATCGTCTACGCGATCCTTGATCAGCATGACCTTTTCAGGACCGGATGACACATTGCTAAGACAGCCCAACGCCAAATAACGTGTGGTTGATAGCGCTACCATCGGCATGCTCGGTATAATTCATGCATGGCCACCAAATCACTTCCTGATCAGACCGAAGAGCCGCGTGAACGACGTGGTCGCCGCAGTGGCGGTGGAATTACCTTGCGCGACGTTGCCAAGCTTGCCGGCGTCGCACCTATCACCGCATCGCGGGCGCTGAATACCCCCGACGCCGTGTCACCGGAGGTATTACGCAAGGTGAAGGATGCGGTCGAACGCACCGGCTACGTGCCCAATATGCTGGCCGGCGGCCTTGCCTCCAGCAAGAGCCGCCTGGTCGCTGCTGTCGTCCCCACGATCGCCGGTCCAGTCTTCCTGGAGACGGTACAGTCGCTGACCGAGGCCCTGGCCGAGCGGGGTTACCAACTGATGCTCGGTCAAAGCGGTTATCGGGACTCACGCGAGGATGCGCTGCTCGAAGCGATCATCGGCCGGCGTCCGGACGGCGTGGTCCTGACCGGCATCATGCGTTCCGCCGACGGGCGTCGCCGCTTGCTGGCCAGTGGCATTCCGGTGGTGGAAACCTGGGATCTGACCCCCACGCCGATTGACATGCTGGTCGGCTTTTCTCATGAAAAAATTGGCGTGGCGGTCGCCGATTTTCTTCATCGGCGCGGCAAGCGTTGCGTCGCTTCCATCAATGGCAATGACGAGCGTGCCATACGCCGCCATCAGGCGTTTTCGGATGCCGCGATGAGCTTGGGCATGTGCAATGAAGACCAATCCACGGTCCCGGCGGTGGTGGTGCCGGCGCCGACCACCCTGGGTAGCGGTCGCAGCGCTTTACGTGAACTGATGGAGCGGCAGCCCGCGGTCGACGCGGTGTTTTGCAGTTCCGATCTGATTGCCCTCGGTGTTCTGACCGAGGCACAGGCGAGCGGAATCAAGGTTCCGGAACAGCTTGCCGTCATCGGCTTCGGCGACTTGAGTTTTGCGCGCGACTTGCATCCTGCGCTGACAACGGTGCGCATCGACGGCACATCGATCGGACGCAAGGCAGCGCAATTCATCATTTCCCGCGCCGATGGCCAGGCCGTCCTGGATCCCATCCACGACATCGGCTTTTCCATCGTTGAGCGCGACAGTGCGTGATTTCAACCTGGTATGGCTTGTGTACCATGTATTTCATGGTTCCGGCGAGCGTCTGACCGCAGCCTTGTTCTGTCAAGCGCACTACCGGCTGGATCGCGCAAAACGCCGTAACGCGCGATGGGACGATCGCCATGCAACTTTATATCGGCCTCGAAGCTCAGGGACGAACGACCTCGCCAAGTCGTGAGAGCGGTTGCACAATCGCTACCCCACCTCTTGCGACAGCTTCGACAAGACCTCTTTCAGTTCTGCGAGGCCGAAAGGTTTCGGCAAGGAGAGCGCCTGAATTCCCCCGCTTTCGACTGTGCCATATCCGGATGAAAAGATAATTCTTATCGACGGATCAATGTTCAGGGCCTGTTTCGCCAATTCCGTACCGGACATGAATGGCAAGTTCACATCCGTCAGTAATACGTCAAAATCCTTTGAACCTAGTAGCGTGAGCGCATCTTCCGCATTCGATGCCCCCTCAACGGTGTGCCCCATTAGCGCCAACAGTTGGCAAAGCATTTGCTGAGCGTCTGCATTGTCTTCGACGACCAGAATACGATGCGATGGCGTGCTCGTGGCGCTGCGGGATGCGTCATCGCCAGCCTGCGACCGTGCCGCCTGCACAGGTGCTGCCTTCTTTTTTTCAAGCATGTGTCTAATTCGCTGAGCAAGCTGTTCGTGGCGATACGGTTTGCTGATCAATTGCACATCAGGATCCAGCTTGCCGCCATGAGCGATGGCGTCCCGGCTATATCCGGAGGTGAACAGGACTTCGATCTCGGGCAGCAGTGCTTTCGCCTGCCTTGCCACTTCGGGTGCCGGGATAGGGCCAGGCATCACCACGTCCGTAAACAAGAGATCAATGGCAAGGCCACTACGTAAGACGGTCAGTGCGCTTTCACCATCCTTTGCCTTGAGTACGTGATAACCCAATCCCGATAGCATATCCACGACCACGGCCTGCACAGCCGGGTCGTCCTCGACCACCAGGATCGTTTCCTTTCCGCCTGTGACATCGACGCTCCGTGTTTCGGCAATCGGTACTTCGTCCTGATGCGTACGCGGAAAGTAAAGCTCGAACGTGGTGCCGTTGTGGAGGTCGCTCTGTACGTTGATGTGACCGCCGCTTTGTTTGACAAAGCCAAAGACCATGCTCAAGCCGAGACCTGTTCCTTCACCTTGCGGTTTGGTCGTAAAGAAAGGCTCGAATGCGTGTTCCAGGATTTCCGGCGACATGCCCGAACCGGTATCGGTCATTGACAGCATTACGTATTGACCGGGAACCGCGCCCGCATGCGTTTGCGCATAATGTTCGTCCAGCATGGCGTTGCCAACGTGTATCGTCAGCTTGCCGTTGCCGTCCATCGCGTCGCGCGCATTGATGGCAAGATTGAGAACGACGTTTTCGAACTGCCCCCGGTCTATCGTTGCGTTCCACAAGCCACCACCTACGATCAGTTCAATGTTGACCATCTCACCCAACGCCCGGCACAGCAAGTCCTCCATTTCGCGGACAACCCGCCCGAGGTTGGTTGGCAAGGGTTGCAAAGGCTGGCGGCGTGCAAAGGCCAGTAGTTGCGCGGCAATTGCCGCGCCGCGTTCGACGGCCTGAGTGGCGTTTTTCAATCGGCTCTGTGCGTGGAGGATGCCGGCGAAATCCCGCTTCAGCAAATCAAGATTGCCCGAGATGATCTGCAGAATGTTATTGAAATCATGGGCAACCCCGCCGGTCAGCTTGCCTATTGCTTCCATTTTTTGGGACTGGTGCAGCGCTGCTTCTGTCTTCTGCAGCGTTTCCACCTGTGTCCTGTCGTCCGTCACGTCGCGCCCGACTGCATAGATAAGCTCGCCTTCAGGCATGATCGTCCAGGAAATCCATCGATAGGTGCCGTTTTTGTGCCGGTAAGGCATTTCCAGACGATTGATGGGAAGTCCCGCCAGCAATTGCACGCGTGCGGCCCCCAAGGCCTGGAGATGTTCGGGATGCACGAGATCGCAGCAAGTCATGCCGTCGAGCTCTTCATCAATCCAGCCCAACGTGCGGTAGAAGGCCGGATTGGTCCTGATCAGTTTTCCCTGGGTCGTGGCGACGACCAGCATATCGCGCGACATGCGCCAGATACGGTCCCGTTCCTGGGCTTGCTGCGCGACACGCTCCTCAAGCGAAGCATTGAGTAGCTTTACCGCGTTCTGCGCGTCTTCGGCCTTGCGTTTTGCGCGGCGCAGTTCTTCTTCATAGGCACGCCTTCCACGGGCGTCGAGAAGCGTTATCCGGATAACCAGCGGATTGCCGGTACTATCACGCTTCAGTGTGGAATTGAGAATGATCGGGATGCGCTGCTGGTCGGCACAGACGATCTCGAACGCAAGTTCTTTGGCGAAGCCCTGCATCAGCAATAAGGGATGGAAGTGCGTGTCATAGAACATGCGCCCGACCAGCGGCAGCAATTCCTGGAAGCGCTTCTTGCCAATCAGTGCGTCGCGCCGATAACCGGTCCACGTCAGAAGGGTCGCGTTGGTTTTAATGATGGTACCGTCTGGCAGAATCGACAGGTATCCGCAAGGCGCATCCTCGTAAAGCTCCGCAGGGTCATCCTCGAACAGGTAAGGATCTGGGTTTGGTTGTGGATCGACACTCATCAACGCGAACGGCTAAGGTAACTTTTCATCTCGCTCACTGTTTCTTCCGGAGCGCTCAGATTAGGGCAGTGGCCTGTTGCTTTCATTTGTACGAAACTGCTGCCTGGCATCCGCGCATGCATGTAGCGGCCTACTACGTCCGGAGCAATCACATCGTCAGAGCATTGCAGGATCAATGCAGGTACGGCAAGTTTGGGCAGGTCGTCGCGATGATCGGACAGAAACGTCGTGCGTGCAAAATGTTGGGCAATGGCCGGGTCGGTGCGGCAAAAACTATTTTCAAGCTCATTTGACAAAGCAGGACGGTCAGAGTTGCCCATGATTGCCGGTGCCATCGCACTGGACCAGCCTAGATAATTCCTATCCAGGAATTCAAGCATTTCTTCGATATCTTGCCGGGTGAATCCACCGGTGTAGCCGTCATCGTTGATGTAGTTGGGGGAGGGGCCGACAAGGATAAGATGTTCAAACAGAGCCGGTTCCGCGATAGCTGCGAGGATGCCAACCATGGCGCTGACCGAATGGCCGACAAAGATTGCCTTACGCGCATCCACTGCGTGCAGGATGTCCAGGATGTCTTGCGCATAGCCGTGCAGTGTTGCGTACTTGCGCGTATCGAATTTGGAGACGTCGGAATCCCCTGCGCCCACGTTATCGAAGGTAATCACCTTATAGTCGTCCTCGAACGCTGGCGTCACATGTCGCCACATATGGTGATCGCAGCCAAAGCCATGCGCAAACAGCATCACTTGATTGCCTTTACCTGTGATCATGACGTTGTTGCGATGGAAAACTGTGGCGGAAGAAGGGGTTGTCATGGTCGACTATACGGACGAAGCAATCGCAATTGCAGGGTTATCGATCGGAACGCTGGCTAAAAGATTTCATTGCGGAAATCAAAGTGTTTCTTAGATTTGGGCATCATGTATTTACATTGAAAAGACACCCGGCCGGTGCGTGTGGTCCCAACGATTATAAGGGAATTGCCAAATACGCCTGGAATACAGGACAAGTAAATAGTGACCAGCAATCAGGCAGATTTCATATCGCTGCCAAGCATGATCCTGTGGTGAGCAGGTGGCCCGCCTTTGCTGCGGACACGAAACCTGAGGCGCTAGTTTGCCTCTGCCGGTAGAGGTAATCGCTGCTGCGTCAGATCACCTTTAAACGGCCAGACTTGTGCACAACAAAAGTTACCATAAACATGGTAGTTGTATTTTGATCAGCCTCTATTGGTACCAATAAATACCATTGACTTAAGTCATTGATTTTTATCAGATCTTTCCTGTGCTCATAATTTAGCCATTCTAAGAGAAACCCGCATGGAATCTAGACTTTCCGGTTGTCAATATACAGTTGTTCACAAAGTTATCCACAGGGAATGTGGATTAGTTAAAAAGTGTTGAAGTTACAAGCACTTACAGACGAATCTTAAACATTTAGGGTTTTTCCTACAGGAAACCTGATTCGCAAGGGCGGTTTCTGTAACGGTTTTCCGGTAGGTGAGGGCGCGACGGATCCAATACCGATCGGGCACCTTCTGCCGAAGGCTGCCCGCGGCTTACCGCAACAGAAGCGCATCGCACTTGCGGTGAAGAGCTTGATTCGCAGTCACCCGTTAATGCAAAAGGTTTTGCGCGCTGCTCACGTTCTCGGCACCTCTCGCAGTACCGGAGCATAAGGAACCAATCCAAGGGAGCAGCCATGTTTCCCGGCGGTCAGGACAGGGCGTTTTCAGCTTTGAGGTAACATGCCAATGACTATCCGCTTCACGTTCAGAAAGTGATTGATCGTTGGCCAGGGTGAGGGCCGTTACGCTTTTTGGGGGGCGGAAGTTTTGCTGCTTCAAGCACGCCCTTTCTTTCATGTAGTGCATGATCGCTGCAGTGCCTGTGGCGGGGCATTGCAGTCACTACATGATGGCCGGGTGGCTTCTGAAGAATTTCTGGTCCGTTCATTGATCAGGCGATGGTCGGTTTCGGACTACAACGACAGCCGTTTCATTAGGAACCTATGAAGACACGAATCACTGAACTATTCGGCATCCAGCATCCCATCATTCAGGGCGGCATGCACTTTGTCGGCTATGCTCAACTTGCTGCGGCGGTCTCCAACGCCGGTGGACTGGGCATCATTACTGCCCTGACCCAGCGCACCCCTGCAGCACTCGCGGACGAGATACGTCGCTGCAAGGAAATGACGGACAAGCCCTTTGGTGTCAACCTTACCTTCCTTCCCGCAGTGAACTCGCCCGACTACCCGGGTTATATCAACGCCATTATCGAAGGTGGTGTGAAGGTGGTCGAGACCGCCGGAAACAATCCTCAGAAGTGGATGCCGGCGCTCAAGGAAGCGGGCATCAAGGTAATCCATAAGTGCACTGCGGTCCGCCATGCGCTCAAGGCCGAGGCCATTGGATGTGATGCGGTGAGTGTCGACGGCTTTGAATGCGGTGGACATCCGGGTGAAGACGACGTGCCTAACTTTATTCTTCTGCCACGCGCAGCCGAAGAACTCAGCATTCCATTCGTCGCTTCCGGCGGTATGGCCGATGGTCGCTCCCTGGTGGCCGCACTCGCGCTGGGCGCCGACGGCATGAACATGGGAACGCGCTTCATCGCCACGAAAGAAGCGCCGGTGCACGACAACGTCAAACAGGCGATTGTCGCCGCGAGCGAATTGGACACGCGTCTCGTCATGCGCCCGCTGCGCAATACGGAACGCGTGCTGGTCAACGACGCCGTGAAGCGATTGCTGGAAAAGGAGCGGGAGCTCGGTGCATCGCTGAAGTTCGAGGACATTGCCAATGAAGTGGCGGGCGTCTATCCACGCATCATGCTGGAGGGTGAGATGGATGCAGGCGCGTGGTCTTGCGGGATGGTGGCCGGCCTGATCCGTGACGTCCCCACCGTCAAGGAACTCATCGACCGCATCATGGCAGAGGCTGACGGATTGGTTCGCCAGCGTCTGGCAGGGATGCTGGCCGGTTGACGCTGACCTGGTAGCCAGACCTTGAGAATGCCCGCCTCACGGCCGCGGCCTTGCCTATAACGCGGGCGCTGTTCCAATACCATCCGGAGACACCATGCCTTTGCCTACTCTTGAAACGACTCTTTACAGCGTTGACCGGGGCGTTGCCACCATCACGCTCAATCGGCCCGAAAAACTCAATGCCTACAATGCAAAGATGCGCGAAGAACTTATCGCGTTGTTCGACGAAACCGATGCGGACGATGACGTACGCGTGGTCGTCATCACCGGTGCCGGCAGGGCTTTTTGCGCGGGCGCCGATCTGTCTTCGGGTGGCGCGACGTTCGACCGCCAGGCCAACCCCGGCGATCTCTCCCGGGAATCCTTGAAGGTCGGGGACGTGTACCGCGACGGTGGGGGCACAAACACCTTGCGCATATACCAGAGCCTGAAGCCGGTCATCGGTGCAATCAATGGTCCGGCCGTAGGCATTGGCGCCACCATGCAGTTGCCCATGGACGTGCGGCTTGCCTCTACCGAGGCGCGCTTCGGTTTTGTCTTCGCGCGACGCGGCATCACGCTGGAAGCGGCATCGTCATGGTTCCTGCCGCAGCTGGTGGGAATGCAAACGGCGCTTGAGTGGTGCATGACCGGCAGGGTATTCGGTGCCGATGAGGCGCTTGCGCGCGGTCTGGTGCGTTCGCTGCATGCGCCCGACGAGCTGCTGCCTGCTGCGTATGCGCTTGCCCGTGAAATTGCCGACAACACAGCACCCGTATCGGTTGCCTTAACCCGCCAGATGTTATGGCGCATGGCGGCCGCACCGCACCCGATGCACGCCCATCGCATCGATAGCCGCTCAATCCAGGCACGCGGACAGTCTGCCGATGCTCGAGAGGGCGTAACCGCCTTCCTGGAAAAGCGCCCGGCAGTATTTCCCAACAAGGTGTCCACCGACATGCCGCCGTTCTTCCCCTGGTGGGATGAGCCACCGTTCGCATGAAGCTCCTCCCGATATCCACGATCAATTATCTACTTGTGACATCACACGCCAATGAGCTTTGACACTCCACTTTCACTCTGCGGGCCATTACGGCAACCGCAACAGATGCTGGCCGAACAAGAGTACAGCGGCCATACCTCCATCCATGACGATGCAATGGCCGAGAAACTCGGCTTCCGGGCCGGGCCTATCGAAGGGCCAACACACTTCAGCCAGTTCGTGCCCTTGCTGACGCAATTGTGGGGCAATGCCTGGTTCGAGCGTGGCTGCTTCTCGGCGCACTTCCAGAATATGGTCGTCGAAGGAGAGTCCGTACGGGCTTTCGTGGAGCTACCTGCGCCGGGCGCCACACGGGCTCGCGCATGGGCTGAAAAGGCGGATGGCACCCCGGTGCTGGAAGCCAGCGCAAGCCTGGGCCCAGACCATGGAACGACGCTGCTGGAAGAACGCATGGCAAAGCTTCGTCCGCCCGAGAGGCTCGTGATTTTATCGGACCTGCATGTCGGCATGACCGGTGCCGAAGATGAGCCGGTGCGCATGGATGCGGACCAACATATGGGAAAACTCTATCCGTTCTCGCTCAAGCAAAAACTTGCCCGGATCACCGAGAGTTCACCCTGGTATGTGGACGGAACCACATCGCCGTGGGGCCGCGCGGTTATTCCACTTGAAATGGTCAGTGTTCTCGCCGAGTACAGCAGCCCCAAGGCGAAATTCCCCGTAAAGCAGCCTGTCGTCGGCCTCTTTGCCGATCAGGAAATCCGCATGATCGAGGGCCCGCTCTTTGTCGGCGAAGACTATCTGATCCGGCGTGAAATCGTGGCTTTGTCGGAGAGCAAGCGAACAGAGTCCTACTGGGTGCGCACGCGCATCTACGACGCGGGCGGACAGCGCCTGAAAGCAGAAATGCTGCTCAATCATGCGACGCTGAAAGAGTCGTTCGCAGGATACGGCGCAGCAGGGAAAGACGCATAGAAGCAGAGGTGCGTTTCAGGAGAATCAATGACGGCTCGCACCGCCGGCGATTCTCCAAAATTAGCCAGGGAAGCGCATGCGAAATCAATTGCATGCAACATCAATTCGAATGGCGCACAATGGCAAAGCACGGGTGCCTGGCTGGTTAGCGCATTAGCGCGCCGCAGGTGTGAAGGTCCACATCACTCGCCAGCGTATGGTCGGAAGCATCGCCCGACACAGTGGTGTGTACATAGCAGCCGGAGTAACGACCGGTCATCCGGGCATTTGCCGATGGAAATTGTCAAAATTGCCTGATATGCGCATATCAATCCTCTGCCTGCATGACAATTTGCCGTGTTCTCCAGGGACTGATGAACAGAAGGTTCATGTCTGTCAACTCATTATTGGTACGACTCCCACGTCCCGTTCGTTTGAGTTTCCATTCCTCCACGATATAATCGCGGCTGGGCATGTGCGATGAAATGGCCGCCAGAAGTGGTTCGGATTCACTAGCGACCGGCCAAAGCAAGCGGCCATGCGGATTCCGCGTGAAGTACCGAAGTACCATTCCCAGTTTTTTCAATTTTGATCGCACCTGCATATGACGCGAGTTTTGCCGCGTACAAATTTCCACAGCTCAGAACTCATTCGTTGTCTTACCGACCTGGCTATTGCAGATCCTGCCGAGCCCGAGAATGCATTCGCTGAAAAACTGGGCTTGTGGATTCACTTTACCGACGCCATCACGCTGTCTGCCGTGCACGGCGACGGCATTGCAAGCTCGCCAGGCAGGCGGTTGCAATCGCGATCCGTTACGCGTATTGACCTGAATACTGAATTCGACCGGGTACGGGAGTTTCTGGTCAATTCGATCAGAAAAAGTTGTTTGCCCGCTTCGGGCAAGACACACATAGCGCTGCCTACGCCAAAACTCGAATTGCCGATAGATCTAGTGGCGGCGTATGTGCCATATCGCCGGTTCTATGAGGCACATCAACGCGACATGGAGCTAAGCATTCAGCCGTTACGCGTCAATGCGCGGGAAGCACTTGCGCAAGCGTCTTCAGCCCTCAAAAAGCTCGCCGAACTGGATGCAGCGCTTGAGAAAATACTGCGCGATCGCGAGGCTAAATTGCTCCCGAAGTTACCGGTGCTGCTCAAAAAACGTTTTGAGCATTTGTTTAAAGCACACCAGCAGATGCTTGTTGATACTCAGCAGGCTGACGACCCTGCCAATTGGACGCAAGCGGGAGGCTGGCTGGCGCGCTTTTGCAATGACATGCAAAGGCTGCTGCTGGCTGAACTAGACCTGCGCCTGCAACCGACCCTAGGGCTCATTGAAGCATTCAATAGCAAGATATGTAATGAATAGACATTTATTTAACGCCGCCTTCTTTCTGGGTGCGTTTGCGGTTATTTGGGTGGGTGTCGGATTTATCGACTCCAGTTTCCTGGCAATCGCCATGACGGCTATCATTGGCGCCGTCTATGGTTTTGGCGCTCTGGAACTACGTCAGTTTCGGCATGCAACGTCTACATTGACAAAGGCACTGGCAGCGATTCCTGAAAATCTCACAGACCTCGGCGACTGGCTGGGCAGCGTGCATGCTTCATTGCGAAACCCCGTGCGCTTGCGCATCGAGGGAGAACGTGTCGGTTTGCCCGGTCCCGCCCTCACACCATATCTGGTCGGCCTGTTGGTAATGCTGGGGATGCTCGGTACGTTTCTGGGCATGGTAGTCACGCTCAAGGGCGCCGTCTTTGCATTGGAAAAAACCACCGATCTCGAGGCGATCCGCTCCGCGCTTGCAGTGCCGGTCTCGGGTCTGGGGTTGGCATTTGGTACTTCGGTGGCCGGAGTCGCCGCATCTGCGATGCTGGGTCTGATGGCAGCGCTCTGCCGACGCGAAAGGATGCTGGCAGCGCAAGCGCTGGACACCAGAATTGCCACCGTATTACGTCGCTTTTCACTTACGCATCAGCGTCAGGAAACCTTCAAGGCCTTGCAGTTGCAATCTCAGGCCTTGCCCGAAGTCGTCGATAAACTGCACGCGATGATGGCGCAGATGAATGGCATGAGCCAACAGCTCAACCAGCGCCTGCTCAGCAATCAGGAAGACTTCCATAGCAATGTCAAAGTGGTCTACACCGACCTGGCATCCGCAGTGGACAAATCCCTGCGCGAAAGTCTGAGCCTGAGCGCACAGGCGGCCGGCGACAGCATCAAGCCCGTCGTCGAAGCTGCGATGAGCGGCATCGCACGTGAAGCGACGGCGATGCACGAACGCCTGGCCCAGACAGTACAGCTGCAGCTCGATGGCTTATCTGAGCGGTTTAGCGACACCGCAACCAAGGTTTCAGCCACCTGGACCGTGGCACTCAAGAGTCACGAACAGGCAAGCGCGGGCATTGTCACGAGTGTGGGACGTTCGCTGGATGCATTCAACGAAACATTCGAACAGCGTTCAAACGCTCTTGTAACTACCGTCGGCGAGACCTACGCCAGCCTGCAAACCGATCAGGCGGAGCGTGATAAACAACGACAGCAGGCGTGGACCCAATCCCTGGAAGCGATGGCAGTGACGCTGAAACACGAATTGGCGCAGACGGGCGCGCAGACACTTGCACAGCAGCAGAAAATCTGCGAGACCCTGACGCAGACCGCGCAAGACATCACCAAGCAGGCACAGGCGAGCGCCAGTAATTCGCTGGCTGAAACCACGCGCCTGATTACCTGTGCTGAAGAATTGATGCGCTCCCGCATGGCCGCCGAAGCGCACTGGATCGACCAGCATCGCGAACGCATGGATCAATTGACCAAGCTGTTACGTACCGAACTCGGCGCCCTCAAGGATGAAGAAGCCTTGCGTGGCAATGCGGCGGTCGAAAGGCTGGGTGAATTGCAAACTGCACTGACGAGCCATCTGACAACGCTGGGCACGGCACTGGAAGAGCCGATCACACGACTGATCGAAACGGCATCGGAAGCACCGCGTGCAGCGGCGGAAGTTATCGGGCAATTGCGTCAGGAAATCTCCAGCAGCGTTGCGCGCGACAACGAACTGCTGGAAGAACGCAGCCGTATCATGGAAACGCTCAATGCCTTGCTCAATGCAATCAATCATGCTTCCGTTGAACAGCGCTCGGTGATCGATTCCCTGGTGGCTTCCTCGGGGGTGGCGCTTAACGCAGCCGCCAACGCGTTCTCTGAAAATGTATCGACCGAAGCCGCCAAGCTCTCCGACATTGCCGCACACGTGACCAGTAGCGCCGTGGAAGTATCGAGCCTGAGTGAGGCATTCAGCTTTGCAGTACAGGCTTTCGGTGAAGCCAATGAAAAGCTGATCGCCAACTTGCAGCGCATCGAAGGCGCGATGGACAAGTCGATGTCGAGAAGCGACGAACAACTTGCCTATTATGTAGCGCAGGCACGTGAAATCATCGACCTCAGCATGACATCCCAAAAAGAAATGCTGGAAGAGTTGCGCCAGCTGCCCGCAAAGCAGGCTGTGCTTGCGGAAGAGGTCAGGTAATGGAAGACATTGACGCAGGTGTGGAGCACACCGCGCCGGTGTGGGCTGTCTTTGGCGACTTGATGTCTGGCTTGCTGGGCGCTTTTGTGCTGATACTGATGGGCGTTGTGGCCGTCCAGATGGAATTGACCTCGCACTTGCAAGATGAAGTCAAGAAGCGCCAGCTTGAAGAGCAGCGCCGGATGAGCCTGGAAAAAGCGCTGGCGATCCCGCTGGCGTCTGGCCGTATCACCTTGAATAATGGTCGCATCGGCATCAGTGGGCAGGTACTGTTCGCAGTCAATTCAGATCAGCTGCAACCCGAAGGCCGGCAGCTGCTAAATAGCCTTGTTACACCGCTGCGTGCGTATCTGGGCGCACGCAATGAAATGCTCATGGTCAGCGGCTTTACCGATGACAAGTCCATACGCAGCGGCCGCTTCGCGGACAACTGGGAATTGTCCGCGCAACGCGCCTTGACCGTCACGCGTACCCTGATCGACGAAGGAATGCCGTCTTCCATGGTATTCGCGGCCGCTTTCGGTTCCGAGCAGCCGGTCAAGCCCAACATCGATGAAGCGGCGCGTGCGCAGAACCGGCGGGTGGAAATGGCGCCGGTGCCGAAGACCCCCAATGCCAATACGCCACCTCATGGATGAATCGGATTTCAGGGAAATTGCGGATGCGTCATTGGACTCATCTCGTGATCTGAACGCATTGATCGTTTCCCTGCGCACTGCAGGTGCGGACCGTTTCGATCCGGTGCGTTTGCACTATATCGACGTGCTCGCCAAACGTGCCATGGCGCATCAGGGGAGCGTCAGGCGCATGCTCGACGCAAAGTTGGCAAAAGCGCTGGCCGCGTTCAGGGAACGCTTTGAACAAGCGCAGTGCGACGCCAGGGAAGCCGTGGGCCGCAACGTGCAGCAGTATCCGCACGCGGCCAGCGATCTGCAGGCGCTCTTGGACGCGGGTGACTTCAAGGGATTGCGGCAATTTATCGCGACACTGAAGGCGCGTGAACAATGCGCTTCATTGAGCGCGCTGGTGCACCGGCTTGAGCATCATTCTCCGGAAAGTGCTGAAAGTGCATATACGCGTGCGGGGACGAAGTTCGGAATGCATGCCGAGATGCATGCCGAGACGCCGTCCAGGACGCGATCGGAACTGAAGACAATACGCAAGTTCAGGAATACCTGGTCAAAACTGAGCGCTGACAAACAAGTGGCGCAGGCACTTGAGCAAGCGCCAACCAATGCCGGGCCGATTAACTCCCATATGCTGGTGCTGCGCTCACTGGCATTGATGCGCGATATCTCACCGGATTATCTCAACCGGTTCATGTCGTACGCAGATACCTTGTTATGTCTTGATCAAGGCGAGAAAGAAAAGCCTGCCATTCCAAAAAAGAAGGCGGCAAAGGCGTCAAAGAAATAATTTTTCGTGTTTGTGATATTGCATCCGGATGAATATACGGACGCAATAAGCCCAAACCAATAACCGGTTTCAGCCTGCTACCTCGGGTTCATTCGTTGCCGGTATTCGCCGGGCCCAGTTCCTGTCCATTTCTTGAATGCGCGATGAAAGGCGCTGGGCTCCGCAAAGCCGAGCTCCATCGCGATGTCCATCACGCTCTTGGAGGTGTGGCAGAGATAGTCGATCGCCATATCACGACGCAGCTGGTCCTTGATGGCCTGGAACGACTGACCTTCGTCTTCCAGGCGGCGCCTGAGCGTCGATGGAGTCATGTGGAGGCTTTGCGCAAAGCTGTCGAAGTCCGGCCATTCCGTGCGCGCGGCTGAACGCAGGCGGCGTCGAATCTGCGCGGCGAGGCCAGTCGTGTTCTTGTATTTGAGCACGATATTGGCTGGCGCCATACGCAGGAAATCCTTGACCGTGACTTCGTTCTGAATCACTGGCAGGTCGAGATAGCTGCGGTCGAAACTAAGCTCGGTGGCATCTTCGTTGAAGCGCAATTGCTGCGAGTACATGAACGGATATTCGGCGCTGCGCGAAGGTTCGGGATAGGCAAATGCCGCCGACAGGATAGGAATGCGCCGGCCAACCAGCCAGCAGGCGACGCCGTGCTGCATCATCAGCAGCGTCTCGTGGCCGAACACGCGGGGGGCGCGCGGTCCCGGCTTTTCGCGAATCATGAAGCGGCCATGCCGTCCGTCTTCTTCCAGGCTGCAATGAAAATCATCAAGAATCAGGTTGAAGAATTGCGCCATGCGCTGCAGCGCCTCATTCAGCGTGGGGGAATGTACGAGAAGATGACACATCATCGCGAAGCTGCCGACTTTCATGCGCCGTGTATCCTGGGCGAATAGTTCGTCATCGAGCGCACGGGCAACGCCCAGCCATAAGGCGCTGAAGTTCTGTGCCGTCACCCGTCCTTGCGGGCTGTGGAGCAGGGCGGGCGAAATCCCCGCATTGCGCAGGATGGCTTCCGCATCCAGGCCGCGTTCCACGATGGGATCGAGGGCAGAGTGGACGAAGTAAATCGAGATACTTCCCTTTTCCATGCGCTAGTTCAAACTCAGAAAAATGCTGTTGGGATAGATTTTATCCCGGATGGCGAACCATGCCTTGTGTTGCGACCGGAAACTGGCAAATACTTCCAGCGATAATGGCATTTTTGGACATGGCTGTGGGGCCGTGGCTTCCCTATACTCAAAGCCGGGCCGGCGTCGCGACAGCGGCACATGTGCACAACAAGAGCCATCGACACCCTGGAGCGCCGCCAGGCGCCAGGCATGTTACTCAAGGCCGCGCCGCACCACGCCGGAAGTTCGTTTATGTTCATCTCGGAGACAAGGTGAAAGCATGAAGGCCACACAGGCATTTTTAGAAGCCCGCGATTTCCTCCAGCGCCATCGCGAAGACTACGACACCGCCTACCGCGATTACCAGGCACCAATCCTCGACAAGTTCAATTGGGCGCTCGATTTCTTTGATGTGCAGGCCCGCGGCAACCAGACACCTGCCTTGTGGGTGGTCGATGAAAACGGCAGCGAGCAAAAAATCAGCTTCGCCGAGATGGCCGAACGGTCCAACCGGGTCGCCAACTATCTGCGCGGACTGGGTGTCGGCCGGGGTGACAAGGTGCTGCTGATGCTGCCAAACCGCGTCGAACTCTGGGAAACCATGCTTGCCGGCATCAAGCTCGGCGCCGTCATGGTGCCGACCACGATGCTGGTGTCGACGGAAGACCTGGCTGACCGACTTGAACGTGGCCAGGTGCGACATGTGATTGCGCAGGCTTCCGAGACCGCCAAGTTTGCATCGCTTACCGGCAGCTATACCCGGATCAGCGTCGGCGGCAAGACAGAAGGCTGGCATGCAATCGAGGACAGTGCCGCAGCCAGCACTGAATTTGTTCCGGACGACGAAACACCGGCGACCGATCCGCTGCTGCTCTATTTCACTTCCGGCACCACCTCCAAGCCCAAACTGGTCTTGCATAGCCATCAAAGTTATCCGGTCGGCCATTTGTCTACCATGTACTGGATAGGCTTGAAAAAGAATGATGTTCACTGGAACATTAGCTCTCCAGGCTGGGCCAAGCATGCGTGGAGCTGTTTCTTCGCGCCATGGAATGCCGGCGCCACGGTATTTGTTTACAACTATGCGCGCTTCAGTGCGAAGAATTGCCTGGACGTGATCGCACGTTGCGGCGTCACCTCATTGTGTGCGCCACCGACGGTGTGGCGCATGATGATCCAGGAAGACCTTGCCGCCTACAAATTGCCGCTGCGCGAACTGGTCGGCGCGGGTGAACCGCTCAATCCGGAAGTCATCGAACAGGTTGAACGCGCATGGGGCATCCGCATCCGTGACGGCTTCGGCCAGTCCGAAACGACCGCGCAAGTCGGCAATACCCCGGGGCAGTTGCTGAAACCGGGTTCCATGGGCCGGCCGCTGCCGGGATATCGGATCGCATTGCTCGACCACAATGACCAGCCTGCCGATGAAGGCGAAATTTGCATCGACACCGGCGCCCGCCCGGTCGGCTTGATGCTCGGCTATGAAGGCGATGCCAACAAGACCGCCGAAGTGATGCGTGACGGCTACTACCATACCGGCGACACTGCCACCCGCGACGCCGATGGCTATTATTTCTATGTCGGCCGAAATGACGATGTGTTCAAGTCGTCCGATTACCGCATCAGTCCCTTTGAACTGGAAAGCGTCCTGATCGAACATGAAGCGGTGCTCGAGGCTGCCATTGTTCCCAGCCCCGATCCATTGCGTCTGTCCGTACCCAAGGCGTTCATTTCACTGCGCGAAGGCCATACGCCGAGCCGCGAACTGGCATTGTCTATTTTTGAGTTTGCACGCGAGAAACTTGCGCCTTACAAACGGATTCGCCGGTTGGAGTTCAGCGACTTGCCGAAAACGATTTCCGGCAAGATACGCCGCGTCGAATTGCGCAAGCATGAACAGGCGCGGAACAGCGGTGACCAGCGCGGTACAAACGAATTCTGGGAAGAAGACCTGGGTTGAAACGAAGGCCGACAGTCACCTGACAGGGCAGAAAACAGCAAAGGGATGGGGACGATATGGCAAATCCGCGCAAACTCTTTGACGCTTTCCGGCATGGCGGGTGACGAGCAGACTTTTTATACTTGGTCCAAGCCAGTTTCCGACCGCCCCTACTGCCCTTTGCGCCTTCAGCAGATATAAACCGGAACATTTGCAACATTTGCAACGTGCCTAACATTCGCAATAAGGATCATCATGACCGACCTTTCCATCGCTCAAAAACTGACCGAATACAAGCCCGCGAACAAGGTGCGCTTTGTTACCGCCGCATCGCTGTTCGATGGCCACGACGCCTCGATCAACATCATGCGCCGCATCCTGATGGCCAATGGCGCTGAAGTGATCCATCTTGGCCACAATCGCTCGGTCGATGAAATCGTCACTGCGGCGCTGCAGGAAGATGCACAGGGCATCGCCATTTCCAGCTACCAGGGCGGGCATGTTGAATACTTCAAGTACATGATCGACCTGCTCAGGGAGCGCGGCGGCGCCCATATCAAAGTCTTCGGCGGCGGCGGCGGCGTGATCGTGCCCGCCGAAATCGCCGACTTGCATGCGTATGGCGTAGCCCGCATCTTCTCGCCGGAAGACGGCCAGCGGCTCGGTTTGGTCGGGATGATTCTGTCGATGATCCAGGTCTGCGATGTCGACCTCTCGACCTATGCACCTGCGTCGCTTGATGTCCTTAAGCAAGGCAGTATCGAGGAGCGTCAGCGTCCGCTGGCTCAGCTGATCACTGCGCTGGAAAACGACAAGGTCGCGCCTGCACTGAAGACCGAACTGCACAAGGCCGCTGACGTCATCCAGACCCCGGTGTTTGGCATCACCGGTACTGGCGGCGCGGGCAAATCGTCTCTGACCGATGAATTGATACGCCGCATCCGCCTCGATCAGGATGATGCGCTGAATATCGCCGTGGTGTCGATCGACCCCTCACGTCGCAAATCGGGCGGCGCCTTGCTGGGCGACCGCATCCGCATGAACGCGATCAATCCCTGGAATGGCCAGTCACGTGTCTTTATGCGTTCGCTCGCCACCCGCGAGGCTGGATCGGAGATTTCGCAGGCATTGCCGGACGTGATTGCCGCCTGCAAGCTTGCCGGATTTGATCTGGTCATTGTGGAGACATCCGGTATCGGCCAGGGCGACGCAGCAATCGTGCCGCATGTCGATCTGTCGATGTATGTAATGACACCTGAATTCGGTGCAGCATCGCAACTGGAAAAAATCGACATGCTAGACTTTGCCGATTTTGTCGCAATCAACAAGTTCGATCGCAAGGGAGCGCAGGATGCATTGCGCGATGTCGCCAAGCAGTACCAGCGCAACCGCGAATTGTGGAGCAAGAAGCCGGACGAGATGCCGGTCTACGGCACCCAGGCGTCGCGTTTCAATGATGACGGCGTCACCGCGCTTTATCAGGGCCTGCTGCCGGCGCTGATCAATCTGGGCCTGAAGGCCAAGCCGGGCAAGCTGGCACCGGTCTCGGTGCGCTTCTCGTCGGGCAAAAACGCCATCGTGCCGCCGGCACGCACGCGTTACCTGGCAGAGATCGCGGACACGGTGCGCGGTTACCATCAGCATGTCGGCAAGCAAGTCACGCTGGCCCGCGAACGCCAGCACCTGCAGGAGGCGGCGCGCATGATGGAGGCGGCCGGCAAGACGATCGACATGGCAGACCTTATCAGTGACCGCGACAACCGACTTGATGCCGAAGCGAAGAAGCTGATCGCAATGTGGCCGGACATGCAAGCCGCGTATGCAGGCGACGATTACGTCGTCAAGATCCGCGACAAGGAAATCCGCACGCGCCTCGTGCAAACCACCTTATCCGGGACCAAGATCCGCAAGGTCTCGCTGCCGAAATTCCAGGACCACGGTGAAATCCTGCGCTGGCTGATGCTGGAAAACGTACCCGGCTCCTTCCCTTATACCGCCGGCGTGTTTGCCTTCAAGCGCGAAGGTGAGGACCCGACGCGCATGTTCGCGGGCGAGGGCGATGCCTTCCGCACCAACCGTCGCTTCAAGCTCGTGTCCGAAGGCATGGATGCAAAGCGCCTGTCAACCGCCTTCGATTCGGTCACACTGTACGGCGCGGATCCCGCATCGCGTCCCGATATTTACGGCAAGATCGGCAACTCCGGTGTGTCGATTGCCACGCTCGATGACATGAAAGTGTTATACGACGGCTTTGACCTCTGCAATCCCTCGACCTCGGTATCAATGACCATCAACGGGCCGGCGCCGACCATACTCGCGATGTTCATGAACACCGCGATCGACCAGCAGATGGACAAGTTCCGCGCCGATAACAAGCGCGAGCCGACCGCTGACGAAGCCGCCAAGATCAGGGCATGGGTGCTGCAGAATGTGCGCGGCACCGTGCAGGCCGACATCCTCAAGGAAGACCAGGGCCAGAACACCTGCATCTTCTCGACCGAGTTTTCGCTGAAGGTGATGGGCGATATCCAGGAATATTTTGTTCATCACCAGGTCCGTAATTTCTATTCGGTATCGATCTCCGGTTATCACATCGCCGAGGCCGGTGCGAATCCGATTTCGCAACTGGCGTTCACGCTGTCCAACGGATTCACTTTCGTCGAAGCCTATCTGGCGCGCGGCATGCACATCGATGACTTCGCTCCCAACCTGTCGTTCTTCTTCTCCAACGGCATGGATCCGGAATACACAGTGCTCGGCCGCGTGGCGCGCCGCATCTGGGCGGTCGCGATGCGCGAAAAATACGGCGCCAACGAACGCTCGCAAAAACTCAAGTACCACATCCAGACGTCAGGCCGTTCGCTGCATGCACAGGAAATCGACTTCAACGATATCCGCACCACGCTGCAGGCTCTGATCGCAATTTACGACAATTGCAATTCGCTGCACACCAATGCTTATGACGAAGCAATCACGACACCGACCGATGAATCGGTGCGCCGCGCATTGGCGATCCAGCTCATCATCAATCGCGAATGGGGACTGGCAAAGAACGAGAATCCGAACCAGGGTTCCTTCATCATTGAGGAACTGACCGATCTCGTCGAAGAAGCGGTGCTGCAGGAATTCGAGCGCATCGCCGAACGCGGCGGCGTGCTCGGCGCGATGGAAACCGGCTATCAGCGCGGCAAGATCCAGGAAGAATCGATGTACTACGAACAGCTCAAGCACGACGGCACGTTGCCCATCATCGGCGTCAACACCTTCCGCAACCCCAAGGGTGATACGACGCCGCAGACGCTGGAACTGGCCCGCTCCACCGATGAGGAAAAGCAATCGCAGCTCAAGCGGCTTGCCGAGTTCCATGCGCGCAATGCAGACCGTGCGCCAGCCATACTGCAAAAGCTGCAGCAGGCCGTGATTGAAGACAAGAACGTGTTCGAAACACTGATGGATGCGGTGCGTGTCTGCTCGCTTGGTCAGATCAGCGGCGCGCTGTTCGAAGTCGGTGGACAATACCGCCGTTCGATGTAAGCGCGCTCTGGCATCATGAAACGGGAAGCGATCCGTCAACTCAAGCGCGCCGTATCGGATGGCAATGACGCGCAAGCCATGCAAGCGCTGCTTGAGCGTTCAGTCCGGTTTGGCCACAAACGCCTGGCACTGCTGCGCTGCCTGCAGGCGGAGCACCTCGGCATCACAGTGATGCCGGACACGTTACACTATTGCCAGCAAGTCGCCGACCGCATGGCACCCGCTGAACTGCAGCGCATTATTCGTCAGGCGATGACCTCGACCGTGCGAGGCAAATTGATCAATTAAACAATTAAGCTGGGCCGGACCCGGCACGCCATGGTAGAACATTGGCATTCAGAAAGGGATGTATGCAAGAAGATCTGGTATTGACCCGCAAGGAAGGCCGCGTAGGCATTCTCCAGCTTAATCGTCCAGCCCAGTTGAATGCGCTCAACGACGCATTGATGGATGCACTCGGCACAGCGTTACTGGCGATGGAGCAGGACAACGACATCGGCTGCATCGTACTGACCGGCAGCGCCAAGGCATTTGCCGCCGGTGCGGATATCGCCGCCATGCAACCGATGAACTACATCGACGTGGTGCGTAACAACTTTATCGGGCGCAACTGGGAAACGATTCTTCAATTGCGCAAACCGGTTATCGCCGCTGTTGCCGGCTATGCGCTCGGCGGTGGCTGTGAGCTTGCTATGATGTGCGACTTCATTATCGCCGCCGACAATGCCAAGTTTGGCCAGCCGGAAATCAAGATTGGCATCATTCCCGGTGCAGGCGGTACACAGCGTCTGCCGCGCGCCATCTCAAAATCCAAGGCAATGGACATGGTACTGACCGGCCGCATGATGGATGCTCAGGAAGCAGAACGTGCCGGCCTGGTATCGCGCATCGTGCCGGCAGACAAGCTCGAACAGGAAGCGATCGAAGCGGCCACCATCATCGCCGCAATGTCACTGCCGAGCGTGATGGCAGCCAAGGAAGCCGTCAACCGGGCCTATGAATCGACACTGACGGAAGGTGTGCTATTTGAACGCCGTACCTTCCATGCCTTGTTCGGTACACAGGATCAGAAGGAGGGGATGAAAGCCTTCCTCGAAAAGCGCAAGCCGGAGTTCAAGCATGAGTGAAACCGATGACCGCTCGATGTTGCGGATGGCAAACGAACTGATCGGTGGACGCCGATCGGTACGCGCCTTTCGGTCGACCCCGATCGACAAGACAACAATCACGTCCATCCTTGAACTGGCAAGCCGGGCGCCTTCGGGCACCAACACGCAGCCCTGGAAAGTCACCGTGGTAACCGGCGCGACGCAGCGCCGCGTGATTGACGCACTGGTCGCCGCATTCAACGATCCTGAAGCATCGACCAAGTATCGCGAGGAATACCCGTACTATCCGCGTGAGTGGCAGTCCCCGTATATTGAACGCCGCCGCAAGGTGGGATGGGACTTGTACAGCTTGCTCGGTATTGCCAAAGGTGATAAGGCGCGCATGCATGTACAGCACCGGCGCAATGTGGAGTTTTTCGGTGCGCCGGTCACGCTGTTCTTCACGATTGATCGCATTATGGAACAGGGCAGCTGGCTCGATTACGGCATGTTCCTGCAAAACGTGATGCTTGCCGCACGCGCCCATGGACTGGAGACTTGCCCGCAGGCAGCCATCAATGATTTCCACTCAATCTTGCGCGAGCTGCTGCAATGGCCGGACAACGAAGCCATGGTGTGTAGCATGTCGCTCGGCTATGAGGATACTGACGCGATTGAAAGCCGGTTGGTTACGGAACGCACACCGGTGGAAGAGTTCACCCGCTTCTTCGATTGAAATAACGACCTCGAACATCGCAGGTACTGGTACTGCCGCCAGTATCAGTACCAATGATGGCTCTTCTTGTGCCGACCGCTGATACTTTGCTATCCGCTACTTGCTACTGACCGAGTTTTTCCTGCACCAGCTTTTCCAGTGCGGGTGAGCTTTTCGTCGCCAGGCATCCGACCGCACCGCTGCCGCCTTGTGCGCCCAGCGTCGTGGCGGCCACATCGCAGACCTTTGCCGCCACCTCAAGTGGGACCTGTACCGTGAGTGGAATCTGGCTGGGTTCCACGCGCAGGTTTTTTGCGACGTCGAAAGAAACAGCTTTGATGTCAACGACAACTTGTAGCGATTCCTCCGCGAATGTGGACGAAACAAGTCCAATAACGAGCATAGCGGGAATTGCTGAAGCGAGAAAAGTGCAGTGCGCATTCATTTCACGTCCTCAATGCAACAGTGTGGACCATTGTGGACCAGTGTGGAAAAAACATGCCAGGCTACATGGGGAAGGCATGTTCACTCACCATTCAATATCGGTGGCGATACGCTAAACCCCAAAGCCTGTTACGTCCACTTACATCGATCGTGCCGGAGTGGCCGCCGAACTGATTTGTTTTTCGGAATAAGGTCCTGCCACTATCCAGGTATAAGAATTTAGTACCGAAAGTCGGCCACAATCCACCAGTGGCGGTTTCTTCGACTTCAAAGGTCGGGTTCGCGATACTCCATGCACCGCAACCAAGCAATGGAGAAAACATGCAAGTCCTTATTCAACGTGATACGCGCATGGGTAATATCGCATTGAAACCGTGACCGTGGTTTCGGTGTTCGAGTGGCTGCAGCGAATGAAAATGAGCGGTGCGCCTGTGCTTTGTTCGCTGAACGGGCGCAACTGCAGCCATGCTTGCAGGCAGCTAATTTGTAATGTCAGAAAATAACTGGCGTTATGCTGTGCCATTCTGATGCAGCTCATCAACGATGGCGCTGAAATCGCTACCATTCCGCCGGGGTACGCAAAGCAGCGGCGAGCGACCTTGGCGGCTTCAGCAACTGTTCTTCCATTGCTAAACCGGAATTGATCACATTGGCTACGTCGGTGACGCGCAACTCTGCACAAGCCACGATAGCACTAACATGAGAAAACCGAATCACTCCGACCTCCTGCTGTCCCTTGCTTCAGGCACTGTACTCCTCGGCTTCGCGGTCAATGCATGCGCGCAACAGGAAAAGCAGCTCGACGCGGTTGTCGTATCGGCCAGCCGTACCGAACAAAAACGCTTTGATGCCGCTGCCTCGGTTGACGCCGTGGCGATCGACCCATTTCGCACGGCCTCTCCATTGGTCAATATGTCGGAGCTGCTGTCGGCTGTGCCTGGCATACAAATCCGTGAGCGGCAAAACTATGCGCAGGACTTGCAGTTGTCGGTACGCGGTTTCGGTACGCGTTCCACTTTCGGCGTGCGCGGTGTGCGCATTCTGATTGATGGCATTCCGGCGACCATGCCGGACGGGCAGGGGCAGGCAGCCACCGCGACGCTGAACTCTACCCGCAGCATCGAAATCCTGCGTGGCCCACTTGCGCAGTTGTACGGCAACGCGGCCGGCGGTGTAGTTCAGGTACTCACCAACGATCCGCCGCTCGCACCGCAACCTCCCATGGCCAGCTTGTCGCTTGGTGCCGGCAGCTACGGCCAACGCCAAACCGGTTTTACCGTCGCTGGTGGCCGCAGCGTACTCGGCGGCCTCCTGGATGTGTCTCATTATGAGACTGACGGTTATCGCGACCACAGCGCGGCCGAACGCACCCAGCTCAACGGCAAAGTACTATGGCGCCCTACGAATAACACCAGGATAACCGGCGTCGTCAATGTGTTCAGGCAGCCACTGGCACAGGATCCGTTAGGGCTTACACGCGCACAGTTTGAGCAGAATCCGCGTCAGGTCGTCCCTGCGGCGCTGACTTTCGATACACGCAAATCCGTTGAGCAGCAACAGGCTGGCCTTGTCATCGAACACAAGCTTGATCGCAGCAATACCCTCAATGGCCGTCTTTATGCGGGAACCCGGCAGGTCCATCAAACCCTGGCCTTTAGCGGCGCGGCAGCAAACTCTTCGGGCGGCGTGGTCGATCTCGACAATCATTATCGCGGCATCGGTGTGAGCTGGACGCATGCCACCAAGGCCAACGGCATGCCGCTGAACTGGACCATCGGCATGGAAGCAGATGATCTCGATCAGGCGCGCAAAGGGTTCGTCAACAACAACGGCACCAGCGGCGCATTGCGCCGCGATGAGCTTGACGGCGCGCGCAACGTCGACCTCTTCGGTCAGTTGGACTGGACATTCGCGCCGCAGTGGAAGGCGACCGCCGGTGTGCGTTCGAGCCGCGTGCGTCTGTCGGTGGATGATCGTTACGTTACCGTCGCCAGCCCGAACGACAGTGGTAGCGTCGACTATCGCAACACAAGTCCGGTCCTTGGCCTTGTCTGGTATGTCAATAACGACCTAAATATCTATGGCAACCTTGGCCGTGGATTCGAAACCCCGACACTGGCCGAGTCCGCCTACCGTGCCGGCGCGACCGGCCCCAATCTCGGATTGCAGCCTTCGCGCAGCCTGCAGGGCGAAGTCGGCATGAAATGGCGTTCTGGCGCACAGAGCCTGGACCTTGCCCTATTCAATGCGCGTAGTCGCGATGAGATCGTTCCGCAGACAACGGAAAACGGCCGCTCGATCTTCCAGAACATTGACAAGGTGCAGCGTCGCGGCATTGAAGCCAGCTGGCGCAACGACATCGGGCGGTACAGTACGCAGCTGGCCTATACGCTGCTCGACGCGCAGTTCCGTCAAAGCTTCCTGACAGGACAAAACACTGTCGTCGCAACAGGCAACCGCCTGCCTGGCGCCCCAATGCACAGCCTCGTCACGCAACTGGAATACCGGCCCGCGTCCGGGCTTAGCACGGCAATTGAAGTGCGACTGGAAAGCAGAGCCTATGTCGATGACCTCAATACCGAGGCCGCATCGGGCTACGGGGTGGTCAATCTGCGCGCCGGCCAGGAATTGCGCGCGGGTGCCATGAAATGGTACTTGTACGGCAGGCTCGACAATGTATTTGACAAGCAATATGCCGGCTCGGTGATTGTCAACGATGGTAACCGCCGTTTCTTCGAACCAGCAGCAGGACGCCGCGTGTTCATCGGAATGCGGGCGATGCTCTAGTTCATATTCTGTCATCCAGTTGACTTCCATTGTTCACGTCCGGCAACCGTGGGCATGAATGCTACGGTCTCGTCGCCAGGGAAACGTATTTTGCGAGCGCATCAACTTGTCGTTGAAACCATTTATATCAACAGGGAAAGCTTGAAAACATACTATCCTCGCACACGCGTCCGATGCATTTTCTCTGGGCGGCCAAGGTATCCAATCACCAACAAGGAATTGCATGAATCGACGCTGGGAGCTCGACTTACTACGTGGTCTGATGCTGGTGCTGATGTTCATTACGCACCTGCCGACCCGGTTCTCGAGCATGCTGGGTCAGCCATTCGGCTATGTATCCGCCGCCGAGGGTTTCGTGATGCTGTCCGCTTTCATGGCGGGGATGATCTATACCAGCAAGGCTGAACGCGATGGTATTCCTGCGATGCGGAATGCGTTTCTGGCACGTGCCCTGAAAATTTATGCCTGTCATGCGGCACTGTTGCTGCTTCTGTTTACCGTGATTGCCGCAGTGGGCGTCTCGCGCGATGAGCCCGCGCTCAAGAACCTGATCGGCTTTTATCTGGAGCAACCTCTCGCTGGCCTGACTGGCGGCTTACTGTTGATTTACAACCCGCCGCTGCTCGACATCCTTCCTTTGTATATTGTGTTGATGCTGGTCAGTCCCATGGTGCTCGAGCGTGGTCTCAAGCATGGCTGGGGTGGAATACTTACTATCAGCATTGTGTTATGGGCGGTATCCCAATTCAATGTTTCCGAAAGTATGTACGCTACGTTTGTTTCGGTGACCGACCTGCAGGTGCCCTACAAGGAAACCGGCGCCTTCGAAACCTTTGCCTGGCAGTTCCTCTGGATACTCGGCTTGTGGATGGGGGCGCTGACCGCTACAGGCCAGCTGAAGGACCGCAAACCGTTCTCACCGGTGTTGATCACTGCGTGCCTCGCAGTCGCTCTTCCCTTGCTGCTCTGGCGTTATATTGCCGGACAGGTTCCCGTCGAAGGTGAAAGCATCATCAATCATCTTTTCGACAAATGGCATCTCGGCCTCTTCCGGCTGCTCAATTTCTTCGCCTTGCTTGTATTGATCATGCACTTCGGAGATTGGCTAAAGGCCCATGTGCCACGCCTGCGTTTTCTTCAAACGCTGGGTGCCGCATCGCTTCCTGTGTTTTGCATGCACCTTGTGGTGGTCCTGCTGGCATTGTCCATGTTTGGAGAAAGCACGCCTGAACGATCGATACGGACCGATCTCATGCTGCTGTTCGGGGGACTTGCCTGCCTGTACGTTGCCGCGCTGATTACCTTGCGCTTCGATGCCGAAGCGAGGCCGAAGACGAGAGCGGCGCCCGGCTAGACACTCACGCTATGTCGTCGTTATCGTATGTAGGAAGAAATAACCGAGCGCCATAGCGCGTAGCCGGTGGTATTCAGGTGCAGCGCATCTTCCCGGAACAGTTCCTTGCGCGGAGTGCCGTCGACGTCCAGCATCGGGGTGAAGATATCGATGAACTGAAGGTTGCTGTCTGATGCGACGTAATCCTTGATTAGCGTATTGGCACGCTGAATCTTGCCAAGCAGTGCCTCACGCGCGGGGCTAGGCTTGATGGAAATATAAGCGATGCGGGTCTGTGGCAACTTTGCATGCACGCCCTTAACAAAGTCGACAAAGCTTTGTCGCACCTGTTCCGGTGTACGTCCCTCCGCAAGGTCGTTATCGCCTGCATAAACAAGTACCATTCGCGGCTTGTACGGAACAACCAGGCGACCAAGATAAGTTTTGCAATCTTCCATCCTGGAACCACCAAAGCCGCGCTTGACTACTACCGGCAAAGCACTGAACTGCGTTTCAAGTCCGTCCCACAAGCGGATCGATGAACTACCAACAAACAGCACCCCGCCTGGAGGCGGCGTTTTCTCCTTGTCAGCTTGCTCAAAAGCTGCAAAGCTCGGTGCCCATTTTGGGTCAATTGCGGCAATACTGTTTCCCACCTGCGAATGCGTAGCGGACGTCTGCGCAATGGCAGGCGCAGCAATAAGCAGTGAAAGACTGGCAAACAAAAGGGCGCGTGCACGGATCACGGGCATCTCATCAAGGTGGGTGTTGGAAAATCGGAATGGATTGGCATCCATGATAAAGACGATCGCGGCAAAGTAGAAGTGCGTGACTGATTTTGACGACAAATCAGGAAGCCATTGCGGCGTACAGACAACGATTGAGGGTGAAAAGTTTCAGCGCGTAATTTGTAATCGGTAAGATTATGTCGATACTGTTGCGTTCAAGAATATTGAGTCAACCCACCGCTGCTATCATTCTCCTTTATTCGATTTATGGGATGCAATCGTAGACGGTGCGGCGCACCGAACGTGGCTGCATTGCCTTACAAAACTATCGTGCCATGAATGAGCTGGAAAGAATCAATGCCATTTTTGAATGGCTCGGCAACGGGGGCCGAGTGAAAATGGTGCGAGAATTAAAGACCAACGCTGGTCAGGTATTTGCAGCGGGAGAAGAGTTGCGATTGGTACGGCTCGAACCTTCACTGGTCGATCATTCCTTTATCGCTGTGTTTGAAAGCGAAGCCATTGCGGCAAAGATCATTCGCATACGAGAGACCAGCTTTGACCGGCTTGAGCCGATCTGATGCAGCGACGCGTAAGCATGCACGTAAGCAAGTCCACCCGCAGTCCACTTGGCTACGATCAGCAAGCGCCTTTTTTTGCCTGTCCGGGAGGACAGAAGCCGCCACCTTGTTCCGGTGCGCAGCGGCCCTTTTTTGCCTGGCCCGGTGGGCAGAAGCCACTATCGTTTCCGCTACTGACCGGAATCGGGACAGGTATTACGGCACAGCCACCAAGAGCTGTGCCCACAACCAGCGCCACGACCGTAGCGGCGCTGTGCAATATCTTTCGCATGGGTGTCCGATCAAGCGGCAAGTTTCACCGTTCCACGAACTCCGTTCTTTGACGGTGGTAAACGACGCAAGGTCTTTAGCGTGTCCGGTTCATGGATAGTGACGGTCTTTTGCTCAACAGAAATGAGACCGAGTGCATTGAATGCTGACAGTGTGCGGCTGACCGTTTCCAGTGTGAGACCAAGGTAGCTGCCAATTTCCTGACGCGTCATGCGCAGGTTGAACTGCTTGCTCGAAAAGCCGATTTCCGCAAAGCGCTCGGACAACGAAATCAGGAAGCGGGCGACGCGTGCTTCAGCACCCAGCGAGCCGATCGAACTGATCATGCGCTGTTCGCGAATCAGTTCGCGACCCATGGCACCCCACATTGCCTGTTCGACGTCGGGCGATGCCTTGCCGATCGTCAGCAGGGTTTTGAATGGGATAAGGATCACGTCGCAGGTGGACAGCGCAACGACTTCGGAGGTGTATGCCTTGCCGTGGATGCCATCGATGCCGAACATGTCGCCCTTCATCGGAAAGCCGAGCACCAGCTCGTTACCGGATTCATCAATCGCCACGGTTTTGAGGAAGCCTGAGTACACCACATACAGCATGTCAAATGGCTGGCCAATGGTGTAAATACGCTGGCCTGCGCGGAACTGCATATGCTGAAAGCGGATCGTGTCATCAGCCTGCGATACCGGCACTTGCATTAGCTGGCATACCTCTTCGAGGGAAGACCAGAGCTTGGTCTGGCGTGTTCCGTTCGGCAGTGCCTGCGCAGTGTGCGAGGAAACGAACTGGTTGGACGGTGTCTGTGTCGCGAACATATGGGCTCCTTGTTGTTCGTACGGGGATGGGGTACGTGATGGAAGAGAGTATCCAGCTTTGGCGCACAGAAATAAATCGGAATGCACGGAATATCGTGTAGGCAATTTCCGAATTACAAATGGTTGCAATTGATAATACGCAGACTGTCATGCCGGATGGAAATGAAGCTTTAGCTTTTCCTCCAGGCTAAGGTATCGACGTCACCTGCTACGCGCGTAGAAAAACGTATACTGTGGTCAATACTTTTTCTTTAAGGGCTGATTACAGCGAATGCTTGCATCGGTGCATCATCGTGGCCGTGTCATCAAACCTGAATAAGTAATCATCACCTTGATGGGAAGCGCAAAAAATGAAAGTGGAACTCGATCTCGAACGTCTCGAAGACATGCTCGACATGTGGCGAAAATCAGTCGACCTGCAGGTTCCGATGATGGACGATTTCAAGATACGCATGATGCAGAACCGTCGTCAGATTCTCGAAAATCTCGTGCAAACAGCAACAGGCTGGAACCTCATGCTCAACTGCATGCATGCGCCTGACGACACGGCTCTTCTGCACGAAATGAAATCCAAGGTATCGAGTTTCGTAACGTGGGCGGCCGGCGAAATCGATGCACTAGACGCAATCGGTTGAGTGTCACGCCCAGCAGTTGTATTAATCTGCGCCGATTCAGCTTGCGTATTGCAAAGAACAAAGCCGGGGCCGGATAAAATAGCCGTGCTTCGTCCCCGAGACTTCCTATGTTCATCCGCACTCCCTTGTCAATCTGCCTGTTTGCCTTTTCCCTGTTATCGCAGCCGGAAACGGCTATTGCAGCGGACTGTGGGGCACCACAACGCAATGTTGCATTCGCCACCAGGCTTGTCGCGCTTGCCGACCTCGAATATCGCGAGTTTAACGGTCATCGCATCGGCGACGACGGCCATCTTCTCAAGTTCGGTTCCGCTGAATCCGAAACCGAGCTGTTGCATGACCCAGTGTCCGGTGACGCGTCGCCGACACAATCCGGTCGCTTTGCGTGGCGCAGGGTATGGGAGTACTGGATTACATTAGGTCGCCATGTCGATGGCGAACCTTTGCATCGGAAGCTAGTGTTCGTACCAGAACTGCTCGACGACCCGGGCACGCGTGAACGAACCAGGGAAATCGAACTGGCAAAGGTGTTTGAAGGTTTGGTCGCAGAGGACGATCGTGTCCGCAGTGCCTTGCGCGAAGCCGCGGTACGCGCAGCGCTCAATGACTCGGCATGGTCAGCCGCATTCATATCCTTTCTAATGGATCGCGCCGGCCTGAGCGGTGAACAGTTCCGCTACACCGCCACACATTCAGACTATATCAAGGCCGCGTTTGATGGGTCGGACAGCTACGCGTATCGGGCATGCAATCCTGCAACAGTGAAACCGCGTATTGGCGACCTGCTGTGCTACTCGCGCGGCAATCGTCCGCTGAAGCGCTTTGCTGACTGGATACGGGCTGTTCAGTCGGCACGTTTTGTCAGTGCCTCGCATTGTGAAGTCGTGGTCGATGTCGATGCGTCCGCGCGCAAGATCGACACGATAGGAGGAAATGTCCTGCAGTCCGTCGCTCGCCGAAGACTCAGGCTCAACGAAGCCGGAGTCCTTTCACGGAACCACTCTCCTGAAAGCTTTCCTCAGGCGGAGGAGAAGGATTGTCTGACCAGCAAATACTGCAAGCGGCAAAACTTCAACTTGCAATACTGGAGCGTGCTGCTGCAGCTGAAATAGCGCGTTTGGCAAGGACTCTGTCTATTACATCAACTGCGCGCTCGTTATGAACGTTATCTCGTGCTGGTGTATTGCGACATGCTGCGTCGATACAACGTGGAAGCCGTCATTGAAATGGACGAAGCCTCTTATTTCGCCTTCGTGACCGTCATCACAGATACGCGGGAGGCCTAGCCATATATTGAAGGTCCCAGCAGTAAAAATGATCTTATGAACCCGCTGCCGCAAGGCAAGCGGGTATTTTTTTGGATCGGGACCCCAGGTCCGAGCTTATCTTCCACCTTCCCAAAAAGGATGGATTTGGCCCGCTACCGGCAACGGCTAGCGGGCTTTTTTTGCAATGCCACTCTGGTCATGGCTTGTTGCGCATTCGCCGGTGCTACGAAGTCACCGACGTTCGCTTGTTTCGTTTGTCTGCTTCAGGTTGCCACAATCACCATCCAGCCAACACCGAAGCGATCCGTCACCATGCCGAAACGGGAGGCGAAAAATGTTGTCGACATCGGCATCGTCACCTTGCCGCCTTCGGACAGCGCTGCAAAGAGTTGCTCCGCTTTCGCATCGTCCTGTACCGCAACCGACAAGGAAATGCCCCCGAAGTTGCTGTTCCCGCCACACATGCCATCCGATGCCATCACGGTTGTGTCACCGATGCGGAAGCTGGCATGCATGACCTTGTTTTCCCAGCCAGGAGGCAGCATGCCCGGGGGATGCGGTTTAGGGCTGTCCTTGAAACGCATCAGTTGGGTCACTTCAGCATCCAATGATTTACGGTAGAACTCAATCGCCTCTTCGCACTGGCCATTAAAAAACAGATACGGCTGGACATACATGATGCCTTCCTTTCATGGTGAGGAAATCGCTGGAACCTTGCCGCGGTTCTTGTACTTGACGGCGAGGAGGTGAGGACAGTATAGCAATCTACTTGCATGATGCAAGTGTGTTAGAATGGCTGAATGAAACGCGCTGAAAATAAATCGCATTGTCCGGTCAACTTTGCGCTGGAAACCTTTGGGGATGCCTGGTCGCTGCTGATTGTGCGCGATATTGTCTTTTGGGGAAAACATACGTACGGAGAGTTTCTCGATTCCGACGAAGGCATCGCGACGAATGTTCTGGCCGCACGGCTTGCGCACCTTGAGAGCAAAGGGATACTAATCAAGGGACCACACGAATCGGACCGTCGCAAGGAAGTGTATGCATTGACAGAAAAAGGTCTGGCTTTAATCCCCATCCTCCTTGAAATGTCAGGATGGAGCGCCACCTATGATCCAGAGACTACGGCGCCCCAAAAGTTTGTCGATGCCGTGTATGCCGATCGTGCTGGCATGTTCACTCGCATTCAGGATCTGGTCCGGAGTGGCGGATCATTGTTCGGTGGTGAACGGAGCATGGTGAAACCTTAGGATTTCCTTAAGCTTATCTTGATTTAATCCAAACTTGCGCTTGTTTTTTGTCCGTCATTCGAAAGTTTATGCATGCATTCCGTGCGGTATCGGCAACTTGTCGTTATCATGCACGTAAGTGATGGTCGAACAAGACTGGTAAAAGAAGCCGAAGATGGTGAATGTCGATGTGTGGGCCGAGCAGTATGTCGTCGCCTGCTTTCCTTATTTTCTGGTAGAGCCCATATCGCGCGGTGCATTCCGATTTGTTAAACGCCTTCCAACCGTAGAGAAGCCAAACGGGCGCAGTCGTAATTTTGTTGTCGTTGTTACACCGTTTGTCATCGGTGCGCTTGCCACCGCTAGTGAAGAGCGTGCGATGGAAATGGGTCGACGCGCGATTCGCTTGATTCAGGACGCAATGACCAAGGTCGATCTTGGTGAAGTCGGCGATGCGCCTATCATCATCAACGTCGATGAAACAGTCCTCGCTTGAGCGAGCGATGCAAAATCGAGGAAACAGTCATCATCTGCCATCCACCAGAGCGCGTTCGATCTGTATGTGATAAACTAGCTCGTCTGTTTTCATAGGCAGTATTTTGGTGTTAGTGCTGCTTACTTTTCTATAACCCCTCATTCCACGGTCGCGTTTCCTCTCTGCGCGGAATCACGGCAGTCCTGAAGTTTCACAGTACCGTCCGCGTGCGTCACGCATGATACACGCAGCGATGCAAGTGCCAGATCCGGCTCGGATATCGGTACGAATCTTCGTACCGGCCAGCCACGGCCTGTGATCCTGTTACGTACCCTTGGCGACAAGGGCCGCATCACCGCATTACCAGCCGAGCCTCGAACTCATTGGGATCTATGGACGGTTGCGTTTTATATTGGATAAAAAATGGCTAAAGAAGAACTTCTTGAAATGCAAGGTATGGTTGAAGAGGTATTGCCGGATTCACGTTTCCGCGTCAACCTCGAGAACGGCCACCAGTTGATCGCTTACTCATCCGGACGGATGCGCAAGAATCACATTCGTATCCTTGCCGGCGACAAGGTTTCCATTGAACTTTCGCCCTACGATTTGAGCAAGGGACGGATCACCTTCCGCCATCTGGAAAAGCGTGGACCGGCTCCCGACATGCAGCATCAGCGTCGGCGATGAGCCGGTATGCGGCTGCATTGAATTTGCAGCCGCCATTTTCAATTTGATCGCGCTACGGTCATCTCATGAATTCGCTGGTGTCCGCGAAAGACCGGTAATCAACCGGCACATGACATCATCGAATCGCGTCGCCACACGGTGACGCCATTCCTCCTCATCCACCACAAAAGCTTGCTTCATTCGTTGCCGGATCTGTTCGCGCCGCCATGGCTCAACGGTGGCTGCATGATTGCGGCACCACTGGTCCGCACGCAAGGCATTCAGCACGGCTAGTCCCGACACGGTCCCGAACTCCAATCCCACCGCATAGCTTTGTCCATCGAGCGACCTGTCAAAACCCTCCGTCAGGGTTCCCCGAATTGCCGCGCTCACTGATTCACCGTTCTGCATTGAATGCAACTCGCCGTCGAACCAACCGGACATCGCTTGGAAGTCCGCTGCGTCCGGCGGCAAATAGCTGATCAACTCGCCCGCGCCACGCTTACCCAGGCCGGTGTGCAGGTCGAGCAGAAAAACCCGCTCGCGATCCGTTGCATAAGTTCGCACAATGTCTTCCCAAACCAGACGACTGATCGTAGGTGCAGAGCCGCCATAGAACAATCCATCGTCACAATCATATTGTCCGGCCGTTACCGCCGCCTGCAGTTGCCGTCTGCTATGGCGGGTCAATCCATGCCACAGCAACGATAGTTCATTCCATAGGCCTGCTGGAAGTGGCCGAAATTGCGATACCAGTATGTCGTGATAATCACGGTAAATTGAAGGCGTCGTTGACTCCAGGGGAAAATCGACAAAATTGCGATTCAGGTCGACGCCTTCCGGCGTAACGCGGCGGCAATGCAAATACCCCCAGGGATTGACCGCATGCACAAGCAGGTAAGCAATATCGCGTTTCTCAAAGTGCTCGCGATAAGCTTGCATGAAATGTAATTGACAGGCAGCTCCCGCGTAGCCTTCCACGCCGTGCGTGCCGCTTGAGACAATGATCAGCGTTGCAGCATCCCTGGCGCCCAGATACACCACATCGGTCGTGAGCACATTTGCCGCAACCGCATCGGATGCATGATAAAAGTGTTGCGCCTGCACGCCCAGGCGAAGGCCTTCTGCGATGAAGCGTTCGCGTGAGTCCAGGTAATCGGAAGGAATAGTGAGCGATTTGCATCCGGTAAGTGGCATTGTCCATTCCTCGAAACATACAAGCGCACTCGCAGTGCTATAAGCGCCTGCACCCTCCCGCCACATGCGATGCTCCACAACACCAGGCAGGCAAAGTGGGAATATATGGCATGCTGAAATTTCAGATGTGGCGCAACGTAACGAGTTCCATTCTTCAAAGCAGCTTTCAAATCTTCATCGGCGCTTTTGCGCGTCTCGCGTCTATCGTATTGCAAAATGCCAACGTGCATAGGCTGAAACGGAGAGCCGGTGACGACAAAAAGAACGTTCCGTCCAATGCGGTGCAGCCTATCGAGACACTGCTGCATTCCATTGCCACGCTGTTATATCTTCCGGTGCCGCCAGTGGCCTTTGCTCTGGACCTCTATCTGCTCAGCGCCATCGTAGCATTCGTACCCGCGTTTTCGGGGATGAAGCGTCGATGGTAACCAGTGGCCTCACTCAGACTGGCAGTCCGCTTTCGATGCCTGTCTTGAGCGCTTTATTCAACGAGGCGGAATACGAGATTTGCGACGGCTGGACGGTGGCGCGGCGCAAGTGTTGGTACGATGGATTTCGCGGGCGGCTCGGTGGAGGCATCACGCTGGAGATGGCGGATGTCGATAACCTGGTTGGAACCCTGCGAGATGTCGTGGTCGAGCTTCAACGGATTTATCCTCAACACAGTATCGAGTTCCTACCTGAGGACATTGGCACGCAACGCTGTAGTTCGGACAGGATCTCGCAACTGTTTGACAACTTGCGGAATAATGCGTTTACCCATGGCGCATCCGATCAGCCGGTCCATACATCCATCCGACGGCAGGAAGGAACGTTGGTCATTGCGGTGATTAACCATGGGACGCCGATCCCACCCGAAGTACTGCCACATCTGTTTCAACCGCACTGGCGGGGTTCAAAAAAGAATCCTCATGCCGGCCTAGGACTAGGCTTGTACATTGCCTCCGAAATCGCACACTCGCATCGTGGAGACTTGCATGTGCATTCAAATGAAGAGGCCGACCTTTACTTTCAGGATGCCTCTGCACGACGCGGAATAAGGGGGCGAGAATGCCATCGAAGTCGCGGAAAGACGCGATTGACAGCATTTTGAAAAATCCTTCTTTGCGTTCCGCAAGACTTCGAGTAGAATGGCGCCCGCACTCAGCACAGGTTTCTGTCCCCATCGTCTAGAGGCCTAGGACATCACCCTTTCACGGTGAGTACCGGGGTTCGAATCCCCGTGGGGACGCCATATAAACCGGCGTCGGCAACACGATCCTGCTGTGGATTGTCATGGTTGCCGATGCCCGGTTCGGTAGGCAGGGTCATCGTTCATTGCCGTTGTCAATGTGACTCAATCTCAGTAGTACTCCCCTTCGACAAATGCATCCGGTAAGTTGGCCTGATATTTTCTGTTCGTCCTCTAGATTACGTCTGGTATGCACCGACTTCGCGGCTTAGCCTCACTTAAATCGAAGCACATTTTCCTTCCGGCATGCGTTCCCCCAGCCAAGTCTTTTTCCGCGTATTCTGGCAATATACTCTTGCAAACTCGATTTAAAGGAAGAATCCGATAATCATGGATTCATCTGATCCAATCCGAACCCGCAACTGCTACCGGCACTGCTTGCCGTGCCGGTGATTCGCGGAGGAGAATATGACGATACTATGAAGTGGTACGGGCTGGGTGTGGTCCTCCATTCCAACCCTGACCGGAATTTTCTCAAGCCGCATCAATATGGATAATGCGTCCTTGCGGTTATCATTGTCATCGCCGTCATTTCGACGTCCCTCGCGGACCATGGACCAACCCCAATTAAACAGAGCGATGCAAGCATGAACATACGGTCCGCCGCTGCCCGGTTGTTTCCTTTCCTACGCTGGCCTCGCCCGTCACCTGCTTCCCTGAAAGCGGACATCTGGGCAGGTATCAGTGTCGGTCTCGTGCTGATTCCGCAGGCACTGGCCTATGCCACGCTTGCCGGCATGCCGCCACATACCGGCTTGTACGCTGCAATGCTGCCCACCGTTGTCGGTCTGCTTTGGGGATCTTCGGCGCTGTTGGCGGTCGGTCCGGTCGCCCTGACGAGCATTCTGGTATTTGGCTCCCTATCGTCGATCGCAAATCCGGGCAGCGCCGAATGGATCGCGCTGGCGATCTGGCTCGCCGTCTATTCGGGACTTATTCAACTCCTGCTCGGCGCCTTCCGACTCGGCAAAGCAGCGTTCCTGGTGTCGCAGCCCGTGGTGCTGGGTTTCATCAACGCCGCTGCGGTGATCATTATTCTGTCCCAGCTACCGCACCTGCTGGGCATCGACGTTAAATCACGTCATGCCGCCGAGATCGCAAACCAGTTGCTGATGCCATCATCACGTACCTTGATGACTTCGGCATTTGGCTGTACGGCACTGCTTCTGCTGCTTGGGTTCAAGCGCTTCTTTCCACGATTGCCCGGTATCCTGATTGTCACAGTCGTCGGCATTGCAGCCAGCAAGGCGCTCGACTATGCTTCATATGGCGGCGCCATTGTCGGCGCGCTTCCCGCCGGGCTGCCAGCGTTGTCTTTGCCTCCGGCGATTTCTTTTGATAGTCATCGCGAACTCTGGCCTGCCGCGCTGATTTTGGCGGTGATCAGTTTCACTGAAGCGATGTCAAGCTGTCGGGTGCTGGCTCGCAAGACGAATGAGCAATGGGATGAAAACCAGGAACTCATTGGTCAAGGTCTGGCGAAAATCACCAGCGGTTTTGTCGGCGCATTCCCGGTCAGCGGTTCGTTTTCACGATCAGCATTAAACCTCTACGCCGGCGCTACAAGTGCATGGGCGTCGCTGGTCGCCGCGCTCTGCGTCCTGTTAAGCCTGTTGTTCCTCACCGGGTTCATTTTTTACCTGCCGTACTCAGTACTGGCTGCGATGATCGTTGTGCCGGTGCTTAACCTGATCGACATTGCAGGGCTGCGCCGCTTGTTCCGCATATCGCGCGATGATGCCTGGGTGGCGGCGGTAACTTTTATCGTGACCCTGACATTTACCCCCAAGCTGCATTACGGTGTATTTGCCGGACTCGGGCTGACCATGGTGTCATTCCTGTATCGTCGCACGCATCCCCGCATTATCGAAGTTGGCAGGCATGGGGACGGCACGCTGAGAGATCGCCAGCGCTTCGATCTGCCGCCGCTGGCCCCCGATGTGCTGGCAGTGCGCATGGATTCGGCGCTCAATTTCTTGACTGCTGCGACCCTGGAGCGTTTTATTATCGACAGACTCAATAGTGACCGCGTAGTTCGACGCGTATTGCTGGGTGCATCGGGCATCAATGACATTGACGCGTCCGGTGTGGAAATGCTTGAGTCGCTGGGGCAAACCCTCCGTGGCCAGGGTGTCGAACTGTATCTGTCTAATGTGAAGAAGCAGGTGTGGGACGTCCTGGAGCGCGCAAGCCTGATTAAGGCGATCGGAAAGGAAAGAATTTTCTCCACCGATATAGAAGCAATCCAGGCCATGACCTCGACTTCACATCCTGATCAGGTAATGGCCGAGGCTTCTGTCGTACGCTAATAGGGCCGAACGCTGATTGTTCCGTTGCCGGTTAACCTCGCCCGCATCTTCTGTTCCGGCGCCAATATCTTTATGCTCGGCAAGTCGTCGCATGCGTGGAAAGTCAACTTCTGCAAGTTCACCAATGAAACCCGCAACGGTCTGGAAGACCATTGGTTCAATAAAAATAATGATCGCGAGGACATCTCAATGACAAGCACACTACCCGTAGAAACCAGCAACTTCCGTGTCGAGATTGACGAGCAAGGCATAGCACACATGGTGTTTCAGCCAGCTGGCGGAATGCCGGTAACGGATGCTCAGGGACATGCCGAACTTGCCGGCGTCTGGACAAAATTGTCGGCGCATCCACAAGTGAAAGTTATTCTGGTGCGTAGCGAAGGCAAGGCATTCTGCGCAGGTGGCGAACTCGGCATGGTTGAAGAGATGCTCGCATCAGAAGCGGTTCGCCAGCGCGTGATGCGTGAAGCACGCGATATCGTGCGCGGCATGATCGATTGCAGCAAGCCCATTGTTTCCGCTATTAATGGCGCAGCGGTGGGTGCGGGACTGGCGGTAGCGCTGCTGGCGGATATCTCGGTGGCGGCACGCAATGCCAAACTGATCGACGGCCATACCAAACTTGGTGTCGCAGCCGGTGACCATGCGGTTCTAATCTGGCCGCTGCTCTGCGGGCTGGCGAAGGCGAAATATTATCTGCTCTTGTGCGAAACCGTCAGCGGTGAAGAAGCCGAACGTATCGGCCTCGTCAGCCACGTCGTCGATGCTGATCAATTGCAGGCGGAAGCGCTGAACATTGCGCATCGACTTGCCGCCGGCAGTCAGTCTGCGCTTGCCGGCACCAAGCGCTCGCTCAACCACTGGCTGCACGCGGCATGGCCGGCGTTTGAAGCCTCGCTGACAGCGGAAATGATGGATTTTGGCCAGCGCGATGCACGCGAGGGCGTGAACGCAATCAAGGAAAAGCGCACTCCCATGTTCGGCAAAGCGTCATCCTGACGTTCGCACATATTAACTCTGTCCCGCACGCATGGCCTGATCATCGCAGCACTGCAGGAAGCCGGTTTTCCGCAAGGCGTGGTGAATTTCATTACCAACGCACCGCATGATGCATCCGCCATTGAACGGTCCAACCGTGCATGATGAAGCGCAGATGCCCTTCGGTGGCGTCAAGGGTAGCGGTATGGGATGTTTTGGCGGCAAGGCCGGCATCGCGGAATTTACCGACCTGCGCTGAATTTCATTACAAACCACACTGCGGCAGTATCCGTTTTAGTTTCTCTCTTTCATTTTGCGGCGGCCTGCACAATGGGCTACCGGCGATGATTAAACTTGCCCCATCGGTGATGGTCTGACCTACATCAGCGGATCACAGGAGAAAGCATGCCGGCCAACGAAGCAAAAGACGCAATACGCTTTCTGCAGCAGGAAATTTCCGTGCAGATTGATCAGAGTGAAAAGGGCCGCGTCGCGCGCAGCGAGGCCAACCTCGATGGCGCATCCCATCTTGGCGCGATCATCGTGTCAAGCGATGAGCCAGACTCAGGTAATGGACTCGCCTTTCGTGCAGTAGTCGAACTGTACGACGATGCCGGGCATCAATACGAAGCGGAAATCCAGGGCGCTGTCCAGCGTGCGGGCAACGGTGGCTGGACACTCGCGCGCTTAAGCGTTGTGGATGCCGGACCCTTGCCGAAAGGCGGATAGGCCTATGGCTGTACAACCCGTCGGTCCACGCGGACAGTTTCCCAGTGCTGCAGGTATTTTCTTTGGACTTGGCTTGGGCGGATTCTTCGATGGCATTGTATTGCACCAGATATTGCAATGGCACCACATGGTCACCAGCGCCGGCTATCCGCCCGATACGGTGGCCAACTTAGAATTCAACACATTGCTCGATGGTCTCTTTCATGGCGCAACCTACATTTTCGTTGTAATTGGTTTAATCCTGCTCTGGCGAGCTGCCCACCGTGCGCATATCTGGTGGTCCGGCAAGATGCTGATAGGGACCATACTAATGGGGTTTGGGTTATTCAACGTAGTCGAGGGCATCATCGATCATCACATCCTGGAACTACATCATGTGAACGAGACCGTGCCTCCCGAGCAATGGATTTACTGGGACGTCGGATTCCTGGTTTGGGGAGCATTAATGCTCGGTGGTGGCTGGCTGCTGCATCGTTCGGGGAAGCACGCTACACGCGAAGCGTCAACCGGTTTGCGGCGCGTGCATTAAACGTCCTTGCGATACGACCAACGTCAGGGCGTTTTTGTGCCGGTCAAAACGCGTTTTATTTGGTCGCTGAATGTCTATACTCGCTATCGTTGGCGCCCTTATTTTCCAGACTTACGAAGCATGACCTTACCTAATCTGAAATATGAACTGTTGATTTTCGATTTCGACGGCACGCTTGCTGATTCCTTCGAATTTTTCATTGCGGTATTCGACCGCCTCGCCGACCGGCATGGGTTCAGACGCATTGCAGGGGAGGACATCAACGTGCTGCGTGGCTATGACGCCCGCCAGATCATGGAGCATGTCGGCATCCCACTTTGGAAGATACCTGGTGTGGCACATGAGTTCAAGACACTGATGGCGAAGGATATCTCACGCGTCGCCTTGTTCGAAGGCGTAAGCGACATGCTCCATTCGCTTGTCGCGCAGGGCGTACGACTGGCAGTACTGACGTCCAATTCAGAAAGCAATGTCAAGGCGGTGCTTGGCCCGTCCAATGCTGCACTGATCAGTCAGTATGAATGCGGTGCGGCCCTGTTCGGCAAGCGCAGCAAATTGCGGCGCCTTGTATCAGCCAGCGGCATCGCGCGTCATCGCATACTGTGCATCGGCGATGAAACGCGTGACGCAGAAGCGGCGCGTGCCGAGGGAATTGCCTTTGGTGCGGTGTCATGGGGCTATACGCGGCTGGACGCGCTTCAAGCCAAGTCGCCGGAGCTGATTTTCGCCTCGGTGAGCGACATACCGCATCAGCTCGGGATGCAATGCATCCAGCCTCCGGAAGAGCGCTAAACGCGCGAGCCCGGAACTCATTGCCAATTGCAGCATTGCTGCTTAGCTTGGCCATTAATAAGGATAAACATGCTGCAAACCCGTCATGACGCCTATCAACTGCTGGCAGCGCTTGGCGCATCCGATCGTCTCTTGCTGCATGTGCACCTGGTTGGTGAAGCTGCTGCGATGTTGATGAAAGCGTACACACAGCTTGGCATGCGGTACGATGCCCGGCTGATCGAGCTGGGCGTGGCGATACACGATGCCGGAAAAATCCAATACCCCGCTGAACTTGATGCGCCAGGTTCCCGGCACGAACCGGCAGGTCAGACCTTGCTGCTCGCGCATGGCGTCGATCCGGAAGTCGCGCGCTGTTGTGTCTCCCATGCTGCCTGGCAGGCGGCCGGTGTATCGTTCGAGGAAAAGTCGGTGGCGCTGGCTGACAAGCTCTGGAAGGGAAAACGCGAGGAAGCCCTGGAGTTATCGATCATCGATGAGATTGCCTCGCGATTGCACGTCGATCGCTGGGACGTGTACACGCAACTCGACGCCGTATTCGAAGACATTGCCGCCGGCGGCGCCGACCGCCTCTCCCGAAGCAGAATTGCCTGATTTTTCAATGCCAGCAGTTACAGCTACGCAAAACACAAAATTGTTCAGTCGTACTCAACCTGTTTTGGTAATTTAGGCGTTTATTGCGTGCTATCACCGGTAGAAGTACCACCAGCAAAGGCCAAGGACAGAAATCCATATCAATACGATGCCGATTGCGCCTGCGTAGCTGGCCGGCTTGGCCTTTTCTTTTTCCATCCATGCTTCAGCTTGTGCCCGGCACTCCTGGATGACATGTTGTGGAAGAAGTCGGACAGCAAGCCAGATAAACGACGGCAGCAACAGCACGTCGTCAACGTACCCAAGGACCGGGATGAAATCTGGAATAAGGTCTATCGGACTCAGGGCATACGCCACGGTGAAAATGCATAGGGCTTTTGCCAGCAAGGGCGTATCCGGATGGCGACGTGCAAACCAGAGCATGACGGCATCCCGCTTGATGCGCCTGGCCCAGGTTCTCATGGATTCCGCTATTGCCATTCTGACAGACCTTTCATTGATCCCGGGTTGATCTATCGCTTGCGTCGTAAGCTGCTTACTTTGCAGTTGCTTGCAATCGATTTGTCTTGATTTGTCTGGTCTTCATAACCGGATGGACGTCGCGTTGCATCGGCACTCGTTGTTGAAACCGGGTCGACATCGGTGCATATTGAAATCATACTTCAAACTCACCAAAGCATATGCCAGCGCCGCAATATCGCCCGCATCTGTTATCTTTTCCGTCTTGCAGTATGCCAAACAGAGCTCGCATTCCGGACCTATAATCGAAGCACAATAATTTATCCGGAGACTGCATGAAACGTATTACTGTCGGTGCGCGCCTGGTTCGTCCTCTGCTCTTCCTGCTGGTGTCGCAAGGTGCAATGTTGTCGGCCGCCACAGTTGCTGCGGCTGCTGCCGATACACAGTTACTCGAGGCGGCTCGACGCGAGCAACCCGCGCTCATCGCAAGCCTCAAGGACATGGTGGAAATCGAGTCGCCGAGTGCCGACGCGGCTGGCCTGTCAAAGATGGCCGACTACACCGAAAAGCGCCTGCATGCACTTGGCGCAAAAATCGAACGACGTAAAGGCACACAGGGCCCGGGCGAGATCGTGACAGCTACGTTCACCGGTAGCGGCAGCAAGCGTATCCTGCTGATTGCTCACATGGACACTGTCTACCCGGTTGGTACACTGCAGTCACAGCCTTATCGTGTCGAAGAAAACCGTATCTATGGTCCTGGGATTGCCGACGACAAGGGGGGGATCGCACTCATCCTGCATGCGCTGAAGATGCTAAAAGAGACTGGATGGCGGGACTATGGCCGACTGACGGTGATGTTCAACGCTGACGAAGAAACGGGTTCCATGGGTTCGGGTGAACTGATTGCCAATGTCGCGGCGGAACACGATTATGTGTTTTCCTGTGAGCCGACTCCGGACAAGCCCGAAGGAATTCTGCTCGGCACCAGTGGAACCGGCACGGTCCACATGCAAGTGCGTGGTCGCGCGTCGCATGCAGGGGCGTCGCCGGAAATGGGACGGAATGCGCTGATTGAGCTGTCGCATCAGTTGCTGCAGACAGAGGACATTGCCCAAGACGTACCAGGTACACAGCTTAACTGGACGATGGCGCAGGGCGGTGTGGTACGCAACCAGATTCCGGAACGCGCATCCGCGACAGGCGATATGCGCCTGACCGTAGCGGACGGTTTTGATCGCCTTGAAGCGGCGCTAAAGGAACGCGTCAAGAACAAGCGGGTACCTGATACAGAGACCACCATCAGTATCGAACGGGGCCGGCCGCCTTTTGTGGCATCGGACGCAGCACGTGAACTGGCGAGGAAGGCCGAAGCAATCTATGCGGAACTCGATCGTTCGCTGACTTTGATTCCGGGTACGGGCGGCGGCACGGATGCCGGCTTTGCGGCGCGTTCAGGCAAGGCAGTTGTGCTGGAAAGTTTCGGCCTCGCGGGCTTCGGCTACCATGCGCGCAATGAGTACATTACCGTGGACTCGATCGTACCTCGGCTGTATCTGATGACACGCATGCTTCAGGAAGTGTCGAAACCGTAAGCACCGTCGGCCCTTAGGGTATGCCGCCGCGCCAATTTGCCGGGCGCGTGTTGACTCAAATGCTCGGTGAGTCCGGCACGGTGGCAAAGTCAGCGGGCATGACAATCTCCAGCAATTCCAGATCGTCGGAATGTCCCAATTCGGTATGCCGTATTCCCGGCGGCTGGTGCACGCAGGTGCCGGGCACCAGCAAGACTTCGCCTACGCCTTCGTAGTCGAAACGTATCCAGCCCTTCAGGCAATAAATCATCTGGAACTCCAGTTCATGCCGGTGGCGACCTCCGCTCACCGCTTCGCCAGGGCTCGCCCTGATAACGTGCGCGGCAATCTTGCCGTCGGTCGCCTCGCGGATGCCAAGGTCGCGGTACTCGAAAAAGGCGCGCAAGCCCTGCTTTTCGAAGCCGGAATCTGCTGCGTGACTCACGGAAAATTTCATCAGTGACTCCTGTTGTTATACAGTTAAGTTATGCAATCAAGCTACCCGGTTAAGGCATACCGGAGTGCGCTTTTATCAGTAGAAGAACAAGTGTGATGGTAGCCAGAAACGGCGACACCGGTACAATCACGGTAATTTCTTTCTCTTTCCCATTCATCGTGCCGAATCGTCTTGCTGTCTTGCACCAATACCTGTTACCAAAACAGGCCATGACCGTCCTCGCCGGAAAAATTGCCGGTGCCCGTGGCGGCGCTTTCACCACCGCGCTGATCCGAGCCTTTGTCAATTTTTACGGCGTCAATATGCAGGAAGCGGCGAACCCGGATATCGGCAGCTACGCAAGCTTCAATGAGTTTTTCACAAGGCCGCTGCGGGAAGGTGCAAGGCCCTTTGCCAATGCCGATTTCCTGTGCCCGGTCGATGGAGCGGTGAGCCAGTTCGGCCGTATTCACAAGGACAGGATATTCCAGGCCAAGGGCCATGAATATTCCACTCTCGCGCTGGTCGGCGGGGACCGCCAGCTTGCCGGATTATTTGAAGACGGTGAATTTGCGACGATTTATCTCAGCCCCAAAGATTATCACCGCATTCATATGCCATGCGATGGGCGCCTGACGCGAATGATTTATGTGCCGGGCGACCTTTTTTCCGTGAATCCAACCACGGCACGCGGCGTGCCGAATTTGTTTGCGCGCAATGAGCGGGTGGTCTGCGTATTTGATGGCAAGGACGGCCCGTTTGTCATGGTGCTGGTTGGTGCGACCATCGTCGGCAGCATGGCGACCGTCTGGCACGGCGTAGTCAACCCGCCGCGCACCGCTGATATTCGCGAGTGGCGTTACGATGACAAGCCGGTCGATATCGCACGCGGGAAGGAAATGGGACGTTTCCTATTGGGCTCAACGGTCGTCATGCTGTTTCCCAAGAACACCGTCAATTTTAATCCGGACTGGAAGCCGGAGCGCCTCGTGCAGTTGTGCGAGGCGATGGGAACGCGGCGCACTGATGCTTGAACTCTCAAATGATTTGCTCCACCTCTATGTATTTCCGCAGGAAGCGATAGAGGTGAAGTCTGCGTACTGCATCTTTGGCCCGGATAGGTAGCGCCGCGCCTTACTTTGAAAGGGATGCAGCTATTGCGGCGAAGGCGCGATCTGTTAACGGGATATTGCCAAGATTGCTGGCCACCGGATGTGAAGAGAACTTGGCTATGACCATCTCCGCAGCAGGATCGATATAGATTCTCTGTCCATGGATGCCGCGTGCATCAAAGACACCATGGGCGTTATTGGAAATCCACCACATGCTGCGGTAAGCGTATGCCTTGCCGTAGCCAGGCACGTCCGGATACCCTGCCTTCGCAAATCTCGCCTGGTCGCCACCCTTACGGATATCCTCAATTACAGCCTTAGGTACGATTTGCTGGCCGTTAAATTTGCCGTCCAGGCGCATCATTTCCCCAAAGCGTGCCATGTCGCGCAGCGTCAAGCTCATGCCGCCGCCACCGGATTCGACGCCAATCGAATCTACCTGAAAGTAGGCATCGCTTTCCGTGCCCAGCCGGCGCCAGATCTTCTCGGAAATTAAATCAGAAACCGGCTTTCCAGCGACGCGTCGCACTACCCATGCCAGCATTTCCGCATTGGATGTCTTGTACGCGAAGGCCTCGCCGTGCTGTCCTTCTTTTTTCAACGTGCCGAGAAAATCATAGAAGTTTTTTGGGCCGGTGTAGGTTGGTGGAACAGGCGCCATACTGCCCGCGCGCGCATAGTCCCACACTTCAGCTTTCTGGTCTGCGTAGTTTTCGGAATAGCGTACGCCGATAGTCATGTCCATGAGCTGGCGCACTGTGGCGTCGCCATAGGCGGATTCCTTTACTTCAGGGACGTACTTGCTGACCAAAGCATCCGGATCGAGCTTGCCTTCGTCTACCAGCATGGCAGCCATCAGACCGATGAACGATTTGGTTACCGAGAATGCGGAATGCTGCAAATGCGGTGCCGCTGCGCCAAAGTATTTTTCGTAGACCACGCGCCCTTTGTGCATCACGATAACGCTATCGGTGTATGTCCGTTGCAGCATATCGGCCCAAGTGGCTTGCTCCCCTTTGTCGTCCACGAAAGTTATTGCGTCCAGGTTGAGCAAAGCCTGCGGCATTGTAGAGACAGCACCATTACCATGCCAGACATTTATTGTCGGACGCAGTTCGCGGATATGCGAGAAAGTCCAGCGAATCTGCGGAAAGCGATAGAAGGACCCGTCTTCAAAGCGGATAATCTTGTCCGCTGCCGGCGGCGAACCATGCATCCAGCCGAGCGCAACGGGATCAGTGGCGGCCGGATTAGGTAACGCGGGCGCCTGAGCGTACGCCCCGGCAGCGAGAGTAGCGATGGCGAGCACAGGTATAACTTTCTTCATGTTGGTCTCCATGGATAGGTTTTCGTATGCACACATTGGACTACAATGCACGTCATAATTCCAATGCATTATGTGCAGCATTTCAATGCATAATGCGCATTAAACCCATTTGCGGAACCCGAATGGAAACCAGCCTGCGCCAACTACAACATCTCGTCGCCCTCGCCGAAGAGCAATCCTTCGCTCGCGCTGCGCAGCGCGTACATTTGAGTCAGCCAGCCTTAAGCCGCAGTATCCAGGCGCTGGAACGTGACCTTGGCATCCTCCTGCTTGATCGTGCCGCGCGACGCGTGACCTTGACTGCTGCCGGCAAGCAGGTCTTGGAACGTTCTCGGCGAGTCCTGTTCGAAGCACGCTGCCTCAAGCGCGATGTGGACCTAATCAAGAGCCATGAACTCGGAGAAGCCCGGTTTGGTGTCGGACCGCATTCCGCGGCAATCTTCCTAGCCGACGTATTAGTCTCTCTGCGTGCAACCCATCCACGTCTGCATCTTGTCCCCGAGGTAAATAGCTGGAATGTGCTGCATGAGAAGCTGCAAAAGGAAGCTATCGACTTCTACATTACCGACCTCAAGTCAATTCCGCAGGATGACACGGTCGAGATCCGACGGCTTCCATTGCTGAGCGCTGGCTGGTACGTTAGACGCGGCCATCCGTTACAGCGTAAACGCAAAGTGTTACTGGCAGATTTGCACCCGTTTTCTTTCGCCTTCGTACCGTTGCCGGAACCTCTCGCGCGGAAGGTGTCCAAGGCGTTGGAGTTGGATCAGGAGCTGCATGTTCATCGACTGATTGAGTGCAACAATTTCTTTGTGCTAAAGGACATGGCGGCGTCAAGTGATGTGGTGCTGTATGCAGCAGACGCCGCGGTGTGCAGTGACGTTCGCGGCGGAAGACTGGCCAGGTTGACGAATGCGCCGCTCCCTGCGCCGGATCTTGATTTGGCATTCGTTTACCTGAGCCATCGCACTTTGTCACCCGAGGCCCAGGTTGCAATGCAAACCATTTTGCTCTGCATGGAAAAATTAACGTCGACTCATCGTCGGCCCGCAAGATCGTCGATGGCTTAAAGGGCAAGGGCAGGGAACGGATTAACGTCCATCAAAGGGCTTGCCCGGATGAGCATACCTTTGCGACCAGGTAGCTTTTCGCTTCCGTAGGATTTTGCATGGTAACGCCTCAAGTTTTGCCATGTGCGGCTCAACCGGCTGTTATACGCCAGTGATCGAATGGTTGCCAACCCGAGTCTTGCTTGTTACCAGGCACGCCTTAGCCGAGCTGCTCGGCAAGCGCGACGATGATGCCCTCAGGCCCGCGGATGTAGGCTAGCCGGTAGGTGTCCTCATACTGCATTTCGCCAATCGTTGTCCATCCGTTTAATCGTCATATCCTTCCCTCGTTTCACGGCCGACGCCCAGACTTGTCGTACCTGACGTATAACGACTGATTTCACCGGCCCTTGGGGCGGTGTGTAACGTCGAGTTAGCACTGTTAAACGCTACAACTGGGTGGTTGAGTTTCCCGTCTCCGTATGCACGAATAATTTCTGAAACGATGATTTGATAGCCATTGAGCCAATTGCTCTGCAACCGTTTTGCTTCGACATGTTTTGGGTGGGTCATTAAAGCCTGCAGCGCTTCAAGTGACTCCCAGTAATACACATTAGAAATAAGGCCTGTAGCCTCGTTTGTCCAAGTCTCTTCCCCCAGGTACCCAGGAATTTGCTTCGCAGCCTCTGCGATTGTCTCGTCGAGTCGATAGAACTCCTCGTCATACTGACCTTTAAGGAAAATGAAAGTTGATGAATACATAGGCTTCAAACATTGGAAAAATACAGATGTTCAATATCGCCGAAAGGAAAAGCGAAGAAATGCCTTTGCTTTCAGAACTGCTTCAACCGGTGATCGCATTTCAGAACCGCATCTCTTCAAGTCTGAACTTTTCCCGGTAAGATCGGCGCGCTCTTGGAGGTGAAGGATGCAAGCGTCGGCTTTGGACGGGTATGATGAAGCCCCAAGTGATCGTATGCCCAACCCGGAAATTTGGCCAGTTTCAGAGCGCGGCGAAATCGGATAGGAGTAAGCAGGTTGAGTGTGGTTTACTACACCTTAAGGGGCGTCGCAGGAGCATGAATCAGCGCGGCCTGCTGTAGCCGCTTTCAATCCAGGCTTCGGCGCTTGCACGCGTCAGCTTGAAATTGGGTGCCACACGGGCCTCGGCCAGCCGTTCGCCACTTTCATCTTCCGCACTCAGGGTTGCATAAGGATCATCCTCGTCCGGTACGATGTCGAGCATGACCGTGATCGATGCCGAGGCGGTGCTGACGGTGATGCTCTTATGCAGCATCGCATGCAACTGCTGCTCATGCCGGCGCAGGACCTCCGAAGCGGTTTTCACCAAGGTCTGGAACGCACTCGCGTCGAGCGGTTTCGGATTCTTCTTGTCGCGACCCATGGTCCATGGACCGACGAGTGCCGGCTCGCGCTCGCCGTCCTTGATCATCGCGACGGCCCAACCGTCGTCGTCTTCATTCTTGATCACACGTGCAGTCCAGCCGTCGTCTTGCCAAAGCCTGGCCTCGTGGATCGTGGTCGCTTCGTTGCCGTGACTTTCTTCGTCGGTGGACGGGTCATGTTGCTCGTTGTTCATTGCTGAGTTGCCTGCAGGGGTTCGGGCAAACATCATAGTCCAAATCACGGCGCTCCGCGTCGGCTTTAACACCCGCTGCAGGTCAGAGCTTAGACGCTCTGGCTCGTTCGGCTAAACGGAGCGGCCGTCGAAATGCTGGACCGGCAGCGATGGAAGATCGACGCCGTCCAGGCAGCGTACATTGATCGCCGCCATCGCGTTTCCCTTCGGATCGGCCCCTTCGCCAAAAGCATGAATGCCGCAGCTTTTGCAAAAGCGATGCTGGATCACATGCTTGTTGAACGTATAGGTACTCAATGCTGTTTCCGGCGTAAGAAGCGTCATCGCACTGCGCGGAACAAACCACAGCAGGGCTCCCTTGCGCGAGCAGATCGAGCAATTGCATTCCATCACTCCCTTGAGATCGCCTTCGACCTGAAAGGAAACCTGGCCACAGTGGCAGCTACCGGTATATGTCATCTTCGTTGTCCCCTGATATCTTGCGCGTCACCGCGCGTCTATGGAATGCGCTGCCAGTATGTTACATCGTGCTGGCCATCAAACTCGAAAACCAGCTCGCCGAGGTGGGGTATCTTCCAGCAAACCACGCTCTCCCTTGGCCCTTAATCTGCGTTCTTTCCATGGATAACGACCATGGCTACACCGCCGAGAATTGCCGCGCCCGTCAAGAGCAAACGCAACGTGACCGGCTCAGATAAAAACAGGGTGCCGCCGCCCGCCGCGAGGACAGGCACAAAGAGCTGCACGGTGGATGCTTCGATCGCACTCAAGCCGCGCAAAGCCATGTACCAGATGACGTAGCCAAGGCCGGAGGCCGTGCCTCCAGATATGGCGGCATAGGTCAGTCCGGCAAGGTCAATCGACAGGGAAGGAAGCATAAACATGCTCAGGCCAAGTGCTAACGGCAGGGCACGCATAAAGTTTCCAGCCGTGGTCGCGGTCGGGTCTCCCACACCTTTAGCCCTCAATGAATATACCGCCCACGCCGCGCCCGACGCCAGCATCAGCAACGAGCCACCCAGCGAGGGCCGAGAGGCACCAGGCAGCAGCAGTGCCAGCAAGCCGCAAGCCGCGATAAGAAAACCTGCACGACGCATGCCGCGCAGCCGCTCACCGCGAAAGAGGCCATAGCCGATCATCGACGCCTGGACGGCACCGAACAGAATCAGTGCGCCGGTTGCCGTCGACAGGCTGACATAGGCAAAGGAAAACGCCGCCGCATACACGAAGATCGCCATCGCGGAAAGCCAGTTACCTACAATACGCCTGTTTCCACCTCGCAGCGTGACGATCAGCCACAGGACCAGTGCCCCGGAAAGGATGCGTACCGTCGTAAAGCTGGCCGGATCGATCGCCGTGTATTTCAACGCCATTCTGCACAGCAGCGAATTAGCCGCAAAGGCGATCATTGCAGTCAGCGTGAGGCCGATCACCGACGTCCTCGACAAGGGTTGCGGTGGTGTGATCATTTTCCGTCAGGCTTCGTCAGGCGCCCATTCGGGGCAGAAGCCACCAAAGTTTGGCTGCTACGTTTTGCAGATGTTGCCTGCTTAGCTTCCCATGCCGCCAGCGCTTCACGGTAACGGTCCATGGCCATTTGATACGCATCGAACACGCAAGGGTCGCAGCCATTGCCGCAACAATCTTCAAGTTGCGGTTCGACAGGCGGCGTAGGGCGCGGATCCGGCGCGGTCTGATCTTTAGGCTTCGACATGGACGAGCGGTATCATGGTGGAAAACATGAGTGTACTGCTATCGTGCTGACGTCACCTGAGCCGTACGGCAATGCAGTCTGGAACTGTTCGCGGCCAGGGAAATCAGACAGGACCTTGCTATCGAGGTGTATCCGCTGCGGCTATCCAGGACCAGCCTTGGCAGTGACAAACGATTAATGACAACATCACCATGCATCTTGATCTTGATGAATACGAAATCAGTGTTGCCCATGCACTGGCAACGCTAGGCATTTCCAGCGAAGACATCGCGCGGACGCGCCTGCCCTTCCACCGCGAACCGGCTGAACTCGCACTTGCGGAGCGCGGCATGGACGGCGCCGAGCATTACCTGATACCGGAAGCCGCCGTTGCGTGGAAGGAAATGAAAGCCGCCGCGAACGGCAATGGCATCGAGTTGTATATCGTGTCAGCCTTTCGCGACCTGGACAGTCAGTCCGATATCGTCCGTGAAAAGCTGGAGCGCGGCATGTCGCTCCCCGCTATTTTTACTCTTAGCGCGCCACCCGGTTACAGTGAGCACCACACCGGTCGCGCAGTCGATATCAACACGCCAGGCAGCATTCCGCGCGAAATACCGTTTGAAGAGACCACAGCGTTCGCCTGGCTGATGACGCATGCATCCCGCTTCGGCTTCGTCATGTCCTACCCGAGGAACAATGCGCTCGGTTTCAGCTATGAACCCTGGCACTGGTATTTTGTGCGCAAGGCAAGCTCTTGAGGAAGGAGTTACGGGCGATGAACGAGGTCAGTGCGTCAGCTTGCTATCAGCCTGCCAGCGAGCAGTACAAAGACGGTCGGCAACAACCATCTTTTGACAGGCGAAGCGGCTTTTGCACCGACGTTACGACCGATGCTGCGACCGATTTTTGCAGCCAACATGGAATAGGCCGCATCGAAAGCAAAGCCCGTAACAACCAGAATCACGCCAAGCCAGAGAAACTGCATTAATACCGGGCCATGACCGGCTGAAACAAACTGGGGAAGAAACAAACCGCAAAACAGCAGGGCTTTCGGGTTCAGCAAGTTCGTGAAAAAACCACGCGCGAACGTCGATATGGCGGAGGCCTCTGTACGCTGTGCGGCATCGACGCGCATGTCGGCGCGCACGACTTGCACCGCCAGAAACAGTAAATAGGCGGCACCCACCCATCGCACAATGTCTAGCAACACCGGATTCGCCGCCATCAGCGCGGCAAGGCCCAGTCCCGACATCAGCACATGCGCGCCGCGCGACAAGGCAATGCCGATGCTGGTAATCAGCGCCATGCGCACACCGCGTGCCGTAGCAGTCGCAATGACAAGCGCCATGTCAGGGCCCGGCAGCAGGTACACCGCAACCAGTGCGGAAAGATAGAGAGAAAAGAGGGTGAGGTCCATCGCGCGGTTCCTTGATCGGTACGGTGGTGCAGGAAATTTCGTATCGAAATTATCCCGCTTGCGCGCTGGATTTTTCTTGCGAAAATTTACTGAAGAATTATTATATTGAGCAGATTCTTCTCTATTGCGTGGCAAATAAGATGAAAACACCTCAGGAAATGCTCGATGACGTGGATCTTCGTATCCTAAGCTTGTTGCAGGACGAGGGCCGGATGTCTAACGCGAGGCTGGCCGAGCACTTGCATCTGACGGAAACCCCGGTCTGGCGTCGCCTGCGGCGGCTGGAGGAAGACGGCTATATCAAGGGCTATGGAGCGCGGGTGGACCGCCACAAGCTGGGTTTCGGGTTGATCGCCTTTGTGCAGATCAATTTTGCCAATCACACCGGCGAGCAACCGGCCCAGTTTGAAGCGGCGATCCAGTCGATTCCAGAAGTGCTGTCCTGCCACAACGTCAGCGGCGAGGCGGATTATTTCCTGCAAGTCGTCACGCGCGACCTTGAGTCGTACGGCGACTTTGTTACCCACGTGCTGCGCAAACTTCCCGGCGTGACGTCGATCCGTTCCAGCCTGGCGATGCGCGAAATCAAATCGACTTCGCGCTTGCCGGTGCGCTAGTTTGTCACGAGTGTGTGCTACGTCGGCTGCGTCTCCACAAGATGCTGCAAATGACGGAAGCCGGCATGCCGTGCAAAATCCTTGAGCGCCCAAAGCTTGCCATTTATGCTCCAGTAGCCGTCGTCCACTTCGTTGAACATGCACGACGTCAGGATGCGCCGCTTTTCACCAGGTAATGCAGCAATGATTGCCTCGTGCACGCCCGCCGCATAGCGGGAACGTGCGTCCTCGTCGAGTACGCCGGAGGGCAGGTGTATCACAGCGAGTACTGGAATGGCCATATCCGTCGCATCGGCGCTGCCGCAAGTCCAGTTTCCTTTCGCGATTTCTTCAATGAGTATCCAGCACATGGCGCGGCTTCTCGGGTCATCCCCGATTTGCTCCACTTCTGCTGCGACGACATTTAGACGGGCAACCAGCTGGTGTTTCGACGCGGGCGGCAAGATTCCTTCAGGGATGCTGATGACGATGTTCGGCATAGGGAACTCCATGATTAAGGGGCTCCAGTGTGTCGCCTTCAATGTAAGGAGAGAATGCCTTAAAGTGACATTTATCATGCCAAAATGGACAAAACACAACGCTCTTGCTAGGCAAGTAGCAAGAGCGTTTTCCAAGCACTTTATGCAGGCCTTTACCGCTGCACGCTGCTCGCCTACGCAGAAAATCCACCGTCGATCGACAGGCTGGCACCCGTAACATAGCCTGCTTCGGCGCTTGCCAGGTAAGCGACAAAACCCGCGATTTCGTCGGCTTTTCCATAGCGGCCCAGCGCCATCATGCCCTTCAACATCTCCGCAAAATCGCCGCTGTCCGGGTTCATTTCAGTATCGACGGGCCCGGGTTGCACATTGTTGACCGTGATGCCGCGAGGGCCGAGGTCACGCGCCAAACCACGGGTCAGGCCAACCAGCGCGGACTTGCTCATCGCGTACGCTGCGCCACCCGAAAACGGCATACGGTCGGCATTGGTGCTACCAATGTGAATGATGCGGCCGCCATCATCCATGTGCCGTGCCGCTTCCTGTGAGGCGACAAACACGCTGCGCACATTCACTGCGAGCGTGCGGTCGAAATCATCAAGGCTGAACTGGTCCAGAGGGGCGACAGCCAATACCCCGGCGTTGTTAACAAGAATGTCGAGGCGGCCCAATTTTTCAACCGCGGTACGGATGGCGGCGGTCAGTGCGCCTGCGTCGGCGCTGTCTGCCTTGAGTGCGATGGCGCGTCCGCCTGCGGCTTCGATTGCGCTAACCACAGCCTGCGCTTTTTCGGCAGCATTGACGTAGGTAATGGCGACTGCGGCACCATCAGCGGCGAGGCGTTTGGCAATGGCCGCGCCGATACCACGTGAACCGCCCTGGATGAATGCAACCTTACCCGATAAACCTGTTTCGATCGACATGAGTAGACTCCTTAAATGTTGAAATGGGTGCCCAGTATTGATCGATCATTACGTCGCGAATAGGCGGTAGTTGCTATATTCTGTTCATACCAACGGTTTAAAATCAGTTATGGAAACCTTGAACAGTATTGAATGCTTTGTCCGTAGCGCCGAAGCTGGCAGCTTTTCCGAAGCGGGACGCCGGCTTGGTCTGACATCTGCTGCGGTCGGTAAGAATGTCGCCAAACTGGAGGCAGGCGTGGGGGTGCGGCTATTTCACCGTAGCACTCGGCATCTGACCCTGACAGAAGCGGGACAACGCTTTCTCGCGGAAGTCAGTGGAGGCCTCACCACTATCCAGACAGCGGTTGCCAATCTTGGGAGCGCTGCCGGCGAGCCGTCCGGCACGCTGCGCGTGAGCATGGGCAATTCTTTCGGCCTTACCTATATCGTGCCGTTGCTGGATAAATTCCTGACGCAATATCCGCGTATCTCGCCCGACTGGCATTTCGATAATCGCCCGGTTGATCTCCTTGGCGAGAACTTTGATGCCGCCATTGGTGGCGGCTTCGATATTGCGCCTGGGGTAGTGGCGCGTGATTTGGGTCCGGCGCACCGCGTACTGGTCGCGTCGCCGCAATATTTGAGGGAACGACCGTCGATTACCGGGCCAGATGGCCTGGCAGAATGCGACGGCATCCTTGTGCGTTCTCCGCAAACCGGCCGAGTACGCTCCTGGCCCCTGCGTAATCGTGCCGGCCAGCAAGTCCCTATCCAGCTTCGCCAGCACATCACAATGAGCGACGCAGAAGCGGTTTGCCGGATTGCCGAAATGGGAATGGGAATCGGCCTGACCAGCATGCCGCATGCAGTGCCGTATCTCGATAGTGGCCGGCTGTTACGGGTACTTCCGGACTGGTACGTTGATGGCGGTATGCTGGCACTCTACTTTCCGGCGCAGAACCTGCTGCCGGCAAAGACGCGGGCCTTTGTTGATTTCATTGTCGCGCATTTTCGTCAGCACAAACTGGCACACCGTTTTTCCGCCATTCGGTAAGAAATAATTTGCTCATGACACCCAACGGTCGCATTTGCTTGCTGCGGGAGTTGCTGCAATCTCGATTGTTAACGCGACCGTCCGGCGTTCTGAGGAGTCCCGGAATTCCGTTTCTGACCGCTTCCGTCTGCTTCGGACGGAGAGGGAGTTAATGCGGCGAACTCTAAACTCTCCATTTGTCCAACGGTATGCCGGGCTTCCGAAATTAACCACTCCCGGAATATTGCAGCTTCGGGACGCGCATCCGGTAGGGCGTCAACCAACCAATAGGCGTAGTCGCTTTCCCCGATCTTATTTATTGGCACGACGACCAAGCGTCCATCCATCAACATGGGGAGAACCAGTGGGACGCGTCCTAAAGCAACGCCACGACCATCTACAGCCAATTGAACTAGCTGATTGTATTGATTGCAATGAAGGTATGCTTTGGGTTTGGCATCTGCCATGCCGGCGACGGCCAGCCACTCGGACCAGCGCAGCCAAGGGCGTGCACGCGGTTCATCGTATTCCAGTAAAACTTCATTCAATAAAGCATGCGGGCTCTTAAATGCTTGTACTGCGACAGCTTTGCTTGCAATCGGAACGATTCGTTCACCAAATAACCTGATCGCTCCTGAAGGAACGTTGGCTTCACGTGCATACCGGATCGCAAGATCAATGCCTTCTTGTTTCAAGTCCAGAACGTGGGTAGTCGCTGTGACTCTGACATCAATGTTCGGATTGGCATCCTGAAAGACAGCAAGTTTGGGCAATAGCCACAAGGCCGTGACGCCAAATGAGGCGGTAATTGTAATAGAACGGGTATGGCCATTGTTTCGGACAGATTGCGTAAATTCAGCCAGTCGATCCATCCATGGGGATGCCAGCGCCATCAAGCGCTCACCCTCTTCAGTCAAAGCAATCGCTCTGTGCTTCCGGACAAGAACCGGTGTGCCCAGATACTCCTCCAGTGCCAGAATTTGCCGACTAACGGCAGACTGCGTCAGGCAAAGGTCATTTGCCCCCTGCGTAATGCTCATACGCCTTGCAACTGCAACAAAGCCGCGCAATGCATCCAGCGGGGGGAGATTCAATAACGGATTATTCATGCGCGACTCTCATGTCATCAAAGCAAATTTATTATCTGTTCTGGTTAGATTACTTGCAATGACCAGTCGGGCTGATAACGGCAGCGGCTAAACCTGTTTAAATGTTTGCCATGCAGTGAGCGAATGCCAGCCATGCATAAATACCGGTTGAGTTGAAATTCTCGAATCTGTTTAATACGGAAGAGACGGGAAGAATTTCGCCGTATTGACCACACAGCACACCAGGAGATATGGATGATTATCGTCTTTACTGCATTCACTTTGCCAAAGCCAATTACTCGCGAGGAAGCGCGCAGCATCTTCCTGAGCACCGCGCCAACGTATCGTGGCGTACAAGGTTTATTCCGGAAGCACTACGTGCTCTCCCAGGACGGCGTAACAGCGGGCGGCGTCTACCTGTGGAACTCGAGGGCAGAGGCAGAAGCAATGTACACAGAATCATGGCACACATTCGTTCGTGAGAAGTACGGCACCGATCCAACAGTAAGCTACTTCGATAGTCCTGTGGTGGTCGACAACGTGGCTCAGCAGGTCTTTGCCGATCCTGCTGAATGAGGCTGTCACTGCCGCCGTGCTTGAGGCTGCTTGCTTGTGCATTTCCCGCTTTCGAGGTAAACCTCGGGCGGGATAGCGTAGCTACATGTACCCATTGCCTGGGTCACACGGTTGTACTTCTCTTCGGCTTCCGTGTACTGTCTCGCAAGCTCCTGCAGCTTGCGCTCGTTAGAAACTGCAGTTGAATAGATCACGAAAGACTGGGGACCTCCACAGGGCTTTGATCCAACTGGAATAACATGGCACTGCTCAATGCGTTGCGCGGAGGCGTCTCCCACTTCCCGCGCCATCAAAAGTCGTATTTCCTGCATCTCCGACTGAAGCCCACCGGCAATCGATTGTCGACCTTCGGTCCCGGTGTACCCGCATGCTTGTAATCCTCCGCAGACAAGCAACATTGTAATGATTGTCTTTTCCATAGAGCACGGCATAGTTTTCTCTACCTTTTCAAGCCTTGTCTGGATAAGTCTATAGCAATAGCAGCTATTGACTGGCCAGGTACAGCAAGCTTTAAACCACGCTGCCATTGCCAAGCAGTGAGATTTGCAGGTTGACAATTTTGCGGTCCGTAGGCGCGTCCAGATTATTTTATACGTAGTGGCATCTGTCCTACGCACAATGCGGCGGTATGGGCATTAAATTGCCCGGCTCAATGTTTATGGACCAAGCTTCGTGAGCGTTCCATTGAGCGATGGCCCAGGCTCAAGCAGTTCAAACAATTCAAGCAAGCGCACGTTGAGAAGGATATTTTTGTTGTGCCAAGTGGCCTATTCAGGATCTGTTTGCGCAGGTGGTATCTCCATCCGTAGATCCCTTCGCAGGGGAGCGATCTGCCAGTACATCTGGCGCGGGTCGCGTCACCGGGCACGGACTCCTTCATGTGTGCGGCGGTGCCGGCTTCAGGGCACCGGCATCGAGACAGGTTCGCCACTGTTCTTCAACAGGACGACCAGAAACTTGGCGGGTTTAGTGAGGCTAGCATTGCGCGAAACCGTGTGTATATCGTCCGGGCCTTCGTAGAAGGTCTGGCCCGGAGTCAGCGTGATGGTTTTGCCGCCGCGCACACCCATCACAATCGACCCTTCCAGCACATAAACGAATGCGTGCGCATTGTGACGATGCACGGAACTTGCTCCGCCGGGCGGATAGTCGACCGTGATAACCAGTCCCTCTTTACCTGGATAGTCGATGAGCGCTTTGGTCATCAGCGGTGTTACCTGCGCCTCAGAAGATGCCTGCTGCGCACTGGCAGCGCCGGTTGTCAATAACAACAGCATGGCGATGATGTTAAAAATAGGCATGGCTTGTTCCTTGTTGTCGGACTGTAAAAGGCAGTTGAAGTGGGAGGTATCGGCGCAGCAGCTTTGCCCGGCTGCGCCGATACCGGGTCAGGACAGGCCCGACTTGTCTACGCCGAATGCCTTGTCGTACGTGCCGGGCGCGACACGGAAACCCACATTGACGCGATTCCAGGCATTGATCGACATCACCAGGAAGGTCAGGTCCGATAATTCCTTCTCGGACAACTGCGAGCGAACGCGATCATAGACGTCATCCGGCACGCCCTGGGCGGGAATCTGGGTGAGGGCTTCTGTCCACGCCAGGGCAGCGCGCTCGCGCGCACTGAACAGCGTCGACTCGCGCCAGGTGGCGACATGATGCAGCCTGAGCGGGCGCTCACCATGTATCGTCGCTTCCTTGACGTGCATGTCCAGGCAGAAGGCGCAGCCGTTGATCTGCGATGCCCGGATATCCACGAGATCGCGGATCGACGTCTCGATGGACGACTGCTTGAGGGCAAGGCTGAACTCAACAAACTTCCTGAACAGCTCAGGAGATTGCTTTTGGTAATCGATGCGTTGGGTCATAATGGTTCCTCAATGTAAAAAACGTAGAAAACGCTCTGGAGCGACCTATGAGCCACAGGCTCATCCTCGCGATGGTGCACGGCTGAGCCAGTTGTGGAAACGTGTCGGACCGATGCGTGCGTTCTCACCCGTGACCAGAGATCGATCATCCAGCTCGCTGCCGAAGTAGCGCGCATGCACATCGGCGATTACCTGCCGCTTGTCGCCGCGTGCGGCGAGAAACTTGCGCGCAAGTTCGTCGAGCGGGAAGCGATCAGGCCCGCCCACTTCAACCATGCCATTGACTGGTGTCGCCACCGCAAGTTCGGCCAGCACAGCCGAGACGTCATCCGCTGCGATCGGCTGGATCAGGGCAGGCGAAAGACGAATCGTGCCGCCGTCGTCACCCGAGTTGATAATGCCTTCCATGAACTCGAAGAACTGGGTCGCGCGCAGGATGGTGTAGGGAATCTTTGATGCCTTGACGAGCTTTTCCTGGGCGACTTTGGCTCGGAAGTAACCATTATCCGGGAGCCGGTCGGTGCCAACGATAGAGAGCGCGACATGGTGCTCCACGCCAGCGTCAGCCTCGGCGGCAAGCAGGTTGCGACCAGAGGTTTCGAAAAATTCCAGTACCGGCCGGTCTTCAAAGGAAGGCGAATTTGCCACGTCGACGACGACCTGGGCACCTGCAAGCGCTTCGGACAGTCCCTGCCCGGTGATGGTGTTCACGCCCGTACTCGGCGATGCCGCTACGGTCTCATGACCATTCAGACGTAGCCGGTTTACAATGTTCGACCCGATCAGCCCGCTGCCGCCAATAACAACTATTTTCATGTCCTGCTCCTTGATTCAGTGTTTATCATCTTCATTGCTGCGATTGATGGATTCAGTATGCTGGTCCGTTGCGCGCAACGCTTTGCCGATGCCTTGGATTTTCATTGAATTTGGCTTGGGTATTTGTCCAGAAACCCGCGTGGTTACACGGAACAGGGAGCCGTGAATGCGATTCGTATTTGAGGACTGCGTGCTCGACCTGGACCGGCGGGAACTGTTCCGGGCATCCCGGGTTGTCGCCACCGCGCCCCAGGTCTTCGACCTGCTGGCCTATCTGGCGAAGCATCGCGAGCGCGTCGTCAGCAAGGACGAACTCATCGATGCTGTATGGTCGGGTCGAATTGTTTCGGAATCGACTTTGGCCAGCCACATTAACGCGGTGCGCAAGGCGGTGGGCGACAGCGGCGAGCAACAGCGTGTGATTCGCACCGTTGCGCGCAAGGGGTTCCGGTTCACCGCCGATGTCAGCGAGGTCAAGTCACCGGACAACATCGACCTTTCTGGCGCCGAGTCCGCCACATCAGTGCCAGCCCCTGCAGCCGCGCCGGCCTTGCCGGCCAAACCCTCGATCGCGGTCTTGCCGTTTGTGAACTTGAGCGGGGACCCTGAGCAAGACTACCTAGCCGACGGCGTGGTAGAGGACATCATCGCGGCGTTGTCGCAGTATCGCTGGCTGTTCGTCGTCGCGCGCAATTCGAGCTTTACCTATAAAGCCCGCGCAGTGGACATCAAACAAATTGGGCGAGAACTGGGGGTGCGCTATGTGCTGGAAGGCAGTTGGCGCAAAGCAAAAAATCGTGTGCGCATCACGGGCCAGCTGATCGATGCGACAACCGGCGCGCATCATTGGGCAAGCCGCTTCGAAGGCGTGCTGGATGACATCTTCGAATTGCAGGACCAGATTACCGAGAGCGTGGTCGGCGCGATCGCGCCCCAGCTCGAGCGAGCGGAGATCGAACGTGCTAGGGACAAACCAACCGATAGCCTCGACGCCTACGACTATTATCTGCGCGGCATGGCCAAGTCGCATCATGGCACCAAGGAGTGCGTCGACGAGGCGCTGCCGCTATTCCATAAGGCAATCGAGTTCGATCCGGATTTTGCGTCCGCCTACGCGACGGCGGCATGGTGTCATTGCTGGCGCAAGGTCAACGGCTGGATGGCTGACCCTCCAAGGGAGATCGCGGAGGGTATCCGACTGGCGCACCGGGCTGTGGAGTTGGGCAAGAGTGATGCCGTCGCGCTCACCCGAGGCGGCCATGCGCTTGGCCATCTTGCCGGCGACCTCCAGGGCGGCATTGCCTTGCTGGACAAGGCACTCGTGCTCAACCCAAACCTTGCAACAGCGTGGTTCCTCGGCGGATTCCTCCGACTCTGGCATGGTGAAACCGAGGCCGCCATCGAGCATCTCGCGCATGCTATGCGATTGAGTCCCCTCGACCCTGAACTGTATCGGATACAAGCCGGCATGGCGGTCGCGCATCTATTTCTGGGGCGCTTTGATATGGCGTCGTCATGGGCGGAGAAAGCGTTCCGGGATTTGCCGAGTTTTCTGCTGGCCGTCGCCATTCTTGCGGCCAGCCATGCGCTCGCCGCAAGAATGGACGAAGCGCAGCGCGCAATGGCTCAGTTGCGCCAGCTCGACCCGACGTTGCGTCTGTCCAATGTCACAGACTGGTTGCCGATCCACCGGTCTGAGAATCTCGCGACATTGGTGGACGGTCTGCGCAGAGCGGGGCTGCCGGAATAAACGCGTTCTGCAATGGTTTGCCCGCGAATCTAAGATTCGACATTCATCCCTCTGCTGCACAGGATTTGAAATGACGTTTTTCATGTCAGAATAGACAAATGAAAACGCTTCTGATCCTCGCGCTGGATGGTGTCATGGACTCCAGCCTCGCCATCACGCTTGACACGCTCAAGGCAGGACAGGGCTTCCTTGCCCGTTCCCGTCAGCCAGCGGCCATACGCATTGCGACCGTCGGTTATGGAAAGTCAGTCAGTACAGGTGCAGGACTGAAGCTGACACCTGATATGATCTTCAATGAAGTCGCCGCCCTAGACACCGTGCCAGACTGGATTATCGTGCCCGGCCTTGGCCTGGCGTCAGACGCCGAGATCGAGGCGCGTTTTGCACGGCGCGATGTCAGGGCGGCCATGGATCTGCTGCAAGAAGCGGCAGGGCGTAAGGTAAAGATCGCTGCCTCCTGCTCGGCGGTCTTTCTGCTTGGGCAAGCCGGCGTATTAAACGGCCATCAGGTTACGATGACATGGTGGCTGGCGTCGCTATTTCGCTCCCGCTTTCCCACTGTGAAGCTGGACGAAAGCAAGATGCTTGTGCGTGACCGTGATTGCCTCACGGCAGGATCGGCCTTTGCCCAGCTTGACCTCGCGCTGGCCATCGTAGCCGACACCATGGGCAGTTCGGTCGCGCAGTTATGTTCACGGTATCTGTTAATTGACCAGCGGCCTTCGCAGGTGCGCTACATGATTCCTACCCATCGGCAGCACACTGACCCGACTGTCGTCGCCGCGGAGCGATGGGTCGACAAGCATCTGTCCGAACCGATCAGTGTCGCCCGCCTGTCATCCACCCTGGCCGTGTCGCCTAAAACACTGGGACGTCGCATCGAAGCAGCTACCGGTGTATCACCAGTGAAATTCATTCAGCGCAGACGCCTGATGCGCGCTGCGCACCTCATCGAGACGACTTCGCTATCGATCGATGCGATCGCCGAGCAAGTCGGTTACCAGGACGGTACCGCGCTGCGCAAATTGGTCAAGCGTGAGTTTGGCACGACCCCCGGCGCGCTTCGCTGACCTGTCAGACAGTAAATCGACTGTCGCTTCATTGTGCTTGCTCATGACATCGCATTGCGTATCGCGCTATCGTGGTGCGGGTTCCCGGTTGTTAGGCTCACACTGCCGAATCGACTGCCATGTCGCCACATCAATTCGATGACTTGCTGCAAAACAAGAACGTGCGTATCGCGCTTGCGGTGGTGTGCGCCTTCCTGTGCGGCCAGGGCATTCATTTGCTGATGTATGCGCGTAACGGTGTCGACGCGATGCGTGGCGGCGGTGAGCTGCTGTTGTGGGGTAGCCTTGCACTGGCCAATATGGCGCGTCTGCATAGCGACGGCATTCCCGGCATACGGCTGGCCATCTATGTCGGTGCAGGCCTTATTATCGCCAGCTGGCTGATCTAGCTATCCGCAAGTCGCGCACGACGACAACGCCTATCTCCATGCATCGGACTTTACCTGCCATCCTGTTCGGCGCTTTTGACCGGCACAACTTCGGCGATATGCTATTCCCGCATGTGATTGCGGCGCTGTTGGGGGATAAGCATCTGCGCTTCGCCGGGCTCGCGGAACGTGACTTGAGCGTGAATGGCGGTCATCACGTGATGCGCCTGCAGCAGCATGTCGAGTCGTTGCGCGAATCCCCGTACAAGATTGTTCATGTCGGGGGCGAGGTGCTGAGCTGTAGCGCATGGGAAGCGGCAGTCATGCTATTGCCCGCAGCCGAGGCAATGGAGGTTGCGATACGCCTGGACGGAGATCATGACGCGCAACTGTCGTGGGCAAGAGCCTGCCTGGGCACCGATGCACTTGTCCCTTACGCGGTATCGCGGGCGCAATATCCTGACGCAGCGGAAGTAATCTATCATGCGGTAGGCGGTGCCGATCTCGTTGCACGGCACCCCGCACAGCGCGATGAGGTCATGGCCAAGCTCAGCCTTGCAGATGTCGTCAGCGTGCGCGACGCCACAACGCAGGCACACTTGCACAATGCAGGTATCGTCGCACGGTTACTCCCCGATCCTGCTGTCATGGTCGCCGAACTCCTCGGTACGCAAATCCTGGCGTACGCGAGAGACGGCGAGGCCGCAAAACTGCAAGCTCTCTTTCCGGCAGGGTATGTCGCGGTACAGTTCAGTAGCGAATTCGACGACGATGCGAGCCTCGACACAATGGCGACGCAGCTAAAACGTCTCGGTGCGAAAACCGGCTACGGCGTAGTCTTCTTTCGTGCCGGCGCCGCGCCCTGGCATGATGACTTGCAGGCGTATCGCCGTATCATGGCGCAAATGACGGTACCTCAGACATATATCGTCACGACACTCCAGCTATGGGACATCTGTGCAGTGATTGCTTCGAGCAAACTGTATATAGGCAGCAGCCTGCATGGTCGTATTCTTGCAATGGCTTATGCCTTGCCTCGGCTGAACATCCGACATGCCACGCATTCCCCGTACGGTAAGCAATGGAGTTATGCGCATACATGGGAAATGGCCGGCATGCCGGGCGTGGTGACGCTCGATGGCATCCACACAGCGGCGTTGCAAGCGCTCGCGGTGGAGCCATATCGCATGCGGCAAACAGCGGCCGACCTCGCCAGCGCATATCGGCGTGGCTTCGCACTGGATTTCGCGTCTCGCCGCTGACAGGCAAACAAAAAATTGCTATGGAGCCGGAGGCACTATGTGCGTTGCGCATATAAGGCCTTCGCCGCGGCTTCCCAGTTGGCTCCGTCGAACTTCCGCACTGGCAGCGCTGCAAGGTCTACGTCATCAATGCAGCATACGTTGACCACCCATTTGCTCGGATCCAGTCTCGGCCGGCTGAATGGTCGTATGCCGCAGTGCTTGCAGAAGTAATGCTTCGCCGTGCGGGTATGGAATTGATATAGAACCAGGTCCTCTTCGCCACTCAGTATGCGAAGATATTGATCCGCCGTGCCGTGCCACAGCGCTCCGCCGCGACGGCACACCGAACAGTTGCAATCCATGACATAGTCGAGTTTTGCTTGCAGCTCGAAGGTCACGCGTCCGCAGTGGCAGGCGCCTCGATAGGTGTGGTACATGTTGTTCTCCCTACAGAAAAGTCGGCATCAAGATCAGCGGCATATGACAGGAACGTGAAGTCCATGCATCATCGGCGTTGCCGCAGATATTCGGTAAAGCGGCTTCAGTCTGCCTGTTCATGCGCTGGCGCACCATGGCTGAGCTGGACTACTTTCATGTCAAATCGGACAGACCCATATCAGGCGGGCCAGTGGTGATAGAGCGGCATGCCTGTGCAGCCTATGTACCCACGCAACCATTCGGAAGGGCATGGACCGTCAAGGAAATACGTGGCTACCGTTGGCAAGCTAGTCCGAAATCTTCCCTCGCATCGACTTGATGTGCCCGCGCATAATTTTGGTGTCCAGCCGCTTGCGTTGCGAACTTCGCGTAGGTTTTGTGGGAATTCGTGCGCGAGGAGAAACGGCAACGCTCGCAATCAGTTGCTGCAAGCGTTGCAGCGCCTCTTCCTTGTTCTTTTCCTGGCTGCGATGTGATTGGGCCTTGATGATCACTACGCCTTCCCTGGTGATCCGCTGATCATTCAATGTGAGCAGTTTATCCTTCAGGTGCTCCGGTAGCGACGAAGCGCGGATGTCAAAGCGCAGGTGGACCGCGCTCGATACCTTGTTGACGTTTTGGCCGCCCGCACCCTGGGCACGGATCGCATTGAACTCGACCTCTTGCTCGGATACGACAGGAATATGCATGGGTGCGTTTCTATCAATGTGACGGTAGGGCGTTCAACGCGCGCCCGTCATCTGCTTGTCCAGTGCGGTCAAGATCCGATAGGCCGCGGTGACCCGTGCAGCGGCGGGATAGTTCTTGTTCGCCAGCATCACAATGCCTAATTTTTTGGCGGGAATAAAAGCGACGTACGCTGCAAAGCCGTTCGTGGAACCGGTTTTATTGATCATCACATTTGTAGCCAGCGGCATCGACCCATTCAGGCTTGTCACCGGCGTCGACTCGTACACCATGGCATCGGAATTACCCGACAGAACCTGTTTCAAATCGATCGGATAAGGATATTGCTCCCAGATCAGGTCCTGCGTCATGTCCCCCGCCTTGAAATAACCAGCATGCGTATCGGTCAGGGCCCTTTGCAGTTTCGGATCGAGCGCGAGCATTTGCATGTTGGCTTCAATGAAGCGAATCATATCAGCTGCACTGGATTTCACTCCGTACGCTTCTGATGCGAGTACGCCAGGATTCAACCTGACTGGCGCGTCCTTCCTGGTGTAGCCCTGTGCGTAATGCTGTGTTCGGTCAGCAGGCACGCGAATATAGCTATGTGTCATGCCAAGTCCGGGGAATAACTTCTTTTCAATTGCGTCCTCAAACGGCAGACGCATACTGGCAGCGGCGACCACACCCAGCAGTCCGATGCTGATGTTGGAGTAGCTCCTGTGTGTGCCGGCACCAAATGCAGGACGCCATTGCCGCAGATAGTTCATCAATTGATCGTTGCTACGGATGTCGTCAGGTACCTGCAGTGGAAGTCCGCCAGCCGTATGCGTGGCCAGGTTGAGCAAGCTGATGTGTTCAAAACTGCTACCGCTCAGCGCGGGGAGATGTTTGCTAATTTTGTCATCGAGGGAGAGTTTGCCATCCTGCTGAGCATAGGTAGCCAGCGTTGCGGTGAAAGTCTTGCTGATGGAGCCGAGTTCGAACAGCGTATTGCTTGTAATGGGATGTCGCGTTTCACGCGACATCACGCCGGCATGATAGAAATAACGCTCCCCATCCTTGGTGACGGCGATTGCCATTCCTGGCACATCGTATTGCTCAATGACGGGCCGGACCGCATTGTCGATAATTGACCTGAGCTGCGAACGATCAGTGTCCGCCGTGGCGTGACTGCTGCCGAAGAGAAAACAGCAGAGAATCCAAAATAGTGGAAGCGCGCGCATACCTGAAGATACCTTCGACCAGAACCGGTCGTTTGCCAATGGCACGCCAGTATATCGTGGCACCGCAAACCGTTCCTGACGCTGGTGCAAGAACCAACAAGGCCGCGCTGACAACATGGGCCATCAGACGTGGCCGGGAATGAGTCCTTACAAACCTGGCCGCAACCGCGAGATCAATAAGGCCGATGCGCATTCAGTCCGATGGGATCTAGGAAGACAAGGTCTTGCTCAGGTGACGCAGATGCTGACGCAAGAAGCATTGCAGCAACTGCAACGGTACCATTTTGACCTTTTTGGCGAGGGAAGATCGGAACGGGCGACGACGGCTACGCTTCATCCCACTGGCCCACTTGAAAGACGGCAAGAACTGCACGGAAGTGGCAGCCGCCTTGCGCTCCACCGCCAACCCGTCGCGCGCTGGGAGAAATGGTTCGAAAACGAAGGTCTCAAGCGTCTACGAGGCAAGCCGCACCACTGGTGCAATCAGAGACTACCTCACGTAAGAGCGAGTCGTTGTTACGATCCTCCGACCGCCATCGAGATATTCAGACAAAAAATGACGCTGCTTCCGCCAGAATCGACTATGGTGAAATTGGCGCACAATCGCAATAACGCCGTGAAAGACAGGGAGGTGTTTGCTTAACTTGGTTGGAGGATATTATGCGTGTCTCAGAAGTAATGACGCCCAACGTCCAGTTGGCCGCCCCTGATCAGAGCATTATGGACGCAGCTAAAATGATGGCCGATGCCGATTGCGGTGCATTGCCGGTGGGCGAGAACGATCGCTTAGTCGGTATGGTGACGGACCGCGACATCGTCGTGCGCGCCCTGGCGCAGGGCAAGACGGATTCGACCATTCGCGATGTGATGACGGAATCGATCGAATACTGCTTTGAAGACGACGACATTGACGATGTGGCAAATCGGATGGGCGACTTGCAGGTACGCCGCCTACCCGTGCTGAATAACGATAAGCGTTTGGTTGGCATCTTGAGCCTTGGTGATATCGCGATAGCCGGCGCGGATCAGCCCGCGACCGACGCACTGGCCGGTATTTCAGAACCGCAGCCAGGCGCCCCCATGCATTAGGCGCTCATCGTCTTTCATCTGCACCTGCGCCCCGCCGATGATCCGTCACATTCACTGTTACGGATGCAGTAAGCGAGGCGCTTGCGCCGCTTAGTTGCACTGGTACCACGCCAGGCGGCGTGAACGTCACACCAGAGCAAGCCCCAGGTAATTCTTCTTGTGCCACATCATAGTCGGCGCCATCTTGCCCATGCCGCTGTGCGGTTCGTCTTGTAAAGGTAATTGGCTGTAACTAGACTGCCAAAACGACTTGTCGATAACCGCGCGTCCGATGGGCGGGCCGATTTCTCGTCACCCCTCCCAGCTTATTCCGGCCCTAGCGGACCTTCTGTCCTACGCGCATTCCTGGCACCTGCACCGGGACTTTTGGCAGCACAACGATTCCCTTGGAGACAATGATGAAACGGATTTCTGTACTGGCGTTGGCCATGTCACTGGCCGCGTGCGGTGGTAGCGATGGTGACGGCGGAATTATCGCAGGTGGCACTGGAGGCAGTTCCACCCTTTTGCAAACAACGGATACCAGCGGAGCTGGGTTAGGTGGAACAGTAACAACACCGGCAACTCCAGCAACGTCAGCCACCGGGGCCTCGCCCGCAGTAGGCACGCCGGCAGGGGCATCACCTGCTGCGACACCTTCCGCAATGACAACGCTGGTACCCGCGGCAACCACCACTGCGACCGCAGCGGCAACCGCTTTTTTCACCGCAGCCTACCAGGATGGCCTTGCAGAGATCCGATTGGCTCAGCTCGCGCAGACACGTGCGCAAAGCTCCGGGGTGAAAGAATATGCGAGCAGAATGATTGAACAACACACGATCGTTAATTCCCAGATCCAGCAGCTTGCGCAACAGAAGAACGTGACATTGCCGACCGATATCTCTACCGAGCAGTCCGCTGAGATAACAAGGCTATCGGCCCTGACTGGCGAACAGTTCGATCGTGATTACATGTGGCAAAACGTTGTCACGCATAGCGCCGATGTGGCTGAAGCGATGCGCCAGGCACGCACCGGTGACGATCTTGATGCACGCTATCTCGCTGCGATCAGTGCTCCCCTCCTCAAGACGCATCTGGCGTTCGGGGAAGATCTTCTGCAACGGCTCGATCCGGCTGCATTCGTGGCGTTCACCTATCAGAGCAGCCTCGCTGAAGTCGAATGGGCGCAAGTCGCCCTGGAGCGCGCTACCGATGAGGACGTCCGGCGCTTCGCGCAAAGCATGGTCGACGAACATACCGCGGCGAACGCCCGCATCGCCACGTTCAGTGGCGACAAGGAATTGCCTTTGCCCACAGCAATCAATCCCGAGCAGCAAGCCATTGCCGAGGATCTTGCCCGATTCTCTGGCGCCGATTTCGATCGCGCCTATATGGATGTCAATGTCATTGCGCATGCGAAAGCAGTACGGTTTGCACGTACGCAGATGACCGGGGACGGACGCGACGTCGATGTCCGCGGCTTGGCGCGGTCCCTGGAACCTGACCTTGCGGGGCACCTGTTCAGGGCTTCGGAACTGGCAAGGAACATCACGCCGAGTTTCTTATATAGCGCAGCGCAATTTAATCTGGCTGAAATCCGGCTGGCCTACCTTGGTGCCTTAGCGTCCACGGACGCCAGCATCAGGGCATATGGCCAGCGCATGGTAAGCGAGCACACACCGGTCCAGCTGCAGATCGAGCAGCTCGCCCAGGCCAATGGCGTGATTCTCCCAATCGAACTTTCGCCAGAGCAGCAACTGGCATACAGCGCGCTGGTGGTTGCCCAGGGCCAGACATTCGATGCTGGCTTCGCCGCGTATAACGAGCGGTTGCACGACAAGGCGATCGAGCGGTTTACCGAGGAAATACAGCGGCCGACCAATCCGCAGGCGCAAGGGTTCGCCCAATCGCTGCTTCCCACACTAACAGCCCACCGCGATGACGCCCGGGTGTTGTTACGCGGACTCGGAGGCCAAGTGTTGACGTTGCTACAGCAGGTACAAGCGCTGCGTGACGCGCTTTAACAAGACAACGCCGCCCCTTTCTCTACAGGGGCGGCGTTGCAATACAATTTGCCACTGCGCCACTGCAGTTAGTCGGTCCTGAAACGGTATTGTCACATCAAGATCTGAATTAAGAACCGAAGCTGGTGGAGTTGAGCGATGAAGATAGCCAAACAGCTTTATCGTCGCCATTGTTTTTTTGCGATTTCCTCATCGGTTGCCCAATGCGCCGGCTGCGACCGCTTGCTTGCGCCGTCTTGCCGCAGGGATATTCAGGGTCCAGATCGATGCAAACATCACCGGGATAGTGCAGCTTCTGTCTACGGCACCGCTGTAGGTAATCGTGAAGCCATAACGATACGGCATCTACCCAAAGCACCACGCGCTCCTTGACATTCATCATGTTCGAGCGGGTGTAATCAACAGAGGAATCGCCGCCAGAGAACTACGCCTTGTCAGTTCGATCATATCGATATGACACGCGCACCGAAAATCGCCCTTGGCATCGTCGCAGGCATCATTGCCCTGCTGGCACTGGTCGCCGTACTGCTTTCCCATGCCGACCTGAACCGTGCCAAGCCCTGGATCAATGAGCGCGTAAGCGAGGCGACCGAGCGTTCGTTTGCAATCAATGGCGACCTATCGCTAAGCTGGACCAAGCCGCTGAACCAGCAACAGGGCTGGCGAAGATATGTACCCTGGCCGCATTTTCAGGCCAAGGACGTCGTGCTGGGAAATCCCGACTGGGCAACGACTGGTCCGGAGATGGCTCGCATCGGCCAAGTCGATTTCGGCATCAATTTACTGGCCCTGCTGCGCAAGACCATCGTCGTGCATTCACTCACGATTTCGCAGGGCAAATTAAATCTTGAACAGGAAAAAGACAGCGACCAGAACAACTGGACGTTTCCAAAGAAAGATGAGGAAGAATCGGAATGGCAGTTCAAGGTACAGGACTTGGCGATTCGCGATGGCAATGTCCGTTATGTCGATCCTGGCAAGAAGGCCGATGTCGCAGTGCAGGTCGATACCGATCAGGATCAGAGTGTTACCTTCAATGCAGGCGGAAAATTCAATAACGAAAAGGTCAGCGGGAAGGGCAAGGTGGGAAGCCTGTTATCCCTGCAAGAGAAGAACGTCAAATTTCCGGTGCAGGCCTTGCTCAAGGTCGGTGAGACCACGATCACCGCCGATGGCACGCTGACCGAACCGGCACACCTGAGCGCGCTCGAACTGGATCTGAAAATTCTCGGCGCCAGCATGGCGGACCTGTTTCCCCTGAGCGGCGTGCTGTTGCCGACCACCCCGAAGTTCTCGACTGAAGGTCGCGTCGTGGGCAACCTGGCGCCCGGCGCGATGCGGCTGAAGTACGAGAAATTCAAGGGCAAGGTCGGTTCCAGCGATATTGCCGGCACCCTCGAATATCATCAGCAAAAGCCACGTCCGACGCTGACTGGTGAGGTCGTGTCGAATTATCTTGATCTTGGCGACCTCGGCGAACTGATCGGCGCCGGCGACAAGGATGGTCCGAAAAAGAATGCATCCGATGTCAAGCAGCCGCCGGATAAGGTGTTGCCGGTATCGCCTTTCAAGACCGAGCGATGGAGAAAAATCGACGTGCAGGTGAAGTTCACCGGGCGCAAGATCGTCCGGGCGGAAAGCGTGCCTATCGATAACTTGTTTACCAAAATCGACATGAAGGATGGCGTGCTGTCCCTGGCGCCACTCAACTTCGGCGTGGCTGGTGGCAGACTGACGACCGAACTCAATATCGACGGCCGCAAAGATCCGGCCAACGCACGGATGAACGTCACCGCACGCGGGCTCAAGATCAAGCAGATGTTTCCTAAAGTCGAATCCATGCAGGCCAGTCTCGGTGAACTGAACGGCGACGCGAAGCTGTCGGCAAAAGGTAATTCGATCGCCACGTTGATGGCGTCCGCTGACGGCGAAGTCAAGTCGCTGGTGACGCAGGGCAGCGTGAGTAAGTTCATTCTTGAAGCGATGGGGCTCAATGTCGGTAGCGCGGTGATTGCAAAGGTGTTCGGCGACCGGCAGGTCCAGCTGAATTGCCTGGCTGCGGATTTCGGCGTGAAAGATGGCTTGATGGAAACCCGCGCCTTTGTTGTCGATACCCAGGACGCGACTATCGTGGTGGATGGCCATATCAACTTCGATACCGAAGAGATGAAGCTCAAGATCCGGCCCGAGAGCAAAGGCATCCGCATTATTTCTCTGCGTTCGCCGCTGCATGTCGAGGGCACATTTAAAAATCCCGATGTCGGCATCGATAAAGGCGTGGTGGCATTGAAGGCAGGCGCAGCGGTTGCGCTGGGAACGATTGCCGCACCGGTAGCGGCCCTGCTGGCGTTAATCAATCCTGGCCCGGGGGAAGAAGCGCCATGCAAGGAACTACTGGCCGAAGCAGGCAAGAAGCCGGTTGCACCACCGCCAAACAAGGCGCCGACCACGGCGGACGCCAAGCGCACAGGGGAAACGCAAAGCTCTTCCGGCCGCTGAGCGAGCGGCTCAAGGATCGCGTCCATACCTTAGCAACGTTGAACGGGTAAAATGCTGGTTGATGTCAGGAATCAACACTGACATGCGTGTAGATATATGAAAGCCGCATCCGGCTCCGCTCCGTGTTAAGAAAATTGTAATGGCCCGCCTCAAGCTCGAATTTCCGGAAGACCAGTTCTACTACTCCACCCACCTGACGGTTCGCGTCACCGATATCAACGGTGCCAATCATCTTGGCAACGATTCGATGATTTCCATGATCTCGGAAGCACGTGCGCGTTTCCTGTATGACTTCGGGATTGAAGAAACACAGGAAGACGGTGTCGGCATCATCGTGACCGATCTGGCTACGACTTACCGCAGCGAGGCGCATGCACGCGACCAGTTATTGTTCGAGGTGGGCATCATGGACCTCAACAGATATGGCGGAGACATCATGTTTCGCATTACGCGGCCGCGCGATAACGCGCTGGTAGCGATGGCCAAATCGGGCTTCGTGTTTTTCAATTACAAGCAGACCAAAGTGGTGCCGATGCCGGAAGCTTTTTACCGGAAGTTTGAACGGGTCAACTGGGTGGACCGGGATTGAGGCGCAAATGAATCGCGTCGTCGCACCAATCCTCTGAAGTCGGGCACCGGCCCGACCCGCTGTACCCGCTGAACCAATTGCAGCCGCTTCAAGTCCGACCAGAGTGAGCGTGAAAGGCCTGCAGCGCCATTCCGGTCGCCGAAGAATTTACAGAGTCAGCGATGAAAAAAACACAGCATACGGTACGGCGCGCCGAAGATGACGCCGCGAACATTGGTGGATCCGCTGTAGCGCACTGGCGCGGACTGCCTCTGCTGCTGGCCGCGCTTGCCATGCTCGGCCCGTTTTCCGTCGACACTTATTTGCCGGCCTTTCCAAACATACAGGCCAGCCTGAATGCCAGCGCGATCGAAGTCCAGCAGACGCTTACCGCCTACATGTTTTCGTTTGCGGTGATGATCCTGTGGCACGGTGCGTTATCCGATGCATTTGGCAGGCGCAACATCATTCTCGGCTCGCTTGCCGTATTCTGCGTCGCGTCACTGGGCTGTGCCGCCGTACACAGCGTCGAATATCTATGGGCGTTCCGCATTCTGCAAGGCGTGTCCGCCGGTGCCGGTGTGGTGATCGGGCGCGCCATCATCCGCGATCTCTATTCCGGTGCGCCGGCCGCAAAACTGCTGTCGCTGGTCACCATGATTTTTTCGGTTGCCCCTGCGATAGCGCCCATCCTCGGTGGATGGATCGTCAAGATCCGCGACTGGCGAGCGATTTTTCTGTTTCTTTTCCTTTATACCGCGATCCTGATCTGGTGCTGTTACAAGCGCTTGCCGGAAACCCTGCCGCCGGACAAGCGCCAGCCGTTTAGCCCGCACGCACTGGCCGGAAGCTACAAACGGGTATTTGGTTCGCCGTTATTCCACTTGAAGGCCGGTACCGTCGCCTTCAATTTCGCGGGTCTGTTCTTGTATGTCGCGGCCGCGCCGGTATTCATCACCCAGCACCTGGGGCTCGGTCCGGACCAGTTCGGCTGGCAGTTTGTCCCTACCGTGGGCGGCATCTTCCTGGGGGCACTCACAGTCAATCGTCTCGCAGGCATTATCACGGTGCCACGACAAGTAATCCTCGGGTTCTGCTTCCTGATCGGCGCGGGCGTGGTGAATGTGCTTTACCATGCATTCTTGCCGCCGGCCTTGCCATGGTCGGTTGCACCGCTGTTTTTCTATACCTTCGGCATGTCGATTGTTGCGCCCGGTGTGACGCTACTGGTGCTTGATCTGTTTCCCGAGATACGCGGTCTCGTCGCATCGTGTCAGTCATTTACACAAACCATGCTGGCTGCGATTGTCTCCGGTGTGGTCGCACCTTTTCTCTCGCATTCGGTGCTGTGGCTGGCAGCCGGCCAGTTGGCCTGTGCCGTGATCGCCCTGATTTTCTGGCTCGGTGGTCGGTCCTATCACCAGGCTCAGCAGGAAGCCCTACGCAAGGCAGGGGTCAATGCCTGGGAAACTGTGCCGGTTGAGTAGGCGGTAAGCGGCCATGCAATTACGTGAGCTGGTCAGCCGCTTCCCGCGCCCGGGAACGGTCACCGGCATCCTGGTGCGTCCCGCCCGTCGGGCCGACACCAGATCGGTGGAGGAAGTGCTGGCCGTAGCAGGGCAGGGGCTTGATGGCGATCATGTCAGCTTGCGTAGCGGGCGCGGGAGTGGAAAGCGACAGGTCACCCTGATCCAGGCAGAACACTTGCCGGTGGTTGCCGCATTGTGCGGTCTTGAGCACGTCGATCCGGGCTTGTTACGGCGCAACCTCATTGTGTCTGGCATTAACCTGATTGCCACGCGCAGCCTGTTTAATGACCAGCCTTTTCTGTTGCGCATTGGTACGGATGTCATCCTGTCGGTCACCGGTCCATGCGAGCCATGTTCACGTATGGAAGAAGTACTTGGGCCGGGCGGCTACAACGCCATGCGCGGACATGGCGGGATGACTGCACGCATCATGTCGGGTGGCATCGTGCGGGTAGGCGATGCGGTGCGTTGCGAGCCTGCTGCTTCCTGACTGCAATGAATAGATGAAATCGATGACGGGGCGAATGCGGAAACTGTCATCGCGGTCGTGACTCTATGGTTAGAGCGGATCTGGTATTGCCATACTGTCGTGCCTTGTTCTTGCCTTGTACGCCAGGCCAGGATCAGCTCTGAATCTACCAACGCTATCCGTCAATGGAACCCACAATGAAAGTACAAGTCTTCCATGAAAGCGCCAACGGCGCACGTACAGACCTTGGCATGTTCGAACTACCGCACATGCCACCGATCGCCGAACCCTTTCCTGTCAACAGCCAGACCTTCTATCTCGCCAAGGCCTATTTCGGGCCGGACGAGGATGGCATGTACCAGTTGATTCTGGAAGGCGAACCTGGTCACATGCAGTAGGGACGGTCAAGAACATCCAGGTCCGCTGATTCTTGCTCAGTTATCATGGTGCGGACCTGCCTTTGCCGGACTTACACAAGTGAGCAAGAACTAAATACTCATGGCGGAGCGCGAAGCCCGCAATGCGTGTGTCCGCTTGAATGTTCTGTTGGACGGCCTCATCGAAACGAAAACATGTTGACGAGTAGCCCATTTGGGTCGGCAACCATAAGCATCTCATCCCAAAGCTTTCAGGACACAGCCCATGTGTGATACAAAAACCGCGCTGATGCGCTTTTCAAATTCTTTCGTCTAACACCACCAACGGGACGCTTTAGCTGTTTTTAGCTGTTGTGCCGATGGCGCCGATGACACACTCGGCGCCGGCGCAGTAGGAGTGTGGGACTCTACCGCAGAGTTGGACTCGTCCCCGCCGCAGCTATCTGACGCTACGGTTCAGACACATGCCACGCCGCGTCAGCTGGAGCTGCCTCTCAGGCATTTCCCTCTTCATGGTCTCTTTGGACAATGTCAACGCCAATGCCATTGGGATCGACAATGACAAAATGGCGGTCACCCCAAGGTTCGTCGCGCAATTCAGCCTCAATAGGCACTCCCAACGATTTGATTCGTTGGTATTCCGCTTCCACGTCAGGTACGTCTACAACAACCCACACACCTTTGCCTTGAAACGCGGGGCGGAAGATCGGGGCCTGCGTTTCAAGATTGGGCTTCATGAAGCCCAGTTCCGTGCTGCCAAGTTGCAGCAAGACGAACCAGCCACCTTCCCCTTCGTAGAGTACTTCACAGCCGAACAGACGCACATAGAAATCTCGCGACTCCATCACTTTCTCGGTGACCACGCCAGACCAAATTTTCATAGGAACCTCCACACATGAATTGACTAGGAGTCTCCATGTTGACGAATAAGTGATGCCTGGTCTTGTAAAAATACGACACGAGCCCGCGCGAGTTCCCCTGGTGTCAGGCCTGCAAGGCGCCTGAAATCATGGGTCATGTGGCTTTGATCGGAATACCCTGCGTCTGCCGCGATGCCGGCCAACACTGCCAATGGCTGCTTCATAAGTGTGGTCGCATGCCAGAAGCGCTCGATTGCAGCGAAACACTTTGCTGAAATCCCCACGGTTTCAAGGAATATGCGCTCGAACTGGCGCGCACTTTTTCCGTAAACTTCAGCAACCTCTTGAATACGGCCGGTACCGCGAGCCGCTTGAATAATTGCGATCGCATCGTCAATCCCGACACGCTCCGGTGGATGACTTGCCAAGTGACGCTCGAGAAGTTCGTTCATCCGAATAAATACATCCGCATTTCCGATCCGTTCCGGCATGTCATCGAGAGAGAACTGGAGAACATCCTCCGAAAGAATTCGGTCGTTGGTTAACTCGCGCGCCGGTATCTTGATGAAGTGACGACTCTGTCCAGGTTTAAAGCGAACGCCAAGATAATGGTCGTGCAGTCCAAGGGGCAAATCGGTTCGTTTCGTCGTAGTGCCGTATAGCCAACTAAACGCGGATTCACCACTAACCTGAATGACAAGATCGACTGCGCCATCTGGAAATGCCATGTAAGTCGAATCCAGATTGTTGAGACTTAACCAGTAGTGACTGACGAAGTCTCGAAGCGGCTCCGAAGGCGGAACAACCGCTGCATTCTGAGCACTGGTGGTTGGGTTCATGTCGAATACCTAGCGAAGGTGTTGAACGGCACCAGAGGTGTTTTGATCAAGTAGTAAGTTAACCATTGACCGTCATATTCATACAAGCGATTGAGGCCGATACCGCGCCTGGAAAATAGCAAATAAGGAACGGCAGGCTATTCTGTCCCTGCAATCCGTCTCGACTAACGCAGATGGCTTTGCCTGCTTCAATGTAAGGATAGCGTAGCAACGTCCACCAGTAGACCCCACTTGACCATAAAAATATGAGGCCAAAGACGCTGACTACCTCGGAAGCGGGATGGTCTGTACGGTGCATTAACAATGCAAGCAATGCAAATGCCGTTGCCCATGGCAACAGTGCCAAGCCGATTAGTGGATGACAAAAGCGTATCAAATGATGCGGTAGAAATTCGCGCATACGAGATGGCTGACGATCCAGATAACTGGCGGTAATTCCGTCGGAATGGACTACTGAGTTATACATGCTCCGTTGTCTTCCTATGTCTAAACACATACCGCAGGACAGAATGGCGGTGTTCGAAAAAACGCTTAACGAATAGTCCAACTAACGCTGCGGCAAAGCGTGGAGAGAATTCCAGCATATCAGTCACTAATGCGCCTGCCCCGGTCGGGATGATAACCCTTTCGTGTCGCCACAGTCTCATGCTGACCATCGGTGATTGTTCGACAAAACGGCCTTGCTCGACTTCGAGTATTGTCAAGTCCGACCGGTCAATTGGAAGTACACCAAAAAGAAGAATCCAACTACGGAAGAGCGGCTTACCCGGTACAACTTGAACGTCAAGAATGCTGGTCTTGCCCTTCGGGAAAGTCATCTTCAGAATGGGATGCATTTCAGCCCTGAGGCCACTGACCGATGTGGCCCATGACCACACCTCATCCGCAGAAGCGGCAACCTCCGACTCGAATGTGAGTTTCAATGTCTTCAATTTAATCGCGTTCTTCAAATGACTAACTAGGTTTATACGGGAGGGACTGCCTATTAAGCTGGGAAGCTGTCTGATAAATAATCTCGCTTGATCCTCATGACTGAGCATGGGGAGCCTGCAGAAATGGGCCCAGGGACACTCCATGGAGATTCAGTTGATGTCTACCGGCTGCGCACATTTCTCTGTGTGAATCTGCGTCGATTTGTCATGCCGGATGCCCAGTATTCGACTGAACTGAACTTCTACGATCCTGTAAAATTCACAAGCCGTGTCCTCAAGTCCTACCCGATTAAGGCTCAACATCTTCCCTCTGGTGTACCTGATAAAACCAGCTTGCTGAAACGCATTTGCCACCATGCTGACACTTGGCCGATGCACGCCAAGCATCTTCGCATTAACTCTTGGGTGAGGTAGAAATGATCATCACCGACGTGATCATGCGTCATCAGTATCCATCTGGAAAACAGGAGATTACGGTTTCTGAGTGTGGAAGGAATTGACGCGGGCATGGGCGTTCCCCCAATTTGGTGTTTGAGACACCGAGGAAAAAAGCCCAATCCAGCGGCGCAGACGCTGGACGCCGGAACAGAAACTGTAATGAGTAAGAAAGACTATGGAGCTGGGCATGTCGGCATCCTTGGTGGCCCGCGAAGCTGGCATCACAGCTATCCAGTTGTTTCAATGGCGCAAACCTGTACGGAAGGGTAACTGGCAGCAGCAGGTGCCAACGAACCAGTCGTTCCGGCGTCGAAGCTGCAGGAAGCCATGAACGCATTAAGGAACTTGGGGCAGCATTGGGACGGCAAGACGTTGGAGAACGACATCCTTAAGGAAGTCGTAGATTTCGCCAAAGCAAAAAGATGGATTGCGCGCTCGCTGCTGTTGCCCGGGGGCGATCAATGAGGACGATTTGCTCAACCCTTGGCGTGGCGCGCAGCCATATTGAGGTATTGCTGAACCGACCTGCCAACTAGGCGGACCGTAGCACCGCAGGCACAGCAAGGACGACGCATAACGCATTGCCGTAATACACGAGGCTCTGATCCATATCATGGTGCGATAAAGCTGATCGAACCTTACATAAGCACGCACCATCGCAAAACCTAATGGGCAGTTCCCTGGATAGCCTTGCAACGCAGTCGATTTCCGATGCATGTGTTATTCCCTGTTCATCGGATCAGAAAGAGCGGCCATGCACAAGATGATGCAACGCACACAAGTCTTTCGCATATCCATATCAGCCCGATACGCTGACTTCGTCACTAACGACGAGCCGGGTACCGGAAACTGACATGGCAGACCCCACGCCGACGCTCAAGTCCTCGGACGCGACCTCAGCACAGGCACTCCCTCGTCCGACGCTCGGTCTGTTCGAGGCGATCACGCTGATTGTCGGTGTAGTGATCGGCGCAGGCATTTTCAAATCGCCGGCGCTGGTTGCAAGCATGACGGGCAGCGTCGAATGGATGTTCGGCGCATGGATTCTCGGCGGCATTGTCTCACTGGCCGGCGCCCTTTGCTATGCGGAACTTACCACCGCCTACTCGCATGCCGGTGGAGATTATCACTTCCTGGTGCGCGCCTATGGCCGATCTGTCGGATTCCTGTTCGGCTGGGCCCGGCTTTCGGTCATTACGACTGGATCGATCGCCTTGCTGGCATTTGTCTTCGGGGATTATCTGCACGGTTTACTACCGCTTGGCGGTGTGGGAAACACATGGGGGCCAGTGGTCTACGCGGCGTCATGCGTCATTGCGCTTACGTGGATCAATCTGTTCGGCATTCGCGCCGGATCAGTGACGCAGACATGGCTTACCGTGCTTGAAGTCCTTGGCTTGCTGGCCATCGTCGTTGCAGCAAGCGTGGCTGGTGGTCTCCGGGAAGAAAGTGTCACGGTCACGATGCCGGCTACATCTTCGTTTGGGATGGCCATGGTGTTCGTCCTCCTGACGTTCGGGGGGTGGAATGAGGCCGCCTATATCAGCGCGGAAGTCAAGAACGGCAAGCGCAATTTGGTAACAGCCCTTACCGCTTCCATCGTCATTATTACCATGCTGTATCTGCTGGTGGTCTGGGCATTCTGGAAAGTGCTCGGCATGGAAGCCATGGGCAAGTCCGGTACGGTCGCGGCGGACCTGATGCGGTCTTCCTTTGGTGTCGGCGGAGAAAGCTTCATTGCGGTGCTGGTACTCGTATCCGCAGTGACGTCCATCAATGCGACCATGATCGTCGGTGCACGAACCAGCTATGCACTGGCATGCGACTGGCCGATACTGGGGCGACTTGCTGCCTGGGATGCGCATCGAGACAGCCCGGCAACAGCGATGCGGGTGCAATGCATTGCTGCGTTGTGCCTGCTGTTCATCGGCGGCCTGGTCGGCAACGGGTTCAAATCCATGGTGGAATTTACTGCGCCGGTATTCTGGGTGTTCTTTCTCCTGTCCGGGATGTCGCTGATTGTCCTTCGCATGCGCGAACCACATACGCCGCGTCCTTTCCGTGTCCCTTTCTATCCGCTGTTGCCATTGATGTTTTGCGTCACATGCGGGTTCATGCTGTGGTCCAGCCTGTCGTATGTGTACAGCCAGGAACTTGGCGGATGGAATGCGGCATGGATAGGCGTTGCCGTCTTGTTCGTGGGCATTGTTCTTCTACTTCTGATGCAACGCCTTCCTTCAGGCTCGTCAATGCGTTCGGTACGATCCGGTATGCAGTCAGGCATACAAGCCCAATCGCTTTCTTCAATTCCAGAGAAGGAGTAGCGCCATGCATTTGCGTCGATCCCCCTATCAAACGATCTACATGATCTCTTTCAAGTACGGACCGCTTTCCGTTTTCCTGATGTGCTTGGTGTGTGCCTTGCTTGGTACGACACATACGCAAGCGCAAGCTCAGGCCGGACCCAAGCTCGATGTTCCCTATGTGCCTACTCCTCCGGAGATCGTCAATCGTATGCTTGATCTGGCCAAGGTCGGTAAGGACGACGTGCTGTATGACCTTGGTTGTGGGGACGGGCGCATCGTCGTCACCGCCGCGAAAGAACGCGGTGCCTCTGGTGTCGGAATCGATCTCAATCCGGCACGCATTGAGGAAGCCAAGGCAAATGCCAAACGGGCGGGCGTGGAAGACCGGGTTGGTTTCCGTGTGGGTGACCTGTTCAAGGCTGACGTATCAAAAGCCACCGTCGTGACCCTGTACCTGCTTCCCGAAGTCAATCGCAAGATCCGGCCCATGTTGTGGAGACAGTTGAAAGTCGGTACCCGAGTCGTATCCCATGATTTCGATATGGGACCGGAATGGCCGCCGGAACGCGAAGAACGAATCGGCGGTAAAACCATTTACTACTGGACGATCACGGAGGCAAATAAATCTGCAGTGGGATCAAAGAAGGCTTGAACCGCCCCAGCGTGGTGCGATCGCCTGTTGTAACAACATCGGATCTGTGAGAGAACCCCACAACCGGGCACTGTGACATTGTCCCCAATGTCAGTCAGGAAAAAGGGGCGGCCAGATGGCCGACCCATTCTTTTGCGCTGGTCGCATCACTGTCAAACGTCAATCGCCAATCGCCACGGAGTAATGCCAGTCGCACTAACTTTGGCGCTCGACACCGCACGCGGCGCGTGTGTTGTCGACAACACGCTGAAGATTACCTCGGCGTGGTCCGATCGTTACCTTTTGAGGAGGCAACCAGATCAGCGTACTCCTGATGTTTGCCGATATAGCCTGCAATGAACTGGCATGCGGGAATGAGATTCTGCCGGTTTGCCTTGAGCTGGTCTAGCGTCTGTTTTGCCAGTGCGGAGCCATAGCCTTTACCTTCATGGGCCGGGTCGATTTCAGTATGGGTAATCGTCACGGTGTCGCCCGACATTCGGTACTGGGCAAAGCCCACTACTTCGCCATTAGCTATCAATTCATAACGACGCGCGTCTTTATTGTCTTTCAGCGTTGAGCCTTCCATGGGTTTTCCTATCATTAGTCGTGTCAATAAGCGGTTAGACCGTTGTCCCGCCACGTGTGTCCGGCTGAAACAGTAGCAACAATTTCCTCAGACAGGCAAAGCCCGCTGGTGTTCGCGCTATCGCCCTGCTCCGAAACGATTCGGCGTCTCGCGGTATAGTAACAAACTCGATCATTCTTGATTACTGGCCAGCACACCGATGTCACACTTCAATACCTTGTCCGCGTTTTCTGTCGCGCGACTGCCGGAAATTCGTTTTGGCGCGGGACGCATCGGTGAAATCCCCGACGTGGCAGCACAGTTTGCCACGAAAGTTTTACTCGTGACCGGTGGCAAGTCTTTCATATCGACGCCGCACTGGGGTGCACTGCAGTCCGGACTGGCACGGCAGGGCATCAGTTGGGAATGGTTGCAAGTCACTGATGAACCATCTCCCGAACTGGTGGACGAGGCTACCGCGCGTTTTGGCGGAACTGGTATCGGACTCGTGATCGCCATTGGTGGCGGCAGCGTGCTGGATGCCGCCAAAGCGATCGCTGGACTGCTGGAGGTGCGCAATTCTGTCATGGATTATCTGGAAGGTGTAGGCAAGGGCCTTGCCTACACCGGACCTGCCGTTCCCTTGCTCGCGGTTCCGACTACGGCCGGCACCGGCAGTGAAGCGACCAAGAATGCGGTGCTCAGCGTGCGCGGTCACCAAGGTTTCAAGAAATCGTTTCGCCATGATCTGCTGGTGCCGCGTATTGCCATCGTCGATCCGTCGCTGCTAGCTTCCTGTCCGAAAGATCTGATCGCTGCCAATGGCATGGATGCCTTTACGCAGCTGCTCGAATCGCTGGTCTCAACGCAGGCGAGCCCATTTACCGATGCGCTCGCGATGTCTGGCCTGGCGTCCTTCCGTGATGGCTTCTGGTCTGCATGGGAAGCAGGGCATCCTGATGAAGCAAACGGATTGCAAGCTTTGGCCTATGCATCCATGTTATCCGGTATCACGCTGGCGCAAGCGGGGCTGGGCTCGGTGCATGGTCTCGCTTCGCCGCTTGGCGCGTATTTCCCGATACCGCACGGCATTGTATGCGGCACGCTGGTCGCGGAAGCAACCGCTGTGAATATTCGCGCATTACGCGAGCGGGCACCGCAGTCGCCGGCCTTGCGCAAGTATGCCGATGCCGGGCGCTTACTCACGAATGATCCCGCTCTGCCTGATAGCGACGCCGGCGAACAGTTGATTGATTTATTACGGGGCTGGACTCGACGTCTGAATTTGCCGCGGCTTGCAAGTTTTGGCGTTGGAGAAGCGGATATCGACCGAGTGGTAGCTGGCAGTCGCGGCGGAAGCATGCGAACCAATCCGCTGGTTATTGAGGATGCGGAATTGTCAGCGTTAGTCAGAGCCAGGTTGTAGTAACAGACTTCTCATTGTGGGCAGAGTGGTGCGATGAAAGCGGATTTCCGCACGACGTCAAACTGTATTTACATCAAGTCCAGGATCTCAAATTCATCAACAATGTGACTTCTATAACAATAACGGAGACGAACATGCATCATGGCAGACGAGATTTCGTGCAGGGATGCACATGGATGGCGGCAGCCGGCATGGCTGGACTATCGATCATGGCGAGTGGGTGTGCAACCGCGACCGGTGGCTCGGCCGGGAAAAGAGCTTGGTCTTCATTCCGGGCAAAGGACGGTGCCGAGATTCACTATCGGGTATGGCAAAAAGCCGCCACGCCGAGGCTCGCGGTGCAGATCGTCCATGGCGCAGCCGAGCATAGCGGACGCTATGACCGCTTCGCCGAGGCGCTGGTCAATGAGGGCTATGCAGTCTACGCAAGTGATCATCGCGGCCACGGAAGAACCCGGATCCGTTCCGGTCAACTCGGCGACGCCGGCCCGGACGCATGGAACCGCTTTGTCGACGATGAAATAGCGCTCAGCCAAATCATTCGACAACAGCATCCGCAAGCAAAACTGGTGCTGTTCGGGCATAGCATGGGCTCCTTCATCGCCCAGGACTACATCACCCGCACAAGCCAGCTTGACGGTTTGATCCTGAGCGGTACCGCGTACAGTCCGCCGCCGCCGCCGGAACTCCTGACCGCTCTCCTTGCAGCGACCAAAGCAGCACCGCTCGAGCCATCGCAATTCTGGGCGGGGCTCTTCACGGACTTCAACAAGCCGTTCACCGGCAAGCCGGGATTCGAATGGCTGAGCCGCGACGCCACTGAGGTTCAAAAATATCAGCAAGACCCGCAGGCCGGTTTTTCATTCAGCAATGAGCTTGTCAGCGATTTTTTCCAGGGCATGGCTGCGTTACGCGATCCGGCACGTGAGGTGCGCATTCCAAAGGTATTACCGGTGCTGGTCATTCAAGGCGCGCTGGATCCGGTAGGCGCGAACCTGCAGTCGACACAAGCCTTGCTCGACCGCTACAAGGCCTTGGGCATGTCGCATCTTGACCATCGCTTTTACGAGGGCGCGCGCCACGAACTGCTGAACGAAACCAATCGCCAGGAAGTGCAGCGCGATGTCCTGGGCTGGCTGAAAGGCATTGCCTGACTTGTCATTGCTGGCCCGGTTGGGGTTTGAGGTGCAATCACTCTCCGTTGATCGGGCCGTAAACGTGGCAGGCCTGGCCCATTTACAATGCAGGCATGAATTTCACGAGCGAGCAAATCGGTGTCATCAACAGTCAGGCCGCCAACGTCGTCGTCAACGCGTTCGCTGGCACTGGCAAAACCACAACTCTTCGCGGGTATGCCGCTGCACGCCCGCAGCGACGCATCCTTTATCTTGCCTTTAACAAGGCCATGGCGACCGAGGCCGCCGAATCCTTTCCGCCGAATGTAGATTGCAAGACGATTCATTCGCTGGCGTATAGTGTCTTTGGTCATCGCTTCAGGCACAAGCTTGGGCAACTGCGCCCGACCGACATCATGCGTTACTACACGGACGTCAATCTTCCTGTAGCGGATGTCCTCGTCAAGACGATTGAAGGCTTCATGTACTCGGCCAATGCATCCGTCGGTCTGGACCATGTGCCAAGCGAGCTTGCCCTGTCGGATCGCCAGCGCATCGTCGGTGCCGCGCAGCGCCTCTGGCACGATATGGCCGATCAGAACAAGCCGATCCCCTTGCCCCATGATGGTTACCTGAAGCTGTTTCAGCTTTCCAGGCCAGTATTGTCGAAACGCTACGATGTCATCCTGCTGGACGAGGCACAGGATACCAATCCAGTGACGGCGGATATTGTCTTTAGCCAGGCATGCGGGAAGGTGCTGGTCGGCGACAAGCACCAGGCGATCTATGGATTCAGGGGGAATGTGAATGTCATGGATTTGTTGCCTGAGGCAGAGCAGCATTACCTCACGCAGTCCATGCGCTTCGGTGCTTTGGTCGCCAACGCTGCAACGACGCTTCTGACCTGTCTAAAAGGTGAAAACCATGTCATCGTCGGACGTGCCCGGATGGCGGCCCGGCCTGACTGTATTGATTATTCCCAGCCTTTTGCCATCATCAGTCGTACCAACGCCGGGGTTTTTGCGCAAGCCATTCAGATGCTTGGCCAGTACAGGATCCATTTCGTCGGTGGTCTGCAGAGTTACCTGTTCGGGAAATTGCGGGATGTCTACAGCATGTGGAGCGAAAAGAAGGATCAGGTACAGGACAGCTTCTATCGGGAATTCTCCGATTTCGACGCGCTGGCAACGTATGGTCGGGACTCCGGAGACAAAGAGATATTGTCGCTCGTAGCCGTTGTCACCAGATACAGGGAAAAACTGCCCGGCCTGATTGAACAAGTGATGCTCCATGCCTGTGAAAATCCCGAGGAGGCGCAGGTACTGTTAATGACGGCACATCGATCCAAAGGTTTGCAGTTCGATCAGCTTGTACTCGATGACGATTTCCATGATCTGGTGGATAAAAGAGGCAAGCCAAATCGTACCGAGCACATCGATTTTGAGCAGGAGGTCAATCTGCTCTATGTAGCCATGACCCGCGCAAAACAGGCCATACGCTTCAACAAGCAATTCCTGGCATTCATGCAGGCGGTGGACGCCGGCAAACTTCCTTTGCATGGCGCTCCTGTTGTCACGCTAAAGCCGACGGGTCGCAGCGTCTGAGTTATTGACTTTCTCTTCCGCGCTCGATTGACAATCACAGTCATTGCAAAACCTGCCGGGTAGTGTAAAGGGTGGGTCTGGGCCACAGCGCGCACCGGCGAATGAACTGTACCTTGAAAGCGCCAGGACAACTGCGGTAAGTCCGGCGTCCAGAGACGCACATTGCGACTCTGAGACGGCGGAACTTTGCCTTGGCCGCATCTATAATGAGGCCAAGGCAAAGTTCCGGCCGCGCTGTGCGGCTGTGCACTGGACCAGATTTTTCAGGTTGCACACCGGCAAGACACTTTGCGACTGGAACAGAGTCTATGGAGGGCCCGGCTGTATCATGGGCTGCATTCTCAATCGATGGAGTTTTCATGCCTGATGCCACATTTCAAGCCGATACCCGGCGCAGAAAGGTCCTCGCGTTGACCCTCCTTGGCGGGATGGCTTCTTCCTTCTCGCTGGCAGGCAAAGCCGTCGACAAGACGCCCGTCGTCATCGGCATCGATGGTGAATTCGGACTTGCCCACAGTACCTCGGCCCAGGCAGTTGAGTTCGGCGTGCGCGCCGCCGTCACTGAAATCAATGAAGCGGGCGGTGTGCTGGGTGGCAGGCCGCTGGAAATACTGACAAAGGATCATCGCTCGATGCCGGCGCGTGGAATTCGCAACATCGAAGAATTCGCCGCCATGCCGAATGTGGTCGCGGTATTTGGTGGACGCTTCAGCCCGGTCGTCATCGAGCAACTACCCAAGCTGCGCGAGACTAAGTTGCTGTTCATGGCAGTCTGGTCTTCGGCCGACGTTATCGTCGATAACGGCATGAAGCCGAACTATATTTTTCGCCTGTCATTGCGCGACAGCCTTGCCATGCCGACCATGCTGAAAAGCGCGGAGGCGCGCGGCCTTAAAAATGTGGGACTGTTATTGACCAATACCTCGTGGGGGCGCAGCAACCTCGCCGCTGCGGAAAAATACTTGGAGAGCGTCGATGGTCCCAAGATTGTCCAGACCACGTGGTACAACTGGCGTGACACGACCCTTGTCGATAAATACAACAAGCTGCTCAATGCAGGCGCCAAGGCCATGGTCCTGGTGGCCAACGACGATGAAGCGGCGGTTCTGGTACGCGAAGTCGCCGCACTGCCGCGGGAGAAGCGCATTCCCATCATCAGTCACTGGGGCATCACCGGTGGCGAATTTGTCAAGCAGGCCGGCCCTGCGCTCAATGACGTTGACTTCTCGGTCATCCAGACCTTCAGCTTCTTTAATGCCGACAAGCAGCCGCTGAGCCAGTTCATGCGTACCGCGGCGAAGATATCGGATGTGCGCAAGGTGGACGATATCAATGCGCCGGTCGGTGTCGCGCATGCTTATGACATGATGCATATCCTGGCCCGTGCCATTAATCTTGCCGGTACTGCTGACCGCCCAGCGGTACGCGATGCGCTGGAGCGGTTACCGGAATACCGTGGCCTGATCAAGCGCTACAAGCCACCGTTCACTCCCACCCGGCATGAAGCGCTCGGCCCGGGCGAACTGATCATGGCCCGCTACCGGCACGATGGTGTGCTGGTGCCGATGAAGAAGTAGTGCATGATTTTCCGTAGACCGGCCGCTGGCAGCCTCGCACGGCGCTTTGCCCTGGCAAGCGCCGCACTGGCGACGTTTGCGTTGATCTTGACGACTGCATCCTCGTGGTGGCTGGTGACCCGGCAACATGGTGCGGCGATGCATATCCTATCGCAGAAGGAGGTCGATTTTCATGCTGCGACGATGAGCTCCACCTTGCACGCAATCTCGTCACGCCTGTCGGAAGTTGCCAGCAGCAGCATTCTGGCCGCCGGGCTGGTCGATAGCGCGGGCCGTGAAACCTATATCACGCCCTATCTCAACAGCATGCGTCAGATCAACGGGGTACCGATTCAGGTGCTCTTTACCGACTTTTCCGGCAAGGAAATTTCAGGGAACGGCATTGCGCAGTTTACTGACAGCGACATGCGGTGGCTGGTGCGTCATATCAACAGCGGCCAGCGCGGCGCGGACATTATCGAGGGGCCGAACGGGCCCGAACTGATCGGTGTTGAACTGCTGGTGTATGCGCGGACGCAAACGCCCGAAGGAGCCTTGTTCTACAAGATACTTCTGCGCGATTTGCAACCCAATGACACGGCGCGGCTGACTTGGGGTACGGCGGCATCTGCGGCGGCGCGCACGCGTATTCCTATGGTCAAGGTAGCGGTTAACTCGCCGCCCGTCTTCAAGCATCTGAATTTCCACATCGTCGAGCCGCCGGGTGAGACGTCGGCTGCGGACCTTGCACCGCAATTCGCGACGATCTTCATCATTGCGCTGGGACTGGCCGGCACGGTGCTGGTGCTCGGTTCTCGCCTCGCAGTCAAACTGACCAGGGACCTGCAAAAGCTGGAAGCGTTTTCGCGCAGCGTGGTCAGCGAGGGCTTTAGCCGACAGCGTGCCGAGCCCGGACGCAGCACCGAGATCGCCAGTCTCGCCGGATCGATCAACCACATGCTGGATCGCCTGTACGAACAACATGCGGAATTGCAGCGAGAGCGTGAAAAATTTCTTCAACTGGCCAATACGATTCCGCAGCTTGCCTGGATCGCCAACCCGGACGGACGCATCCATTGGTATAACGACCGCTGGTATGAATATACCGGCACCCAACCTGAGCAGATGGAAGGCCTGGGCTGGCAGTCGGTGCATGACCCGGCAATGCTGCCACACGTGATCGAACGCATGCAGACAAGTATCGACACGGGACGGCCATTCCAGATGACTTTTCCGTTGCGCGGTGCGGACGGCGAATTCCGGCCCTTTTTCACGTCGGCCGCACCCCTGCGGGACGGGGCAGGACGGATCGTGCAATGGTTTGGCACCAATACCGATGTCTCGCAGATCGAACGTGCTGAACGCGCCGTGCGTGAAAGTGAAGAGCGGCTGCGCGAAGGCCTGGTTGCTGCGCGCATGGCGGTGTGGGATTGGGATCTCGGCAGCGGCCAGCTACGCTTTTCCGCGAATGCCGCCGACATTTTCGGCATCGCAGCCATGGCAAACAACGCCGCATGGGATGCCGTGCATCGCGAGGATTTGCCTGCGCTGCGCAAAGCAATCAATCGGGCTGTCCGGGAACGCGGTCATTTCGATCAGGTGATCCGGATGGTCCGCTCTGACACGGGTGTGCTCATCTGGGTCGAGGTCAGTGGCAGAATCATCAGCAACGATCGCGGTAATCCACAATCGATGCGCGGCATCATGCTCGATGTGACGGTAAGAAAACAAGCGGAAGAAGCATTGCGGATAGCCAATCGGCGCAAGGACGAGTTCCTTGCGATGCTCGCCCATGAATTGAGGAATCCTCTCGCGCCGATCAGCACGGCGGCGGAAATACTCAAGATGGCACATCCCGACCCGGAACGTGTGCGCCTCACCAGCGAAATCATCACCCGCCAGGTCGATCACATGACCAGTCTGATCCACGACTTGCTGGACGTCTCGCGCGTTACGCGTGGACTGGTGAAGCTTGAGCGCGAGCCGGTCAATATTGCCGAGGTCATCTCGGGAGCCGTCGAACAGGTGCGTCCACTGATCCAGTCGCGTAAGCACATGCTCAGGATCGGGTCGCAGAGCGAAGCCGCTTATGTGACCGGCGACCGCACGCGCCTGGTGCAGATCGTGTCCAACCTCTTGAACAACGCTGCCAAATATACGGCCGAAGGCGGCGACATCGTCATCGCCGTTGGCCTGAATGCCGGTTCGGTCGACATCAGCGTCCGGGATACAGGAATCGGCATTTCGCCCGACCTGTTGCCGCATGTGTTTGAGCTGTTCACCCAGGCCGAACGCTCGCCCGATCGTTCGCAAGGGGGACTCGGACTTGGGCTGGCGCTGGTACGTAGCCTGGTCGAACTGCACGGCGGCAGTGTCGACGTCTACAGCGAAGGGACAGATCGGGGAAGTTTGTTTACGATCCGCCTGCCGCGCCTCGCGGTGCAGGACAAGCTCAGTACGGTGAAGCCGGAAGCGGCGGTAGGTGCGACGCGTCCAATGGTAGCGCTTGAACTCATGATTGTTGATGACAACGTCGACGCGGCGCGCAGCCTTGCGGTCCTGATGGAAGCCGAAGGACATCGTGTCACTGTCGCACATCGCGCCGACAAGGCGCTGGAAGCGGCGCGGCGACAGCCTCCGCAGGTATTCCTGCTCGATATCGGCCTGCCTGAAATGGACGGTTATACGCTGGCCGCCAAATTACGTGAAATGCCGGAAACCCGCGCTGCCTTGTTGGTCGCAGTGACCGGTTATGGGCGCAAGGAAGACCGTGAAAAGTCGGAAACCGCCGGCTTCGACTACCACATTGTAAAACCCGCGACGCGGGAAGAAGTCGTGGCAATTCTCGCGCGAGGGCGGCGTGAGCATAAGAAATACGCAAGCTGACGATCAGGTTTCCGACCGCAAACCTGGACAGGCTCCACGTACGGACGGAGACGCCACATTTTTCTCCGCCCGTTTGTGTTTAGGCCTAATGTTTCGGCGAGCGCCCTTCGATACCATCGACGAGAAACTTCATCCCGTTCAGTTCTTCATCACTCATGACCTTACCCTTGGCGACGCGTTCCTTTCCTTCCTGGTCGACAATGGGACCTGCAAAGGGATGAAGCTTGCCATCAATAATTGCACGCTCGGCTTCCTGCAGCTTTTCGCGGACTGCGGGCGGCACAGCATCGTTTAGCGGCGCCATCTTGATCATGCCTTCACGCAGGCCGCCAAGTGTGTTCGCCGACTTCCACCGTTTGGCCAGCACGTCTTCCACCGTCTTGATGTAGAACGGTCCCCAGGTTTGCATGATGGAAGTCAGATTGGTTTTCGGCCCAAACTTGCGCACATCGGAGTAGTACCCGAGCGTGTAAACGCCTTTATCTTCAGCGGCCGTTACGATAGACACGCCGGATGTGTGATAAGCAAGCACGTCGGCACCTAGTTTGATCAAAGTGCCTGCCGCGTCACGTTCCTTTCCCGGGTCATACCAGGTATTGGCCCAGATAAGCTTCACAGATGCTTTAGGATTAACGCTTCGCATACCAAGGGTAAATGCATTCAGCCCCTGCAGCACTTCCGGTATGGGGAATGAACCTACATATCCGGCAATGCCACTTTTGCTCATGTGCCCAGCCAATACGCCTTCCAAATACCGACCTTCGTAATATCGCGCGTTGTACACACCAACATTGGCAGCGGTCTTGTAGCCGCTGCCGTTCATGAAGATAACGTCGGGCGACTGGCGAGCCACCTTCATGACCTGTTCCATGAGGCCGAAGGAAGGCGCGAAGATCAGCTTGCATCCGTCCTTGACGAAGTTACGTAACACACGTTCACCGTCCGGGCCTTCAGCAATGTTCTCAACGTACTGAGTGGTGATTTTGTCGCCCAGTGCAGCGACAAGCTCCTTGCGCGCAAGTTCGCGCTGGTAGATCCAGCCGCTCTCACCAATAGGTAGGTTGTAGAGAAAACATGTCTTTAGCGGCTCTGCCGCATGAGCGGCGCCGGTGCACACGGTCAAGGCCGTGATCAACGCCGCACTGAATTGGCGTAATGCGACCGCTCTGAAGATTGAAAGCTCAGGGTATGGCATGATTTGTCTCCTAGTTCGTTAGAATTATTCAGCACTAGAATCGGTGGTCTGTGGCGACGCGCCAGTGAGCAATCTCCTACCAAACCGCGGCGAAATTACGCTGCCCCCGTAAGGCTGATCGCTTATACCCACTTACGGACTAACTTATAAGGTCAGCCAAAATGGCTGTCAACGACATGTGCGTGGATATCGGATCAGCCGATCAATTTATCGGAAGCTCGATGCGGCATAGCTTCCATGAAGCTCACAGACTAAGGATGCCTATCAACATGCCGCTTGCTGCATTGCCGGTCAGTTTGTCGCCGTCGATAACAAACATGTCGGACCCTATTAATCCTCGGCGATCGCCGATAAGTCGGGAGCGATAAAAAATCCCGGCGAATAAGCCGGGTTCCGCGGCGCGTCACATCAAAGTTGATTTTACGCAATAGACTTCGCAAGCCGACGTTTTATTGTGGCGAGACTCGGTATTTCCATTGGCCTATTTCAACTTCTTGGGCGAAGACATAGTCAGTACGCTCAGAGGGTGTTAAGTCTCCAAGTCGGCACGTCGCGTTAGCCTGTACAGGCAGGCCCGCTTTCGTGCGCCCGGAAATGCCGCTCCATTTAACAATCAGGGAGCCATAACCTTGAACGCCCGTGTCTTGCTCGTCACATCCGAAGCTGTTCCACTCGTAAAAACCGGCGGGCTCGCCGATGTCATTACCTCGCTTGCACGGGCGCTACGCCGGCGCGGGGTCGACGCAAGCGTGCTGATGCCGGGCTATCCTGCGGCGATCGAGCGGGCAAAGGATGTACAGGCGGTCGGGGAACTGACATCACTGCCCGGCGGGCCCGGGCGCCTGTTACGCGGCACAATGCCCGACAGCGACGTGCCTGTTCTACTGCTCGACACCGCGTGCATCGCAACGCGCACCGCCAACCCCTACGTCGATCATCAGGGCCAGGAGTTTGCCGACAATGCCTTGTGCTTCGCTTCGCTGGCGCATGCTGCTGTCAGCATCTGCGCAGGTGAGACCGCGCTTCCGGCGCCGCATATCGTGCATGCCAATGACTGGCATGCCGGCCTGATTCCGGCATTGCTGCGCCTGCGCGGGATATCGGATGTGGGCACGCTGCTGACGATTCACAATCTGGCGTTCCAGGGCAATTACCCGATGGACCTTGCAGCGACGCTCGGTATCCCGGCTCACATGCTGACTCCCGATGAACTCGAATTCTGGGGCAAGCTGAGCTTCCTCAAGGCCGGTATCCGGCATGCCGACCGCATATCGACCGTGAGCCAGTCCTATGCCGGCGAAATCCTTACACCGCGCTTCGGCCACGGGATGGACGGCTTGCTGAACGCACGCAAGGATGATCTCGTTGCGATTCGCAATGGCGTCGACCTCGATGCCTGGGACCCGGCGACCGATAGCTTGATTGCGCGACCGTTCAGCCTTTCCGACATGCGTGGAAAGAGCAGCTGCAAGCGCGACCTGCAGCATTTGTTCAATCTGCCGATCGACCCTTTCGCCCCCATCCTTGCCATCGGCAGCAGGATTACCCACCAGAAGATGGCGGATGTCGCCCTGGCGTCGCTGCCGGAAGTATTGCATCGCTATCCGCGCGCCCAGCTTGCCGTGATCGGGCGTGGAGACCGGGAATATGAACAAGGTTTTGTGGCGTTGGAAGAGCAATTCCCGGAGCGCGTCGGTATCTACATCGGCTACGACGAGCGGCGTGCACATGCATTGCACGCCGGTGCGGATATGCTGTTGCACGGCACACGCTTCGAGCCGTTTGGCCTGACCCCTTTGTATTCGATGCGCTATGGCACCATCCCGATCGCTTCACGCGTCGGCGGCATGATCGATTCCATCAGCGACAGTGGCCTGACCGGCGTAACGCCGGAATACGCCAATGGCATTTTGTTCGACGGTGAAACGGCGGAAGACATGATCGCCGCGGTCAGTCGGGCGTTCGAGTTATATGCGCGGCCAAATGAATGGCATCGTATGCAGCGTAACGCGATGTCGGCAAACTTTTCCTGGGACGAGCCTGCTGACCAATACATGGGGGTTTATAAAGAGATCGCGCCTGAAGCGGCCGGGGAACTGTTCGCGCCGGTGGCGGAGCCACTGGTCGAGGACGTTCCGCAATACATGACTGCCTGAGCCGGTATCCGCAGTCATGCGGGCGCGGTAAAGATTGTTTTGCGCGCGCCCTGCCTGCCGCCGCGACCGGGCATCGTATTTCGGAAAGAGCTGACACATGTTTTTTGAGATCCCCGATCGCCTTCTGCCAGGACGCCCTTATCCACTGGGAGCGACCTATGACGGGCAAGGCGTCAATTTCGCGGTGTTCTCGGCAAACGCAGAAAAAATGGCGCTCTGCATTTTCGACGCGGCGGGACGCAAGGAAGTCGCCCGGCTGCCATTGCCCGATTGCACCGACGAAGTCTGGCATGGTTATCTGCCCGAAGCCTCGCCTGGCTTACTCTACGGCTTTCGCGCCTATGGTCCGTATGACCCGCATCGCGGTCACCGCTTTAACCATCACAAGTTGCTGCTCGATCCGTATGCAAAATTACTGTCCGGCCCGTTGCGGTGGGCCGATGCGCTGTTCGGCTACCGGCTCGGTTCGTCACGCGCCGACCTGAGCTTCGATCGCCGCGATAGTGCGCCGGCCTTGCCAAAGGCCGTGGTGGTGGAAGAGACATTTAACTGGGGCGACGACCGCCGCCCGCTTGTTCCATGGGCGAAGACTGTCATTTACGAAACACATGTGCGCGGTATTTCGATCTTGCGCGACGACTTGCGCACGGACTTGCGTGGCACCTTTGCGGCGCTTGCCAATCCGCGTTTCATCGAGCACTTGCTCAAGCTCGGCGTCACTACGGTGGAGCTCATGCCGGTCAACGCCTTCATGCAGGACCATTTCCTGATCGAACGCGGCCTGCGCAACTATTGGGGCTACAGTCCGCTTTCCTTCTTCGCACCCGAACCAGGCTATCTGTCAAAGGGCGGTCTGAACGACATGCGGGTCGCCATACGTCGTCTGCATGCAGCAGGCCTGGAAGTCATCCTTGATGTGGTCTACAACCACACGAGCAGCGGCAATGAACTGGGTCCGACCATTTGCTTTCGGGGCCTCGACAATGCCAGTTACTTTCGCCTTGTCCCCGGCAACGAGCGCTATTACATCAATGAAACCGGTTGCGGCAATACACTCAACGTCTCGCATCCGCGCGTGCTGCAGATGGTCATGGATTCGCTGCGCTATTGGGCGGAGTCCTTCCATATCGACGGCTTTCGTTTCGACCTCGGTGCTACGCTCGGGCGTGAAGGGACCGGCTTCGATCAGGGATCAGGTTTCTTTGATGCGATCATGCAGGACCCCGTGCTGTCGCGGTTAAAACTGATTTCGGAACCCTGGGACATTGGCCCGGGCGGCTATCAGCTTGGCAATCATCCACCCGGCTTCGCGGAATGGAATGACAAATTCCGGGATGGCGTGCGGCGATTCTGGCGTGGCGATTCCGGCCAGCGCGCTGACTTCGCCGCACGCCTGAGCGGATCGGCGGACCTGTTCAACAAGCGCCGCCGCAAGCCCTGGGCATCGATCAATTACGTTGCCTCGCATGACGGCTTTACGCTGCGGGATGTGGTCAGCTATACCGAAAGACACAATGAGGCCAACGGCGAAAACGGCAATGACGGTCATTCGGAAAACTTCAGCGCAAACTGGGGCGTGGAAGGCGAGACGGATGATCCGGCGATTGTGGATCTGCGTAATCGGGTGCGCCGCGCCATGCTGGCTACGATGATGTTTGCACAGGGAACGCCGATGTTGCTTGCCGGAGATGAATTCGGCAGAACTCAGCGTGGCAACAATAATGCGTACTGCCAAGACAATGAAATTTCCTGGGTTGACTGGGCGATGGCCCAGAGTCCCGATGGCCAGTCACTGAGCGCCTATGTCGGTCGACTGATCTCGCTGCGACATAGTTTTGAGTCGCTGCAGGCGCAACGCTTTCTGCATGGCGAAGAACTGGAACCGGGAATTCGCGACGTCGCATGGTTCGATGAACGCGGCGAAGAATTATCTTCCGAAGCGTGGCAAAATCCGGAAGCACGGGCACTGACCGTACAACGCGCAAGCTTCAATGGCGGTGGCCTCATCGACATGGTGTTGATGCTTATCAACGGTGGGCATGAGCCTTTGCTGTTCAGCTTCCCGGAGCCATCGCGTACATGGCATTTACTGCTCGACAGCGCGCTGGATGAGACGCAGAATCGCGAGATTACGGAGAACACCATTGAAGTGCAGGGCCACAGTGTGATGGTGTTCGGCACGCGCATTCCCAAGGCCTTGCGCTAAATCAATTGCAACGGGCATCGATCTTGCGTATCAAACGTGCTGAGGCAAATTACCCCTCGGCCATTCGATATGTAGTGTGCTTGCAATCGGAACATATGTTTCCTTGCCGTATCTTCCTTTGACTTTGTTCAATCTCTTCTACGGCAACACGTGTTCTCCTTTAGGTCATACACATTACCTGTGTAATCGAACAATTCTTCAAGGCTAAATAAATATGAAAGCAATGATTCTCGCTGCCGGTAAAGGCACTCGTGTACGTCCGCTGACTTATGACCTGCCGAAACCCATGATTCCGGTACTCGGTAAACCCGTCATGGCCTATATCGTCGAGCATCTTGCAAAGTGCGGCGTGCAGGACATCATGGTCAATGTCAGTTACTTGCATGAAAAGATTGAAAGTTATTTCGGTGAAGGCAGCCAGTTTGGCGTACGCATTGGCTACTCATTTGAAGGTTACATGACGGAAAGTGGCGAGGTTATTCCGGAGGCACTCGGGTCCGCCGGTGGAATGAAAAAGATTCAAGAATTTGGTAGGTTTTTCGATGAAACCACCATCGTCCTGTGCGGCGATGCAATTATCGACCTCGACATCAACGCGGCCATCGCCGAACACAAGCGTAAAGGCGCGATCGCCAGCGTGATTACACGTGAAGTGCCCTGGGACAAGGTTTCCGATTATGGCGTCGTTGTCAGCGATGCGGATGGCCGTATCCAGAAGTTTCAGGAAAAGCCGAAGCGCGAAGACGCCTTGTCGAACCAGGTCAGTACAGGTATCTATATTTTCGAGCCGGAAGCAATCGACATGATCCCGTCGGGCGAAGTCTTTGATATCGGCTCGCAGCTGTTCCCGTTGCTGGCCGAAAAGGGTATGGCCTTCTATGCGCTGAACCATGATTTCCAGTGGCTGGACATTGGCAGCGTTACCGATTATTGGGGTGTCTTGCAAAGCCTGATGACCGGAGAGGTTCCGAAGATGCAGGTACCGGGAGAACAGGTACGTCCGGGTGTGTGGGTGGGACTCAACACGCGCATCGACTGGGAGGACACGATAATCACTGGCCCGGTGTACATCGGCGCGGGTTGCCATATCGAAGCCGGCAGCAAGATTCTCGGCCCGACCTGGATCGGCCATGGCAGCCATATCTGCGCAGGCGCGACGGTGACACGCAGCATTCTGTTTGAATACACGCGTGTACTGCCTGAGGCGAACCTGCACGAACTGATCGTATGCAACGAGTATGCGGTCGATCGCGACGGCAACATGTCGCGGTTCTCCGAGGAAGAAGACCTCGGATTGAATAATGCGCGGGATCGTCGCTATGCGCGTCGGACTAAAGACTCGGCGGATGCCGCCGACGAAGTGGACGTGGAAACTGAGGTCGACGCGGCGCCGCTTGGCGTGGTGGCGTCGGTTGAGCAGTCGAAGCTGTCATATGCGCAGTAAGCGTCAGTACGGGTTTCGCAACACGTGCATGCTGCGCGAATCTGTACTATCGCAAATCGGTAAGGCCTTGAAGGGGAAGAGGCTAAACGCTAAACGCACTTGCCGTAGTGTGTGATGGTATGCCCCGGGAGGCGCGGCCATAGGGGACATATAGGGGAAATATCTTCAGCGCATAAGCGACATAAATTATTTATGTCGCTCGTGCCAACTCTTCCCTAAGGTGGCTTAACCCTGCAAAAAGCAGAACCCGCTGACCTCCAGCATCACCGAGCGGTTATCGATGCGTGCATGCCTTCCGAACACCATCTCGCCAAACTGCATCGACGTCACCTTCTTCGGCGTCACGTCCATATTAAAGAGACAGATCATTTCCCGATGCTCATGCTTGCGCGAGAAGGCGAGCACGCCTTCCGGCGCATCAATCAATTGAATGCTTCCCTTGTCCAGCTCCGGATGCGCTTTGCGTAATGCCAGCACTTCGCGCGCAAACTTCAGTACCGAATCCGGCTGTTCTTCCTGGCGTTCGACGTTCATGTCGATATGCACGGGGTCGACCGGCAGCCACGGTTCGGCTTCAGTAAATCCACCGTGGTGCGCGTCGGTCCACGGCATGGGAGTGCGGCAGCCGTCACGCCCCTTGAATTTTGGCCAGAAGGTAATGCCGAACGGATCCTGCAAGCGTTCGAACGGCACATCCGCCTGCGGCAATCCCAATTCTTCACCCTGGTACAGGCAGATGTCGCCGCGCATCGCTAACAGCAGGGCCAGCATTTCCTTTGCCGTCTCATCGCGGTCGCGACCGTTCTGCCAGCGTGTCGCCACGCGTGGCTTGTCATGGTTGCTCAATGCGTAGCAGGCCGCACCCGGCGCCCTGATACTGTCTTCCAGGGTCGTGATCACATTACGCACATGTGTCGCGCTGCTGTCCGGCCCCATCATCGAAAAGCTGTAGGCGGAATGCAGTCGGCCCGGATGCGTGTACTGCCCCATCAGTTTCAGTGCATCATGCCCGCCGACTTCGGCAAGACTGAACGCGCCGTAGGCATCGAGCAGCTTGCGAATCCTTTCCAGGAAGGGCAGCATCTCCGGCCTCGCCTGGTCGTACACGTGCAGTTGAAAGCCATACGGGTGCAGCGCCGCGCTGGTATCTTCGCGTGGCGGGTTATTGCGCAGCAGCTGGTCCTGGAAGATGTGATTGCAGGCATCGAAGCGGAAGCCCGATACGCCCATGTCGAGCCAGAAATCCATCTCCGCCAGCACCGCGTTCTGCACATCGGGATTGTGCATGTTGAGATCGGGCTGGCTGGAGAAAAAGGAATGAAAATAATACTGGCGACGCTCTGCATCCCAGCGCCAGGCCGTACCACCGAAGACCGATACCCAATTGTTGGGTGGGCTGCCATCCGGTTTCGGGTCGGCCCACAGATACCAGTCCGACTTGCCATTTTGCTTTGCACGGCTTTGCTTGAACCAGCTGTGTTCTTCCGATGTATGCGAGATCACCATGTCGACGATCACGCCGAGTTGCAGCGCCTTTGCGCGCTTCATCAGATTCTTGAAGTCGTCCATCGTCCCGAAGATGGGATCGACCGCGCGATAGTCGGATACGTCATACCCGAAGTCCTTCATCGGCGACTTGAAGAAGGGACTGATCCAGATGGCGTCGACACCAAGGCTTTTAATGTAGGAAAGCTTTTGTTCGATACCGGCCAGGTCGCCGATGCCATCGTTGTTGGAGTCACTGAAACTACGCGGATATACCTGATAAATAATCATTGGCTGTCTCACAAAACAAGTGCGCCCAAGTATGTGGAATTGCGCTGCGGGCCGTGAAAGTGCCGCCTGCACAAAGGGCGCGATCAATTTTCTTGTTGCCTCCCGGCTTGACATGGGCGGTTGTCACGTCATCAAAGCTGAACAAGAGCGGCAATTAATCCGTGTTCTTGTGCTTTCGCAGTGGAAGCGACCATGAACCATACTATCTGTTGCTTCGAGGAATTTCGCAATGTCGTATAGGCAAGAAGACGCGGATTTGTGCCCTGTGCGCAACTTTGCTTTCGTGAATGCGCAGGTGATATACCGGCGCCCGCTGACGGGAACGGCAAACTTGCGATTTATGAATGCCTCTTTGCGAACAAATTGCCGTTTTGAGTGCTCTATCTGAAAAGTTCGCAGGCCATCAGCCGGGACACAGCTAATCGGCCTTTTCATCCCTGGGACCAGTTCAGAACAATGCCAATAATGCCAACAACGACAACCACGCCGCCTTTTCTCCCTAGAATCTATTATGTCGACCCGCTTCTCGCGGGGCCGTCGACCGAAATTGAAAGCGTCCTGCAGCGATGCGTGGCGATGGGCTTTGATCACGTGCTCATGCCGCAACCCGCATCGGAACAATCGTTGCGACAACTGGCCGAGGCCTGCGCGCAGCGGCAACTCCGCCTGCTGGTCGACTTTGACGCCGGCGGCCTTGGCGCGGATGAAACGCTGGCGGCAACGCATCCGAACTGGTTTTCCGCTATCGGGCATGACGATGACTTGCCAGACCCCCGACGTACCCAGCCCTTGCGAACGACGCCCCGGTTTCGCTATGAGGACCCGAAGGTCATGCAGGAAGTCGCGGCGTACTGGCATCCGCGCATGCAGGCCATGCTCGATGCTGGTGTCGCGGGCTTTCGCTGCATCCGGCTTGCGGAGCCCAACGTGTCGTTCTGGTGTCACTTGATCAAAGTGGTGCGCGACGGCGCGCAGGCGAGCGGCAAGCCCGTGCGTTTTCTCGCGTGGACACCGGGCTGCACGCCGGAACAGATTGATGCGCTGGCCGGCTGCGATTTCGATGCGAGCTTTTCATCCGGAGCATGGTGGGATTACCGTTCGCGCTGGCTGGTGGAGGAACAGCAGCGGCTTTCACGCATCGGCCCGACGATTGCGTTTCCCGATAGTCCCGATGAGCCTGTCATCGGACGCGTTGCCGGCAACGAAGACGCCCCGGTGCAACAGCAAATTTATCGCCGCGCCTTGCGGCTGGCCGCGGCGACTGGTAACGGCATCCTGATTCCCATGGGATTCGAGTTCGGCGCCTCCGGTCTCACCGCGACAATTCCCGGCAACCGGCCGGATGAATTGCCGCAGGTACAGGCCAATGCACCTTTCGATTTGTCGGCCGAGATCGCCGAAGTCAATGCCTTCATTGCTGCCGATGGGGCGGCCTGCTACGGTCAGCCGGTACGGCTGCTGAGCAGCGTCGATGCCGACATCGCGGTCCTGCTGCGCGAGGCTGTAGATACGAGCGCATCCGACCGTGCGCTGATGATGGTGGCCAATGCCGATGCCCTGCACAGCTGCGTCCTGAACGAAAGCCAGTTGCTGGAACGCGCCGACGGTTATGTTCGCTATCAACGCTTGTGGCCACAAGGCGAGTCCGACCAGGGCAACCCGCAGCCAGAAACGCATCCACTGGAAATCGGCGGAGCAGACTTCCAGTTGTTTGCCGCCCATCGCATCCCGCCCATCCTGCTGCCGGTGCAGCGTGGCAAGCAGTCCATCACTGCCGCCGCACGTTTGCCGCGCATTGCCATTGAAGCGATTGAGCCGACGGTCGATGGCGGCAAGTTTCCGGTCAAGCGGACAATCGGTGATTCGGTAACCATCGAAGCCGACGTCTTTGCGGATGGTCATGACAAGCTCGCGGTGGCGGTATTGTGGCGCCCGGCCGATGAGGCGGAGTGGCGAGAGATTCGCATGCACCCCACTGAAAACGATCGCTGGGCCGCATCGCTGCCGTTGACCCGCATCGGCCGTTACCTGTTTGCCATCGAGGCATGGCGCGATGCTTTTGCCACCTACCGCGATGAACTGGAAAAGAAAACCGCCGCCGGTCTGAATGTCTCGCTGGAACTGGAAGAAGGACGCCTGCTGGTCGAATCCGCGCTGGCCCACGCGGAGCAAACCGATATTGGCGCGGCGCTGCCGACGTTGAAAGCGCTTGCCAAGTCACTCAAGGTGACCCAGACCCGCGACCAGGCCAAGGCCGCATCGAAAGATGCGGAAAGGATCGCGGCACTGCTGTCCGAACCGACCGCCGAAGCAATGCGCCTGGCCGATGCACGGCCCTTCGTCGTCCGTAGCGAACCGGTGATGCGGATCGACGTGGAACGCCGCGCGGCACGCTTTTCGAGCTGGTATGAACTGTTTCCCCGTTCACAGAGCGGTGACGCGGCGCGGCACGGCACGTTCGCCGACGTCGAAAAGCGCCTGCCCGCGATCCAGGCGATGGGCTTCGACACGCTTTACTTCACGCCTATCCACCCGATCGGCAAAAAGCACAGGAAAGGCCGCAACAACAGTCTGACACCCGGACCTGACGATCCGGGCAGTCCGTACGCGATCGGTTCCGAGGACGGCGGCCATGATGCGATCCATCCGCAGCTTGGCACGCTGGACGATTTCCGGCACCTGCGCGATGAAGCGGCACGCCATGGGCTGGAGCTGGCGCTCGACTTTGCGATCCAGTGTTCGCCCGACCATCCCTGGCTGAAGGAACATCCGGAATGGTTTGCATGGCGTCCCGACGGGTCGATCCGCTATGCGGAAAATCCGCCGAAAAAATATCAGGACATCGTCAACGTCGATTTCTATGCGGAGGGTGCGATACCCGGTCTGTGGATTGCGCTGCGCGACGCAGTGCTGTTCTGGGTCAGGGAAGGCGTACGCGTATTCCGCGTCGATAATCCGCACACCAAGCCGCTGCCGTTCTGGGAGTGGATGATCGCCGATATCCGCGGACGCTATCCGGACACCATCTTCCTGTCGGAAGCCTTCACCCGGCCGAAGATGATGTATCGTCTCGCCAAGGTAGGCTATTCGCAGTCGTACACGTACTTCACCTGGCGCAATACCAAGGAAGAGTTCATCGAGTACATGACCGAGCTGTCGACAACCAATGTGAGGGAATACTTCCGGCCGCACTTCTTTGTCAATACCCCCGACATCAATCCGGTCTTCCTGCAAAAGTCGGGGCGGCCCGGTTTCCTGATCCGTACCGCGCTGGCGACCACCTTGTCCGGCTTGTGGGGCATGTATAGCGGCTTCGAGTTGTGCGAGGCGACACCGGTACCGGGCAAGGAGGAATACCTGGATTCGGAAAAGTACGAGATACGCGCCTGGGACTGGCAGCGCCCCGGCAATATCATTCATGAAATCACGCAGCTCAATCGCATCCGTTCCGAGAACCCGGCACTGCAGACCCACCTCGGTATCCGCTTCCTGAACGCGTCGAATGACAATATCTTGTTCTTCGTCAAGTCCACGCCCCCTGCTGACAGCTGTCAGCATTTCGGTGACAACGTGATAATGGTAGCCATTAACCTGGATCCGTTCGCGGCGCATGAAGCGACGCTGGAACTGCCGCTATGGGAATTCGGCATTGCCGACGACGGAACACTGGAGGCCGATGACCTCGTGACCGGCGCGCGCATCGCCTGGCATGGCAAGTTCCAGCAACTGCGGCTGGATCCGTTTGTTTGTCCGTATGCCATCTGGCGCGTTAGACACAAGGGAGCTTAAGCATGGATCGCCGCAAGACAGCCCGTCCGACTACTGGTACGGCCACCGTCATATCGCCCAAGCGTTTCAGCGATGATCCGCACTGGTACAAGGATGCGGTCATTTACCAGGTGCACGTCAAGTCGTACTTCGATTCCAACAACGACGGCATCGGTGACTTCGCCGGCCTGATCGAGAAGCTCGACTATATTGCGGATCTTGGCGTCAATACGATCTGGTTGCTGCCGTTCTATCCGTCCCCGCGCCGTGACGACGGCTACGATATTGCCGAGTACCGCGGTGTCCATCCCGATTACGGCACCATGGCCGATGCGCGCCGCTTCATCGCGGAAGCGCATCGGCGCGGCCTGCGCGTCATTACCGAACTGGTCGTCAACCATACCTCGGACCAGCACCCCTGGTTCCAGCGGGCGCGCAAGGCCAAGCCCGGCTCGGCGGCACGCAATTTTTATGTCTGGTCCGACAACGACCAGGCCTACAGCGGCACGCGCATCATTTTTTGCGATACCGAAAAATCCAACTGGACCTGGGACCCGGTCGCCAACGCGTTTTACTGGCACCGTTTCTATTCGCACCAGCCGGACCTGAACTTTGACAATCCGCAAGTGCTGAAAGCCGTGCTGAGCGTGATGTCATTCTGGCTCGATCTTGGCGTCGACGGCCTGCGGCTGGACGCCGTGCCTTACCTGATCGAGCGCGAAGGCACCAGCAATGAAAACCTGCCGGAAACGCATGCCATCCTCAAGCGCATCCGCGAAGAGCTCGACCGTACCTTTCCGGGCCGGATGCTGCTGGCCGAAGCCAACATGTGGCCCGAGGACGTGCAGCAGTATTTTGGCGACAACGATGAATGCCACATGGCCTTCCATTTTCCGCTGATGCCGCGCATGTACATGGCGATCGCGCAGGAAGACCGCTTTCCGATCGCGGATATCCTGCGGCAGACGCCGGAGATTCCGAAGGACTGCCAGTGGGCGATCTTCCTGCGCAACCATGACGAACTGACCCTGGAAATGGTGACCGACCGGGAACGCGACTATCTGTGGAACCACTACGCGTCCGAGAAGCGCGCACGGATCAACCTCGGAATCCGTCGCCGGCTCCTGCCACTGCTGGAACGCGATCGTCGGCGCGCCGAACTTCTCAATAGCTTCCTGCTGTCGATGCCCGGCACGCCGGTCCTCTACTATGGCGACGAAATCGGCATGGGCGACAACATCCATCTGGGCGACCGCGATGGGGTGCGTACGCCGATGCAATGGACACCGGACCGTAACGGCGGCTTTTCGCGCGCCGACCCGGCGCGGCTGGTACTGCCGCCGATCATGGATCCAATGTATGGCTATGAAGCGGTCAACGTCGAAGCGCAGATGGGCGATCCGTATTCGTTGCTGAACTGGATGCGCCGCATGCTGGCGGTGCGCAAGCAGCATTGCGCATTCAGCCGCGGATCGCTGAGCCTGCTGAATCCGAGCAATCGCCGCATTCTCGCTTACCTGCGCGAATACCATCCCGAAGAAAGTGACGCAACCGAAACCATCCTGTGCGTGGCCAACGTATCGCGCTCCGCGCAGGCGGTCGAACTCGACCTGTCGAGCTATGCCGGACAAGTGCCGCTGGAAATGATCGGCGGCTCGGCATTTCCACCGATCGGCCAGTTACCCTATCTGCTGACGTTACCGCCTTACGGCTTTTACTGGTTCCTGCTGGCGACCAAGACCCGCATGCCTGCATGGCATACGCCCGCGCCCGAACCGCTGCCGGAACTGGCGACGCTGGTGCTGCGGCAGGGCATCATGGAAATCCTCGATCCGTCACGCCGTGCGATCCTGGAAAACGAAGCACTGCTTGCCTATCTGCCAAAACGGCGCTGGTACGCGGGCAAGCAGGAAAAACTGCGCTCGGTGCGCATTGCATTGGCAACCGGTCTGCCCGCTTCGCAGGTCCGTCCCAACATCATGCCCACCATGCTGGCGGAGATCGAAACCAAAACCGCGCATGGCACCGAGCGCTACCTGATGCCGCTCGGCTTTATCCGGGAAGAAGACATTGTCACCGCATTGCCGCAGCAGCTCGCGCTTGCGCGTGTGCGGCGCGGCCGTAACGTCGGATTGCTGACCGACGGTTTCGTGCTCGACTCCTTTGCTTACGTCATCATCGAATTATTGCGGGCGCAGGCAAAGGTTGCCTCGGAAGACGGCGAAATCTGTTTCATCCCGACTGGGGAACTGGACAAGATCGATATCGGCAAGGAACCGACGGTGCGGCGCATGTCGGCGGAACAATCCAACAGTTCGCTCATCCTTGAAGATGCGATGGTGCTCAAGGTGATCCGGCACATCCAGCCCGGTGTCCATCCGGAAGCGGAGATGGGTCGTTATCTCACCTCGCTCGGCTACGCCAATGCGCCACCCATGCTGGGCGAGGTCACGCGCATCGCCACCGATGGCACCCCGTACACGATGATCATGCTGCAGCGCTTTATCCACAATCAGGGCGATGCCTGGCAATGGATACTCGACACGCTGACACGCTGGATCCAGCAGACCACGATCACGGAAACGATCAGCGGTACCGAGACGACCACCGAACTGGCGGAGATGTCCAACCCGGGCGACGATCTGGTCGAAATTTCTGCAGTGCTTGGCCGTCGCCTCGGCGAAATGCACAACGCTCTGGCGACGCCGACGGATAACCCGGATTTCGCACCGGAGGCCGCGACCGCCGATGATGCGGAGGAATGGGCCGTTGGCGCACGCCGCCAGATCGAAGCGGCGTTTGCCGTCATGGCCAGCACGAAGGAGTGGAGCAATGACGCGGAAGCCAAGCGCGTGGAGCGCCTGATTGCTCAGCGCGAGCGTATCCTCGAGCGTGTCGACGCGTTGGCGGCGGCCGGTGTCGGCACATTGCGTATTCGTATCCATGGCGACTTCCATCTTGGTCAGGTGCTGGTAGCGCAAGGCGACGTCTACATCGTCGACTTCGAAGGCGAACCCGCCAAACCGCTTGACCAGCGTCGCGGGAAATCCAGCCCGCTGCGCGATGTTGCCGGCCTGTTACGCTCGTTCGACTATGCCGCTGCGTTTGCCGGCACATCCGGCCCGGCTGATCTGAGCGAATCGGCAGAGTTGCGCAAGCAGCAGATCCTGCGTGACTTCGGTCCGATGTGCCAGGACGCCTTCCTGCGCGGCTATCACGACGCGGTGTCGAATGGGCCGATGCAGATGTCCGAAGCGGCCGAGCGCAGCCTGACCCAGTTGTTTGTCCTGGAAAAAGCCGCCTATGAGGTGTGCTATGAGGCCGCCAATCGTCCGACCTGGATTCCGGTACCGGTCAATGGACTGGCGAAAATCGCTGACCAGCTACTAGGCAATCCAGCTACGACCGGTACCACCAGCACTACAGAAGGAGAACAGTCGAATGACTGATCGCATTGAAGAATTGACCGACGTTCACCAGAAGACGCTTGACGCCGTTTTGCATGGCTGCCTTTCCGACCCCTTTGCGGTGCTCGGCCCGCATCGCATGGAGGATCGCACAGTGGTGCGCACCTTCCAGCCGGGCGCGCGCGCGGTGGACATCGTTACCCGCGTGCCGGGCAATGACACGGCCGGCGAGCTGATCGAATCCTTGTATAACGTCAACCAGGCAGGTTTGTTCATCAGCGCGGCACCAGTCTCCATCAGTGGCGGCAATTATCTTTTACGCATTACCTGGCCCACCGCATCCGGCGGCGAGCATGTGCAATACACCGAAGATCCATACAGCTTCGGTCTGCTGCTGGGAGACCTCGATATTCATTTGCTGGCGGAAGGCAATCACCGCGAACTTGGACGTTGTCTTGGTGCCAATCCAATGGTGATTGGCGGCGTGGCGGGCACCCGCTTTGCGGTATGGGCGCCTAATGCGCGCCGCGTTTCGGTCGTCGGCGATTTCAATCTCTGGGATGGACGGCGTCATCCGATGCGGCGACGCATCGAAGCCGGGGTCTGGGAATTGTTCATCCCGCGCCTGCGCAGCGGTACCCGCTACCAGTACGAGATTGTCGGCGCTGACGGTAACGTACTGCCGCTGAAGGCTGATCCGGTCGCACGCGCGACCGAAGCGCCGCCGTCGACCGTTTCTGTTGTCGCCTCCGATGTGCCGTTCCGCTGGACCGACGACGCCTGGATGGCCGAACGCGCTCGGCGTCACGATATCGCCGCACCGATGTCGGTCTACGAGGTCCATGCTGGCTCCTGGCTGCGCATTCTTGAAGAAGAAAACCGCAGCCTGAACTGGCACGAACTGGGCGATCGCCTGATTCCATACGTTACCGGTATGGGGTTCACGCATATCGAATTTTTGCCGATCATGGAGCACCCGTTCGGCGGCTCCTGGGGTTACCAGCCGCTCGGCCTGTTTGCACCCAGTGCACGTTTCGGTTCACCGGCCGCCTTTGCTTCCTTTGTCGACCGCTGCCATGCGGCAGGCATCGGCGTGATCCTCGACTGGGTGCCGGCGCATTTCCCCTCCGACGAACACGGTCTCGTGCGCTTCGATGGTACCGCGCTGTACGAACACCAGGACCCGCGCGAAGGCTTTCACCAGGACTGGAATACGCTGATCTACAATCTCGGCCGCAATGAAGTGTGCGGCTTCCTGATCGCCAGCGCGCTGGAGTGGCTGGAGCATTACCATGTCGACGGCATCCGCGTCGACGCTGTCGCCTCCATGCTGTATCGCGACTACAGCCGCAATGCCGGTGAATGGATACCCAATATCCATGGCGGCCGGGAAAACCTGGAAGCTGTGGCTTTCCTGCGCAATCTCAACCAGGTGATACGCCAGCGCTGTCCGGGCGCGGTGATGATCGCCGAAGAGTCGACCGCATGGCCGGGCGTCTCCGCGCCGGTCGAAGAGGGTGGGCTCGGGTTTACGCACAAGTGGAACATGGGCTGGATGCATGACACCCTGCGTTACATGTCCTATGACCCGCTATATCGCCAGCATCATCATCACGACATGACTTTCGGCATGATCTACGCGTTCTCCGAAAAGTTTGTGCTGCCGATATCGCATGACGAGGTGGTGCATGGCAAGGGTTCGCTGCTCAACAAGATGCCTGGCGCCGATGTCGTGCAGCGACTGGCGAACCTGCGGGCCTATCTGGGCTTCATGTGGACCCATCCGGGCAAGAAACTACTGTTCATGGGTTGCGAGTTTGCCCAGGAAAAGGAATGGAACCACGACGCTTCGCCAGAGTGGAACCTGCTCGACGATCCGCGCCACCGTGGCGTGCAACGACTGGTACGCGACCTGAACCGTGTGTATGCGGCCGAGCCGGCACTGCATAAGACGGACTGCGTATCCGAAGGCTTTGCATGGGTCATCGGCGACGACAATTCCAACAGTGTCTTTGCCTATTTGCGCAAGGGTAATGAAGGCGATGCGCCCTTGCTGATTGTGCTGAACATGACTCCCGTCATGCGCGACGGCTATCGCATTGGTGTGCCGGAAGGACCGGGATTCAAGGCGGCGAGCTGGCGTGTCATCCTCAATTCGGATGCGGACGTGTATGGCGGTACTGGTGTCGACCGGGTCGAGTCTTTCGAAGTCGACAACCATCCGGCGCATGGCATGGCGCAATCTCTGGTATTGCGGCTGCCGCCGCTGTCCGCGATCGTCCTCAAGCCTGTGCATTGAACATGGTCAGTGTCCCGCTTCCCTTGCCTGCAATCGAACCGGGGGCATCGTATCCACTTGGCGCCACCTACGACGGCCAAGGAACCAACTTCGCTGTCTTTTCCGCCCATGCGGTCAAGATCGAGCTTTGCTTCTTCGATCCCAGTGGCAGGCACGAAGTCGCGCGTTGTGCACTCCCGGAATGCACCGATGAAGTCTGGCATGGCTACCTGCCCGGCGTACATGCGGGCGTGTTGTATGGCTACCGCGCCTACGGACCGTACCAGCCCGAACAGGGGCATCGCTTCAATCCGAACAAATTGCTGCTCGACCCCTATGCCAGAATGCTGCGCGGACAGGTGCGCTGGAGCGATAGCCTGTATGGCTATCGTTTTCATTCACCGCGCGCTGACCTGTCATTCGATCATCGCGACAGCGCACCGGCAATGCCGAAGGCGGTCGTCACCGATGCCAGCTTTCACTGGCATGGCGACAAGCCGCCCTCCGTGCCATGGGAAAAGACGGTGATCTATGAAACCCACGTGCGCGGCATGACACAGCTTGCGGAGGCGATTCCCGTTGGTGAGCGCGGCACGTTTTCCGGCCTGGCAAATCCCTACATCATCGATCATCTCGTCAAGCTGGGCGTGACGGCCGTCGAGCTGTTGCCGATCCATGCGATCCTGCAGGACCGGCGACTGGTCAGCAGCGGCCTCAGCAATTACTGGGGCTACAACACCCTGTCGTTCTTTGCGCCCGAGCCGCGTTATCTTGCGAGCGGCGCGCTCAACGAAATGCGGCACGCGGTGCGCCGGCTCCATGCAGCGGGCATCGAAGTCATTCTCGATGTGGTCTATAACCACACCTGCGAAGAAGGCGAGCTGGGGCCGACGATGTCGTTTCGCGGTTTCGACAATGCCAGTTATTACCGCTTGCATGCAGACAACCGCCGCCGCCATATCAACGATACAGGCTGCGGTAATACGCTGAACATGTCGCACCCGCGTGTGATCCAGATGGTAATGGATTCGCTGCGCTACTGGGTGCAGGAATTCCATGTCGACGGCTTCCGCTTCGATCTGGGCGCGACACTCGGACGTGAACACCATGGCTTCGACCCGGGGGCCGGTTTTTTCGACGCCTTGTTGCAGGACCCGGTATTGGCGAAAGTGAAGCTGATTTCCGAACCCTGGGATATCGGTCCGGGTGGTTATCAGGTCGGTAACCATCCGGCAGGCGTGGCCGAATGGAATGACCGTTTCCGCGATGATGTGCGTAGCTTCTGGCGCGGCGATGCCGGCATGCGCGGCGCGGTGGCCGGGCGCCTGCTGGGTTCAGCGGACCTGTTCAATCATCATCGCCGTCGCTCCTGGGCATCGGTCAACTTTGTGACTGCGCATGACGGATTTACGCTGCAAGACCTGGTGAGCTATACGCATAAATACAATCAGGCCAATGGCGAAGACAACCGCGATGGCACCAACGAAAACCGCAGTGCCAACTGGGGCAAGGAAGGACCGACCCATGACCGTGCGGTGCTCGCCACGCGGGAAAAAGTCAAGCGCGCGATGCTGATGACGCTGCTGCTTTCCCACGGCACGCCGATGCTGCTTGGTGGCGACGAATTCGGCCGCACGCAGATGGGCAATAACAATCCGTATTGCCAGGATAACGAGATCTCCTGGTTCGACTGGAGCCTGGCCGACACTCCGGAGGGCAAGGCACTGCTCGATTTCACGCGGCGCTGCATTGCCGCCAGACGGGCACTGCCGACCTTGCGTAATAGCCGGTTCCTGAAGCCGACATCGAAAACCCTGCACGGCCTGCCCGATATCAGCTGGTTCGATGAAACCGGCAACGAGATGACTCCGGAAAGATGGCATTTTGCCGAGGGTCGTCTGCTTGCGCTGCGGCGCATTTCCAGCAACATGCAATCCGGATCGCTATCCGCATCCCTGTTGTTGCTGAACGCGTTTTCGGAAGACCGGGATTTCACCCTGCCGCAGCCCACGATGCCGTGGCGCCTGCTGATCGATGCCGCCGAACATAGGCAGCACCACGGAATGCTCGGTAAACCCGAAAGCAACATGATCAACGTCGCCGCGCATAGCGCGGTCTTACTGGTGGCCGACAATGTCAACATTTGAGTATTCCTATGGCGCGCAATTGATGGCGCCGAACCGCACCCGCTTTCGCCTCTGGGCACCAAGCAAACAAAAGATCAATGTCGAGATCGACGGCATGCCGCCGGTTGCCATGAACAAGCTGGACGATGGCTGGTTCGAAGCGGAGGCTGCCTGCGGCGCCGGCACGCTTTACAAGTACCGCGTTAGTGACGACCTTGCGGTGCCCGATCCTGCATCGCGTGCGCAGGCCGGCGATGTGCATGACGCCAGTATCGTGTGCGACCCGCACTTCTACCAATGGCAGTGCAAGGACTGGAAGGGGCGTCCGTGGCATGAAACCGTGCTGTATGAATTGCACGTCGGCGCGCTTGGCGGCTTCGAGGGCGTCAGTAACCAGCTGGCGGCACTGGCCGACCTCGGCATTACCGCCATTGAACTGATGCCGGTCGCCGATTTCCCTGGCCCGCGCAACTGGGGTTACGACGGTGTGCTGCCGTATGCGCCGGACAAGGCGTATGGCACACCCGAGCAACTCAAGGCACTGGTCGATAAAGCCCATGACCTGGGGATCATGGTATTTCTTGACGTGGTGTACAACCATTTTGGTCCTGACGGCAATTACCTCGGTGCCTACGCGGAAGCGTTCTTCCGCGATGACATCAAGACACCATGGGGACAGGCAATCGATTTCCGGCGCAAGCAGGTGCGCGATTTTTTCACCGAGAACGCGATCTACTGGCTGCAGGAATATCGCTTCGACGGATTGCGCTTCGATGCGGTGCATGCGATCAGTGAAAAGGACTGGCTGATCGAGATGTCAGAACGCGTCCGTGCGGCCATACCGCGCGACAGGCACATACACCTGGTGCTCGAGAATGACGACAATTCCGCCATGCTGCTGGAGCGCACCGCAACCGGTTTGTTCGATGCGCAATGGAATGACGACATGCATCATGCTCTGCATGTGATGCTGACCGGCGAAAAGGAAGGCTACTACGCGGGCTACATCAATCAGCCGGAAGAAAAGCTGGCGCGCGGACTCGCCGAAGGTTTCATATATCAAGGCGAGACCTCGCTGTACCCGGGTGGCGCGCTGCGTGGCGAACCGAGCGCGCATTTGCCGCCGACTTCCTTTGTGAACTTCCTGCAAAATCACGATCAGATTGGCAACCGCGCCTTCGGCGAGCGCTTGACTACGCTGGCCAATCCGCATGCCTTGCGCGCGGCAAGCGCCTTGCTGTTGTTGGCGCCGCAGATTCCGATGCTGTTCATGGGAGAAGAATTTGGCGCCACCCAGCCCTTCCTGTATTTCACCAGCCACCTGACTCCGGAACTGGCGGATGCGGTGCGCAACGGTCGCCGCGAGGAGTTCGCACGCTTCAATGCATTCAGCGATCCGGCCTTGCGCGAGCGTATCCCCGATCCAAATGCCGAACAAACCTTCCTGAATTCGATACCTGTTGCCGACAGCGAACTCGCGGGATCCTGGCGCGACTGGACGAAAGCCATGCTCACCATCCGGCGAGAGGAAATTGTTCCGCGCCTGCAAGGCGCACAGTCGCTCGATACACGGATCGTCGGTCCGCGGGCGATCAAGGTACGTTGGACCATGGGCGATGGCACCGTCCTGATGATCGCGGTCAATCTGTCGGATCAACCGGTCGTCATCAGCTATGACCATCTGGCCGATGGCCAGGGTGGGACCATCCTTTACGCGAGCGATGGCGTGGAAGACGCCGTTCCCTCCAACCAGTTGCCGGCGCACGCCTGCATCGCCGTGCTGGAAAAAGAGCAAGGGGCGGAATCATGAGCGATCAGCACGTACTTGAACTGGCGCGCGCTGCCGGCCTGGCGCAGGACTGGACCAGCGCGAATGGCCAGCCGATGAAGGTAAGTCCGGACGCACTGCGTACCATCTTGGAAGCGCTCGGTTACCCATGCACGACAGAGCAGCAGTGCCATGACAGTATGGCCGCGCTCACCGCCCTCAGCAGCGGCGACATTATTCCACCATTGTTGACAGGCACAGTCGGGCACGGGTTGCGCATCGGCCCGGTGAACCGGCTTGCCGGTCTCAATTTTCACATCGAACTGGAAGACGGCGAACAGGTTGACGGACGCTTTCCCGACGATATGTCGTCGGGAGCCGAACTGCCAGCGATCGACCGATTCGGCTATCACCGCTTGCTGGCCGGAGACTCGGAGATCACCCTGGCGATTGCGCCGCCGCGTTGTTTCGGTGTCGCCGATGCGCTGGCTGGTACCGATACCACTGCCGACCCGCGCCTGTGGGGACTCGGCGTGCAACTGTATTCGCTTCGTCGGCAAGGCGACGGCGGGATTGGCGATTTCACCGGCTTGTCCACGCTGGTCCGCGCGGCCGCCGCGAAGGGCGCGGCAGCGGTCGCCATCAGTCCCGTGCATGCAATGTTCAGCGCAGACGTTCACCGCTTCAGTCCTTATGGTCCGTCGAGCCGACTGTTCCTGAATGCTCTGCATATCGATCCGGCATCAGTGCTTGGAGGGAACGCCATGAACGCCGCGCTCGATGCATTGGGCAATGATGCACGTACGCGCCTCGCGCATCTCGAACAGGAAGAATTAATCGACTGGCCGGTTGCGGCGGAATTGCGATTGTCCATCTTGCGCAAGTTATATGCGCAATTCCAGTCCGGCGCAGCGGATGCGGAGTTCGAGGAATTTCGTCGCGCCGGCGGCGGCGCCTTGCAGGACCATGCGCGCTTTGAAGCCTTGCATGCATGGCGGCTGGCGCGTGGCGAGGACGGCTACTGGCAACACTGGCCGGAAGGCTTGCGCAATCCACGCGCCGCCGATGTGGACGCCTTTGCGCGGCAGCATGCAAGCGAAGTCGGGTTTCACGAATTCCTGCAATGGCAGGCCGCACGCGGATTGCAAGGCGCGCAGCGGGCAGGTCGCGACGCCGGCATGCCCATCGGCCTGATCGCCGATCTTGCCGTTGGTGCAGATACCGGAGGAAGCCAGGCATGGAGCCGGCAGTCCGAAATCATCAACGGCTTGTCGGTCGGCGCCCCGCCGGACCTGCTCAACACGCGCGGACAGAGCTGGGGACTGGGTGCCTTTTCACCGCATGCGATGAAGGCCAAGGGATTCGGCGCGTATATCGAAATGTTGCGTGCAACCTTTGCCTATGCGGGTGGTGCGCGAATTGACCATGTGCTCGGGCTTGGCCGCCTGTGGCTGGTGCCGCACGGTGCAAGCGCTGAACATGGCGCCTACCTGCAATATCCGATGCAAGACCTGCTGCGCCTGATCGCGCTCGAATCCTGGCGGCATCGCGCCATCGTGATCGGTGAAGACCTCGGTACCGTCCCGGAGGGTTTCGATACCCAGCTGGCACAGGCGGGATTGCTTGGTATCCGCGTACTGATGTTTCAGCGTCATGGCGACCGCTTCCTGCGGCCGGACGAATGGCCGCGTCACGCGATCGCAACCACCACCACGCACGACTTGCCGACCATCGCCGGCTGGTGGCAGGAGCGCGACATCGACTGGCGCACCAAACTCGATTTGCATGAGCCGGGGCAAAGCGATGCGGACGCACGCCAGATGCGCGCGCACGAACGCAGCTTGCTGTGGCAGGCGATGAAGGAAGCCGGGCAGGCGCATGGCGACGTGCCCGATGTGCAGTCACTGGCTGCGCTGGACGCAGCAGTCGGATTCATGTCCGCCACCCCCGCGCCGCTGGCCATGCTGCCGGTGGAAGATGCGATTGGCTTGCCGGAGCAACCTAACCTGCCTGGCACCGTCGACATCCATCCCAACTGGCGCCGCCGCCTGCCGCAGCCGGTTGATGTGCTGATGGACGATCCCGCGGTCGCGTCCCGGCTTTCCATTCTGAATCAGACACGTTCAATCAAGAGGCAAACCTGATGTCCATCCCGCGCGCCACTGCCCGATTGCAGTTGCATAAAGACTTTACGTTCGACCAGGCGGCCGAAGTGTTGCCGTATTACGCATCGCTCGGCATCAGTCATATCTATGCATCGCCCATCCTTACCGCGCGCAGCGGCTCGACGCATGGCTACGATATCGTCGATCCGACGCGCATCAATCCGGAACTCGGCGGCGAAGAAGGCTTCCGTCGCTTTGTTGCCCGCATCCGTGCGGCCGGCATGGGGCTGATTCTTGACATCGTGCCCAATCATATGGGAGTCGGTCCGGAAAACCCGTGGTGGCAGCATGTGCTCGAATGGGGGCAGGGCAGTCCCTATGCGCGCTGGTTCGATATTGACTGGCACCCGGCCGACGAGACGCTGCAAGGCAAGGTGATGGCGCCTTTTCTCGGGCAACCCTATGGCGATGTACTCGCCGCCGGGGACATCAAACTGCAGTTCGATGCCACGCGCGGCAAGTTCTTCGCCGCTTATTATTCGCACCGATTTCCGATTGGACCGGCAGGCTATGCCGGCGTCCTGCGCTCGGCCGGATCGGACAGCCTGATATCTGCGATTGCCGCGTTTGAAGAAGGAAGAGACGAAAACGGTGGCATTAGCCAGCAGAATGCCGATATGGGCTTCGGTCAGCTGCGCGAGGCCGGTCGCACGCCGGAAGGCGCTGCCGCGATTGAGGCTGCGATCGGCGCGTACGACGCGACCACGCCGCAAGGCTTGAATGCGCTGCATGCCTTGCTGGAACAACAGCATTACCGGCTCGCGTGGTGGCGTTGCGCGGCCGATGGCATAAACTGGAGGCGCTTTTTTGAGGTGACCGACCTTGCGGGTGTCAGGGTTGAGCAGGATGACGTGTTCGAAGCGACGCATGCCCTGATTTTCCGTCTTTACACCGAAGGCCTGATCGACGGTGTGCGCATCGACCATGTCGATGGACTGGCCGACCCCGGTGCCTATTGCCGCAAGCTACGTCGCCGGCTACAGGCGCTGACTTCCCAGCGTCCGCCTGAACTACCGCCCGCACCGGCCTACATCATTGTTGAAAAGATTCTCGCCAATAACGAGCACCTCAGAGAAAACTGGGAGATCGACGGCACCAGCGGCTATGACTTCATGGACCGCGTTGGCGCCTTGCTGCACGACCCTGCGGGCGCGGCGCCGCTGTCCGCGCTATGGACAGAGCTTACCGGCCAGGACAAGGATTTTCATGCGGAAGTAAGGGAAGCCCGGCGGCAATTGCTGGCCAATAATCTGGCAGGGGAATTTGAAGCCGCGTCGCGCGCATTGCATGCCGTGGCCCGCACCGACCTGCGCACGCGCGACTTTTCGCTTGGCGCGATCCGCCGCGTGTTTCACGAATTGCTGGTGCATTTTCCGGTCTATCGGACCTATGCGGATAGTAATGGCCGTGACGATCTCGACCAGGAAGTCATCGATCGCGCGCTGGAGCAGGCACGCCACAGTGTCGACCGCACCGAAGGTCCGCTGCTCGATGTGATTGCACGCTGGCTGGGCGGCGACGCACCGCGCGATTCGGCCAATCCGCGTGTGCGCAACCTGCACCAGCGCGCCATCACCCGCTTCCAGCAACTGACGCCGCCGCTGGCCGCCAAGTCGGTGGAAGACACGGCGTTTTATCGCTACGGAAGACTGTTGTCACGCAATGAAGTCGGCTCCGACCCCGAGCAGTTTTCCGTCGATGTGAATGAGTTCCACGAAGGGAACAAAATTCGCGCAACGCGGTTTCCTTCGTCCATGCTGGCGACGGCGACGCACGACCACAAGCGAGGCGAAGATGTGCGTACCCGGCTCTCGGTGCTGAGTGAACTGCCGGAGGAGTGGGCAAAGCGGGTGCGTGAATGGATGCACATGAACGCGCCGTTACGCAGCAGCGCCACGTCTGACAACGGGGCCGATCCTTCGACTGCGCCGCACCCCGCCGATGAACTGATGCTGTATCAGATGCTGGCCGGTGCCTGGCCCATCGGCCTTGATCCGAATGATAGTGACGGTGTCGCGCAATTCGCCGAGCGCATTGAACGCTGGCAGACCAAGGCACTGCGCGAAGCGAAGCAGGTGAGTGACTGGGTGCTGCCGAATGAAGAATACGAGGCGGCATGCAAGCGCTTTCTGTACGCGGTACTCAAGGCAGGGCCGGGCAATAGCTTCCTTTCGCAACTGGTGGCTTGGGTGAATCACATTACGCCGGCGGGCGCTGCGAAAAGCCTGACGCAGAGCGTGTTGCGAATGACCTCGCCGGGTATGCCGGACCTGTACCAGGGAACCGATTTCTGGGACTTCAGCCTGGTCGATCCGGATAACCGGCGCCCGGTGGATTACGCAGCGCGCACGCAGGCCTTGTCCGCTGCGGATAAAAACATCACCGATATCGCAGGATGGCAGTCCGGCGCGATCAAGCAAGCGATCATCCGGCACACCCTGCAATTGCGCGCACGAGAACAGGATCTCTTTGCGCGCGGGACCTACCTGGCGCTGCAGATAGAGGGTACGGCTGCACGGCATGTCATGGGATTCGCGCGGCAGATGCAGGAGCGCACGGCGATCGTTATCGCTGCACACCGGCCGGCGACGCTGATGGGTGGCAGCGCAGGCCCGGTTATCCCGGTAGACGCGTGGCAGGATACGATGCTTCTGTTTCCTGCCGCTGCCAGTTCGACGTGGATGGACATCTATACCGGACGTACCATCAAGGTCGAGTCCGGCAAACTGCGGCTCGGTGAAGCGCTTGCAAGTCTGCCCGTTGCAGTGCTCGTCCCGGCGTAGTGGTCTTAATGATCAAAGGCAGTCAATCGAGCGAGCAGGCCGGCAATCTCCTTCTTGCATGTCGGCGATGCCTGCAACATGGGCGCACGCACTTCGTCGCTGGATAGTCCGAGCAGCGCAAGCGCGGCTTTCAGCGGTCCCGGATTGGGCTCCGCAAACAAGGTATCGATCAATGGCAGCAGCGCAAAATGCAGGCGGCGTGCTTCATCCAGCCTGGATGCGGCAACGGCATTTGCCATACGCACGAACAAGTCGGTGCGGATATGCGCGACGGCAGTGATGGCACCGGCGCCTCCCAGGCATAGCGTACCGAAAATCTGGCTGTCTTCTCCTGCCAATACGGCAAGGCGCCGATCGGCGATCAGCTGCATGGTCAGCGCAGAGTCGCCGCCGCAATCCTTGATGGCGGCGACTCGTGGGTGTTCTGCGATACTGCGTATGGTGGCAAGCTCCATGGCGACGCCGGTACGATAGGGTATGTTGTAGAGGATGACAGGGACTGTCGACGCATCGGCAATCGCGTTGAAATAGCTAACGATGCCGTGCTGGGAAGGCCGGACGTAATACGGCGCCGGGATCAGTACGCCGGCAAGCGGACGCTGCTGTATCTCGCGCAGTCGGTCGATGACCGCCCGCTGGCTACTGCCGCCGAGCCCCATGATCACCGGACACCCGGGCACGGCGTCGATCACCTTGTCCAGCACGGCGAGCTGCTCGTGATCGCTCAGTGCGGAAGCTTCGCCCGTAGAGCCACAGACGACGAGCCCTGTTGCCCCTTCGCCGTACAGCTTGCGCGCCAGCAGCGCAAGCGCAGCATAGTCGATTTCTCCATCGCGGAAAGGCGTTGCCAGCGCAATCCAGATACCTGTAAATCCATTCATGATGACTCCTGTGAGCAATGACCGTCCGGTCACTGTCAGGAGCTGCTGGCTGGCATATGCAAGTAAAGGAGGGTGAACGCATGTGCTGTCCTGTCAGCTCACCTGACAGGACAGTGCGCCCCGGTCAGGTGAGCGACTGTTTCTTCGATTTGCCATTGCCGGTTACCCATGCGGCGGCCTCGGACATGGAGCCCTGTGCGTTTGCGTAGTAAAAGGAAATGGCAACCATATTAAGCACGTTAATGCCTGAGAATGCAGAGTACGAAATACGAATGCTTCGATTATCTGAATTCCTTGGAGCCCGGTCAAGGCCGGATTGCACATTGGCTTAGACAGGTAGAGCCCAACACCGCAGCGGATCAAACGTCAACGGCCGGCGTTAATTCACGTCCGCTGGTATATTCGAGCGTGGCATCGGCAGCCATCGCTTGACCGTGTAACCCTGACTTATCCACCGTTGCCGGCGCCGCTTATAATCATCAGTAATTCAAGGATTTCCATGCAGATTTTTAATGCCACCGATACTGCCAATGCGCTGCCTTACACGGAACTGGTTCCCGCCATTGCTTTGGCGGCCCGGGAACGCGCGGAGGGACGCTTGCATGCACCCGAGCGTCAGGTCGTTCCTGTCGAAGGCGGCGTATTGCTCTGCATGCCCGCTGTAGCCAACGATATCGGCGTAACCAAGCTGATTACCGTGCATAAAGGCAATGCATCGCACGGCTTGCCAGCCATCCAGGGTGAAGTCATCGTATTCGATACGGCAACTGGTCGCCGGATCGCTTTGCTCGACGGTCCGACGGTGACTGCGCGCAGGACCGCGGCCGTCACGCTGCTTGGCATCCAGACGCTTCTCCCAAAGCGACCGACGTCGGCACTCCTGATCGGAACCGGTGTGCAGTCTTCTGCGCATGCCGAAGCCCTGCATCAGTACTTCGGCCTTACCTCACTGCATGTCGCAGCTCGCTCCATCGAAAGCACTGAAAAGTTTTGTGCCGGACTGAATCAGTGTCACGGCATGGAAACGCACGCCGTGACACTGGCACAACTGACGCCAGAGCAGCTTGGCAAGTTTGACGTGGTGATCGCGCTGACGACGTCGATGGTGCCGGTCATTCCTGCCAATATCGCGCCGCATACCCTCGCCGTCGGCGTGGGCGCCTTCAAACCCGACATGGCGGAGTTTCCTCCGGAGCTGGTGCATGCCCGTACGGTTGTCGTCGATGATCTGGAAGGGGCAAAGCATGAAGCCGGCGACCTTTTGCAGGCCGGTGTTGACTGGAGCGGTGTACGCAGTCTTGCGGATGCGCTTCAGGGTAGCAACGTAAGCACTGCGGCGCTGCCTATTTTCAAGACTGTCGGTCAAGCCGCCTGGGACCTTGCCGCGGCACGCGTTGCGACCGCGCGCATGAGGCGTTGATGACCTCTTGACGATGCGTGATGCACACGCCGGATGTGTGCTGAAAGTCTTTAATCCCGATCACTTTGTCATTTCGGAGAAATCATGATTCATGAACTGAGGATCTACCATTGCGCACCAGGCCGTCTGCCCGCGCTGAATAATCGCTTCGAAACGATTACCTTAGGCTTCTGGAAGAAATACGGGATTCGTCCGGTAGGGTTTTGGACGACGTTGATCGGTGACAGTAACCAGACGCTGACTTACATGCTGGAATGGGAAAGTCTGGCGGAGCGGGAGACTAAGTGGAACGCCTTTGCAAGTGATCCGGAGTGGTTGGCAAAACGTGCGGAGACGGAGGCGGAGCGGATTATTGTTGAACGTATCGAGAATTGCATATTGACACCCACTGCGTATTCGCCGATGCGTTGAGGCCGTATACGGCTTTCAGGCCACATTGGTGTCGCGAGGCAAACCTGAATACTGCTTAGTCTGAAATACGGTACTAGCGCGATAGCGTTCGAGGGCTCTGCCGGCCAGTATTCGCACTGTCCGGCAGAGAAGGCGTTTCCTGCTGCTTACTTGCTGGAGCCGCTGGAGCCGCCCGAGCTGCCAGAGCCAGACGAGCCCGTGCTGGATGAACCACCGCTCATGCCGGAGGAACCGGAAGTACCGGAAGTGCCTGAACCACCCGAAGAGCCGGAACCACCGGAAGAAGCGGAGCCGGATGAACCGCCGCTCAAGCCAGAGGATCCCGAAGAACCCGAGCTGTCTGAAGAGCCGGATTTACCCGATGATCCGCCGCTACTCATGCCGGAAGAACCGGATGATCCTGAGGAGCCCGATCCGCTTGTTCCTGAAGTATCGGAGGATCCCGAAGAACCTGAGCCACTCGAGCCCGATGAACCAGAGCCGCTGGAACTAGGGCTGCTGCTACTGCTGCCGCTCGATTCCGACGACTTCTTCTTGGTCGAACTCTTGCCGGAAGAACTGGAACCCGATGTGCCCGAAGCGTCCGACGCACCAGTTGCGCTGGACCCGGATGAGCCGGAGCTGCCGCTCGATTCCGACGACTTCTTCTTGGTGGAACTCTTGCCGGAAGAACTGGAACCTGATGTGCCCGAAGCGTCCGACGCACCAGTTGCACTGGACCCGGATGAGCCGGGGCTGCCCGATGAGCCGGTGCTGCCGCCGGTCGAAGAAGTTTGTGCAACAGCGACACCGGTACCGAGTGCCGAGACCAGAATCGCGATCAAAAGCTTGTTCATACACTGCCTCCATCCTTGGAAGAAATTGAGAATCAGCCATGGAGGATTAGGGGATCACTCGCATGACTTACCAAGCACTTGCTGGATGAAGTTAGAAGCATCCGTTATCGGAAGTTCATGATCAATTTTGTATCAAAACGTGACGGTTCTCAGGAGCTAGTTCTTTTGCGTTTTACCGGCGTCATAGCGCGTTGTGTCGCGTTGTGTCGTTTCTATGCACGCAAAATCTTCGGCAAAAAATGCCGAGGATTTTGCGTTCAAATGGAAGAGTCCGGCTAATCGCATAAGAACGCGCCAGCTATTCCGCGTAAGGCATAGTTGCAGCACGAGTATCCTGCAAGTCATGCACCCGTGCACAAGATCTGGAAATAACTATCAGTTATCAGTGATCAGCTATCGCGATTCGGCCACAGTCGGGTCACTCTGGTTCGACAAGCCTTTTTCCAGTTCGGCGATCCCGGCTGGAAGGTCAAGCGATGCGCCTGCAAATTGCAGGCTTGATCCGAAGGCATGCAGCGTCCTGAACAGATTGTGCGCGCGGCTCTGTTCGCCCATCTGACCGATGCGAACGATGTTAGGCCCAAAGGACCCTGAAATCTCGACGCGATGCACGCGCGACATATGCGTACGCACGGCATCGCCGGAAATGCCTTCCGGGACCGTAATGCCGACCACGGAGTTAAGCCTGACATCTTCAGACACCAGCAGACGCAGTCCCATTGCTTCTATCCCCCGCTGCAAGGCCCTGGAGCACAAAGCGTGACGCGCAAACCGGCGCGGCAGTGTTTCCTCGCAAACCAACCGCAAGGCTTCATGCAAGGCAAGAATCCCGGACACTGGCGCAGTGTAATGATACGACTTCTGGTTCCAGAACTTATCGGCCAACAGTGCATCGAGACACCAATGTGCGATGGTGTGGCTGCGTGCTTCGATGCGCTTCCACGCATGTTCGGAAAACGCCAGTAGCGACACGCCCGGAATGGATGCCAGTCCCTTCTGACCACCCGTGATGACGGCGTCGACTTTCCAGCGATCCATCTCAAGTGGCATGGTGCTCAGCGTGCACACCGCATCGACGATCACCATGCAGCCATAGGAATGCGCAAGTCGCGCAATCGCTTCGAGATGGCGGTTGAAAACCGTATTGGAAGTTTCACCCTGAACGATCGTCAGCGTCTGGAAATTACCTTCCTTCAGCAACTGCTCGACTTGCGCAGGCTCGGCTGCGAGATTGTCGGCGATATCCAGAACGGTCACCTTGCCACCGACACGCGTGGCCATTTCTGCCATGCGCCGGCTGAAATAACCGTTGCAGATCGACAGTACCCGACTGTCCGGCGCGACCAGATTGCAGATCGCCATTTCCATTGCCGCCGAGCCGGGGCCGGCAACACCAAGCACATGTTTCGAGGATGTCTGGAACACATAGGCGCCCATTTCCTTGACCTGCTCGATCACCTTGTTCATGGTTTCGCCGAGGTGATTGATCACAATCGAATTGGCGTAGGCCACTTTGTGGGGAATCGGAACCGGGCCGGCGCCCATCATTAACAACGGCTCCTGCGGCAGGATATGGTCGAGGGAGACGACGGACGGCGGCTGAAACATTTCCATGAAAGGACTCGCAACGGTAAAGGGTAGATCGGCATGACAAGACACCTGCAGTGCATGGTTTTTTCTGCCTGCGATGTTTCCATGAGCCTATATGGGCAATTCTGCCCTAGTCCCTGTACAGTTGCAAAATAAGTTAACGCGCCGGCACGGCGAATCCGCCATGACAGTTCTTTGGAAATGCGCGACGAAATCCATTAAACGGCTTGATGCAGCCTTCAAACCGTCAGTCCATGCAGTGCCTGCCTCAGTTCCAGTGCTATCTCCCGCCGCTTCGACTCTGTGACGTAGCGGCCAATCTCGATCCTGACGCCACGCGCTTCGAGGTTGATCGGGGTGCGTCTTAATATCCATTCATGTTCGTATACGCTTTTCGTCCCGCTGGATCGGAAAGAATGACGAAGTGCGACCTGACGATATATGACTACATTTTCTCCGCAGAGTGAGATGGGGAGGATATCTGTTTGACGACCATCAAAAATTTCCTCGGCGCGTACGAGTGCGCATCAGATAGCGATGGCAAGGCGCACCGGTGCAGACAGTACAGACTACGGAAAGGAGGCCGCGCGCTCAAGGCATCGCAGCAAGCTGCAACCTGATAAGTACTCTGAACCGACAACTGCGTAAACATGCCTGTCAGCCCAAGCTCGTTACGCCCTTTCGCCATCACTGGCCGTGAAATATCCTGGCGACCCGCGCCGGCGGTGTACGACTTGTTTCTGCGTTGCCCTCGCTATTGATGACTGCCAGGATCGCGCGTGCGATTTTCGCCGCGCCGGTACCGGAGGGCTCGATGGCATTTGCATAGTCTTCCGCCTTCGAGCACACCATCCTTAACTCGATCACATTGAGGTGATATTCCGTTGCGGTACGGATGATGGCGTCGTTAAACAGTGCCAGCGCAACTTGCACTATCCGCTGATATTGCTTGTCGTCGAAATTGCCGTTGTAGATGGTACAGACGTTCAGCGGCAGGCCGCGCGCAACGCAGGCGTCAATGACCTTGCGGTAGGCTGTCTCGAAGTGACGGACCGCATTGCCAAGCACGGTCAATGCTTCTGCGGTAGAGGACACCGACGATCGCAGCAGGTGCTGTTGCATGAGGGCGTCGTTGCCGCCGACGCTAAGCACGAGATGCGTAGCACCCGGCGGGACGCGTGCAAGCTGTGCCGCGATCCCTTCTGTCGTCGCGCCGTCACGCGCAAGCAAGTCCGCCTTCCAGCCCCGTGGAATAACATTGCGCAATTGCGTAATAACGTCCGGCTTGCCGCCGGTATAGGCGCCGTTATCAAAAATTGAATCGCCTAGAAGGACCAGATGCATGTTTCTGGATGCGACAGTTCCGGTCGACGCTACCGCGGCTGCTGAATACTGCAGGAATGTCCTGCGTGACTGTTCCATTCATGTTTTCCCGCTGGGGCCAGGAGGGCTTGGCTGCATAGGGATTTCGTAGCCGCACCTGACTCGTACGAATGCCTTACTTATAATGCGAGTGGACCAGGGATAGCAAGGGTGTGGCCCTGGATTCGACGAGTGTACCTTCCATGAAGTCTACCGCCGCTTCACCCATCGCCGCAGACAGGATACCGTACATTACTTCGCGGTTTACCTGCATTTCATACGAACTGCAATGGCGTGGAAATAGACCAGCCTCTGTGGCTTTGCGAAGTGCAGCATCCAGCATGGCTTCCGTGACCTTCATCCCGCACTCCTCGTGCTGATCAGTGTACAGTTCAGGCGTGCCTTTGCCCGTCGGTCACCGAGAATGTGGCGAAGTTCGTGAATGCTGTCGCCGGTACACTCCGATATCCATAAGAGCATGGAAGCGCCAATCGGCAGGCGGCCTGAGCGGATGCGTGCAATGACTTGCAGTGTGACATGGAGCTTGCGTGACAACTCTCTGTCACTGTTCAGGCCAAGCCGGTTCATGACACTGTCCAGCAAACGATTCGGATCGTAGCTGGTTCTAATTAAATGTTGCTTCATAGTCCTGATTCATCTGACTAAGGCCGTGCAATCCGGCTAACCCTAGTACTGAATAAAAAACCTGCCGACCCACCATCGGCAGGAAACCACGATAAATGGGATAGGAGTACCCGGAATGAAATCGTGGCGTGGAAAGATTTTTTCACTGTGCCGTTCAAATGCAAGTCCATTATTTAATTTGATGAGCTTATTGAAGCTTTACTCCGTAACGAATGTTGACCCAATCAATTTGCTCACCTGTTTCGAGGGTAACTGTTCCGAATGGAACAGCCTGCAGATGACGTGCACGCACTTGGTCCAGCACCTTCTTCGCAAGATCAGGATTTTGGGTATATACCGCAAAGTTTCCTACTATCTGCGGATGCGATGTACGTTCAAGCATAGTGTCCATGGCATGGTCATCAAAGGTGTGAAAGTGATTTGATTTTGCGCCGTTGCTGCTGACCCTTCCGTACGATGCGTGACATAAAACTAATTAAATTTCCGATTACAGTTAAATCGCGACGTGTATCTGACATTGGAGGAAACTAAGTTTCATATTTGCATTTTTCTAAGGAAATTTTGTCATGTGTGTCTTACTTTTTCGTCCGTGAAAAATGAATCGCAAATAGGCGTTGCTAGTAAAATCAATTCTGATTGGTCAATCAGAATGCCATTGAGCACTTTCGTAGGAGCCAGAATTTTGCACGTGAATTGCACGAGCTCGCCGCTACTTTGGCCCGCAATTCATATCACGTTCCACTTTCCACTTTCGACCCAAGACTATTAATGGCTCCATCTCCCGACCAACAGCCAGACACTGGCCGGCGCGCGGAATGCTCGCATTGCCTGCGTGCGCAATCGGCATGCATTTGCCACTGGATCGTGCCGGTTCGGTCTCAGACAGAGGTGCTGATCCTCCAGCATCCGATGGAGACGCGTCATGCAAAAGGTAGCGCGCGTCTGTTGCACTTGAGCCTCACGGGAAGTCAGCTTGCGGTGGGTGAAAGTTTTTCAGAGGAGCAACTGCATGCGCTGCTCCATGATCCGTTCCCTAATGCGGAGCCGGATGTGGCGTCCAGCCATCCATGCCGCAGGCACACCCTGTTGCTCTACCCTGACACGGCGGGCCAGGCATCCGGCAGTTCACATCGGACAGAAGTTGTGTCTGATAACGCCGTAGGGCTGCGGCTCGTCGTGCTGGACGGTACCTGGCGTAAAAGCCGCAAAATGCTGTATCTGAATCCCATGCTACAGGCGTTGCCGCGGCTTGCATTAAAAGCGGCGGCGCCTTCGCAATATCGGATACGCAAGGCGCACCTACCCAACCAGCTGTCGACGCTGGAGGCGACCTGTCATGCGCTTGCCGAGCTGGAGCAAAACAGCACACGTTACGCTCCGCTACTGCAGGCCTTCGATGGCTTTGTCGCGGAGCAGCTGCTCTACAGGGAGTAATCGACGTTTACAGCGGAAGGCCTATTTTTTCCGTTTCTTCACTTGCTCGAAAACGCGTCCCCACAAGGGATGACCTTTTTCACCCGGCTCGAGATCGAAGCCGGGATCGAGTTTCAACGCCTTTTCAAACTGCTGTCGGCAAAGAGTCCTTTTGCCGCTGACGCAATAACTGAATGCAGCATATTTGTAGGCTTGGATCTGGATTGGTTTGTCGGCGTCGCTGATGGAGGTCAGCCGTCGTATCGCGGCGGCGAAGTTGCCGTCGTTGTACAGTGCGATGCCTTCTTTTAATGTCACTTCAGAGAGTGGTAGGGGCTTTTCCACTGGGGCGCGTTTCTCTGTTACTGCAGGTTTTTCCGCAACCGGTTTGGCCGCAGTAGTGACTGCCGGGTTGCCTGCGGCATCCGGCATCTGGGTGGCACAACTGCATAACAGAGCGATGCAGACTGCAGACGGCAGTTGCTTTAACGAAAACGGAAACACATTCATGGTTTAGGCGCTGAAAAACTATGCTCGATACTTATCTGTTTCTTGCCGACGACTTGAATGTCAACGGTACGGGAAGGAAAGGCGGGGTTCTCGATCACGACCTGATGCTTGCCTTCAGGAAGTGAAAGGCGTTTGAGTGGCGGACTGGGTCCCTTGGCGACGCCATCGACAGAAATATTGCCCCAAGGCTTGATCATCAGTTTGACGGTGCCAAGGGTTGGATTCGCGGGGCTAGCCACCGCTTCTTTCGTGGAGTCCGTTTCCGAAGCGGCCGGAGTAGTCATCGCCTCGGAAAGAGCGGACTGGTCCTGGAGAGTTTCGAGCCTGAACCTGGCGGGTGCCGTGTACTTCCCATCTGGATATTTACTTAAAAAGACGACAAGATCCTCACGCGTCGACTTTGCATTGCCATCAATCCTGGACCATGCGGTGGTCTCTTCATCCGCAATGGATGCTGGCGACAATGACGTCGGTATAGATGTTTCTACTGCGGATGTCTCGGCCTGCGGGCCATCCTTCATCGCAACAACTGCGATGGCGATCGTTGCTAGCAGTATTGCGCCTGCGGCGCCGAACCATTTGGAGCGTACGGCCGATTTCTCCGGCTTCGGTGCGGCATGCGGCATGTGTTCCGAAAGTGCATCCGATACCTGTGTCGGTTCTGGCATTGTCGATACACGGATCGGTGGTGCAATCCCTGCTGTGGCGGATTGCGTCGCGATGCCGGACCCCAGGCCCAGCAGTGTCCTGAACGCTTCAACCGATTGCGGACGGTCTTCCGGTCGAATTGCCAGCCCCTTGTCGATCGCGGCGAGAAACGGCTTGTCAAACCCTGGACGTTCGCTGTTTCCCAGGATTTCGATGGGATCCTTGATCATCCGGCCAACTGATGCGGGCGGCGGTTTCCTGGTGATCAGCAGATAGAGCACCGCCGACAGCGAGTAAATGTCGGTCCAGGGGCCTTGCACCATCATGTCGTCATCCGCGTATTGCTCGACCGGCGCATAACCGGGCTTCAGGATCACGGTCAGCGACTGCGTGATGTCGCTGATGATCTGTCGCGCCGCCCCGAAATCGAGCAACACCGCCTGGCCATCGGGCTGGATCATGATGTTGTCCGGTGATATATCACGATGCAGTACCTTGGCCCGGTACAGCGTTTCCAGCGCTTCAAGAAGCGGGGCGAGCATAGACTTCAGCCAGGCTTCGGTGACCAGTTCCGGGTTGTCGCTGACGATGGCCTTCAGCGTACGCCCTTCGTAATAGCGCATGACCATGTAGGCGGTATTGTTCTGTTCCCAGAAGCGATATACCTTGATCAGGGCAGGGTGGTCAAACTGAGCCAGCAGCCTTGCTTCGTTGATGAAGCTTCGCAGGCCTTTTTCAAAGGTTCCCTGGTTCTGCCTTGAACGGACCGCCACGCTCGTGTCCGCTCCGCGACCGGCAAGTACAGCCGGCATGTATTCCTTGATCGCCACGGTGCGCTGCAGCGAATGGTCGAATGCCAGATAGACGATACCAAAGCCGCCTTCGCCAACCACGCCTTGAATTTCAAATTCGGCAAGCCGCGTACCTGTCGCCAGGCAGTTTTCCGATGCCGGGGCGGAGTCACGAAGCGCAGGGTAAGAGGGATGGGCGATTGTCTGGCTCACACTATGCCTGCTGAAGAAGCGGCTCCTGGTCTGCGACCCGGATGGCGATGGCGGTGTAGTTATCGCGAGGATGGCGCGACGACGACGAATTGTGCTGTGCGATGTGATCCATTGCGCCCAGCCAGTTCGTTACCGAACTGGCTTCCCGCAGGGTGGTTTCCATCTCCGATTCGGTTATCCATTCCCAAAACCCGTCAGTGCAAAGCAGCAGGGCATCGCCATTTTCAAGGTGGTCGCTGCTGTACGCAACATCGCATGCGATATCGGCGTCCTCCTCGTCGGTGATGCCGATTGCTCCCAACAGACTGCTGCGCAAAGGATGGGAGCGAATTCTTTCGGGGGCACAAAGACCGGCGTCGACCAGTTGCTGGACCGCGCTGTGGTCCTTCGTCATCCGATGGACACGCCCATCGCGGAAATGATAGATACGGGTGTCGCCGAGATGCCCCCAATGGATCCGCGCATGAACGGAGTCGACCAGCGCAACGGCAATGGTAGCGCTCATGTTCTTGAGGATGGGATCTGTCGATTGCTGGTGGGCGACTTCCTTTTTTGTGGAATCCAGGTATCGAGCCAGCGCATGTTCGCTGACAGCCGGGCCCGCATCAAATTCGGCAAGAATGGTTTCCACTACCGTACGTGCGGCAAGTTCGCCGCCCACTTCACCACCGACGCCATCGGATACGGCAAAACAGGCCAGCGGCCCCTGTGCGGAAAATTTGCAGGCGTCTTCGTTGACCTGGCGTCCACCCGGATCGCTAATCGAGGCGACCTGCAGGGTCATGGTCACGACGGCGGAAAGCAAGTCATTCATTGCTGGCGACGCCCCTGACCCGCTCCGTTTCACGCTCATAGGCGTCTACAAAAACCTGGCCGAACAGTTCATGGAAGTCTGCGTTCGGATTGCGGCTGATGGCACGGTAGCGCTCATGGAATTTATCCCACATGGCTGCTTTTCGGATGGAGGGAAACAAGGCATCCGCAATCGGACGGGCAGGGATATCTGCCTCCACGGCGTTCGGATCGAGCTGCACGATCAGGTGACGCATTTGTTCCCGTACGCCGGCGACGATGCCAAGCTGGTGAGCTTTCAGGTCGTCATAGGCATCCGTCATCGCTTCGACTGGGCCCATGAAGCCTGGCATCTTTTTACGCAGCATTTGGGTCAGCACCGTTTCGCTATCGGAGAAAAACTTCAAGGCATTATTGTTACGCACCACCACCATGGTCACGTCGGCCTTCACTTCCCGCTTTACCGTTGCGCGCAATTTGTTCAGCTCAAGCGTGCCGGTAATCGAAGTGGCAAGCAGCTTGCCTAGGGTTTCCATCAACTCTGGCGTCAAACCGGCGCTTAGTGCGGTGGGTGGCAAGCCTGCGCCTCTGAGGAAAGCTTCGGTGAGGGCGGACACCTCTGCCGCTACGTTTTGCGTATTGGCTTGCGGTTCGCCTGCCGAAAGTTTCTCTGCTTCTGGTTTTTCGCTAATAGGCAAGGCATCCATCCATCATGCTCCGTTATCGGCAGTGGTTTAACAGAAAAACGCGTCCTCGAGATGCTTGGGACATGTTGACTTGATGGCAATCCGGATCAGTCATCAAGCAGGGCGAATTTATTGCCTGTCGGCATTTCATATCAAAGCGTTATCGTAGCGTAATTATTCGCTCACAGGAATCAATGCGAACGCAGCAAGCTTGCCTGACATCAATTAACCACGTTTTAAGCAACGGCAATGCATTATTTCTGTAATAAATCAAACCAGTCTGAACGCCGCCGACGACGGCAAGCATATGTCCGCCTCGATGTGCAGGTTCATTGACAGGCATTTGTCGGCACGCCTTTCGCTTGAGATCCAGGTCGGCGAAACCGAATGAGAGGAAAGGCGATGAGCAGAATCAAGGCAGAAATCGATGATGGCGACGAAGCGAGTTCGGTCGAATTCTCTATCGATGAGGTCATTGCGCACCACAGGGGAGCGGCCTGGGGCGAGCTTGATGAAGAGGGTCGCATGGCCGCAATTCGCGATTACGCGGAGTTTCTTTACGCCCGCCAGAACGGCGGAGGCGGGCAGGTGCAGGTCAGGGTCAATCCGGCGACCCTGCCGCGCTGAGCGCAAACCTGTATTTTTTACCGGAATCGCGTAATTGCGCTTTTTTCATGGAGGATGATGCATGACGCCTGAGAACCTCGTTGTTGGCAAGACCTATTCCGGTTCGTTGCCTGACAGTGATATCGCCGTCTTTGAATTTTCGAAATCCGGTCCGGAATTGCGCCTGTGCTTTTCATCGATTCCCGACGAAATTGTTCGCGCGGTGGAAGAAAGTGACTGTTATATCGGCGCCATGCAGGTTCGGGATCTGGGTGTGGTGCTCTGGAAGATAGGCGATGCGATGGCAGGCGATGCGCAGTTTCATGTCTTCCTTTACCCGCCCGAGACGCGTCCAACGCCCGAGGTGTTGAACAAGGATATACGGTACACCGTATGGCTCACGCTCATCGACAGGCAATCGCGCGTTGTGCGTGCGGTACGCAGGCTGAGACTTTCCCACAAGCTGAGCGCGATGCTCAATGAAATCGTCGCTTATCAGCATGGCAACCATATTGGCCGTGAAGAATACGATGCGCAGGTCAGCGAATACCAGACTCGCTATCCCGACGTGGCTGCGCTGATACAGTCGACGGAGACCTTGGAAAAGGTGGAGCCGTATAGAGAGTCAGATTAAGGGATTGCGCGTTCGGTACCTCGAATGCGCGTTATGCGTTATGGATTGTCGGCTGCAGGTTACCGTCAGCTGGACAGGCGTCCCTGTCCAAGCACGCGCATCAATGCGTCTTTGCCATGCAGCCGCAATTGCCGTTCCAGCTGTTCACGGGCAAGATGTTCTGTTCCCTGCGGGCCGCTGGTGATACGTTTGCCCGACGAGCGCTCGGTGACGGCCCAGCCTCCGCGATTGTCGTAGAGCCACGTATGCAGGATGAACTGCAGTTCTTCAAAATCGGGGACGACGATTTCTTCGCCCAGTAATTCCTGGGCTTGGCCAAATTCATTCTGTATCAGGAATTTTTGCATTCGGGTTCGCGATGGGCTGACATATGACGCTGTCTTTGGGATAGGTAGAACACATGAAGCATTACGAGTCATGCATCTTTCTTTTCAGAGACCCATTATAGGGCGATACAAAGTCAGACCGCTCACTATGCGTCGAGTACACAAACACCGGTATGGTTCCTTGGCGCCACGCTTACTATCAAGCAAGAGAAATCCATCATGACGGAGTCAATTTCATTTGAAATGCGTATCACGCGTTTCGGCTAATGGACTCCGCTCACGGTTACGCTTCGACCACTTGTTCTGGATGCGCGGCGGTTTGCACGATCAGGAACATCCGTGTTGCTGCTACAAGGCAGGCTTGCTCCATGGCTCTGCCTTTTCCTGCTCTCTCCATTCATTGAAAGTTGCACTACGCTCTATCGTTTAGATTCTTCCGTTAGGGAAATCAACCCTTGGTTTGCGTTATCTCGAATACTGTTCGCGAAGTTGTCATTGGGCGAAACGAGAGGCGCTTGCCGTGCGTCTGGTCAAGAACAAAATGGCAATAAACATAGTCATACCTAGACGGACACTGGCGCGCATTAGCAAGCCGCGGCGCGTGTCCGTGATCGCCGAAAACCATATTCAAGGAGGAGCCGAGATGGATTTGTACACGAGGGTGCCGACAACAGGACGCACATCCCGCCTGTTGGCAAACAAGGGACTGCTGGTTGGTATTGCCGGCGGCATTGCTGCCATTGCGTGGCTGACATTGGGACGTAGCCAGCAGCAAAACCGTCGGTATGCGGACCGTGGAGCGGACCGGCGTAATCCTATGCATTTCTTCCTTGCAGGTACTTATCCGCGCCGCCGTGGAATCGATCGTTCGCGCAACCGCCCGCTGTTTGAACGCCGCCAGTCGGTCTACGATTCGTACTGATGATGCGTACGCCGGAGCAGCTGTTTCCGGCGCTTTTCTGTCTCGCCAAGCGAGGACGTGATACCTTTGGCAAGCGACATCAAGGCCCTGAGAGCTGCCGTTAAGGCCGCGCTTTCAAAGAAGCCCTAAAGCGTTCTTTGCATCTGCCATTGCGCATCGCGTTCTGCCACCAGGCCATCGGCTTCCAGTTTTTGTAAATGGGCCAGCAAGGACCTTTCGGCCATTGCATGGCGCTGCGGGGGCACGTCGTCATACGCAAGGTGCACCAGCGCTTCCGGCGTCGCCTTGCCCAGCCTCTGCAGAGCCGCAATTACCTTGCGTTCACGCGCGAGCCGATGAGCAACAATGCGGTCGATGACAGCATGCGGCTTCTCCATCAAAAACCCATGTCCCGGTGCGAAATAACTGATGTCGAAATCCTTCAGTCGCTCTAGCGACGCAAGGTAGGCGCGCATATCACCGTCAGGAGGATTAATGACAACGGTCGATCCCTGCATGATGTGATCGCCGGTCAGCAGGATGCTGTCTTCCTCCAGCAGATAACATAGATGATTTGATGCATGCCCCGGGGTATGGATGACTTGCAGTGTGCAGCCACCAACTTCGATGCGTTGCCCATCGTGCAGTGTGTCATCCGGGCTGAACCCGCGGTCCTGATTGCCGGCATCCGGTGCGGGTAGACCCAGCACCTGCGCGCCGGTCTTTTGCTTGAGCAGCGCCGCGCCTGGCGAATGATCGATATGCGTATGGGTAGTCAGGATCCAGCGTATGCGCCCGTTTGCATGTGCAAGCAGTTGATCGATATGCGCCGGGTCGGCAGGTCCGGGGTCAATGACGGCAATGTCTTCGCCGGCACCGATCAGGTAACTGTTGGTGCCGGGTCCGGTCATGAAGTGCGGGTTGGGAGCGGTAACCCGCCGCAGGCGCGGCGACAGCTCGGTCAGTGTGCCGGGCACGATGTGACTTAGTACATGGCCTCGGCCATTCGGGTCGAGTTTGCCGACTTCGGCATAGGCATGGTCGCCCTGTATCAGCACGCGACGTCCCTTTGGTCCGGTCGATACGCGTGGCAGGTAAGTCGGAATCGCGCGCTCGGTAGCTGCGTATGCCATTAGCGCTTCAGTGTTATCGAAGCGTGCCAATTCTTCCAGAGTCCGGATGGTCGCAAACATCATGTCAAGTTCGCCGGCACGCTGGCGGACAAGCGCGTCCGACGGCCGCATCCATGCGTGACCGATCGTTTCAGCGTTGTCGTGGGAACCTGTCTGGCTTGCCGGTGCGATGGCGACAAAGAATCGTGTATCGAAGCGGCGTGGTGCGCCGACCGGAGTAATCCAGTGCGCAAAATAATTGAGTCGGTCAAAGGCAGGGCGTATGCCGAATCGGTCGCACATTTCGGCAAAACTCAATTCACCCGATGCCACCAAGGGGCGCATCGCGGCGAAGTCGGAAGCGATGTCCGGGTCATTCAGCTCAACCAGTTTTCCAGCCTTGTCATAGGCAAGCAGCAGTCCGGCCTCTTCAAAACATTCGCGGATTGCGGCAACCCAATAAGCAAGGCCACCTTGCGCAATACCTAAGCGCCGGCTCGCTTCCGCATCGCTCAGGCAGGATTTTGACAGGTCGGCAAACGCATCGGCGTCGGCGGTATCGACCGCGCCGCCGGGAAACACATAGCCGCCCGGAACGAAGGCGGCCTGGTGAGTGCGCTGCATCATGAAAACTTCAAGACCGCCCGACGTATCGCGCGCAAGTACCAATGTTGCGGCGGGACGGGGGGTAAGCGGCAGTTCTGCCATCTGAGCGCCTCTGCAATGTAGTGTCAACACCGAAGATTGTAGAGGAAGTCGGAGACCTTGCCTTGATGCACTCGCGGCATCCGCCTGCATGTCCTCAATCTGCGGGACGTTTGACGAGTTCGTGGCCGCAGCGTGCGATGAACGATTTTGGCGTACCTGCCTCAAAAAGGAAATTGCTTAATTGATACGAAAGGACGCACTGTGAAAATACCGGTAATCGTGATGCTGTTGATTGTCGCCATGCTGGCAGGACTTGGCTTGATCTTTTTTGTCATGTAGCAGCAAGCGGGCCTGCCACATGACTTGGTCGTGACAACTTATTTCGAATGCGGGGGACGGCGGTTGGTCTGGTCTAACCCCTTGCTGGATTCGTTCAGCGTATGACTCGACGATGGAATATTGTTGCCGGGATCGGCAAGCTCGTCGTCGGTAATTTCGCGGCTCGGCGGATTGATAAACTGCGCCATCTTTTCCAGCGCGCCATCATCCTTGCCTTGTCCTGTTTTATGGCTGTCGTCAGGTTTGCGATTCATGATTGCCTCCAAAATATCTGCGACACGTCAATATGGACAATGTTCCGATTAACTGCCGTGGAGAGACATACGCCAATCAACAGACCGATAGACCAATAGACAGCATTAATAAATTGCAGTTATGTAAGAGCAATATCGCTGACGTCAAGTGATATGGCACAACGTCGCCATGAAGATGGCTAGGGCCGACTCTTATCGTGCACTGCCATGCACCTGCTGCCCGTATTATTTGGTTCCGAAAAGACGGTCTCCGGCATCGCCGAGTCCGGGCACGATATAGGCATGATCATTGAGATGCGAATCGAGCGAGGCAACATAGACTTTCACATCCGGATGGGCTCTCTGGAACACTTCAACCCCTTCCGGCGCGGCGACCAGTGCCACGAAAATGATCTGCTCGCCGGTGACGTTTCTATTCTTCAGCACGTCCACCGCATGGACCGCCGAGTTGCCGGTGGCAAGCATGGGGTCGCACAGGATGAAGGTTCGTTCCGCCAGATCGGGCAAACGGACCAGGTACTCGACCGGTCGGTGCGTGTCGGGATCACGGTAGACGCCGATGTGTCCGACGCGTGCCGACGGAATCAACTCCAGCAAGCCATCGCTCATGCCGATACCGGCACGCAGCACGGGCACCACGACCAGCTTCTTGCCGGCGATGATAGGTGCATCAATCGTCTGCAGTGGCGTCTCGACGCGGACCGTCGTGAGCGGCAGGTTGCGGGTAATTTCATAGCCCATCAACAGTGTTATTTCACGCAGCAATTCACGGAAAGTACGCGTCGAGGTCTCGCGGTCGCGCATATGCGTGAGCTTATGCTGGATCAGCGGATGACTCAGGATGTGCAGGTTGGGAAAGCGCGGATCTTGTTTCATGTCGTTTCCAGGTAGATGCTAGATGCGGTCGTTATGCTTATTATGGTTCAGGTGGTTTTACGTGGCATCAGCAACGCATAGATCACCGCTGAAATCGCGAGCCCGACGAACCATGCATAGGTATAAAGCGTTTCGAATACCGGCAGGGTAGATGAAATGAAGCCGGCAGCCTTCAGGAATCCGGGCAGATTCGGCAATACACCAAGTACGAGTGCAATCACGGCGCGCAGGTTCCAGCCGTTGTTATAGCCATACTCGCCGTGCTCCGTGAACAGGTCGGCATGATTGAGGCGGGTGCGGCGGATCAGGAAATAATCGACCAGCATGATTCCTGCAATCGGGCCGAGCAAAGCGCCATAGCCGATCAGCCAGGTAAAAATGTAACCCTGCGTGGTTTCAAGAATCTTCCATGGAAACATCGCCAGGCCAAGACCCGCCGTGATGTAGCCGCCCGTCTTGAATGAAATATGGCGCGGCGCCACGTTTGAGAAATCGTATGCCGGCGACACGACGTTGGCGGCGAGGTTGGTCGTGATAGTGGCGATGATCAATGCGATCAGTGCAATCACGACGGAGATGCCGCCCATCTTGCCGGTCAGCGCCACCGGATCCCAGATCGCTTCGCCATAAATCGCCACGGTGGCCGACGTTACCAGCACAGCCACCAGCGCAAGCAGGCCCATCGGGATTGGTAGGCCGATCGCCTGTCCGACGATCTGGTCACGCTGGCTGCGTGCGAAGCGTGTGAAGTCAGGGATATTCAACGCAAGCGTTGCCCAGTAGCCCACCATGGCGGTCAGTGATGGCCAGAACACAGTCCAGAATTGCCCAGCCTTCTTGCCGCCCTCGACGAACTGCGACGGCGTCGACACCATCGGCCCGAAGCCGCCGGCCTTGCTATAGGCCCACCAGACCAGACCAAGGGCCGATAGCAACAGCAGCGGCGCAGCGGCGGTTTCCATCCAGCGGATCGAGTCGGTACCTTTGGCGATGAAGTAGATATGCAAGGCCCAGAACAACAGGAAGCACCCGAGCTGCCCTGCATTGATGCCTAGTCCCGGCAGCACGCTTCCCTGCAGCGCATTGTTCATGATCAGATTCAGGATGGTGTAAATCGCCTGACCGCCAAGCCAGGTCTGGATGCCGAACCAGCCACAGGCGACGATGGCGCGCAGGATCGCCGGCAATTGCGCGCCACGTACCCCAAATGAAGTTCTTGCCAGTACCGGATACGGAATCCCATGCTTTGCGCCGGCATGGCCAACCAACACCATGGGGATCAACACGATGACGTTACCGAGAAAAACGGTCAGGACTGCCTGCCACCAGTTCATACCCTCGCTCATCAGTCCCGATGCCAGCATGTAGGCGGGAACGGAAACCGCCATCGATACCCATAGGGCGGCGTAATGGGTCGCGGTCCAGGTACGTTGCGCATCGGTAGTTGGCGCCAGATCTTCGTTCCATAGCGGATTATCGTTGTTATTTTGTGTCATTCATGTTCTCGGCAAATTGACAATGGCGACATATTAATGGTTTTCGGGCAACGCCGGACGTGCCGCGGCTTGATTGCGGGCGATTCGCATCCTGTTTTGGACGTTGGTAAGAGCCACGGCCTAGCCTGGCCATGATGCACCTGTTTGATCCTGGCCATGCTCCCCATGCCGAATTCTGCGGTGATGTCCAATAGCCATTTTTAATTTCCCATAGGAAAGCTAAGCCGCTATGCTGGCTCGGCAGTTTCATTTTTTGTCATCCAGTTTTATCCGATATCGGCAAACCCGTTGAAAGACGGGGACGCAAAGCTTCTGGTCTAACGGCGCAACGCCCATGACAGCAGGGCTGCATGCCTTGAACGGCAGGGAATGGCGGTTCGTCACGAACTGTGATCGCTCCCGCGCGCCCGTTCATCGCAGCTTGATGTATGCCTCGCGCTGTCACCGCTGCCCAGCTGTTGGCCAATGCGCTAACCATTGTGTCGCATAGACGGCACGCATTGATTCGACTTGCGAGGAACCATGTCTCCAGTACAAATGCGTTATCGACGCGGAGCAGGCTCGTCTGTTACGCCTGCACTTTGTGGTCCGTTTCATGATGGGATACGTCGTGTTTATGCGGCGCTGGCCGTGTGTGGCCTGCTTGCAGGGTGCGCCGGGATGACGCCTGATCCAGCAGCGACGCCCGCCGAGAGGGAGCAAGCAAAGACGCCGATCCACACGATCACCGTCCGGCACATTCTTGCCGAATGGAGCACCTTCGGACTGGATCATAAACGCCATGTGCCTGGACGCGGACAACAGAATGCGCGCATGCTGCCGCCGTCTGGAGGACTTCACGATTACAGCGCGACAATCCAGGAGCTTCTGGCGAATACCGTTTGCCGGGCGTGCGAAGACAAGCCTTACCATCGCCTGGTGGTGTCAGCCTCAAGCCGGCATGGCGTGCCGTCCGGATTGATCCATGCCGTGATTCAAAAAGAATCGGGCTACAACCCTTTGGCTACTTCGCATCGTCAGGCACGCGGCCTGATGCAGGTAACGTCGGGTGCTGCGAGATTTGTCGGTGTTGCAGACGGCAGCAACTTGTATGACCCGCAAATCAACATTAATGCGGGCACTGCCTACCTCAAGTACCTGATGCAAAACCATGCGACCTTCGACGAAGTGCTTGCAGCCTACAACTCGGGACCCGGCAATGTTCGCAAATACAACGGCGTTCCTCCCTTTCTGGAAACGCAGCGCTATGTGAAGGACGTCAAGCGCTTTTACTTCGTCACCTCGAAGGAATGAGACCGGCTTGCGATTGTTGTTGCGGTTTCTGTTGTTGTTCGCTGGACGCCTGGCCGGTTGGCGCTGCACTGTCGTCTAATTGTGCGCGGCTACCAAGCTTCATCGCATACTCGTGTGTGAACAGCGAGCCATAGAAAAAGATTTGCGCCGAGTAGTAGATCCATGTAATCAGCACCACCACCGAGCCGGCCGCGCCATAGGAGGAGCTGATGTCGGCATTTGCTACATAGAGGCCGATGCCAAACTTGCCGACGATGAACAGGACGGCGGTGATCACCGAGCCAATGAACACATCCTTCCATGCGATCTTGACGCCGGGCAGGTATTTGAAAATTGTTGCGAACAGGCCGGTCACAACGGCGAACGACACCAGGTGCGTGATCACCATCGTGATGGTTTTCAAAACGGTGCCGGTACTGCCGCCGCCAAAAACGCCTTCCATGGCGGCCAGTGCCGTGCTGACTGCGAGCGTTGTCATCAGCATGAGGACCAGCACCAGGATCAAACCAAAGGAAAGGACGCGTTCACGAATAAAAGCCCAAATTCCCGATGCTTTTGACGGCGGTACTTCCCACAACTCGTCAAGGCTATCCTTGAGTTCGGCAAACGCACTGGTCGCACTGATGAGCACCAGGGCGGCGGAAATAATGCCGGCCATGAGCCCGCCAGAATCCTGCTTGGTACCGCCCAGAATGGTTTTTACGGCATCGGCGCCCTGTTCTCCCATCAAGCCGGAAAGTTGTTCGATCAGCAGCGTGCGCACCGTATCTTCGCCGAAGAAAAAGCCGGCAATCGTCACTACCAGCAGCAGCATCGGCGCCAGAGAAAACAAGGTATAGAGAGCAAGCGCCGCACCTTTGCTGGCTGCGCGATGCGCGGACCACTCTTTGGCTGCAGATATTGCGATGTGGAACAGGGCTTTCGGCCTGGATTCATGCCGCAGCTTTTCGCCTTCATCCATTTTCTGTTTAGCCTTCAGCTGTCGTGCATCATTCTGAAGGGTATCCGCCTGCTGTGCACGGTCCGCATCGACCCGCGGCTGCAACTGCCTACCGTCGAGTGTTGCAGCGGTAAACGCATGCTGTATTGGTTGCCCTTGTTGTCCTTGGTGTATCTGTCGCGCCTGCTGCCGTTGTTGCGTGTGGCGCCGGGCTTGCCACAGCGAGAAGGCAGCTACCGCGAGCTGCAGCGCGCCATGGAGGAGCTGCTCTTTGTTGAAGCGATTTGGGGTGCGCATGAAGGATTCCTCTACTAACGCTTGCTGCATGTTGACGATTTCACATGCCTTTATCCCGTTATGAGTAGACGCCGCGTAACTTTGTTCCGGCAGCGTACCGTCGCGCATTGAGCCGACGCAGGACTTGGCAAAGGCGCGTTTCTGGATGCGTCGCTCCTTGTATCCCCTTCAATCCCGCAGGACACGGTACATCTGATGCACCTGATGAGATATGACACGGCGTTCCCGCCATACCCAGGGTAACTCACGCAAGGCTTCCAGAAGAGCGGCTGCCAGGGTGCGGATGTCGCGCGCCGAGCGGCACGTTGCCCAGGTTTGCCTCAGTGCGCTCGCGAAGGGTAGTCGCAACCAACTGACCCAAAGCGTATTGCGCAAGACGATTTTCTGCCGGCCGGGGTTGTCGCGTTGCGGTGAGGGATGGTGATGAATGGTCAGCTCTGGCGCATACACGACGCTCCAGCCGTTGCTCACGAGATCGATGCTCAGCAGTTCTTCTTCGCCACCGACGAAGAAGCGCTGCTCATAGCCACCTGCCTGGAGATAGGCCGCGCGACGCACCACTGTCGCGCAAGCAATGAAGCCAAGCAGGGCGCGTCCCGGCAAGCCGGCGGAAGGTAACGGGCTGTTGGCCAGTACCTGGCAAACAGGGTCCTCGGTTTCCTGTGGCCCGAGCAGGATACGCGCACACAAGGCTGCAACACGTGGATGGGCATCAAGAATGTGGACCGCGCGTTCAAGCGATCCGGCAGCCCACCACGAATCGTCATCGCAGAAGGCAATGTAAGGCGTGTTTGCCATCTGGACTCCGACGTTCCGTGCGGCAGCCCCGACATTACGTGGCAAACAAACAAAGCGGACTTGCGGAAATTCGGAGGAAATCAGATCCCGTGTGCCGTCGGTGGAGGCGTTGTCGACGACGATGATGTCGACGGCTTGCGGCAAAGCAAGCATGCGGCGCAGGGTATGGCACACTTCGGTTTTACGGTTGTACGTGAGGACGACAACCGAAATGCAGCGCTTCAAATCGGGCACACTTTCCTCCATTTGCGCAGGGGAATACCTGCCAATGCAAACCTTGGATGCGTGACAGCCCGACCCCCGCTTTAAGTAGCGAGGGATAAGGATGCGCCGGCAGAATGCAGAAGATGGTGACCCATATCAGAGATCGATACGATCAACCTCGGCATCCTGCCGGCAAACTTCAGTGATTTCAGTAACGGTAAGGGTTATTGGGACGGCGATCGAAGCGATTCGGTACGCCATCGTGATCCCAGTCACGGCCTCCATGCCCGCGCCGATGTTCCCAGCCGTGGTGATGGCCGTGGCCGTGGCGGTAGCCGCGCTGCTCGATGACGATAGGACGTGGCTGCACGTACACAGGCTGCGGATGGACATAAACCGGACGCGGCTGTACGTACACCGGGCGTGGCTGTACGTAGACTGGTTGTGGTTCAACGTAGACCGGAGCCGGCCGCACGTACGGACCGGGTATGTCGATATTGATGCCTACATCGACGCGCGCCAGCGCGGCGCCAGACGACAGTAACAGGGCTATGCCTGCGATCAATCCCTTAACGCCAAATACTTTATTCATGGTCCATCTCCTAGTTTGATGGCTTCATTACATCGCATTGGCATGTACATAACCATAGTTAACGGGTAAAGATGGTTACAAAATGTTTCTTGCAACGTCCAGTGACTTATTATCTTAATGAAAAGTCAACATGGCCCCCATTGCCGCTGCTGTTGTCTATCTTGGAAGCAAGAATAAACAGTCGATCTCCTGATATGTTGCCATTGCGCTGCAGCCAAGTCTTGGCAGCCTGCGCGCGCTGATTGCCCAATGCAATGAAGTCGTCTTCATTGATCTCGGCGTTTGCCATCATCAACTGTTCCATTTCTTCAACAGAAAGCGATTTGGGCAAGCCGATGACATTGCGCGGCTTGGGGAATTTTTCGTCGCGATATGCCCTTGTCAGCAAGTCGCGGTATTCCTCTGGCTGAACTGTCACCCTGCCTGGTTCTGGCGTTACGCCACGGGCTGCAAGGTCACGCGTCTTCAGTGCGCGTACCTTGCGCTCGACGTATGCGCGCTTGAGACCATCCTTATCGGATTCCGGATCGATACGTCCCGCAATGTCCAGCTTCAGGCCGGGGCGTTCGGTGAGCGCTTTGGCAAGAGATTTGAGTTTGTCTTCGGCGGTGGCGGAGATGCTTGCCCGTCCCGGTTCGAATGCCATCGAAGATAATTGCTCGCCACCGCCAAACGCTGCACCGAGTAGCGCAAACGGCTGGCTCACTGCCTTGAGAATCACGTTGCCTATCACCCTGGCGAGAAGTGCGCCGATGGAAAACTGTGGATCATCGAGCGAACCTCCCACCGGAAGATTGACATCAATGACACCGTTGCGGTCGCGCAGCAAGGCAACAGCAAACTGTACGGGCAGCTTGGTTGCGGAAGGGCTGTCCACCTTGTCACCGAATGTAAGCTGGTCAAGGACCAGTCGATTCTGGGCTGTGAGCTTGCGTGCCTCCACCCGATACGCTACATCAAACGACAGTTTGCCCTTTTCGATGCCATAGCCGACATAACGTCCCGCATAGGCGGACAAGGGAGCCAGCTCCATGCCGCGCACATTGGCTTGAAGATCCAGGAACAAGTCGCCGCGCAAGGGATTTACACGGCCTGTGATTGCAAGCGGGGCATTGTTGACTTCACCATGCAAATCAATGTTTGCGCCGGCAGCGTTGGCTGCCGATAGATCCGTTACGGTGCCGCCGAGACTGGCAAGCGTGGCGGTGTAATTGGGCTTGATGAAGTTGTCCGTAAAGCGTACCCGACCACCCTGCAGGGTGAGCTTGCGAACCTCTATGGGTAGTGGCGTGGCAGCCGATGACTTTTGGTCCTGTGGAGATGCCGATTTTCTAGCGACGGATGTGGTTGCCTTTGCAGGTTCGGTAAGACTGCGCTGCGCATCGGCAGGGCCGCGCGCAATGTCCTGCAAATTGATGCGGCCGCTTGGATCGATGATCACGCGGGCAAAAAAATCACTGAGTGCGACCTGGTCTGCCTTCAACGCAAACGGTGCGAACCGTACATTCATGCCACCGACGAAAAGCGATTTCCAGCGCAGGAAATCGTTTCCGCTAAGTTTATCGACGGTTGCCAGATTACCTATCGTGACATCGCCCTGATAGCCGCCTTCGACCGCACCGTCCTTGCCCATGGCGAGGCGCAATTTTCCTGTCGTTGTCAGGCTGGCGCGTGTCAGGCGAAGATTAATGCTGTCCGTGATGTAAGGCTGCACAGGAAGAATGTCCACACCTTTCATATCGATGGACAGCTCGCCGCTAAAGGGTGCTATTGCAAGCGTGCCGCTCACTGTCAACTGTCCGCTCTTGTTGACGCCCGCCTTGACGTTGACCTGCGCCGGTGCGGCGTTCGCTGCAGTCGATATTTCCTGCATCGCGACAGTGAGCGGCGCGACGGTCGTGACCGCCGGCTCCGTATGGTTACGGTCTTCCAGGCGAGTCGACCAATTATCGATGCCAACGCGTTCAACCGTCACGACGTATTGATCGTTTGCATTGTTGGTTTTTTTTGCTGACGGCACAGGCGACTTTGCCGAGGCAGTAGTTTCTTGAGCTGCCGGTGCCGGTGCCGGCGTGGCTGCCGACTTTTCACTTCGCTTGTCTTGTCGCAGAAGGAAGTTACCGCTGTCCGAACGAACCTCTGCAATGGAGACAATTTTTTTGCCGGTATCGACGGCCAGCTTGCGCAAAGACAAGTCAAACTTTTCTACCTCTGCGTGCACGGGTCGTGACGGCAGTGCGTCTGCATAGTGCAGTGTCGCATTCTGCACGTCGACTTCTCCAACGGCGATGTAAGAGCTTGCGTTTGATGAGGCGGCGCCGGACGATCTCTTGGTGGCAACGGGTGCCGCGGACGGAAGCCAGCGTTCCCAGCTGGCTTCGCCGTTTGCGCTGCGTTCCGCTGTTGCCTGCAGGCCATGGACAGCGATTCGGGCTATGTCGAAACGATTGCCCAGCATGCTCGCATCCCGTAAATCCATTTTCATCTCCGCCAGCTTCAGCACGGGTTTTCCGCTTGGTTCGTTGAGCTGTACGGATGTGAGTGTGGTACTGCCATTCAGTACCAGCGCTGCCGGTTTGTCTTCCGGCTGCACGAAGCTCGCGCTCATGTTCAGGGCAAGTCTCGCACTCGGCACCTTGATCCTGAGCTTCGCCGGCAGGTAATCGATAAAGCGCGTCAAGTCCAGGTCATTGAGCTTGAGTTCGACAATCGCGTCGCGTGGTTTGGCGAAAGGACGCGCCTTTCCCTGGATAAGAATGGGAGTGTCGTTGACTTTTGCGCTCAACAGCGGTTCGACAAAGATCTGTACCTGTGACGGGAGCGATGAAATGAACGGTACGCCCAACTCCAGGTCTGCAACGACATGCCTGGCCTTGGCGGGACGGTCAATAAATTCTATCCGTCCTCGTTCAATACGGATATTGTTCACAGAAAAACGCGCAGGCTCTTCTGATGCAGGCTCCTGTGCCAGCGTGCTGACGATATCATCAAAATTATAGTGATTTGCCTCGTTACGGATTACATGAACCAAAGGCGTCGAGACTTGCAGGTATTCGATAACCGGCGCCAGACGAATCAAGGATTCTGTCGAAAGATTCAGTTTGATAGTATCGATACTGGCGAAAACATCTTTTCCATTTGTCTCCATCACCCTGAGCCCCGACAGGGCGACAGTCAGCGCAAAAGGATTGACCTTGACTGTGTCCACCACCGCTGATCGGCCAAGCTTTTCCTGAACGGCCTTCGAGAGCTGGGATTGAATTATCACGGGGAGCGCAAGAAAACCGAATGCTGTATAAAGCAGCACGAGAGCGACGACAGAGCCGACGCCGATACGGACACGCCGCGATGCGATCAGTCGGGAAAATGATGGTGGCCGGATGGTAGAAATTTTGGGCATGATGCACACACAAAGAAGTGGCGCGATTTTACCAGTGCATCAATTGGAAATCTGCTTTAAGTCGCTTGCAGCGACACACCGCGTAGGCGCAGCCTGTACTTTCTTCCCCGCTGCGCCTTGCGATTATCGTTTTGACAGGTGTTCTTGAATTCAGGGACGCTGGTGCGTGAGCGCGGCAATGTCTTTCAGTTTGTCGATGCTGACCGGTTTGACCCAATGCTGGTCAAAGCCCGCATCGTTTGCCCGTTGCTTGTCTTCTTCATTGCCCCAGCCTGTCATGGCGACCAGGACCATCGAGTTCTGTTCAGCTTCGCCGCGCATTCTCCGTGCAACTTCATAACCATCGATATCAGGAAGGCTGATGTCAAGTAATACAACATCCGGCTTCAGGCGCGCACGTTCAGCCAGCGCAGAGGTGCCCTCGTGGGCAATAAAAACTTCATGCCCGAACAGGCGAAGCAACTCCGCGGTTGATTGCGCTGCATCTTCATTGTCATCCACAACGAGCACACGACGTGTTGTGGCCTGCGCAAGGCGGTCGCCGACAGCACCAGGCAGGTCTACCGGAGATGGGCTTGCTTCGGAAGGCGAGCCACCCGATTTGTCATGGTCCGAGGCGGGAAGTGCCAGGATAAATGAGGTGAATTTATCTTTGAGCATGGCGCGAATAAGTGGATTTTGTCTTTTTACCTGATTGGCCAGCAGTGTGGCTTGGGATTGCGCAATGATGTCGACTTGTATATCACGCAGGGGTTCCATCGATGGAAAAAACGCTACTACAGGTGGGGGACAGTACCCGATACAGGGCTGGGCCGCAAGGGGAATAGATTATCGGCCATTTCTGGGCATCGAGGCATGTCATTGCGAGAGAGGCGACGCATTTGCGGCTCATCCATAAACACTGCCGATCCGCAATGTTCATTGCGCTCAGGCGCAGGGCGTTTCAAGAGAAGAACCCGGCCCGCCGATTAGATCATCACTTCAACTAATTAAACTTCAGTTCAAGATTGTACGCGGGCAAGTCGAGATTCGCGGCACCGATGCGTTCAGAGTGTTGAATCAGCTTCGGTTTGAGCCCGGTGTGGGTAGGATCGTAAATGATGGTCAGCTTGGTAAAGCGCGTTTGATCCTTAGTGAGTTCAAATACGTCAACGCCATCATACTCAACAGTGTGCCCATTGCTGGTGATACATGTGTAACTGAAATGCAGAGCAATGGAAGGTGCATCGGAAAGCGCTTCGTAGACATGCCTGATACGGATAATGGCGTCGCGCGTATCGGAGAACAAAATGCGGTAATACGTCCCCGCAGTCATTTGGCCATAGACTGGTGATCGCACAATCGCTTCGGGTGACTCGAAAAGCGACAGGACCAAGGGCAGACTTCCAGCGTTAATCGCTTTGAGATATTGCTTGCACAACGTCAGATATTCCATTTGCGGCTCCCTGGGCAGCGGACTATCTTATTTTTTAAATTGTCTGTTTTTTTAAGACGCCAGAGTCTTATACCGTCTCTCCGCTTAAACGCAGTATAGCTTTTATGGCAAGCTTGTTTCTCCCATAAAATAGTTATTTAACACATGTTTTTGATACGCTTCTCCAAGGATTGATCCAAATCAACCTGTCAAAACAACGATCTATTCGTTAATTTTCCAAACGGAAACATTGTGCTTTGCTGTGACGGTTAATACCGATAATTCCCTTAATACGCATCTAGATCTAGTTACATGCAGGTCAGGATACTGGCACGCGGACATTGCAGACTCTCCGGCAAGATGAGAATGCCGTCATTTTCTGATGCATGCTTCAACTGTCTTCGTCTGTCGCAGACTCAAAATGCAGTTTTCAAGCAATACAATGAACTGGCATAGCGGACAAGTCAGGTGCTTCCACGCATAAATACATTGGCGGATGTAAATATGTTCAAAGAATTCGCAAACAACCCCTAATTTATGGGAAGCGGGAGCGTATACAGAACCGTACAATTGTTTCCAAGTAGTAATTTGTATGGAGAAGCACGTCTTTCATGGCGTAGCCGTAAGTCGACCCGCAGAAGGCACCCGCTCTAATCAATTGTGATGAACGCCCTGTTCCGTCCGAATCAGTTACGAATGACCAGGCCCGCTCTCGATATCGAAGTCGGCCAGGTACTCTTTCGCCTGATGATTGCTTCTGGCTTCGGGCTCTACCTGGGCGTAATGCACTTCGCCTTGCATGTCTACGTCAGGCCGGCACTGTTCATTCTGTTCTTCGGCTTCCTATGCTTTTCGCTGGCATGGGTCTGGTTGGTAAAGCGCTCGCTGTTGCGCCTCAAACTCAGGCTGGCGATCTCTATCCTGGTTGACCAGAGTGTTCTTGCCGCTGCCACTCTGACGGGCGGCGATATGATCGCGCCGGTGTTGTGGGGACCGATCAGTGTAGCTGTGGGATGTGGTTTGATAGGCGGCACTTTTTATGCGAAGGCGGCAGCGTTGCTTGGCAGCCTATTGATGGCGTTTGCTTTCATGTTGTCGCCATTCTGGAGTAGCGTGCCCCTGGTTTCCCTGGGAGTGGTGCTGGCGACGCTGATCATTCCATGGCAAGTGGCCTTGGTATCCGAACAAATCACTCAGGGTCGGAAGGAGTTGCGCCAGCGTGCGATTGCACTGGAGGCGGCGACCAGGACCGACCCGCTGACAGGTGTGCTAAACCGTGCCGGCTTCGACGTGTCGCTAGCCCGGATGCTGGAAAATACCAGTTCGGACGGCAAGATCAGCGCAGTCATGTTGCTGGACCTGGATGGTTTCAAGGCGGTCAATGATATCGCCGGCCATAATGCTGGCGATGAGGTGCTGAAGCAGGTTGCGCACAGCTTGAGGCAGTCGCTGCGCACATCTGACGATATCGGACGCATAGGAGGCGACGAGTTTGCTGTTCTGGCACATAATCTCGTCGCACCGGAAGATGCGGAATGGCTGGCCTACAAAATCCTGCACGCTATCGAGACACTGCATATTGCCGGCCATGCTGAAATACGCATCAGCGGCAGCATTGGTATCTGCATCCATCCGGATCCGGAATCGACAAGTGTTGAAGAACTGATGGCAAATGCCGATCGTCTGATGTATCAGGCCAAACGATCAGGTAAAAACCAGTACCGGACTTCTTTCGGTTCAGCGCTCTCTATCCGCGAAGCATGTTAAGGTATAGCGCATAGCTGACGCTTGCTGGAACGCTTTTCCTTGGCTGCCGCAAAGGGGGCCGGCGTTGACGGTGCAGGCGGACCAACGCGCTCTATACAATGTCTACCGGGCGCGGCATGACACGGCGGTACCGTGCCATGCCACTCATGTCCAGCAGTCCAAGCCAGCGCGCAACTTCCACCTCGCTCCTCCCTTTGGAAAGCTGTCTCAAGGCGAATGTGTGCCGCAATTTGAATACGCCGCCGGAGTCACCTTCCATGCCGGCGCCAGCCAGCACCGCTTTGCAGCATTCGTAGCAACCCGTGTGCGACCAGGGTTTGCCAGCCAGCGTGGAGGGAAAGACCAGATTACCTTGAATCCGCTGTGCCGTCCGTATCGACATCCACAATGCCAATTGCCGTCCGGCCCATTCTGCGACTGGCGTCTCGCGCGCGGGGGCGTTGCCATTGCCGGGCAGAGCAAGCTTCCAGGGAACCCCGGCTTTGCGTCCGCCATCAGTGGTAATACCGTCGAGCGTCATGGCACGGACATCCCCGGGAGTCAGCCCCGCGCCAAGCATCATTGCTACTGCGGTTCGATCTCGTACCTCTTTCCATGGTAGTGGGCCTTCGGCGGAATCCGCGTGCCGGATCTCTGTCAGATAACCGATAAGGCGTTTTGCCTGCGCCTCGGTACAGAACTCTGGCAGTGGGTCGCGGTGGCTGGCGTTGGCATAACGGTATTCGTCTTTTTGCAGCAGCTCGGTCGCCGCGCGATTGGGCGGTATGCCCTCACGCTCCGCATGGAAGCGGGTGATTCGATCAATAAGTGTCAGCATGCGCCATGCATAACGCGGAGACAGGTCTTCCCCTTTGATGCTGACCCGTGGCTTTTCACCGTCATTTCCGCTCCCGCGCAGCATTAGAAAGGTCTGGATATCCGCAGCGCTGATCGTCGACGTATCAAGATTTCGCGCTGCACAGAACGCAGCAAACGCATGCCACATTTCTTGATACACGGTTGCGGACTCTTCCTTCAACGGACGCTCGGTTCGGACACGTGAGTTCGAGAGAGCACGAAAGTCAACCCAGGACCTGAACAGTCCACGCAGGCGCTCTTCGAGGAGCGCGTGGTCGTCGGCAGGAAATAATGGCAGTGTCATCGTCAGGCAATCAGAGTATGCATGGCCAAAGTCACATTGTGGCGTGGATCATTAGCGGCTGCAAGAGATTCGAACTAACCGCGTGCCGTTGGTGTTAAGGCTTAAGATAAAAATATATACACTCGCACCTGGTTAGAATCAATACTGCACGGCTTAATAGTGCTGCTCCGTTGGGAGCAAATGTAAAGCGTCGGTTAGTTCGGATTGATCGACACAGAAAAGTGCGCGCATATTGCGAGAATCGAACTCGCCATCCCCGTTCAAAACCTTCATGTTTCCTTCGACCAGAAATTTGAAACGGAATAACTGCACCAAGACTAAGAGCGTAACGGTGATGCTCGATGAGCAAAGGTCGGTATCAAGAAGACACCTCGTTGCGACAAAGGTGACGGCGCATAAATCGTTCTTCGGTACAGTGCACCAGCCAAACAATCTACAAAATAAACACCTGAATTTCCACAAGGAACATCTCTTGTTATTACGCACATCTAGCGTGTAGAGCCATGCGCGTCATCTCGGACGATGCAGTATATTCATGACAGCGGCGCTATTCTGTCCGGCAGGCGTATCGGATCCTTGGACAACGTCGCGACACCCGAACTTATAGCGAGCTTTCGATGAGCTTCCAGACACTGGATCTGAACCTGCTTCGCGTGTTCGATGCCGTCATGAGTGAACAGAACCTCACTCGTGCCGCAATGCGTCTCTCGATGACGCAGCCGGCGGTATCCAATGCCTTGCGTCGGCTGCGTGAAGCGCTGGGTGACGACCTGTTGGTCCGGAATGCGCACGGGGTTACGCCGACCTCGCGCGCTGAAGAGTTGTGGCCTGCGGTGCGGCTTGCCTTGACCGCGCTCGAAGAAGCAATTACGCCACAAACATTCGATCTGTCGGAGACGCATGCGACTTTTCGTTTTGCCATGGCGGACTCTACGGCGGCGCTTGTCCTGCCATCATTGATGCGCGAAATAAAGCGTCGCGCTCCTCATCTCTGTATCCGCCTCATACCTCTCCTGACACGTGATCCTAAGCCGCTCCTGCTACAAGGAGAGATCGATCTTGCTATCGGTTATTTCCCTGGCATTGCCGCGCAGATTTCGGGCGGTCAGGGGGCATTTTCTGCGATTTTGCATCAACGCTTGTATAGCGGTTCGTACGTCTGCATTATGCGGTGCGGTCATCCTCTCGCAGAGAGTGACTTTACACTTGATGACTATTGTCGTGCCGAGCATGTCCTGATGAGCGTTTCCGGAAAAGCACATGGCCTAGTGGATGACGTACTTAACCAATTCGGCCGCGAGCGCCATATCGCACTGACCGTCAATCAGTTTTTCACGGTAGGCAAAGTCGTTGCCTATTCTGACTTGCTTGCGGTCGTACCGCGTCACCTTATCGCAGCGATCGGCTTGACCGATCTCGTCATTGGCCGTGAGATGCCGTTTGATTTGCCACCAGTGCATGTCGATATGCTCTGGCATGAGCGTCATGCACGTGATCCAGCGCATCGATGGGTCCGCGATATGCTGTACGACATTACAGGGGGTACGCGGATTCAGCCGAGGCAGCTATCCGAAGAAATGCAATTAACTGAAGAGCGGCAAACCTTAGTTCGCGCGACTGGTCACAAGTGAATTCTAAGAATCCGCCTCCCGCCGAGACAGGGAATCGCTAATTTTGCGGCCGCACTCCAGGCTCTTTACCGTGTTCTAGCGGGTGACCGGCATCCGCCGCATAGTCTTCTTCAGACAGCATGTACTCCTGCTCTGCCGCAGCTTGTGCGTCCTCCGGCAGACTCTCGTGTCTCCGTGCTCGCTCGAGAAGGACGGCGACATTTGCAAGCTTGCGGTCAACCGCCTCGGCCAGTGTCTTGGTCGTCAACTTCTCTGGCAGCATGAACTCGCATTCCTCTGCTTGTCGAACCAGCGCACTATGGGCATCAAGGGGATGATCTCCTTCATTCAGTGCCCGCTGCAAGTTACTTTTCAATTGATTCAGGCTGGCTGATATCTCTTCAAGTTTTTCAACGTGCATCATCGATCTGTTCCTCAAGAGGGTCACTGTACAGATATGACAGACTGCCGCATCGATTGTTTCTTGAAGGACGAAACAACATTGGGTGCGAAACAAAATGTCACAGTCCCCAGCGCACTCCGGTTCTATACTGCAATCTCTGTACAAGGGGAGAAAGTCATGAACAAGTGTCCGGTGATTTCATTACAAGGACGGCAACGGCAAAAAAGCGGCCCGGAGAACTCTTCGTCGCTTTCCGCCATGCTTTCCGACGGCATCGGAGACATGCCGGCGCAGGCGCATGCACGCGTCTATGCTTTCAGGAAGCCAGTGCCGCAAGGCGAGACGCAGACATTACCTGGCTTCAGCAACAGCCTTCGCACCGCCGTCACCATGACGGAGATGCCGCCGGAAGAGCTTTGAATCGCAAATAGCAGATCAGCCAGACAGGCCATGCGAACAAGTTGCTTGTCTGGGGGTTTGCATCGGTCTTCTCTTTACCTTCTGCCGAGCGTAGCTCAACCCAGCGGGTTGACTGTAAACGATGGCATAGGCTCGCTACCACCTGCGCGCGCGAGGAACTGCTCCGCGACATCAAGCGCTTCTGCAATCGTAACGTGCATGTCCAGATAACGGTAGGTACCCAGTCGTCCGACAAAAGTAATATTGCGTTCCGCCAGTGCGAGTTCGATGTATTGCTTCAGCTGCGATTTGTCCTTCACTAGTCGGATCGGGTAATAAGGGATGTCGTTCTCTTCGCAGAATCGGCTGTACTCCTTGAAAATCACGGTTTTCTCATGGGATTCCCAGGGCGAAAAATGCTTATGCTCGGAGATCCTGGTCCATGGCACATCCTCATCGCAATAATTCAATACCGCGTTGCCTTGATAGTCGCCATCGTGGGTTTCGGATTCAAAGTCCAGCGTACGGTACCCCAATCTTCCCTGACTATATCCAAACCAGGTGTCAATCGGCCCGCTATAAAAGACATGATCATAGTCGCCGGCCGATTCACGTTCGAACGTGGTGCCGAGATGGAGCTGAATGCCGGGATGATCGAGCATCTTTTCGACAATGAAGGTATAGCCGTTCTTTGGCATTCCCTGGAAGTTGCTGGCGTAATAGTTGTCGTCATAGTTAAACCGAACCGGCAGCCGCTTCAGAATGCTGGCGGGAAGTTCCGAAGGATGCATACCCCATTGTTTGGTCGTGTATCCTTTGAAAAATGCTTCGTATAAGTCCTTGCCGACAAATCGTAATGCCTGTTCTTCAAAAGTCTTCGGATCGCTGATGCTTTGATCGCCAATTGATGCCAGGAACGCTTCTGCTTCCCGTGGGTTAAATGTCTTCCCGAAGAACTGGTTAATCGTTAGCAGGTTTACTGGCAGCGAAAACACGCGTCCTTTTGTAATCGCCTTGACTCTATTGGTATAGGGCATGAACTCATCGAACTGTCGGACATAATTCCAAACCTTTTCATTGCTGGTGTGAAAAATGTGCGGCCCATAGGTGTGTACCATGACGCCCGTCTCAGGGTCGCACTGTGAATGGCAATTGCCTGCCACATGGGAACGGGAATCAAATACTTCAAGTTGATAACCGGCCTTGGCAAGCTCGTGTGCGATAACAGCGCCAGAAAAACCGGCGCCGACAATAGCGATCTTTTTCAAATCTTTCCTTTCCTCATGGATGGAGCATGGCCCGCGTCATGCTGAAAGGGGGCCAATAAAAATGAGTTCAAGTCTACGCGGCGCGTTATTCACTGGCCTTGACGGATAGCAGGAAGCTTTTGATCTGTTGAGGAAAGTAACTAACGATGAAGTGACCGGATACTTCTTGCGCATTCAAGAGCAAAAGGACTGGCATGCCTCTGTTGGTTCGAGGCATACTATCTCCCATGCAGATAAACAAGGCGGTGGAAGAGGTACTGAGCGAGGCAGCGGTTGAGTTGCTCAACACGCTAGTTGCGCATGTGATTGTGTCTGCGCCGCAGGATAAATCAGGTCTGTGCTATTTGCCGGTAGAGAGTGATAACTGGAACACCACGGTTATGCTCATGCGCGAAATTTTCGAAGCGGAAATATGCATTTCAAGTGATACCGAATGGCTCAGCTTCCATATATTTCAGTCCATCGGCGTAAGAGACGCACAACTTGCCTACCAGTTCACGCCGACCTTTGCGCAGGCACTCGGCTAATGACGTAATTGCATTGGCCGGCCTGCGCTTGAATATATGATTCAGTCCCGCTCTGTTTAATCTTTTAATCGGCGTGCATATCGCTCGGTCCACGAGGGCGACCCGCACGTGCCCATGCTGCCTGTTCGAGTTCGTAGTCTGCCGCACAGTCGCTGTCGCAGAATTTTTTCATGGGCGGTAATGCCTCGTCGCAGAACCAGCAAGCTCCTTTAGCCGGCAATCCCGGTTGCCGACGGCATGCTTCAATCGCTGCCATGCGGTCCATCTCAATCTTGTCGTTTGCAACGTCTGCTTCATCACTCATGTTCTGCCCCTTGAATAGATATGTTTAATTCAGATTGCTGCTTCGATGAAGGCAATATATCTAAGGGCACGAATGCGGAACATCGGAATCCGCTGTCTTTCAACGTAGGAAAATACGTACTCGAAAGGAAGTTTGAATTTTCGCAACCAAATTGGTCGCAGCAAGTAGGCTTTAAAGCGTGGCGCTACATTGCCGAGTCAGATGAGTCTAAGGATCGGCTTATGGAAATGAGAGTAAAAATCAAGCGGCTAATTTATCGCTTTTCGACGGTACGGACGGACCCTGTACAGAGTCATCCTTTCCATTGCGCAGCCACCAGAACAAAACCGCCATCATGAAGGGACCGATAAATAGACCTAAGACCCCCATTGTCGAAACGCCGCCAAGCAAGCCGAACAGTACAGCAAGGAAAGGTAGGTCAACGCGCTGCCCAATGAGTTTAGGACGAATAAATTTGTCCACCATAAACAGTTCAAACGCCCCCCAGCAAAAGAGCCCCAGTGCCGCCCCTGCATTACCCTGTCCCAGCAAAAGCAGGGATACCGCCGTGAAGGACAACGGCGCCCCGCCCGGGATCAATGCCATGTAACCAGTGATCACACCTAGCAGCACTGGTGCCGGGGCACCCGCAACCGCATAGGCGGCCCCGAGGACGATGCCCTCAAGGATCGCAACGGAGCAAAGGCCGAGCGCGGTTCCCCGGACCGAAAGCGGAAACAGGCGGCGCACCACAGCATAATACTTAGGGGTGATTCGTTCGCCGGCATGATCGACATAACGGACTACCGCCGGGCCCTCTATGTAGAGAATAAATAATGTCAATAGTGCAAGAAACAGATACAGGGCGTTGGCAAGGATACTCGGTCCCAAGGTACTTAGCGCACTGCTGAGGTGGGGGACAAGGTCACCTGCCGTGGTCTGTATCAGGGTATTTAGCCCGCCGGGCACCTCAAGATTCTCCTGCCACCACTTTACGGCCGGTTTTGCGATCATCGGGAGACGCATTAGCCACTCAGGGACCGGTACGCCAGTTTGATTCAGTTGACCAACCAGCCTTTCTACCGTCGACAGTTCATTGCTCAGCGTATTGAACAGGAAAACGGAGGGCGCCACAAAGCTGATAATCAGCGCAGTGAGAATGAGCACGGCACTCCCTGTCCTTGACCCGCCACGGCGCATCAGCATCTGATGGACCGGCCAGGTAATAACAGCAAGCAGGCCTGCCCAAGCGAGCGAAGCCAAAAAATGTTTGAGCAGAAAAGCCAGTGCTACTACAAACAGAACAGGAAGGAACAGAGAAAGATATGGCATGTTGCAATATTCTTGGAAACAAATTCCGCCGTCAATCGAATATTACGAAGTATTCGTCATCGATCTGTGAAGCGTTGTATCAAAGCTCAAGCGGAGCTGCACAAGTTTGGTCGTATCTGCGTGAAGTTGATTGTCCACGCATGATGCGCAGTCATGGTTTGCAAGTCAACCCGACTGGAAGAAACGAAGGCAGGGAATCGTCGTGGACTGAAGCATGGTTCGCGAAACACCGTTCAGTAATGGTTCAAGGAAGCGTGCGGTCATAACAGCCCGTTACCAGTGAATCGGTAGCCTCATCAGCACACAATGGCAGCAAGGCATTGCCAAGGTCAATTTATTCCGAAAGCTCTGAGCGCTTAAGGGGCAGCTTGCAGAGAATCCGGAACGACTTGGGCAAATTTGACTTCAATCAATTTATTTTGTTTTTCATTCGAACACACTGCGCCCAACCACGGCCCTCGGAACCGGTAAAACCCGTCTTCAGCCGCATAAAACATCAAGTAACACACAAGTATCATCATGAAAATACTGAGCGCGGTAGACGGTTCCATCTATACAGCCAAGGCTGTTGACTTTCTGATTGCGAGATTCAACTGGTTCAAGGAGCTGCCTGAGCTTCATGTCCTTTATGTGCAAGAGCCAATTCCCGAAGGACGTGCTAAAGCAGTACTCGGTACCGCAGCCGTGGAAAATTACTATCGAGAAGGGGCGGAAGCCATTTTGCTGCCGCACCAGGAGCTGTTGCGATCCAAGGGCATTTCTTTTAAGGCCGGCTATGTGGTCGGTGAAGTAGCGGAGCAGATCCATGCCTATACGGAGCGTCACCAGATTGACATGGTCGTAATGGGGGCTCATGGACATGGTGCCCTGAAGAACCTGATCATGGGTTCAGTTGCGACGAAGGTTATTGCAAGGTCCTCAGTGCCTGTTTTGCTGATTCGTTAAAACTGGCTCAGCATTAACGGCGAGATCGTTTCAAGCTGCGAGATTGCCAGCACGCTGTCCTCTCTGACAAAGGACGCGCAACACAAGATTCTTTTGTGCCGTCTTGGCAGTTATTCCGTTACACACTGGATTGCATTCTGGCGAGTCGATAACATCCGAAGAGCCGGTATTATCTTTAATACGGCCGCAGCGGCGCGTCCCCGTTATTCTGGCAGTAGCCCCGCTGCAGTCTTCATTGTTGCCGTCCTTTTCTAGTGATCCGTTGTCATCACAATGCAGGAATCAGTACCTTGTCGATGACGTGAATTACACCATTGCTTGCCCGTACATTGCTGGCATTAATCGTCGCGGCAACTCGGGTTGTATCAGTGATCGTAGGTGGGGTTCCGGCATTGAAGGTAATTGCCTGATTAGCCAGCGTATTGACAGCAGTACCAAAAGGGATTTGTGAGGCAAGCACTTGCGACCCCAAGACATGGTATGTCAGCACGGTCGCGAGCTGCGTCGGAGTCAGGCCAGTCGGTGCCGCGGCAAACGCCGAATTGATTGGCGCGAAAACGGTGAATGGCCCCGCTCCGGCGAGTGTGCCTTGCAGATTAGCGCTGACGACCGCGCCGACCAGGGATGACAATTGTGGATTCGCCTGTGCCATCTGCACGATGTTCAGCACGCCTGGCGGAATAAGTACTTTGTCGATTGAATGGATAATGCCATTGCTTGCCGGCACATCAGTAGCGGTGACATTTGCACTGGTAAGCGCCGCATCGGTGATTTTTACCCCGCCTTGCGTAGAGACGGCCAAATTTGCAGGCTGGCCATCAAAATTGTATAGCGTTGGCTGCGCAGACTGCGACGCTGCGGTTAATTCAGAAGCTGGTTTGCTGGTTGGCAGCACATGGTAGGACAAAATGCTCTTCAACGCGACAGGAGGCAACGCGGCCACCATTGCATTTGCGTTAGCAAAACCAAGGGATGTAGCGAGATTACTGAACGCTGTATCGGTGGGCGCAAAAACGGTTACTTTTGCGTTGGGATCCGCTAGGGTTGGCGCAAGCTCTGCCTTCGTCGCTGCTGCTAGTAATGCACTGAAGCCGCGTTCCTGCGCCACCTTATCGACTGTTGGAATAAGAGCGGTGGCGGCTACTGGCACGTCGGCGTCGTCGCTGCCTCCGCAGCCGCTAATGAAAGCAGCAGACAGCAAGGCAAACAGGTATTTTGCGGGCTTCATCGTGATCTCCTTCAAGTGGTTTGCGAACGCGTCGAAGGCAGCGCACTGACGTTGCGGAAGTAGATTCGACGTGTACTCAAATGATAGAAAGCCACATGTCTGCGCCTTTGAGATCGCGCAATGTTAGAGCATAATTGTCTTAGACAAAGCAAGGAATTTTTTGAATGAATTTGCTCTTTGACCCGGTTTGTCCAAGGCCCTGTCACATTAACTCTAGAGGGTAAGCACAAAGCAAAAAAGCCGGTAAGGTTATACCGGCTTTGGACTGCGTGGAACATGAAATACTGCGACTATCGGCGCGACATCTTGCTGCTGATGTAAATCGAGTACAGGGCGCACAAACTAACAACAATATAGACAATTCTTGAGAGCGCGCTCATTTCCCCAAACAATGTCGCAACGAGATCAAAATTAAACAATCCGACCAATCCCCAGTTGATTCCGCCGACTATAAGAAGAGTCATTGCGAGCCAATCTACCGCACTCATACGCTTTGCATGAGTGCGAGAAATGCCCGAGCGGCGGTCTGAAATATGACGTCTTTCCTGAATATGACCTTGTGCTGTAGCCATGATGAACTCCATTGTATTGAGTTGAAAAAAAGCAAGGCAAGTACTTCTTTGCTGAAGTTAAATACAGAGTGGTCCTGTCCACCCATGTTGACCTAGACAATATACATAATGCTAGGTTCGCACTATTTTCGGTTTGTCTTAGACATGCATTGCACTTACAATATCTGTGTTTAAGCTTGACGTATTCAGGAAGTTATTTGAAAAATATGACAATGGTTGTCCCAAACGGGTTGAGTATCGCGGCAGTCGAGCGAGAAACTGGACTGTCCAAAGATACGTTGCGCGTATGGGAGCGCCGCTATGACTTCCCATTCCCGGGGCGTGATGAGTTTGGCGAGCGCATCTATCCACCGGAGCAGGTCGAAAAATTAAGGCTGATTAAAATCCTCATGGATCAAGGGCATCGTCCAGGAAAGATCGTCGGCGTCGAGATGGAAAAGCTCCGGGCGATCGCTAGTCCAGAGGCTGGCGCTGAAGCTCGTGCGGATGATAGCTATGCTGAACCGGAAGAATTGCTGTACTTTATTAAGCTATGCAAGGCGCATCGTGTGGACGAGATGCGTCGAGACCTCTCCCAATCACTTCTCAGGATGGGCATGTATCGGTTTGTCACCGATGTCGTCGCTCCGCTCACCACAATGGTAGGTGATCACTGGGCTAAGGGGAACCTGGCTGTCTTCGAGGAGCATCTATACACGGAGTGTGTGCAGATAGTTATGCGAAATGCAATTTCCTCTGTTCCTGCAGCGTCCACGCGCGCAGGTAGGCCGATGCGGCCGCGAATCCTGCTAACCACCGTGCCTAATGAACCCCATGGATTAGGCCTGCTGATGTCAGAGGCGATACTAACGCTTGAAGGCGCAAGCTGCATCTCCCTCGGCGTGCAGACTCCCATCACCGAGATCGTCAAGGCTGCACAGGTACAGTCAGCGGACATTGTTGCTTTATCCTTTTCTGCTTCTGTGCGACCCGCGCATGTACTTGAGTCGCTAGGCGATTTGCGCGCAGCAGTTCCCGACTCAACCGAGATCTGGGTCGGTGGGCGCAGTGCTGTCCTCGTACGTCGCCCACCGCCAACCGTAAGGGTTCTAAACCTCGACGAACTACGTGACGCGCTTGATGACTGGCGCCGGCGCAACGCAAATTAGGGATCGTTGTCCACCGGTCAATGCATTTGCTCAATATGCTCAACAGAGTGGTGTGGCAAAAGATAACCGCTTCATGGCGACGATTACTTCAGGTAGTGATGCTATCTAATAAATGGCGCAATATTCGCCCATATTGTCGGCTAGCATCTGCGTTGCAAAATGCTTAATTTCTGTTGCCGATGCCGAGCCACCCCAGGGTATATGGTTCTTTTGCTGGCGCCAAGAATATGTTTCTCCGGTTTAGTGCCCATATTTAAAGATAGTGTCCTTCCGCCTGTAGTGCGACGAACAGTCGGCACACTTTACTCTACCTTAGACTTTCGCCAAAAATCTTTCTGGGGCTCTTGACCGAAGCTGTCAAACGCTCCATAATCTCGCCTCTTTGGTGCACGAAATGGAACGATTTGCGTGCGGCTTGCAAGATCGAAAACTCTTGTAAAAAGAAGCAGTTAGGCGAACAGCTACAGTGTAAAAAGCTTGACGCAAAACAGAACATGCTTCATAATCTCGTTTCTCTGCTGGCTGACAAACACAACGATTTGACGGCGGGTACGGTAGATGGAAATCTGCGGTACGGGCAGGATGGTTCTTTAACAAATAACAGCCGATAAGTGTGGGCGCTTGATGGAGTGCGGCGATGGTTCTTCGGGACTATCGTAATACTACAAGCATTAAGTGCTCACG